>CAYGSU010000005.1:0-80166 GCA_964352715.1 uncultured Flavobacteriaceae bacterium | reverse complement strand
CCTTCGTTGCCGACGCCTTCTTTGCAGATGCCTTCTTTGCAGACGCCTTCTTCGCAGACGCCTTCTTGGCGGATGCCTTTTTCGCTGTGGTCTTGCTGCCACTGCCGAGCTTGGCAACGACGGCATTTAGGGTCACGACCGCATCGACCGACTTCTGGAACATCTTGCGTTCCGGCGCCGACAGTTTGATTTCGACAATCCGTTCAACGCCACCCGCACCGATCACAACCGGCACGCCGACATACAGACCCTTCAACCCGTATGGACCGTTGCAGTACGCAGCACAGGGCAGCAGCCGCTTCTTGTCCTTGAGGTAGGATTCAGCCATTTCAATCGCCGATGCCGCCGGCGCATAGTAGGCCGACCCGGTTTTCAACAGGCCGACGATTTCAGCCCCGCCATCGCGCGTCCGCTGAACGATATCGGCGATGCGCTTCTTGGTCGACCAGCCCATTTTCACGAGATCGGGAACCGGAATGCCTGCGACCGTCGAATAACGGACCAGCGGCACCATCGTGTCGCCATGGCCGCCGAGAACGAAGGCCGATACGTCTTCGACCGATACGCGGAACTCTTCCGCCAGGAAACATCTGAAACGCGCCGAATCCAGAACACCGGCCATGCCGACCACTTTGTTCGTCGGCAGACCCGCAGCGCGCTGCAAAACGCCAACCATCACATCGAGCGGGTTGGTGATGCAGATCACAAAGGCGTTCGGGCAATTTTTCTTGATGCCTTCGCCGACCGATTTCATAACGCTGGTGTTAATGCCGATAAGGTCGTCGCGACTCATGCCCGGCTTGCGCGCAACACCCGCCGTGACGATTACGACATCAGCACCCTTGATTCCGGTGTAGGAATTCGCGCCCTTTACGGAAGCGTCGAACCCTTCAACCGGCGCGCTCTGCGCAATATCCAGCGCCTTGCCCTGAGGAACACCATCGACGATGTCGAACAGAGTGACGTCGCCAAGATCCTTCAACCCCGCAAGCAGTGCAAGCGTACCACCGATATTTCCCGCGCCGACAAGCGCAATTTTATTACGTGCCATTAAATTATGTCCCCTTGAGTGAACAGAAGCGTGAGACCAATCCAGAGAAATTACCACTAACTAGCATTAGACTCGATTCCACAGAGACCTTGCGCCTCCCCTGTACCTTTGTGCCGGCAATTCCGACAGAACCTTGGGCAATGTGAAGAAAATCCCTGTTTTTCCTTGATCTTTGGTACAGGAAACACGATTCGCGAGCAAGGGCTGGTTCATAAAAAGCACGCAAATTGATACCAATAGATGTCCCGGAAACTGCCGGGTTGAATAGTTGCACGAAATTCGGGACAACGGGTCATCTGTTTTCTCAAGGAAACCGGCATAAATGGTCCAGGCTCTACTTTCGCCGTTGCGGCGGCTATACGACTGGACGATGAGTCTTGCCGGCCACCGGCATGCGATTTGGTGGCTGGCCGCCGTTTCCTTCATTGAAAGCAGTTTCTTTCCCATCCCGCCCGATGTTCTGCTGATCCCGCTGATACTGGCTGCGCGGCATCGCGCCTTTCACATCGCGTTTGTCTGCACGATCGCCAGTGTCGCAGGCGGCGCATTCGGCTATTACATCGGCTATGGGCTGATGGATACGATCGGTCGCCCGATCGCTGAATTCTATGGCCATGCCGATGCGCTGGACAATCTGGCCGATGCCTTCACGGAACATGGTTGGCTGATCGTTATCGGTGGCGGCTTGACGCCTCTGCCCTATAAAATCGTCACCATCGCATCGGGTGCGTTGCATCTTGATTTTACAACCTTCATGCTGGCGTCCATCGGTAGCCGCGGTGTTCGGTTCTTTCTGGTC
Source organism: uncultured Flavobacteriaceae bacterium (assembly GCA_964352715.1). Classification (GTDB taxonomy): domain Bacteria; phylum Pseudomonadota; class Alphaproteobacteria; order UBA8366; family Aestuariispiraceae; genus JAVKBW01. Next base: position 78,316 of record CAYGSU010000005.1, on the reverse strand, counting down.
GCGGCTTTGCTCTGGCGGTTCGGACCAAGTGTCCGCCGTCTGATTGAAGAACGGTTCGGCCTGATGACGGCGGTATTCTTCATTTTGCTGGTCGGCGGATTTGTTGCGCTGAAACTTGCCCTGTAGGTTGGACGGTCGATCCATGAACAAACTGCTTGAAGCGGAAACCTGGTTGCTGCCGGCTTACATGCCGCTGCTTATCATGCTGACCAGTGCGTCGATGCTGGGCAGCGCCTATTACTTCGAATATGTCGATGGTCTGGCACCCTGCCAGTTATGCGAATATCAGCGGCTCGCCTGGTGGCTTGCCCTCGGCATATCGGCCGCCGGCTGCTACCTGGGCCGGAAGCCGCGATTGCAGAACGTTACCTCCGCCCTGGCGGCCGTTTGCATCCTGTCAGGGGCCGGCGTGGCCGGGTTTCATGTCGGCGTCGAATACGGCTACTGGCAGGGTCCGGCTTCTTGTACCGGGTCTTCCTTGCCGACCAGTCTTTCGGATCTATCTTCAATGCTGACGGAAGCGCCGCCACCGCGCTGCGATGAAGTGGCGTGGTCATTCTTCGGCCTGTCTATGGCCGCGTATAACGCGCTGATATCACTGGCGACGACTGCCTATGTTCTGGCCGTATTGATAAACGGAGAACGCAAGTGACCACGACCGACCGCAATACGTCTGTAAAGCCGGGACCGGCCTATCTGCCGGGTGACCCGAAACCGGCAAGCGATGTCAGCGCGATGATACGCGTCGACCAGGCGGGGGAATACGGCGCCGCCCGCATTTACGCCGGCCAGCTTTCCATTCTGGCAAACCGACCGAGCGGGCCGGTCATCCGTGAAATGGCCGAACAGGAACAGCGTCACCTCGACACGTTCAGCAAGATGATCATCGACCGCCGGGTACGCCCGACGGCATTAACGCCGATCTGGCATGTCGCCGGCTATGCGCTTGGCGCAGCCACCGCCCTGATGGGCGAAAAGGCGGCCATGGCCTGTACGGTGGCGGTAGAGGAAGTGATCGACGAACACTATGCCACTCAGGCAAATCGGCTGGGAGAAGACGAAGCCGATCTCAAAGCCACGATCGAGGAATTCAGGGCGGAAGAGCTTGAACATCGCGACATCGGCTACGAACACGGCGCCGAGCAGGCGGTTGGCTACCCGGTGCTGAGTGCTGCCATCAAGCGGGCATCGAAACTGGCGATCTGGCTCTCAGAGCGCATCTAGGACGTTTCTCAAGCGGCCGGTTTGCGTTCCCGTTTGTCCTGAAAATCCTTCCAGCCGACGATCATCCTTGCCGCCACGAGCCGCATGCCGTGAAACGGAATAGGCCGCACCCTGGTAACAGGAACCGGCAATTCGTCACCCGGTTTTCCGGTCAGCCAGTCGGCGATGACAGGTCCCATGGCGCTGGTCATCGCAACGCCGCGGCCATTCCATCCCAGCGCCGCATGCAGACCGGGCGTCGGTTCGACGAACCGGGGCAGATGGTCGGTCGTTACGGCGACACGGCCGTTCCAGAAGTATTCCAGCGGCTCATCACGCAACACCGGAAAGAGTTGGGCCAGCCGTTCTCGGGCGAGATTGAACGCGGAGTTTTCCAGCGATCCGTCAATTGCACCGCGCGCGCCCATGAGGAACCGGCCTTCGGAATCGAGCCTGAAATAGCTCAGGACACGTCGGGTTTCCGATACGCCGTGCCCCTCTGTCAGAATTGACTTGCGAAGATTGTCAGACAGCGGTGCCGTCGCGCACTGGTAGCTGTAGAACGGCACGACCGACTGAGTGATCTGCGGTACAAGGTTCGCCAGATCGGAATACCCGTTAGTGCACAGCAGCACCTTCTCGGCGCGGCACGATGCGCCGGATTCTGTTTTCGCGAGCCAGACCCCGTCCTGACGATCAAGCGAGACAACCGGCGAGTATCCGTGCAGTTCGACACCGGCACTGATGGCCGCCCTGGCCAAGCCGCGGGCATAACTCAACGGCTGCAAAGTACCGCCACGGCGATCGAGAAATGCGCCGTGATACCAGCGTGTACCAGTCAGCCGTTGCACATCATCAGCGTCCAGAAAGGCGACATCGCCGCCGGCCGCGGCCTGCGTTTCGGCCTTGCGGCGCATCTGGTCAGCGGCTGCGGGACCGTGGGCGCCCTGAATCCAGCCGGCGCGGACCGCATCGCAGGCAATGCCGTGTTTTTCAATCAGCTTGAAAGGCACATCGCCTGTCGTGCGGGCAAACGCCTTCATTCGCTCGATCTGATCCGGCCTGAACTGTTTTTCCAAACCGCTCAGATCATCCTTCAGGCCGGAGATAACCTGACCCCCGTTGCGGCCCGATGCGCCCCACCCCGGCTCGACCGCTTCAAGAACAACGACGTCGACGCCCTTTTCAGCCAGATGCAAGGCTGCCGACAGGCCCGCGAACCCCGCGCCGACAACCAGCACATCGGCCTTTCGCTCTCCGGCAAGCGGCGGGCAATCAGGCGCCGGTTCAGCGGTCGCCGCCCAGAGCGATTGCCGCAAGCCTTTGTCATCAAGGTCAGGAATTTTCACCATGGCGGAACCGGCATAAACCAATCCCATTCCCCAGGCAAAACAAATGTGAATCGCGGGTCGGAAGCGGGATTACCGTTCCAGTTCGGTATCCCAGTAAAGGTAATCGTTCCAGCTTTCGTGCAGAAAATTCGGCGGGAACGACCGGCCATGCTCAAGCAGGATATAAGTGCTGGGTTCTACCGCTTCGGCCAGCAGCGGCATGCCGGCCTGCCTGGGTGTTCGACCGCCCTTGCGAAGATTGCAGGCTGAACACGCGGACACGACATTTTGCCAGGTGGTGCGGCCACCCTGGCTGCGCGGCACCACATGATCGAAGGTCAGTTCATGTGCCGGGTAGGGTTCGCCGCAATACTGGCACACCAGCCGGTCGCGCAGAAACACATTGAACCTTGTGAAAGCAGGCTTTCTTCCGGGTTTGATATAGTCGCGCAGCGCGATAACGCTGGGCAGGGCCATCGCGAAGCTGGGGCTGTGAATCTGGGTATCGTATTCGCTAAGCACCGATACGCGGTCGGCGATCACAGCCTTTACCGTATCCTGCCAGGACCAGACCGAAAGCGGGAAATAGCTCAACGGCCTGAAGTCGGCATTCAACACCAGAGTGGGCTGTTGTTCGAAAGCGACCGTCATCTTTTACCATCCTTTTTCTTGCGTCGATTTGCAAACTGCCAACGCCCTTACTTGAATGATGCGCAAATACTAGACGGATTCCTTTTTTATACACAAGTTTTAGCACCCGCCGGTTTAAAATTATCATCATTTTGTAAGCAAAATGCCATGCAGACAGACTCAGCAGCAGATCCGGCAAGTCGACCGGCGCTATTGCGGTGCGCCCCGATAATAATGCCAAAGAAAAACCGAACCGACACTTCGCCAGGGAGCCCAGTGCGCAATCATTGCACGCGCCTGTTTTGGCTTCGGCCGTTCGCCCAGCCCTTTAAGCCGCCGCAATGCTTCCAGCAGGGCAAGGTCGTCAGCGGGGAAGATATCAGGCCGGCCCAGTGCATGCAGGCAGTAAACTTCCGCCGTCCAGCGACCGATCCCCTTCAGGGACGACAGGGCGTCGATCACCGCTTCATCCGGCATTGCGGCCAGCGCTTCCATATCCAGCACACCAGTATCGATCGCCTCGGCCAATCCCCGTGCATAGACGACTTTCGGACGCGACAGACCGGCGCCGCGCAAAGTGTCATCGTCATGCGACAGAAACTCTACGGGCAATCCCGTCGGCATCAGGGCCTGCACCCGGCCCCAGATTGCGGCGGCGGCTTCCCTGGAGACCTGCTGCGAAACGATTGCCGACAGAAGCGACCCGAAACCCGGGTCACGGCCGCGCGCCGACGGCAGGCCGACGCGGTCAACGCCGCGCCGAACATCGTCGTCGCAGGCGGACAGCGCCGCCATACCGGTTCGAATCATGGTGTCGTCAATCATTGCACCGCTCCGTCCATCCAGTTGACTTTGCCGGTGCGAAAAAGCAAGTCGGAACGCCATGACCGATAGTCTTCACACTGCCGGCGCCCAGCCGAACATGCCGCCGGCAACAACGCGCTTCGCCCCCAGCCCGACCGGGCTGCTGCATCTTGGCAGCGTTTATTCCGCCCTTTTTGCGGAACAGGCAGCGCGCAACGCCGGCGGCCGGTTTCTGCTGCGTATCGAAGACATCGACCAGGGGCGATGCCGCCCTGAATTCGAAGACGCCATCTACCGCGATCTGGAATGGCTGGGCATCGAATGGGATGGGCCGGTGCGAAGGCAGTCGGAGCATTTCAGCCTGTACGAGCATTTTCTGCATTCACTGGAGGAAGGCGGGCTGATCTATCCGTGTTTCTGCACCCGCAAGGAAATCGCGGCATCCGCCAGTGCCCCGCACGGACCGGATGGCCCGCTTTACCCTGGCACCTGCAAGACTCTGAGCCGGGCGGACATAACCGAGCGGGAAGCCGCAGGAGAGCAGCCGGCGCTGCGCCTCGATATGGAAAAAGCGGCCCGGATGGTCGGCCCGTTATCCTTTACCGACCGGGAACACGGGGTGATCGCGGTCGACCCCGCCGCCTGCGGCGACGTGGTGCTGGGGCGCAAGGATGTGCCGACCAGCTATCACCTGTCTGTCACCGTCGATGACGGGCTACAGCATATATCACTGGTGACGCGCGGTGCAGACCTGCTGGAAGCGACCGCCATTCACCGAATTCTGCAATCGCTGCTCGGCCTGCCGGAACCCGCCTATCACCATCACAGGGTTCTGACCGATGCGGATGGCGAACGCCTGTCGAAACGGCAACGGTCGCTGACCATTGCCGCTTTGCGTGAGGCAGGTAAAACGCCGGCCGAGGTGCGCGCGCTGGCCGGGTTCAGCGGCCAGCCGGCACCGTAGCCGCGCCTGTCAGTCCTTTGTGGCGGGACGTCCCGCCCCCAACCCTTCGCACAGAAAGGCGTAGTTGGGCTCTGAATCCGGATCGATCAACCCATGCCGGATGAAGAAGCTGATCAGGGCAAGATTGCAGTTGAATTTGAAATCATCGGTCTCGCGGACGATCCGCATCACCTCGCCGGCAGGCATCAGGAAAAACTCGCTGATTTCGCCATCGGTGTTTTGTGGCACAAAATCGGCCGGCATTTCCAGATCATAGTAGAACATGCAGTCGGGTTTGACCCCGGCTTCTGTTTCATAGACGTAGGTCGTGCAACCGACGGCAAGCGCCTGGTTCGCCATATCGGCGGGAATGGACGCTTCTTCCGCACATTCCTTGATCAGGTTATCGCGCAGCGACAGGCCGGCCGGCTGCCCGCCTGCGACGGTATTGTCCAGCATGTCGGGCGCAACCAGTTTGTCTGCTGCGCGCCGACCGATCCAGAGGTGCAGACCGTCCGTCTTGCGGACATAGCCGTTCAGATGAACACCATATGCACGCAGACCGAAATACGGCGCCAGCGCCCGGTCGAACAGAAACCGCGGCGTCTGCCCCCAGATCGGCATGGCCGGATACAGTTCGTCGCGAACCTTGGTGATATCGCCCGACGCGGCCAGCCCTTCCGCAACATCCGCCAGGGCGGCGGTGCGGGCATCGGCATCCGGCAGGGCGCCGTTCATTCGGATACCATGTCCGAACACTTCGAATGCGGTGGTGAATTCACGCAATCGTTCAAGGCGATCTCGACGAACCCATCCCAGCCGTTCCTGACCGACGACCAGCGGCAGATACCGTCCAATGTCGGCATTGTTGCAAAGCTCGATATGGCGGCGAAACCCTGCGTGACCTGACTGCTTACCCATTTTCGCTCTCCCGGCCGGATAGTTGAGATCGCGGTTCTTCTACCCGGTCAGTCCGAAAGAATAAAGCAACACGCTGATTGTGATGACGGATGCGGCGGTCGACAGGAATACCGTCGACGAAGCGATGGCCGTTGCTGTTCCGTACCGGGATGCGAACAGATAGACATTGGCGCCGGAGGGTTGTGCCGCCATCAGCGTTGCGACCATCGCCCAGAGCGGTTCCAGGTCGAAAACCCTGGTGGCCAGCAGCCAGACCGTCAACGGCATGGCGATCATCTTGATCAGCATGACAACGCCGGTCTGGGTCAGGCGTCCGGCAAAACCGAACCGCGCTACGGTCGCTCCCAGCGCAAACAGCGCGCACGGGCTTGCAGCAGCCTGCATCAGCCGGCCGACATCGTCGATGATGCCCGGCAGCGTGAAACCGACCAGATTGGCGGCAAGACCGCCGGCAAGGCCCAGAATGATCGGGTTCGACGCCATGTTGCGCAGAATTTTCAACGGCAGCGCCGCAAACGATGTGTCACCCTTGTTCGCAAGTTCCATGAACAGGGTCGTTGCAGTGAAAAGGGTCAGGCCATGCACCGAGAGGATCAGAAACATCGGCACCGCGCCTTCATCGCCGAACGCCCGCAACACCAGGGGCACGCCCAGCAGGATGGTATTGCCGAACGAACAGGCCAGGCCCGTCAGCACCGCGCCCATCCAGTCGCGTCCGAACACAAACCGCCCGACAAGCACGCCGGCCGCATAGCCGCCGTAACATCCGATGTAGTATGTCGCGAACAGATCGAGCGGAAAACTGTCCGGCAGCGGACTTGTCGCCAACGTCCGAAACAGAAATATCGGGATCGCAAAGTCAAACACGAAGCGCGCCAGACCGTCAGCCGCAGACTGACTGAACCAGCCGACTTTCGTCGCCGCATAGCCCATAATTACGATACCGAAGACCGGCCCGATCACGTTGATAACGATTTCCATCCCCTGCCTTTAGCTTTCCATCGCCAGGCAAGGCAAGCGCGTTGCGTCGCCGGCGCGGCGTTGCGGCAGCCGGAACCAACTGTATCCTTCGCAAAGCGAATCATTGTGTTGTCATGCATATGCCCTTGAACCGGGCGATAAAGCATGCCACGTGTTGCAGATCATGCTTCCGTTTGGGAAGGCAACGACAGGAGGTTGCAGATGTCAGATTTGTGGGCTTATGGCCGTCGTCCGAGTTGCCTTATCCGATACCGCCACGGCGGGTATAACGCGATTTATCCGCTGGGCTATGGCGAAGTATTCGAAGGTGTCGCCGCAACGCAGCGGTTCGAACGCGCCGCAGCCGAAGGGTATCTCGACAGCATGATCGTCGTAGCGAAACCGACGCCTGACAACGTGCTGCGGTTTCCGGGTGCGGCAGCACGCCGCAAACCCAGAGACAAGACCACAAAGAGCGGCCGCGGCCTGAAACGCCAGCCACCGACCAAAACCCGCGACTGACCCCTGTTCGATTGATGGATCTGTCTCTTCGGCATCTGCTTTTTATTGCCTGCCTTCTGCTTGTCCTGCCTGGTCGGGTCTGGGCGGCGGAACCGGTTGTCTGCGGATCCACATATCCTGTTTCACCGGCCTACGAACAGAAATTGCGCGACTTTGCGTCGCAGATCGGCCTCGACCGAGTGCGCGCCTTTCTCGGGACGATCGGCAGTATTCTGGAAACCGGGCATGCGCCTTCCTGCTACCTGCGGAAAGACGAAGCAGAAGCGCGCGGCTGGAACCCGGGAAGTGACCTGTGCCAGATCGAAACCGGGCTGGCGATCGGCGCCTATCCATTTGAAAACCGTGAAGGATTGCTGCCGCGGACGTATGAAGGCGACTACCGGATCGCCGATCTGGATTATGCCTGCGGCAAACGCAATGCCCGGCGTCTGATATATGTCGAAGGACAGCCCGGGCAATGGCTGTTCTGGGTCACGCTGGATCACTACAAAACCTACATCGCGGTTCCGTCGCCCCAGTAATCCCGCACCACAGAAAAAGTAGCGGTGGAAAAGACTTTCCGCATCGCTTATATCGAACCCATGACAGCAGCAGCAATAATCTTGATGATCATCGGTATGGGCCTGACCGTCGGCATTCTGGCGACAGGTCTTTTCGCGATGGTGCGGGGCGGTGAATTCAACGCCAAATGGGGCAACCGTTTGATGAGGATGCGGATCGTGGCGCAAATGTTCGCCCTGGCGATGTTCGCCCTCGGTCTCTTTCTGATGCGCCAGGGCGGCTGAGCCGGCCGGAGCAACAGGCAAACACCATGGTAACCCTGTCCAAAATCTATACCCGCGGCGGCGACGCCGGCGAGACGTCGCTAGGCGACGGATCTCGCCGGGTGAAGGATGATATTCGTGTTGCGGCCTATGGCAGTGTCGACGAAGCGAATGCCTGTATCGGGCTTGCCCGGCTGCACACCGAAGCGGATGCCGACGAAACATTGGCCCGCATCCAGAATGACCTGTTCGATCTGGGTGCGGATTTGTGCACACCGGAAGGCAAGCAACGCCGTCAGGAAGCATTGCGGGTTACCCAGGAGCAGGTCGAGCGGCTGGAACGGGAAATCGACGCCTACAACGAACCGCTTGATACACTGAAAAGCTTTGTGCTGCCCGGTGGGTCGGCCGCATCGGCCTATCTGCATCTTGCGCGGACAGTAACACGCCGCGCCGAGCGCGAGGTTGTCGAACTGGCGCGCGCCGAACCGGTCGGCGAACCGGTTGTGAGATACCTGAACCGTCTGTCAGACCTGCTGTTTGTTCTTTCCCGGCATTGCAACGACGGCGGCAAGGCCGATGTGTTGTGGACGCCTGGCGCCAATCGCTGATCGGCCAGCAGCGTGATTCTCGAAGCGCTGGAATATCTGGTAACGCCCTGTCCACGCTGGGCGAGAACCTGCGGCTATCCATTCGAAACCATGGGCTATCATGCGCGCTACCGCCGCAACCGCGCGGCATGGCAGCCACATCTTGACCGGTGCAAACAGATTATCCGTGACGCCATCGACGCCTGCCCGTCGCACAGAACCGCTATTGTCGCCGGTTCCGGCTACGGGTTCGATCTGCCGCTGGATGACCTTGCCGAAAGATTCGAAAAGGTTTTCCTGCTGGATGCGATCCACCCCTGGAACATCCGCGCCGCAGCCCTGACCAGCCGGACACTGCGAACGGTGCATGGCGATCTGACGGATATCGCGACCCTGGCGTCGAAAGGTCACTGGCCGAACCATGTTTCGGTGCCGGCTTACTTCCTCAGCCAGCCCGGCGTCGACCTGGTTATATCGGCGAATGTTATCTCGCAGCTTTCGGTCATCCCGCTTCGCCAGTTAGGCCGCCGCGTCAATCTTGATCCTGATCGGTCGGCAGAACTGAATTTCAACCTGATCGCCCGGCATATCGACTGGCTCAACAGTTTCGATTCGGTTCGGGTTCTGATCGGCGACGCAGCGCGGACGGAAACGAAGAAGGGTGAAACAGTTCAAACCGAAATTCTGGCGGATCAGCAGCTTGGCGATCCGGTTGCGCGGTGGGACTGGCATCTTGCCCCGGATGGAGAAATCGCCCGCCGCAAATCGCAGGTCAATCATGTCGCAGCCTGGACGGCGGGTCCGGGTAAGAATCTTTGATATCAAGCCGGAAAAACAGTTTTGCCTGGCCGATTTGTCGCTCGCTGTCGCAAACTGACCAGTAAACGCCACTTCCTGCCTTGACTATTCGCCGTAGAAACTTCAAAACCACGCCCGAATTGTGACCACAAAATACCCCCTCGAACCTTTAGGGAATCGCAAACATGAAAGTCCTGGTCCCCGTCAAACGGGTCGTCGACTACAACGTGAAAATTCGCGTCAAAGCGGATCAATCGGGTGTCGAAACCGCAAATGTCAAAATGTCGATGAACCCCTTCGATGAAATCGCCGTTGAACAGGCGATCCGGTTGAAAGAGGCCGGCACAGCCGAAGAAGTCATCGCCGTTTCGATTGGCCCGACGCAGAGCCAGGAAACCATCCGTACCGCCCTCGCGATGGGCGCAGACCGTGGTATTTTCGTGGAAGCCGATGCTGATATCGAACCGCTGGCGGTTGCGAAAATCCTGAAAGCCGTTGTCGAGAAGGAAGGCCCCGGCCTGGTGATCCTCGGCAAGCAGGCGATTGACGATGATTCCAATCAGACCGGCCAGATGCTGTCGGCGCTGATGGGCTGGCCGCAGGCAACCTTCGCCTCGAAAGTTGAAATGCAGGACGGATCGATGAACGTCACCCGTGAAGTTGATGGCGGTCTGGAAGAAATCAACGTCAAACTGCCCGCCGCGATGACGGTTGACCTGCGCCTCAACGAGCCGCGCTATGCGTCACTGCCGAACATCATGAAGGCGAAGAAAAAGCCGATCGATACCTATTCGCCCGACGACCTTGGCGTAGACGTCTCGAAGCGTCTGACGGTGGTCAAGGTTGCCGAACCGCCAACCCGCAAAGCCGGGGTCAAGGTTGGTTCTGTCGCCGAACTCGTCGACAAGTTGAAAAACGAAGCCAAGGTCATCTGAGGCGAAAGGATCCAGTATTATGAGCAATCTCGTCCTGATCGAACATGACGGCGCCGAAGTCAAAGACGCCACACTGAACACCATCGCCGCCGCGAAAGCCATCGGCGGAGATATCCATGCGCTTTGCGTTGGCGGCGATTGCGCCGCCGCTGCCGAGGCCGCCGCCAAGATCGACGGCGTGTCCAAGGTTCTGTGCGCCGACGCACCGGAACTGAAAGACCAGATGGCTGAAAACGTTGCGCCGGTTATCGTTAAACTGGCCGCCAACTACACCCATGTCCTGGCCCCGGCGAATACCTTCGGAAAGAACGTGATGCCGCGTGCCGCAGCCCTGATGGACTCGCAGCAGATTTCGGAAATCTCCGCCGTTGTCGACGCCGACACGTTTGAACGGCCGATCTATGCCGGGAACGCGATGGCGACCGTTAAATCTAGTGATGCGACAAAATTCATTACCGTCCGCATGACATCCTTCGAGCCGGTTTCAGCTGAAGGCGGGTCTGCTTCCGTCGAGACCATCGGCGGCGAAGGCGATTCCGGCCTGTCGTCCTTCAAGGGCGCGAAGATCACCGAAAGCGAGCGGCCTGAACTGACCTCTGCGCGGATCGTTGTTTCCGGCGGTCGCGGCATGCAGTCTGGCGACAACTTCGCCATGCTCGACAGGGTCGCCGACAAGCTGGGCGCCGCCGTTGGCGCCTCGCGCGCCGCGGTCGATGCCGGTTTCGTGCCGAACGACTACCAGGTCGGCCAGACCGGCAAGGTCGTTGCGCCTGATCTGTACATCGCCGTCGGCATTTCCGGCGCGATCCAGCATCTGGCCGGCATGAAGGATTCGAAAGTGATCGTCGCCATCAACAAGGACGACGAAGCACCGATCTTCCAGGTTGCCGATTACGGGCTGGTTGCCGATCTGTTCACGGCCGTTCCCGAACTGGAAGCCGAGCTTGGTTAAGACAGATCATGCGGACTATTGCACCGCATCATAAACCTATTGCATCAACCGGCTCCATGGTCTCCCATGGGGCCGGTTTTTTCTTGGCAATGGATTTTTCGGAATGACGGAAAAGATTGGGGTCATTGGCGCAGGCCAGATGGGTCATGGCATTGCACAGGTTTGTGCGCTGATTGGCATTCATGTGCGCATGATCGATGTCGACGATCAACGGCTGGAGAGCGCGACCGAAAAGGTCGCGGCGAATCTCGAAAAGCTGGTTAGCCGTGGCGAGATAACGGAGGCCGACAGGGCCTCTGCCCTCGACCTGATCGAAACAGGCACCGGTTTCTCGGGCTTTTCCGACTGCGATATCGTCATCGAATCGGCTGCGGAAAACGAAGACCTCAAGCGCCGGATTTTCACCGAACTTTGTCCGCATCTGAAGCCGGAAGCGTGGCTGGCGACCAACACGTCGTCAATTTCTATCACCCGCCTCGCCACCGCAACGGACCGGCCTGAACGTTTCATCGGTCTGCACTTCATGAATCCCGTTCCGTCGATGAAACTGGTTGAGGTGATCCGGGGCCTGCAGACATCCGACGCCACGTTTGAAGCCGGCAGCGATCTGTTGCAGCGGCTGGGCAAGACAATCGCGACGGCTGAAGATTTCCCGGCCTTTATCGTCAACCGCGTTCTGATGCCGATGATCAATGAGGCGGTCTACACCTTGTATGAAGGCGTCGGCAGTGTTTCGTCCATCGATACAGCCCTGAAACTGGGCGCCAACCACCCCCTCGGACCGTTTGAACTGGCCGATTTTGTCGGTCTGGATACCTGTCTGGCGATCATGCAGGTTCTCTACACCGATCTTGCCGACAGCAAGTACCGGCCCTGCCCGCTGCTGGTTAAGTATGTCGAAGCCGGCTGGCTTGGCCGCAAGACCGGACGCGGGTTCTATGACTACTCGGGCGACGAAAAGGTTCCGACCCGCTAGACGACCTAAGTATGTGTCATCTCCACTTTTTTTTGCCGTTTGGCGTAAAGCTATATAGGATTGCGCCCTAGGGGATTTGCGTCGGCTGGACCGGGGGGCATGGTCGGCGCATCGTGAGTGCATGTATGGCGAAAAACTACGATTTTTCCAAACTTCGAATACTGGTCGTTGAAGATAACAATTTCATGCGCCTGATGGTGCAGCGGATACTGGAATCCTTCGAAATAACCGATATCAACATCGCCCGGGATGCCTATGATGGCTTCGAGGCTGCAAAATCCTTTCTGCCCGACCTGATCATCAGCGATTGGGATATGGAACCTGGTGACGGGCTGACATTGCTTGACTGGATCAGGAACCGGCCGGACAGCCCCGACAAGTATATGCCGATCATCATGCTGACCGGGTACAGCGAATCGAAACGCGTTCTGCAGGCCCGCGACTTCGGCGTAAACGAGTTTCTGGCCAAACCGGTCACGGCGCAGGCCCTGTATTCAAGACTCGCTTCCGTAGTCGAAAACCCGAGGTCGTATGTTCGGGCGGGCGATTTCTTCGGTCCTGATCGCAGACGCCGGGAAACCGATGAATTCGACGGCGATAACCGCCGGTCCGATGCGGACATTTACGATGTAGATCCGGCGAAAGGTTGAACCGACGTGCAACAGGCAGAAGAAAACGCGAAAAGAGCGGAGGCCAAAAAGGCCAAGGCATTCAATCCACCGAATAAACTGGCGGCCAAGGTTTCGAAATTCGGCGGCAAGCCCGCGCATCTCGCTATTTCAGAGGCCCAGCAGCGGGTTGAGAACCTGAAAGACGAGTATATCGAACACCTGAAGAATGACATGGCGGAAGTCGACGCTCTTGTCACCAGATACAAGAATGACCGGTCACCGGACACAATGAAACTGCTGTTCCGGGTCATTCACAACATGCGGGGACAGGCGGCGACCTTCGGCTATCCACTGATCACCCAGGTTGGCCGGTCGTTGTGTCTCTACCTGATGGAACAGGAAGAACGGCTGGAAGAACCCGACATGCTGCTGGTGACCCTTCATGTCGACGCATTGAAGGTGATCTTCCGTGAACAGATCATGGGCAGCGGCGATTCCATCAGTCAGGAAACCGTTGTCGGACTGATGAAAGCCGTTGAACTGAAAACCGGCGAAAAACTGCTGCGCTAAATGTCGGCCTAACCGGATATTTCAACCGTCTCGCCGAGCAGCTGCCGGAACAGCGCCTTGGCGTCGTCGCCGTCCCATTCCGCCTCGCCGACCAGAGCACCAACCAGTCGGCCCTGACGGTCAATAATGAAGGAGGTCGGCAGACCGCCACCCTGATAGGTTTTCCAGGCATTGAATTTCGGATCGAGGTAAAGGTCGAGATTGGTCAGCCCAAGCCGGTCGCGAAGATACGGCCCGGCAACCGCCTTGCCACCGGCATCTGTGCTGACAGCCACTACGACTAAATCCTCTCCGCCCAGATCTTCCTGCAACCGGTCCAGCGCCGGCATTTCACGGATACAGGGCGGGCACCAGGTCGCCCAGAAATTCAGCAGCAGCACCTTGCCCTTGAAATCACTGACCGCGACAGTGTTGCCGTTCGCATCGAGAAATTCGGCATCAGGCGCCATTGCCCGTTCCTTCACCAGAACAAGGCGCTGCATATCGCCGTTCAGGGGCAGGGCATCGGCAGCGAGTGCAGAAGGAATGGTCAGCAAACTCCAAGCGAGGAGGGCGAAAACCATGTCTGCGGCTGTCTTTGACAGGTGAAGGGCTCTGATTCTGGCGATTCTCTGCAACATATTAACGTTCAATCCCTTCTGATGCTTTTCTTTGCCACGTCGTAGTGTCAAAACAGCCGTCACACGAGACGAGATAGGCATGTCATGACAGCAAACAAGATGTGGGGCGGGCGCTTCAGCACACCTCCAGCCGAAATCATGGAACAGATCAACGCGTCGATCGATTACGACCGGCGTCTGTTCGCCCAGGATATCAGAGGCTCGCAGGCGCATGCGGCGATGCTGGCCAAGACCGGCATTATTTCAGATACCGACGCCGGGAACATCTCACAAGGGCTTGATCAGATCGCAGAAGAGATTGCCGGCGGCGATTTCACTTTCAGCCGGGCGCTGGAAGACATCCATATGAACATCGAAGACCGGCTGAAAGCGCTGATCGGCGACGCTGCCGGCCGGCTGCACACCGCGCGCAGCCGCAACGACCAGGTCGCAACAGATATCAGGCTCTGGCTGCGCGACGCCATCGACGAACTGGATGCGGAAATCGCCAATCTGCTGCGCAGCCTGATCGAGAAAGCGGATATGTATTCGGCCACGGTGATGCCGGGCTTTACCCATTTGCAGACGGCCCAGCCCGTCACGTTCGGTCACCATCTGCTGGCCTATGTCGAGATGATCGGGCGTGACCGCGGCCGAATGGCCGATTGTCGCAAACGCATGAACGAATGCCCGTTGGGCGCTGCCGCGCTGGCCGGAACCGGTTTTCCGATCGACCGGGAAATGACGGCGACGGCACTGGGTTTCGACCGACCGACCGCGAACTCGATGGATAGCGTCGCGGCCCGGGACTTTGCGATGGAATTTCTTGCCGCCGGCTCGATCCTGACCGTACATCTGTCGCGTCTGGCGGAAGAAATCGTGCTGTGGGCCAGCGACCAGTTCCGCTTCGTGAAACTGTCGGACGCCTTCACCACCGGGTCGTCGATCATGCCGCAGAAGCGCAATCCCGACGCCGCCGAACTGGTGCGCGCCAAGCCTGGGCGGCTGATCGGCGCGCTGACGACCCTGCTGGTCGTCATGAAAGGCCTGCCGATGACCTACGGCAAGGACATGCAGGAAGACAAGGAGCCGGTATTCGACGCCGTCGAAACATTGACCCTGGCGATCAAGGCAACCGCCGGCATGATCGACGATCTTGAAGCGAACGAAACAGCGATGCGCAACGCGCTGGAGCGTGGATTTCCGACCGCCACCGACCTTGCGGACTACCTTGTCAGAGAGATGGGCATGCCCTTCCGCGACGCCCATCATGTGACGGGCCGCATCGTTGCCATGGCCTCTGAACGGCAGTGCCGGCTTGATGAATTGCCGCTGGCTGATCTTCAGACGGTGGAAAGCCGCCTGACTGATGCTATATTCGATGTGTTGTCGGTGGATTCGGCTGTCGCCAGCCGGCGCAGTTATGGCGGCACGGCCCCGGAAAATGTAAAGGCCGCCGTAGCGGCCGCAAAGGAGCGTTTCCTGTGAAGGTAAGAGCAGTACAAGACCCGGATCGGTATCGCCACAAAATGATTTGGGGCATCGCGATTTTGGTGGTCGCTGCCGCACTGCTGGCCGGATGCGGCAAAAAGGGAGATCCGGAACCGCCGGGTCCTGAATCGACTTACCCGCAAACCTATCCGTCGGAATAGCCGACCTTTAGCCAAGGCTGGACGCAACATGAACCACTTCGATTACATAAACGGGGAATTGTGTGCGGAAAACGTTCCGCTTTCCCGTATCGCGTCCGAGGTCGGAACGCCGGCTTACGTCTATTCCACGGCAACGTTGACGCGGCATTACACCGTTTTCGCCGATGCCTTCGCTGATATGGATGCGATTGTCTGTTATGCGGTAAAGGCGAATTCAAACCTTTCCGTCATCAAAACACTATGTGATCTCGGCGCGGGCGCGGATGTGGTTTCGGAAGGCGAATTGCGCCAGGCGCTCGCGGCTGGCGTGCCGCCGGAGCGGATCGTTTTTTCCGGCATCGGCAAGACCGAATCCGAAATGGCATTCGCCCTGCATACCGGCATTCTGGAACTGAATGTCGAATCGGAAAACGAACTGCAGGCGTTAAGCCGGGTGGCGACGTCGCTGGGAAAAACGGCGCATGTCGCCGTTCGTGTGAACCCGGATGTCGATGCCAACACGCATGCAAAGATCTCGACCGGCAAGAAAGAGAACAAGTTCGGTATCGACATCAACCGGGCGCAGGATATTTATCGTCTGGCCGCCAGCCTGCCCGGCATCGAGCCGATTTCGATTGCCGTGCATATCGGGTCGCAGCTGACCGAACTGGCCCCCTATCGTGCGGCCTTCAGACGGGTTGCGGAAACGGTGAAGATGCTGCGCGCCGATGGGCACACGATCAGGCATATCGATCTCGGGGGCGGACTGGGTATTCCTTACGATACCGAAGTGCCGCCTTTGCCGGATGCCTATGCCGAGGTTATCCGCGAGGAAATAGCGCCCCTCGGTGCAAGAATTCTGCTTGAACCCGGACGGATGATCGTCGGCAATGCCGGCATTCTGCTGTCCCGGGTGATTTACATGAAGCAGGGCGAAGAGCGGAAATTCATGATCCTCGACGCCGCGATGAACGATCTGATCCGTCCCGCCATGTATGACGGACACCATAAAGTGATCCCGGTGCGACAGCCTGACCCTGACGTTCAGGCCGAGACATATGATATTGTCGGTCCAGTTTGTGAATCCGGCGATACCTTCGCGAAAGGTCGACGGATGCCGCCGGTCTGTGACGGAGACCTGGTGGCTTTTGGCACAGCCGGCGCCTATGGCGCGGTGATGTCGTCGACCTACAATTTCCGACCCCTTGTGCCGGAAGTGCTGGTTAACGGTGATGATTATTCTGTGGTTCGCCCGCGCCAGAAAATCGAAGATCTGATTGGACGGGATCAGTTAGCGTCCTGGCAGCAGAATGGCGGGATGGCACGGGTGGCAGCAGGTGATTGAAAACGAATGATGGACGGATGACAGAAGACACCGGTAAAACCCGACGACCAGCCTGGGAACCTCGCTTCAAGCAGCGGCGTCCCGGCACGGTCAGCTTCGGATTGATGCTGCGTGGCTATGGCGTTGTCTTTGCCGAACGCTTTCTTTCCGCCTTCTGGCCTTTCCTGACGCTTCTCGCGGGCTGCGCCGCACTGGCGTCCAGCGGCTGGCCGGCCCTGCTTCCTCCTTGGCCACACATCGCGCTGCTGGTTGTTCTGGCGGCAGCCCTGATATGGAGCCTCGGCAGAAGCTTCAGGGCCTTCCGGCAACCCCGTCGCGCCGATGTCCTGCGCCACCTGGAACTGTCGAACAAACTGGAACACCGGCCGCTGGAGGCGCTTGAAGACCGGCTCGCTTTCGGCGAAGGCGATAGCGCCGCGCAGTCGTTGTGGGCTTTGCACCGCCGTCAGGCAGTCGATGCGAGCCAGAACATGCATGCCGGTCGGGCCGATGCGCACCTGTCGCGGCGGGATCCGCTGGCCCTGAGGCTCGCCGCCCTGCTGGCGTTGCTGGCGATGACCGGCCTTGCCGGCGACCGCGCCGTGCCGAACATGCTGAATTCGCTTCAGCCGCATTTCACTCCCCGCACCGATCTGGCGCTGGTTACGCTTGATGCCTGGATCACCCCGCCGGAATACACCGCCACTGCGCCGATTTTCCTGTCGCGAACCAATTCGAGCCAGGAAGTCGGCGATAGTGGGCAGGCACAGGCGCCGGTCGGTTCAATGCTTGTGATTCAGGTCAGCGGCACAGAAGAGCCACCGCTGCTAGAGGAGACGGACACGGCCGAGGCCTTCGAGGAGAACGGACCGCGCAGCTACCGGATCGAACGGGAACTGACCGCCGATACCGATCTGGCCGTCACCATCGACGATGAAGACGTCGCCCGTTGGCAGATCGCCATTACCCCCGACAATCCACCGACAGCCGCATTGTCGGATCGGCCATACGGTCTGACCGAAAGACGCTCGCTTGAACTGGATTACAAGGCGACCGACGACTACGGCGTGGCGGCGCTGTCGATTGAAATCCGCAAAACGAAAGAACGGATCGACGGGCAGGAGACGATATCGGTCGGCATTACCTCACCCGATACAGGCGAACGCGACGTTACCGGCTCGACCTTCGTGAACCTGCTTGAACATATCTGGGCCGGCGACCCGGTGTTCGCCGAACTGAAAGTGGAAGACGCGCTGGGTCAGACGACCTACAGCGATCCGCTGCCCTTCGCGCTGCCGGCGCGTGACTTCCAGCATCCGATTGCCAGGGCCCTGATCGACCAGCGTCGTTTTCTGGCCATCGACAGGCAGGCTGTTGCCCCGGACGTCGCCTACGACCTGGAGGCGATCGGACAGTCGACCGAGCTGTATGGCGGCGATGTGGTGGTCTTTATGGGACTGTCGCTGGCGCAGCGCCGGTTGCAGGACAGGCGCGACGGCCAACCGACGGACGAGACAATCGACAATATCGTCGACCTGCTCTGGGATCTGGCCCTGCGGCTGGAAGACGGCAATCTGTCTGTCGCTGAACGCCGCCTTCGCGAAGCGGAGCGGGCGCTGGCGGAAGCGATTGCGCGCGGTGCCGACGAAGCGGAAATCGAACGGCTGATGGATGAATTGCAGCAGGCCATGGATGATTTCATGCGCGCCATGGCGCAGGAGGCGTTGCGTCAGATGCAGGACGGCGAAACGAGCCAGAATCCGCTCGATGAAGATGCCCAGACGCTGGCGAAAAGCGATGTCGACCAGATCATGGACCGTATCCGCGAATTGCTGCAGCAAGGGCAGAAGGATGCCGCGCAGCGCCTGTTGCAACAGCTTCAGAAGATGATGGAAAACCTGCAGGCTGGCATCAGCTCCCGTCCCTCGCCCGAAGCAATGGAAGCGATGGAGATGCTGGAAGGCATGCAGCAACTGATGCAGGGCCAGCAGGAATTGCTGGACCGCACTTTCCGGGAGTCGCAGAACAGCGAATTCATGGAAGGCCAGGGACGCAACAACGAAAACAGCGGACAGAACCTGCAGCAGGGCCAGACCCAGCGTGGTGGCGGGTCACGCGGCGCTGATGCAGCGTTGCAGGAAGCCTTGCGCCAGCAGCTTGGCGACATCCGCAAGCGCTTCGAACAGATGATGGGATCATCGCCGCAATCCTTCGGCCAGGCGGATCGGGAAATGCGCCGGTCGTCCGATGCGCTGCAACAGAATTCGCCCGGCGATGCCGTCGGCCCGCAAGGACGCGCGCTGGATCAGATGCGCGAAGCCGCGCGGGCCGCCCAGGAAGCCTTCATGCAGCGCTATGGCAGCCAGATGGGCCAGGGCCAGCAGGCACAGGGCCAGGGTACGCCGCGTCAGACCGATCCGTTCAACCGCCGCGAGGGCCAGACCGGTATCGGCACCGAAAGCGACACATCCGACGTTGACATACCCAGCACCGGCGAACTGAAACGGGCTCGCGAAATTCGCGACGAACTGCGCCGTCGTGCGTCTGAACGCAGCCGTCCGGAATCGGAATTGCAATATCTGGAACGCCTGCTTAATCCCTTCGACTAGGGTCGGTGAAACCCTGCGCTGTTGCGGCTTTGCGTCGCATCGGGTTGGAACACCGCCTGCCGTGATCTACCTCTCTGGCATATGAACAATGGTGGATGCTCGTGATGGATACCCTGCTGCTGTCGCGTCTTCAGTTCGGCGCGAACATATCCTTCCACATTCTTTTCCCGACCATAACCATCGCCCTTGGCTGGGTTCTTCTGTTCTTCAAGATTCGGTTCAACCGGACCGGCGAGCAGAAATGGATGGATGCCTACATGTTCTGGGTGAAGATATTCGCCCTGTCATTCGCCATGGGGGTGGTGTCAGGCATCACCATGTCGTTTCAGTTCGGCACCAATTGGCCGGGTTTCATGGAAACGGTCGGCAATATTGCCGGCCCGCTGCTGGCCTATGAAATTCTGACCGCTTTTTTCCTGGAAGCTGTGTTCCTCGGTATCATGCTTTTCGGCGTATCCCGGGTTCCGCCCTGGGTACATACCGGGGCAACTTTTCTCGTCACTTTCGGCACGTCGGTTTCGGCCTTCTGGATTATCGTTCTGAACAGCTGGATGCACACCCCGACCGGGTTTGAAATGCGCGATGGCGTGGCCCATGCAACCGACTGGCTGGCGATCGTGTTCAATCCGTCGATGCCGTACCGGTTCGTCCATATGCTGCTGGCTTCCGGCCTGACCGTCGCCTTTCTGATCGCCGGTGTTTCCGCATTCCGGCTGCTGCGGGGGGACCAGACCGAGGGGGTCAAGTCCTCGATGAAAACAGCCGTAGCAATGGCGGCGATCTTGATACCGGTTCAGATTGTCGTCGGCGACATGCATGGCCTCAACACGCTGGAACATCAGCCGCAGAAAGTCGCGGCCATGGAAGCAAACTGGGAAACCGGTCCGAATGTGCCGCTGGTTCTGTTCGCTCTGCCTGATGACACGGCGCGGACCAACCATTTTGAGATTGCAATCCCGAATGGCGCATCGTTGATCCTCAGGCATTCCGCCGACGGCGTTGTGCCGGGTCTGAACGACTATGTTACCGACACGGGGGAAATCCTTCACCCGCGCGTCGCACCGGTGTTCTTCAGTTTCCGTGTCATGGTGGGAATCGGCATGGCGATGCTGGCCGTAAGCTGGTTGGCGCTTGCCCTGATGATCAGGAAAAGGCAAGGCGTTCAGGGCCTCACACGACCGATGCTGTTTGTTCTGGTGGCGATGACCTTCTCCGGCTGGCTGGCGACGCTTGCCGGATGGTTCACCACAGAAATCGGCCGGCAGCCCTGGCTGGTTCAGGGCGTCTTGGCGACAAAGGACGCTGTGGGAGACGTTCCGGCCGGCATGGTGCTCAGCACCCTGCTTGCCTATCTGGCAGTCTATGTGGTGCTTCTGGCCTGTTATGTCGGCGTGGTCTTCTATCTCGCGCGCAAGGCAACCGGCGGCGATTTGTCCAGTTCACCGTCTTCCGGCGGGTTCGGCGCAACAATCGGTAAATTGGCGGGGCAGTCATGATGAACCTTTTCGGAGACCCCGGCACATGGCTGCCGTTCACCTTTGCGGCGCTGATGGGCCTGTCGATCCTGATCTATGTTGTGCTGGACGGTTTTGACCTTGGCGTCGGCGTCCTGTCTCCGCTGGGCGATGCGGAGGAAAAAGACCGGATGGTCTCTACGATCGGACCGTTCTGGGATGCCAACGAAACCTGGCTCGTGCTGGCCATCGGCATCATGCTCGTCGCCTTTCCGACGGCGCATGGCGTCATTCTGACCGCGCTCTATCTGCCCGTGGCGGTAATGCTGATCGGCCTGATCCTGCGCGGTGTTGCCTTCGATTTCAGGGCAAAGGCGCCGGACCATCACAAAAAAACATGGAACCGGGCCTTCTTTGCCGGAAGCCTGATGACATCACTGTCGCAAGGTTTCATGCTGGGCCTCTATGTGATGGGTCTGGACTATACCCTGTTCACGATTCTCTTCGCCTGCCTGACAGCGGTTTTCCTTACAGTAGGCTACAGCTTTATCGGCGCGGCCTGGCTTATTCTGAAAACCGAAGGACCTCTGCAGAAAAAGGCGGTCGGCTGGGCAAAGGGCGGCATCTGGGGGCTGGTGCTCGGCATGGCCGCGATCTCGCTGACCACGCCGTATGTCAGCACGCGGATCTTCGACAAGTGGTTTCTTTTTCCGGAAGCCCTGTATCTTTCGCCGCTACCCCTGCTGTCAGCGGGCCTGATCATCCTGCTCTGGTTCTGGCTGAAGCGGCTGCCAACCGCAGATGATGCGTTCGCCTGGCTGCCCTTCGTCGCCGGAACCGGCGTTTTCATCCTGGCGTTCTGCGGTCTTGCCTATTCGTTCTATCCGTATGTGGTGCCGGAACGACTGACGATCTATGAAGCCGCATCAGCACCGGAAAGCCTGATGATCATCCTGATCGGTACGTGTTTCGTGCTGCCGACGATTATCGGTTATACAGTTCTTGCCTACACGGTTTTCAGGGGTAAAGCCCGGGCACTGAGTTACGATTGAGGCAGGCGCACCCGACGGTTACGCGCCGGAGCCTTTGCGCTTCTGTTCGGCGAAGGTGCGTTCCAGCTCTTCTTCGAGATGCACCAGATCCTGCGGTAGCGGCAGCCCTTCCGCCTTCATCGTATCGAGTGACTGCCGTACGCGTTCATAGACTTCATGAGCATCGGGCGATGGACCGCGCAGCGCATCCAGTACGGTCATGATTTCTGCTTTCAGGTCATCGAACGCCATGAGGGGTCCCCTTTTCGGGCTGTAAGGATGTCTGTTCTGACACAGCGGCATTCTAGCCGCCATGATATGCATCAACAAACAGTCACTGCGATTGGCTCTGCGACACCCGGTCGCTGCGGCCGACACGCCGCCATGTATTCTTCGCGAAACAACTGAACAGGCAATTGTCGATGCCGATTGTCAGCGTGTCCTTGGCGGTCAGGTGGATGACATAGGTATTT
The DNA here is from genome assembly GCA_964352715.1 of uncultured Flavobacteriaceae bacterium. Classification (GTDB taxonomy): domain Bacteria; phylum Pseudomonadota; class Alphaproteobacteria; order UBA8366; family Aestuariispiraceae; genus JAVKBW01. The sequence goes on along the minus strand of CAYGSU010000005.1, from coordinate 55,685 downwards.
TCAGCATCGCCCAGCGTGTCGCCATTGGTCGGAACATAGATACGGCCGGGCAACCGACCCTGCTCGCCGCCGCCGATCCATACCGTGCCGGTGTCATCGGCCTTGCGGAAACCGTCTATCACGGTCAGTCCCAGAAGATTGCGGCTGCGTTGCTCCGGATCCGGATTGTTCAGATCCCTCGGTTCGGCATTGTCGGGCAATTGCACCAGATCACCGCACAAGCCGGTATCGCAGGCATAAAGCAGCACATGCGCCTGCATCGCCGGGTCACGCCACAGGCCGAATATCTCGTTGTTGCCGTCAGCCCGGGCCGGCGACAAGGCCGGAAAAACCAGCAGAAACAGGCTAGCAGCAGTACGTCTGGACAGCACGTGTTCATCCGATGCCGGAAATTGACAACCGGAATAATCAAATACGGCAGATTCGTAACAGTTTGATGAAACGTCGGGCGGCCTATTCGCCGTCTTTCAGCAATCCCTGTTCCTGCGCTTCCTGCTCTGTCAGGAATGTTACCGCAACAGTCGTTGCGCCCTGCGGGATTTCGCTGGTTTCGGTTTCGTAGGGAACCGACTCGCCCGGCAGGGCTTCTTCGCGCGTCGCCCGGAACGCCCACGAAGCCAGATCGACACCATCCGTATCGCGCAGGGAGCCTTTCAGCAGCGGAATCTTCATCGTATCGCCGGTCGTGTTCACCACCACACCCTTGACCACAAGCGTGCGTGGCGTTTTGTCAGGATGCGCTTCCGCTACCGGCTGTGGCAATTCGAAGCCATGCCCCAGAAGATCGATTGGATAACCAACCGCCATGAATATCTTCGCAGCGCCCGGATAGGATTCCACCAGAGGCTTGGCGAAGTAAAGCGTGCCGCTGACGAAAAGCACGATGAAACCGACCAGCACGCCCCATGAAATCCACGGCCCGATTTTTCGGGTCGGCGGCTCACGGGGTTCGAAATGCGAAGCCGGTGGGATCGGCGGCGGCGACCGGTCGAATTCGCCGGTCAGTCCCGACGGCACATCGTCGCTCGCCTTTTCTTCCGCAGCGTCCGCTTCCGCGTCTTCCTGGTCTAGATGCGCCAGCGCATCCGGTCCTGCGAAATCTGGCTCGGCAGCGTCAGGCTCTGCGGTTTCAGGCTCCGCCGGTTCCGGCGGTGCGGCATCTTCCGGAACCGGGTCTGGTTCGGGTACAGCGGCTGCCGGTTTTGGTGCGGCAGGTTTTGGCGTGGTCGGTTTCGGAGGCGCTGCCTTAGGCGCTGCGGCCTTTTTCGCCGGCGGAACTTTCTCCGGCGTTGGTTTGGCGCTGCCACCGCTTTCCTGAAGATCCGAGATGGCAGCATGCCATTTGTGGCTACATTTGGCGCAACGGACCAGCCGGCCCTTTTCGCCCAGGGCTTCCGCCTTCACCTTGAAGCGGGACGAACAATTCGGACAAACCAGAACCATTGGCAGCGGAAACCCTATGATACACTTGATTTTTTATAAGAGCCGCAACACCGCTGCGCAAGGTTGCCGAAGCGGCAGGCCTGTCGCGCCGTTCGGCCCAACAGGTGAGTATCGGGGAAAGCCGTAGGGATTCAGGGGCTTCCGCCTTGTTCGGCGGCGCAACGAAAGCTAGGGTCGATCTGACGGCAAGGCCGGATTTGGCGGTTATAGGCGAGCAGGAACAGCGTGTGATTCGCTTTGAAAATGTTGGAATGCGCTACGGTGCCGGGCCTGAAGTTCTAAGCGACATCACGTTCGACTTGAAAGAGGGCTCGTTTAACTTCCTTGTCGGCGCCAGCGGCGCCGGCAAGTCGACCCTGTTGCGCCTGATGTATCTGGCAACGCGCCCGAGCCGCGGCCTGATTTCCATCATGGATCGCGATGTCGCCACCATCCCGCGAAAGGAATTGCCGGCGGTTCGCCGCCGCATCGGCGTCGTGTTTCAGGAGTTTCGCCTGCTGGAACACATGTCGGCTTTCGACAATGTGGCCCTGCCGCTGCGGGTCAACGGCGCAAGCGAAACGGTGGTCAAGAAACATGTCGGCGAATTGCTGGCCTGGGTCGGTCTGGCGGATCATATCAACGCCCTTCCGGCCACCCTGTCGGGCGGGCAGAAACAGCGGGTGGCCATCGCACGTGCGGTCATCGCCCGGCCCGGCCTGCTGCTGGCAGATGAACCGACGGGCAATGTCGATGACGCCATTGCCGTGCGACTGCTGTACCTGTTCGAGGAGCTGAACCGGATGGGCACGGCGGTGGTGATTGCCACTCATAACCGCTCCCTGGTCGAACGTTTCAAGCATCCGGTGATGCATCTGCGCGACGGACGGCTGGAAGTCGAGGACGACAGCACCTGGGGATCCGGGTTGCGGGGGCAGCCCTGATGCTGGTGCGCCGCCTTGACCTGCCGCTGAACCGCGACCCGTCAACCCGGTTCATGCCCTGGATGATCGGTTTTCTGGTCTATATTGCGGCGCTGGCGATGTGGGGCGCCATCACCCTGTCGGATTTCGCTGATCAGTGGGCAGCTGGCCTGTCGGGCACGATGACAGTCGAAGTACCGGTTCAGGGTGATGAGGACACAAATGACCTGCAACAGCGACTTGATGAGACACTGGAAATCCTTCGGCGCACGCCTGGCATCGAAAGCGCCCAGGCTCTGCCGCTGATAGAGATGCAGGCCCTGCTCGAACCCTGGCTTGGCGCCGGCGCGGATATCGGCGCGTTGCCTCTGCCCCGGCTGATCGATGTGCAACTTGAATCCGGCGGGCCGATCGATATCGAGGCGCTGAACCGCGAATTGAACGCCACCACCGGTGCGCGTGCGGACGACCATGGGCTCTGGCGGGACCGGGTTATCGGTTACCTCCGTTCGCTGCAGATCGTTGCTCTTGGCGTTGTGGTCGTGGTTGCCGGCGCGGCGGTGATCATGATGGTGTTCGCCACACGCGGCGCGCTGTTTGCGCATCGCGACACGATTGAACTGCTGCATCTGATCGGCGCACAGGACGGCTACATCGCCAAGCAGTTTCAGACTCATGCATTGCGGCTGGCGCTGATCGGCGCGGCATGCGGCACCCTGATCGCATTAGTAACCGTGTTCGGGTTAAGCCAGGCCGCCGCCGGCCTTGATATCGCAAACAGCGGCAATCAATCCGGCGGCTACTTCCGCTGGCTCGCCATGGCTGTTCTGCCGTTGATCGCCAGTTTGATCGCCATGTTCGCAGCGCGCCGGACGGTGATGAAGGCGCTGGCCGACATGGCCTGATGCCCGCCCGGCTCGACATCGCGCAGACCGCACCTTCTGAACTCTGGACCCCGTGCAGCGAGTCGCCGTACAAGAAAGCCATGCGCTCGTCCCGTCGTCGTCTATCGCGCCGCTGGTGGCTGTCTGTCGGTCTTCTGACAATCGGCGGCTTGTGGCTGGCCGGCTTCGTCGTTTTCGCCATCAGCCTGCCAAAAGGCGTTGATGCGCCGGGGCGCAAGACCGACGCAATCGCCGTTCTGACAGGGGGCAGCCTGCGGCTTGAAACGGGTCTCCAGCTGCTTGAGGCGGAACAGGGGCGAAAGCTGTTTGTTTCCGGTGTGCATCGCGGTATCGATGTCGAGGAGTTGTTGCGGGTTTCCCTGCAGAACCCCAGCCGCGCCGATTGCTGCATCGTCCTCGGCTACGAAGCCGATGATACGGCCGGCAATGCGCGGGAAACCGCTGAATGGATGAAGAAGGAAGGATACCGTTCGTTGCGTCTCGTCACCGCTGCCTATCACATGCCGCGCAGTCTCGTCGAATTTCAGGCGGCGATGCCGGATGTGGAAATTCTGGCGCATCCGGTTTTCCCCGATCATGTCAAGAGCAACCGCTGGTACCGATACCCCGGCACCGCGCTGCTTCTGGCCGGGGAATACACGAAAACCCTGCTGGCTTATATCCGTCATGCCGGCGAAATGGTCGTGGCGCCATGACCTTGCGTGGCGTTCTTTTCGCCACCGCCTTCTATGGGCTGACCCTTGTCATGGCCGTCGCCTACATTCCGCTGATGCTGTTGCCGGACAGGCTTTTCAGGCCCTTTGCGGTCTTCTGGCTGCGCACCATGCTGTGGACCGCCCGCCGGATCGGCGGCATCACCTGGTCGATCGACGGCATTGAAAACCTGCCGGAAAAGCCGTTTCTGGTGATCAGCAAACACCAGTCCGCCTGGGAAACGCTGGCCCTGACGGAATTTTTCGACATGCCTGCCTTCGTGCTGAAGCAGGAACTGACGAAAATCCCGCTTTTCGGTGTGTATCTGCGCAAGACGGGCCATGTTGCCGTTGACCGGTCGGCCGGCATGGCGGCGCTGAAACAGATGACCGTCGATGCCAGGGCCTGCGCCGAAGAAAACCGTGTCATCGTGATTTTCCCCGAAGGCACCAGAACCGCGCCCGGTGAATCCCGAAAGTTCCTGCCCGGGGCTGCGGCCCTTTACAGCGAACTTGGCTTACCATGCGTACCGGCCGCATTAAATTCCGGCTCCGCATGGCCCAAAAAACTCAGCGCCTGTAAACCCGGCCATATCAATCTTCAGTTTCTGGAACCGTTTCCGCCCGGGCTCGACCGGCGGACTTTCCTGAACCAGGCAAGCGAGCGGATCAACGAGGCCACCCGAAGACTGGAGAATACGAGCGGCTTCGAAAGCGACCAGGGCTGATCCTGCACAAATTGTGGATAACATTGTGGGTTCTTATTCCATATCCTGCAGGTTCTTATGGTATTCCGGGCGAATGCACCTCACCCGGCACTGACAGATTTTCCATAAACATAAAACAAAACGGGAACAATATTGACTCTTTCCCGTAGAAGCGTATAGTTGCCGGTGCATTTGCAATCTGTTTTTGTTAACAATTTCAATTATTTACTTAATTGCGGATTGAGCACGGGAAAGGCCCTGTATGACTGACAGCCCGTTTCATGCGGATATCTCCAACCGAATCTGGGAGATGAAATACCGTTTTGCGTCGCCGGACGGCGGCCCTGTGGACAAAACAGTCGCCGAAACCTGGCAGCGCGTTGCCAAGGCTGTGGCAAAGGCTGAAACCGGGGCGGACTCTGATACCGCACTTTGGGAATCAAAGTTTTTCAATGCGTTGAAGGATTTTCGGTTTCTGCCCGCCGGCAGAATACTGGCCGGCGCAGGAACGGCGCGCGATGTCACCCTTTTCAATTGCTTTGTCATGGGAACGATTCCCGACAGCATGGACGGCATTTTCAGCCATCTGCGCGAAGCGGCCCTGACCCTGCAGCAGGGCGGCGGTATCGGCTACGATTTTTCGACCCTGCGGCCCAAGGGTTATCTGGTGAAGGGCGTGGGGGCGGATGCGTCCGGGCCGGTATCGTTCATGGATGTCTGGGATTCGATGTGCCGCACGATCATGAGCGCCGGGTCCCGCCGGGGCGCGATGATGGCGACCTTGCGCTGCGACCATCCTGATATCGAGGAATTCATTACCGCGAAGCAAACGCCCGGACGCCTGACAAACTTCAATCTGTCAGTGCTGGCCAGCGATGCATTCATGACAGCGGTTAAAGCCGGCGACGGCTGGGACCTTGTCTTCGACGGCAAGATCGCGCGGCGCGTCGAGGCGCGCGATCTGTGGAACAAGATCATGCGCAGCACATACGACTATGCCGAACCGGGCGTGATCTTCATCGACCGCATCAACCAGCGCAACAACCTGCATTATTGCGAAACCATCGCCGCGACGAACCCTTGCGGCGAGCAGCCGCTGCCGCCCTACGGCGCCTGCCTGCTGGGCTCGATCAACCTGTCGGCGCTGGTAGAGGCTTCGTTTACGCCGTCCGCCGCAATCGACATGACCGCCCTGCGCGATACGGTGACGACGGCGGTTCGCCTGATGGACAACGTGATCGACGTGTCGCGCTTTCCGCTCGAAGAACAAAAGCAGGAAGCCCTGGCGAAACGACGGATAGGCCTTGGGGTTACCGGTCTGGCCGACGCTTTCATTCAGTGCGGCGTTCGCTACGGGTCGCCGGAAAGTCTGGAGCTTGCCGCCGGCTGGTTCGATTGCCTGCGCGACGCCGCCTACCGCGCCTCGATCGAACTGGCTGCTGAAAAGGGGCCGTTCCCGCTGTTCGATGCGGATGCCTATCTGGCCGGCGAAACCATCCGCGAACTGGATCCGGCGGTGCAGGCGCTGATCCGGCAGCACGGCATTCGCAACGCTCTTTTGACCTCGATTGCGCCGACCGGCACGATTTCGCTGCTGGCCAATAATGTTTCCAGCGGCATCGAGCCGGTCTTCGCCTTCACCCATGACCGTCGTGTTCTGTTGCCGAACGGCGAAACAACCACCGAAACCGTTGAAAACAATGCACACCGCCTGTACCGCCTGCTGAAGGGCGATGCCGCCCCGTTGACGGATGCGTTCGTCGATGCACAATCGCTCTCGCCCAAGGACCATCTGGCCGTCCAGGCGCTGGTGCAGAAATACATCGACAGTTCGATTTCCAAGACAATCAACCTGCCGGAAACAATAGGTTTCGACGATTTCCAGTCGATCTACTTCGATGCCTACGATCAGGGCTGCAAGGGATGCACGACCTATCGCCCGTCGGATATCCGCGGCGCGGTGCTGAGCCTGACACAGGCCGAACCGGAGGCCCCGGCCGCTGCCGTTCCTGTGAAAGCCGCGCCGGCCGGAGAGCCGAAGACGACGGACAAGAACGCCATTGTCTACATGACACAGCCGCTGGACCGGCCCCCGGCGCTGACCGGGTCGACCTACAAGATCAACTGGCCGGAAAGCGACCACGCCATCTACATCACCGTCAACGATATCACCCAGGACGGGCGACGGCGACCGTTCGAGGTATTCATCAATTCAAAGAACATGGAACACTATGCCTGGACCGTCGCGCTGACCCGGATGATCAGCGCCGTATTCCGGCGGGGCGGCGATGTGGTTTTCGTGGTTGAAGAGCTGAAGGCCGTGTTCGATCCGCGTGGCGGATACTGGATGCGCGGCCATTATGTGCCGAGCCTGCTGGCCGCCATCGGCGAGGTCATCGAAAACCACATGATCGAAACCGGTTTCATAGACCGGATGAACAAATCGGGCGGTGACACCGACACCGTGGAGCCGCCGTTGAAGCGCCAGGCGGTGGCCGGCGCCGGCCGGCAATGCCCGCGTTGCGGAACGGCCGGCCTGATCAAGCAGGAAGGCTGCGACACCTGTACCGGCTGCGGCTGGTCGCGCTGCGGCTAGACTGACAGACCGATCCGGGCGGCGATTGCCTGCAGATGCGGATCGTCGACGCCGATATCGATCAGGTGTTCCAGAGTGCTTTTCAGATAGTCGCGGTTGCTGCCGCGGTTGCCCATTGCCTTGTTGATCAGGGTCGCGCAGTCATCCTCGCTGAGCGCGCCGGCATACTGCGTATGGTCGCGTTTGACAACGAACGCCCAGCACGCCTTCCGCCCATGCCCTTCCACGTCGGCCTCGATCAGCGTCGGCCGATAGATGCCGGTAACCATTTCCCGATCCCACAGATAATCCGCCACGTCGTGAACCTGTCCGGTGCAGACCTGGTAAGCCCGGCCCGTGCAACCGTCGCCAACATCCAGACCCAGAACCAGGCCCGGCTGGACCGGTGTGCCCCGATACCGGTGTGAATACACGCAGAAGCGTCGTTTCCATTCGCGGGTGACGGCGACGCCGTTCGCCAGCGACGGAAAACCGGGATTCCACATCAGCGATCCATAACCGAAGAACCAGACATCATCTTCCTCGTTCAGACCGTCGAGGAAGGTTTTCTTGGCGGCGGCCAGCGCCTGATCCGAAAGGGCCGGATGCGCCTCGTCATCGCCCTGTCGATAGGCCCAGCCTTCGGAAGTTGAAATGCTGTCTGATGGCGGGGTGTTCATGCCCTCATTTTACGAAGAAATCCGGACGCAACAACCGGCACCTTGATCTGCCGGATGGCGCCCGCCTGAAAAGTGCGTTTTCGTACCCTGCGGCTTCGTGTAAGCAGGAGGCATCATGAGGCGTATGCTTTCCCTGTTTGTCGGTCTGGCCGGCGCGTTGGTTATCGCGCACGCCGTCTATTGGTGGTCGGCCGCCGCTGAAATGCGGGAATCCGTGGAAAACTGGATCGAGGACTGGCGCACCAAGGGCTATGCCGTTACCCATGGCGATCTGGTCATCGGCGGCTACCCTGTCGCCATCAGGGCGTCTCTTCCCTACCCGTCGGTCGAGGATCCCGGCAAGGCCTGGTCCTGGCAGGCGGAGGGCATACAGCTTCAGACCCATCTGTGGGAACCCACCCGCTACGAAATGACGATACGCGGCGACCAGGCCATGACCGTGCCGATCAACGGCCGGCCCGTCGATATGTCCGTCACCACGACCAGTGCCGTCATTGTTGCTGATTTTTCCGTAACCGGCCGCCTGAAGTCCGGCTCGATGCAGCTTGAAGATCTGAAAGGCTCCGCCCCGGATATAGCTGCGACGGTCAAGGCCCGGCGGCTGGTGCTTGAACTGGAACTGCCCGCCAGGGCGCCGGTCGATCATACCGACCCGGCCGGCGACGTTACCCTGATCGCCGACGAACTGACACTGCCGGCAGCCTATGCCGGTCCGCTTGGTCCCGATCTCGACCGTATCTCCGCCCGCTTCAATGCGCTCGGACCCCTGAAGCGCGGCGATCTTCGGTCGGTTCTGGCCGACTGGCGCGATGACGGCGGAATTATCGACGTACCCTGGTTGCGCGGAGAATGGGGCGACCTGACGGTCGATGCGAGAGGCACACTGGCGCTGGACGAGGCGTTCCGCCCGCTTGCCGCCTTCGAATCCGCATTCGGCGGGTTGAGCCCGACGCTTGATCTGCTGGCCGAAGCCGGCGTAATCAAGGAACGGAATGTCCGGCTGGTGAAGCTGGGCCTGGCGCTGCTGTCAACGACATCATCGTCGGGCAAGCGGGTCATCAAGCTGCCGATGTCAATCCAGGATGGTCAGGTTTATCTGGGGCCGGTCGCCGTCGCCTATGTCCGGCCAATCCTGCCACCCGACGGCAAGGCGATCGCATCGGACGAACCGCCGCCCCCTGCTACTGCGCCCGTTCCACCGCCGGTCGAGGAAATGCCGCTGCTGGATGAGCCCCCGGTCGTGGAGTGGCAATAGGCGCGCGTTATTCTTCGCCGGTTTCAACCGTGCTGAACGTGCCGGCCTGTTTCTGTTCGACAATGCCACGCCGGACTTTCCGCGTCCTTGTAAACCACTCTTCCAGCTTGTCGCCGTCCGACCAGCGGATTGCCCGTTGCAGGGCGACAAGGTCCTCGCTGAACCGGCCCAGCATTTCCAGAACCGCTTCCCGGTTGCTCAGAAAGATATCGCGCCACATCACCGGATCGCTGGCGGCGATGCGGGTAAAATCCCTGAACCCGCTGGCGGAAAACCGGATCACATCGCTGGTTCTGACCATATCCGTTTCATCGGCATTCTCGCGAACAAGCTGATTTTCCAGGTCACTGGCCGTGCCGACGATCGTGTAGGCGATCAGATGCGGCAGATGCGAGGTAATCGCCAGCACCCGGTCATGATGTTCGGCTTCCATGATTTCCACCATGCTGCCACAGGCCTCCCAGAATTCGCGCAGACGGTTGACGACCTCGTCCGGAATGTCCTCTCCCGGTGTCAGGATGCAGTAGCGGTGGTCGAACAGCTTTTCGAACCCGGCATCCGGGCCTGAATTTTCCGTACCGGCCACCGGGTGACCCGGCACCAGATACACGGTATCGGGCAGAACCGGCGCCAGTGCCTGAATGACCGAAACCTTGGTCGACCCCGCATCGCTGACGATGGTCCCGGCGTCCAGAACCGGCGCTATTTCCTCGCCGATCGCCCGGTAGACGCCAAGCGGCGTGCACAAAATGACAAGATCGCAGGATTTTGCACATTCGGCAGCGGTTTCATGAACGGAATCGAGGAAACCGAGTTCCATCGCCCGCGCCCGGGTCTTTTCGCTTCGCGCATGACCGGCAATATGACCGGCAATGCCGGCGCGTTTCATCGCCCAGGCGAGCGACGACCCGATCAGGCCGAGGCCGATCAGGCCGACCCTGTTGAATATAGGCTTACGGTCGGTCATGTCTGCGCCTCCGGCGTCATGAAGTCGCGCAGGGCATCCACCAGCATGTGGCATTCGCGCTCCAGCCCGACAGTTATGCGAAGATAGGTCGGCAGATGATAGCTGCCCACCTTGCGCGGCACGACACCCCGGCTTTCCAGAAACGCCGCCGCCCGGTTCGCGGTGTCTTCATCGGCAAACCCGGCCAGCACGAAATTGCCGACAGACGGCGGTACATGCAGGCCCATATCCGATAGCTGCGCCGACAGCCACGCCAGCCAGCGATCGTTTTCCGTCCGGCTTTTCTCGATAAACGCCTGATCCAGCACGGCGGCAAGACCGGCCGCCTGTGCCGCCGCGTTGACATTGAACGGGCTGCGCAAACGGTTCATCGCACCGATCACATCAGCCTGGCCAAAGGCCCAGCCGAGACGCAGCGCCGCCAAGCCATAGATTTTGGAAAACGTCCGCAACATCACGACATTCGGGTATTGATCGACAAGGTCTTCGCCGGCGCTGTAGTCGTTGCGGCTGACATATTCCGCATAGGCTGCATCAAGCGCCAGGATCACATTGCCCGGAAGCCTTTTTGCAATCTCCGCAACCTCATCGCGCGACAGGTACGACCCGGTCGGGTTGTTCGGATTGGCGATGAAAACCAGCTTCGTCGCCGGGCTTACCATCGACAGGATGGACTCGACATCGGTGCGCAGGTCGGTTTCCGGCGCTGCAACCGGCGTTGCGCCGACTGTCAGCGCAGTAATCCGGTACATTGCGAAACCGTGCTCGGAATACAGCACTTCATCGCCCGGCCCGGCATAGGCGCGGATCAGAAAGGTTATCAGTTCGTCGGACCCGGCGCCGCAGATAATCCGTTCCGGGTCCAGCCCGTGCAGCTCGCCCAATGCCTTACGCAGGGCGACCGACCCGCCGTCGGGATACCGGTGCAGGCCACGCGCTGCATCCGCCGTTGCCTTGATCGCCGACGCACTGGCGCCGGCCGGGTTTTCGTTGGCCGACAGGATCGCAACGTTGCCATCCGCTTCGTCGAGATGCGTGCCCGGGACATAAATCGGCGCGTCCATCACACCGGGACGCGGCACCGGTTGCAGCCGCGTCGAACCTGCCTTCGATGTCATGGTCTTTCTCCTTCCGGCACCGTCACCGGTGTTGCGTAGACACCCAGCCGGACGCCATTGGACACGCTGTCGCTGAACCCGTCTTCTTCCAGCACCCCGTTATCGGTAGCGATCACGGTGCGGTCAGTGCCGGTTGATTCCGGCACCACACGGGCGACAACCATTGCCTCCGTAAAATCGCCGCGCACGCAGCCGACACCCGCAAACGGAAGCCGTTCGATAATCTGCGGCGCTGGATTTTCTTCGGGATGGTCGCGCAGATAGGTTGCAAGCACCGTCCACCAGCCGTCGCTTTCCGACGGCACCGGAAGCACAGCAATGTCGGCATCGCCGTCAAGCAGGGCTGTCAGGGTCTCCACCGGGCCATCAATCGCCCGGATCGGCGTTTGCGAACCGAACTGGTCGCGCGCCAGATCCCACAGAGCATGCTGTTCGCCGTTGGCGTGGACCGCAATGGTGTAGAAAGCCTGGATTCGCGTCGAGGCGGCGATCATTTCATGCCACATCCGGGCAAGGGCGGCGAAGGGAAACGAGCCATCATGCGCCGCTTTCAACCGGCGCAGCATCGCGGCTTCGCGCGCAGGTCGAACAGGCAGCGTCTGCCCGGCCTTCTTTGCCGATGCGACATGCTGAACCACCGCCGTCCGTTTCCGGATCAGGGCGTGAATTTCGTCGTCAATTGCATCAATCTGCCGCCGCAATTCATCCAGCGATGGCGGTGTGCCGTCAGTATCTGTCATGTATCAAAGACCGGTTATCGTCTGAAACCACGCCACACCTACCCAAACCCGGCGGATTTATCAAAGAGAATTGAATGATCCTGTTCCGACCGGGAACAAGCAAAGGGTTGAATTGACGGCGGAAAACGCAAACATGCTCAATTCGCTGCGACAGGTTGGGGGCTTCCCGAACCGGGCGCAACCGATTAGAACTGCGCCTGTTGTTGAGTAGAAAAGGGTTACCTCCGTGCCGATCACCATTCCCGACGGTTTGCCCGCGCGCAATTTCCTTGAGCAGGAAGGCGTGCAGATCATGGGCGAGACCGATGCAATCCGCCAGGATGTTCGTCCTCTGAAGATTGCGTTGCTGAACCTGATGCCGAACAAGGAACGCACGGAATGCCAGATCGCCCGTCTGGTCGGCTCAACCCCGTTGCAGGTCGAACTGACTTTGATGACGACGGATTCCTATATTCCGACCCATGTTTCGAAACATCATATGGCATCGTTCTATACGACATGGGACCAGATCAAGGATGAGAAATTCGACGCGCTGATTGTTACCGGCGCACCGATCGAGACCATGGAATTCGAAGATGTCACCTACTGGAAAGAGCTGACGAAAATCTATGACTGGACCCAGACAAACGTGCACAGCACGCTGAACATCTGCTGGGGCGCCCAGGCGTCGCTGTACCATTTCCGCAAGGTGCCGAAACGGCTGCTGCCGGAAAAAATGTTCGGTGTTTTCGATCATGACGTCACCAAACAGGGGACCAGCCTGTTGCGGGGCTTCAACGACACATTTCCGATCCCGGTTTCGCGGCATACCGAAACCCGCATCGAGGACCTGCCGGTCGACCCGTCCCTGACTGTTCTGGCGTCTTCGCCGGACAGCGGCCTGTGTCTGGTGCAGGATACGAAATACCGCCAGATCGGCATTTTCAATCATGTCGAGTACGACGATGTCACACTGGCCGAGGAATACGACCGCGATGTGCGGGAGGCGAAGCCGATCCAGTTGCCGAAACACTACTTCCCGAACGACGATCCGTCGAAGCGGCCGGTGAACCGGTGGCGGGCGCATGCGCATCTTCTGTTCGGAAACTGGATCAACGACGTTTATCAGACGACGCCTTATGACAGCTCGAAAATCGGTAGTTAGACCGATCCGCTCTGTCGGTGTCGGCTTCGGCCTGTTCGCCGTTTTACTGCAGTTGATTCTGCCGGTCAGCCTGGCGGTTGCCAGCGTCAATGCGGGCCCGGATTCCTATCGTTTCGGCCTCTGTCTGTCGAATGGCGGCAACCGCATCATTTTCGGCTTCGATGACCCGGCGGATACCAGCCAGTCATTTGACTGTCCGTTCTGTATCGCTGCAAAAAACCTGTCGCACGGCACGACAACGCCGGTCGGCGTGGCGTTGCCGCAACCGACAGTCCGGCATTTTCATTATCCTGTTCCCCCCGATCACACCGCCCGCCTGACAGCGACGCAGCAACAATACTGGATTCGAGGTCCGCCTGTCTTCTGACGTTCGGAAAGCTATCAATCGAAATCGAACTCAGAAGGATCGAATACAATGCACACAATCAAACTGGCTGCGATTGCCGCGGCAATCGTCGCGATGATTTCCGTTTCCATCGCCACCGCGCATGAAGTTACTATCGGCACAACGATCATCCATCACCCCTGGGCACGCGCAAGCGCGACATCGCAGGCGAAAGCCGGCGCCGTATACCTGAAGCTGGAAAACACCACCTCATCCGACATTACGCTGACCGGCGCCAGCACCACGGTTTCCAAAAAGGCCGAACTGCACACCCATATCATGAGCGATAACGGCGTCATGAAGATGCGGCCCGTCGAAGGTGGCGTTCAGGTTCCCGCCAACCAAAGCGTGGAACTGAAACCCGGTGGCCTGCATATCATGCTGATGGGTCTGACCGCGCCTTTGTCCGAAGGCGAGGTTTTCGATATAACATTGACCTTCTCCGATGGCAGCTCCGGCACGGTTGCGGTTGAGGTCACGGGTGTAGCGGCCGGTGCGGGCCACGAGATGTCGGGCGAAGGCGACAACCATGAAAACTGATACGGCCCGCCGCGGATGACGCGGTGGAAGATCACGATTGAATATGACGGGGGCCCGTTTGTCGGCTGGCAACGGCAGGACAACGGGTCCAGTGTCCAGCAATGTCTGGAAGAGGCCGCAGAAAAACTGTGCGGTTCGGAAACAGCCGTTTCCGGTGCAGGACGCACGGATGCAGGCGTGCACGCATTGGCGCAGGTTGCCCATCTCGACACCGAAAAACCACTTCGCGCGGACCAGATTCGTGACGGCCTTAACTTTCACCTGAAACAGAATCCGATCAGCGTGCTTGCCGCGGAACCGGCAGGGCCCGACTTTCATGCCCGGTTCTCAGCGATCGGCCGGTCCTATCTGTATCGAATTCTCAATCGCCGCGCGCCGCCGGCAATCGACGCCGGGCGGGTCTGGCACGTGATGCGCCCGCTGGATGCGGAGGCGATGCATCGGGCCGCGCAAAACCTGATCGGCCATCACGATTTTTCAAGCTTTCGGGCGGCCGAGTGCCAGGCGGACAGCCCGCTGAAGACGCTCGACAGGCTGGATGTCAGACGGGTCGGCGAGGAAATCGAAATCACCGCTGCCGCCCGATCCTTTCTGCACAATCAGGTGCGCATTCTGGTTGGTACGCTGGAATATGTCGGTCGCGGCAAATGGACGGCGCGGGATGTCGAACACGCGCTGGCTGCTCAGGACCGCACGGCGGCTGGTCCGACGGCCCCACCGACCGGTCTGTACCTGACAGGAGTGACCTATCCGCAATAGGTCGTTGAACAGAGTTACCGGTTTTTGGCTGCAAAAACAGAACCGGTCCGCTACTTTCCGGTCTGCCTGCTAATCCCGGCACCTGCAGAGGCGAGAAATGACATCGGCTGAAGAGAACAACGAAGGCGAAGAGCCCGTTGACGGGACTTCCGACGAGGGGTCGGCTGAACCGACCAGTTTTGAAATCGACAGCCTTCATATTCTGCCGTTGAAAACCATTCCCTTACTGACCCCGGGTCTTCAGCGTGCCCGGCTGGTGAAGAACAGCAGAATGGAAACCATGGTTGAGTTGTTTCGTGACTCCGGCGCCGGCAGTGGTCAGGTTCGGATTCCTGAACTGGGGGCGTTCTTCGGCAACAGCGATGGCGGCGACTTCAAGGAAGACACGCTGAAGATCGAACAGCTGATCGAAATACCGTCCTTCGACGTCTACTCGGTACGAATGGCATTGCGGTCAATCGGGATGGATGTGGAGGAGCCCAAATATCTGCGCCTGTCCGAAACCAAACGCGCTGAACTTACCGACCGCATGAAGTCCTTCACCAAACCGCTGATCGATAGAATCTTCGGAACAGGACAGGACAATTACGAGAGCGTTTCCGATCTGACCGCCATGCTGCGCAACCCGAACAAGGACGACGCGCTGCAAAATCTGAACATGATGGCGGAAAGCCTGCAGGTGCCGCTTTCGGCAATTCCGCGTTTTGTTGAGAATTATGGCGATATCTTCCTGTCGCTGGCCTATTTCCAGAGCATTCTCGACGATGTCGTGCCCCGTGTTGATCGCTTCATCGAGTGGATCAATGAACTGCGCGGTTTCTACATGGTGCGGAATGACCGGGCGCAAGACCGCATTTTGACGAATATGACCCGCGACCTGTCGGAAATATCCGGTGCCATTACCGAACGGTTCGACCATTTCAACGCAAAGACCGTGAACTTCTGGGAAGACATTTCCGCCGACAAATTCCACGAGGTCCGGCATTTCATCTCTGACCATCACACGACGGTCGGGGGAATATTGTGCGGCCTGACGCTGAAGATGGATTTGTGGCGGGAACGCTTCCCGAAGGAAGATATGGGGGGGCCTCAGCAGAGGCTGGACTTCGTTTTCAGCGAGATCCAGCCCGGGCTGGACTATATCAGGAAGCTGAAACAGGCCGGCCTTGCGCCGCAGACCAAACCCGAAGGCGAAAAGTAAGAAGGCCAAAAGCAAGATGATGGCGCAATCGACTACCTGGATTGACAGACGGCTCGCCGGCGAAGGCGCGCCGCTGATCATCGACGGCGGTATGGGAACAGAACTGGAAAAGGCCGGCATACCGATGAACGGCACGTGCTGGAGCGGTCTTGCCGTTCTCGATTTCCCCGATGCCGTTCGGAAAATCCACACAGACTTCATCAAGGCCGGCGCCGAAGTCATCATCACCAATACCTTCGCATCCGGGCGGCATGTACTGGGGCCGGCCGGCAAGGCTGAGCATGTCCGCGACATCAATACGCAGGCTGTCGCTTTGGCGCGTCAGGCCATCGAGGAAGCCGCCAGCGGTCCGGTCGCGATAGCCGGGTCCCTGTGCGAATGGTCCTACAATCAGAACGACGGCGAATGGAGCAGCCCGGAAGCCGCCGGCAGGGCGCTGCGCGAGCAGGCCTCGCTGCTGGCTGAAGCGGGCGTTGACCTGATCACTGTCGAGATGGCGCAGGACCCCGTTCTGTCGCCCGTCGCGATAGACGCCGCCGCCGAAACCGGCCTGCCGGTCTGGCTGGGTCTTTCCTGCCGCCGGCGGACAACCGGGGCGCGGCTGACATCGTTCGACCACCCGGACATCGGTTTTGAGCCCTATGCGGCCGCGATGACAGCCCATGCGGCAACCCACGCGAATGTTACCCTGATCAATGTCATGCACACACCCGTTCCCGATGTGGCGGACGCGCTGGACATCGTCCGAAACGGCTGGCAAGGCGCGGTCGGGGTCTACCCGGAAAGCGGATTCTTCAAGATGCCGAACTGGCAGTTTGTCGATGTGATAACGCCGGATGACCTTGTGGAAAAGGCCCGTGGCTGGGTCGACGCACACGGTGTCCGTCTGGTTGGCGGGTGCTGCGGCCTCGGGCCGGAGCATATCGCGGCGTTGCGGGCGTGCTTCAACCCCTGACGTTCGGCTGTTAGGCCAGAACGGGAGATGCGTCTTTTTCCGAAGCGTGGCTCTTTCCACGACCACCATAAGTCTTGTTTTCAAGTGCATTCCTGACGAACTGCTGAAACCAGCGCACGTGATGTTCGGAGATATCGACCCTGCTTTCGTCAATCACAAACACGCCCTGTCTGTATCCCCTGCTGTGAAGGCCCTGCTGGACACGTTTGCATAACTCGATGTCCTCTTTTGCAAGGACATCCGTGACCCAGGACATGAACTGCTCTTCCGACGCGGTCGGGGACGCAGAAGCCAGATAGAAATCGTGCCTCACGCGCGAGGTTTCAGGGCCGGTCGGGATTATCTGAAACAGGACCAGACTGGGAGAACCCGGAAAGAAAAGCGGGATGGTATTGGGCCAGATGAATCCGAACAAGGAGTCCTGAACCGTAGCGCCCGCGCCCGTATCAAATGGCGCCGCGATATCGTCGCCGGCGGCAACGGTATGCGTGAAGGTGATCCCGTTATCCCACCACACCGCTTTCCTGCTGTAGTCGACCCATTTCATCAATGACTTGTGGTTCGCGGAGCAATGGTAGCATTCGTGGTTGTTGTCGATCAGCGTTTTCCAGTTCGCCGCCACATCCTGTTCGACTCTCTTTACCCGCACCATATTCGGAAGTCCGGGACACATCCGGTCGATATCCGCCAGCAATCCGGATGCCTGAGATCTCAGCGACGCCGCCGCCGGATCAAGATTGACGAAGAGCAGACCGCCGAACTCTTCCAGTTGAACCGGCTTCAAATCCGCGTCCCTGGGATTCCAGTTTCTTATCGACTCGACACCGCGCGCGCGGTCAAACCGGCCGTCCGAACCGTAGCACCATTGATGGTACGGACAGACGATACGCTTGGCGTTGCCGTTTCCTGACAACAGCGGATGCGCGCGATGGCTGCACACGTTATGGAAGGCGCGCAGCTGGCCGTCCGGACCGCGTATGATGAAAATCTGCTGATCGGCAACCGAACCGCACATGAAATCGTTGGGGTTAGGAAGGTCGGTCACATGCCCCTGATAGCTCCAGGTGCGATAGAATATCGCCTCATGCTCGCGGCGGAATATCGCCGGATCAAAATACCAGTCGGACGGTAATGTCAGATCCTGGGTTTCCAACTGCGTAACTCCGCTTCTGTTTTCACTGGGTGTCTGGGCCTCGCGCCCGTTCTCAATCGTTCACGTCGAGATATACAATAGATTTTTCGATTGGTTATTCGGCGAAATCAGTCAATGATCCTTATTTTTACTGGTGTCCAAGATATATTTTGAATGTAATCATTATTTATTTGAATGGATTAATCGAATGCTTCCTTCTCTGTATGCGCTTCGCGTGTTTGAAGTCGTGGGTCGAAATATGCATTTCACCAACGCCGCCCGGGAACTGGGCATTTCCCAGGGGGCGGTGAGCCACCAGATAAAGACACTGGAAACACAGCTTGGATTTCCTCTGTTCGACCGGGAAGGCCGCACGGTGGCGCTGACCCGGGAGGGCCGGTTACTGTTGCCGGCCATTCAGCAGCAGTTCGGTGAGATGGCTTCCGTCATAGAAGAGCTGCGCGCCGTCCAGGGTACTCTTGGGCGGTCGGTTACGATTCTGACAACGACCTATTTCGCCTCTCGCTGGCTATCAAAGCGGCTGTCTTCATTCATGAGCCGTCAACCCGACATTGCGCTCAGAATTGTTCATGCCTCTGCAAACCGGGGAACCGGTGCCTCGCACGACTTTGAAATAAGGTGGGGAAACGGCACATGGCACAATACGGCCGCCAACCTTCTGTTCGAGGCGAACCTGACCCCTGTCTGCAGCAGGTCATTGATCGGGTCCGTCGATTTGCCCTTCAGACCAGCATATCTGAAAAACTACGCATTTCTGCATGATGGGGAAACCCAGGAGGCCTGGAAACAGTGGATTTTCAAAGCCGGGCTAAAGGATATTCAGCTTCCGCTTGGTCCCGCCATCGCCGACCCCAATGTTCGCATGCAAGCCGCCGTCGACAAACAGGGTTTTGCGCTGGCCGATTGGCTGGTCGAAGAGGAACTGAGCAGCGGGAAACTGATTGCTCCCCTGGAAACGACGTTGTCGGGCTACGGCTACTATCTTATCAAAGGCAATTCTGAATTGTCATCGGCTGCCCGGCTGTTCTCTTCCTGGCTCCACGCCGCAGCAAAGAAAAGCGCCGGTGCCTTCTAACCGCCCAACAGGATCAGCATCCTGATGTCGAGCAGCATGATGTTCAGGAAAAAGTTCGCCAGAACCATGATGACCGCCTGAAACGGCGATACCTGCAGGGTAACCCGGACAATGAAGAAGTGGTAAAACAGAATCCAGATCTGCGACACGAAGCCGATGAAATATACCGTGCCGGATGACATGCCCAGCATCGCAGCACCGCCGATGGCGACCAGATAGAACAGCACCGCCGGAACGGCCATCCAGTTCTGGGCGATGATGTACAGGTTATAGCGATGGTCGAGATTGAGATACTTGACGACCATCAGCATGAACAGCGGCCAGACTGTCCACATCATGCTGTAACCGGCGAGCTCCATGATCAGCGCCGGTATGAAGGGGGCATCCAGCCAGACCCCGGATTCGGTGATGTAATCGAGCAGGAACCAGCCGGGCAGAACGACCACCGCCGCCCAGAAACTTTTCATCAGGGCGAAGCCATCGGACGGGAAGTAATTGACGCCGGACCTGTCACGCAGGAACAGGCGGATGGCGCCGTGGATCGCCGTTGTGGCTTCCGCCATAGACAGGGGGATCATGACGATGCGGGCG
Source organism: uncultured Flavobacteriaceae bacterium (assembly GCA_964352715.1). Classification (GTDB taxonomy): domain Bacteria; phylum Pseudomonadota; class Alphaproteobacteria; order UBA8366; family Aestuariispiraceae; genus JAVKBW01. The sequence goes on along the minus strand of CAYGSU010000005.1, from coordinate 35,898 downwards.
CGAAATATCGGTTCAGCATCGACAGGTAGATGTCGGCCAGAACCTCGATATCACCGACGGCAACCCGCTCGTCGACCTGATGCATGGTCTTGCCGACAAGGCCGAAATCGACCACCGGGCAATAATCCTTGATGAACCGGCTGTCCGACGTGCCACCGGTTGTCGACAGGTCAGGCTTGCGACCGAGAACCTCTTCACAGGCCGCCTGCAGCATGTCGGACAGTGGGCCCGGCGGGGTCAGGAAGCTTTCGCCTGAAACCTTGATATCGAGGGTATAGAAGTCCTCGCCGCCAGCGGTTTCCGTCAGCACGGACCGCAGTTTCTGTTCCAGGGAAGCGCCGCTGTGCAGGTCGTTGAACCGGATGTTGAACACCGCCCTGGCCGAAGCCGGAATGACATTGGTTGCGGTGTTGCCGACATCAATTGTCGAGACCGACAGGGTCGACGCCTGAAAATGATCGCTGCCGTCGTCCAGCGGCATGTCGATCAACGCGTCCAGAAGCTTCACCAGACGATGCGTCGCGTTGTCCGCCAGATGCGGGTAGCCGGTATGGCCCTGCTTTCCATGCGCCGTCAGCCAGCCGTTCAGGCTGCCACGCCGGCCGATCTTGATCATTTCGCCCAGACTGTCCGGGTTGGTCGGTTCGCCGGTGATACAGGCATCGAAGGTTTCGCCTTTTTCTGCCAAAGCTTCCAGCATCCGTTTGGTGCCGTTGATGGCCGGGCCTTCCTCGTCGCCCGTAATCAGCAGGCTGATGGAACCAGGCGGATTGCCGTTGCCGTCGAGATAGCGGGAAACGGCAGCGACAAAACTGGCGATCGACCCTTTCATGTCCGACGCGCCCCGCCCGAACAGGGTGCCGTCAACAATCGCGCCGCCGAACGGGTCCTGCGACCAGGCGGCTTCAGCGCCGACCGGCACCACATCGGTATGACCGGCAAACATGAAATTCGGCGCGGTATCACCGAACCGAGCATACAGATTGTCCACCTCGTCACTGTCCGGCGTCGAGAAGGGTAGCCGCTGGCAGCGAAACCCCAGACTTTCCAGCGCCGCCTGCAACGTATCCAGCGAGCCGCCGTCAGCCGGCGTCACGCTGGGACAGCGGATCAGATCCTGCGCAAGCGATACCGGGTTCAGGACAGTCACGACTTCTCCCGCAGCAGATCGTTGATGGATGTCTTGGACCGGGTCTTTTCGTCGACCCGTTTGACGATGACAGCGCAATAGGAGCTGGGGCCGGGCGATCCGTCCGGCAGGGGTTTGCCGGGCAGGTTGCCGGAAACCACGACCGAATACGGCGGCACTTCGCCCATCATCACATCACCGGTTGTCCGGTCGATGATCTTGGTGCTCGCGCCGATCGACACGCCCATGGCGATAACCGACCCCTCGCCGACCTTCACGCCTTCGACGATCTGGCAGCGTGACCCGATGAAACAGTTATCTTCGATAATGACCGGACCGGCCTGCAACGGCTCAAGCACCCCGCCGATGCCGACACCGCCGGACAGATGCACATTCTTGCCTACCTGTGCGCAGGACCCGACCGTCGCCCATGTATCGACCATCGTGCCGGAATCGACATAGGCGCCGAGATTGACGAAGGACGGCATCAGAATGACCTTCGGCGCGATATAGGCGGACCGGCGCACGATGCAATGCGGCACGGCGCGGAAGTCGGCGGCGCGAAATTCGGCCTCGCCCCATCCTTCAAACTTGCTCGGCACCTTGTCCCACCAGAAGGTGCCTTCACCCGGGCCACCGGCGATCAGCGCCATGTCGTTGAGCCGGAATGACAGCAGCACCGCCTTCTTGAGCCACTGGTTGACCACCCAGTTGCCATCAGCGCCCTTTTCCGCAACCCGCGCCTTGCCGCTGTCCAGCAGCAGCAGGGTTTCGTCAACGGCGTCACGCACCGGGCCTTTCGTCTTCAGGCTGACGGAATCAAGATCGTCAAAAGCCGCTTCAATTGTCTGTTGGAGGTCTGAGGTCATGATCGGTCTCTTTCCATCAAAGGCAGTTCAAAATCAGGCGGCGGACTTTGACTTTTGACGAAACCCGCGTCAAGTCGCGACCAGATCGTCCAACCATGCCGAAAGGTCGTCTGTTTCGTGATGAATATGGTCTGCGTTGTCGGAATCGTTCTGCGCCCATTCCGCATCCGTGCGAACCCAAACGGTATGCATGCCCAGCGCCGCCGGATGCAGCAGGTTCTTGGCCATATCCTCCACCATCACGGATGACGTGGGGTCGATATCATGTTCGGCAATCAGCTTTTCATAGGGAGCCGGATTGGGCTTCGGGATGTAATCCGATGCAATGATGTCATAGATCACGTCGAAATGATGCGCCGCGCCAAGCTGTTCCAGCACGGAATCGGCATGGGCAACGGTACCATTGGTGAAGATCAGCTTGCGGCCCGGCAGCCTGTCCAGCGCCATCGAGAGCTTTTCATCGCGAGGAACCGGTGAGTAATCGATATCATGCACAAAATCGAGGAAATCCACGGGGTTGATGCCGTGTACCTGCATCAGTCCGCGCAACGTCGTTCCATGATCGCGAAAGTACTGTTTCTGCAAACCACGGGCGTCGTCATAGGGAATGTCCAGCAGATCGGAAATGAAGTCGCCCATTTTCCGATCAACCTGAGCGAACAGGTTGCAGCTTGCCGGATACAGGGTGTTGTCCAGATCGAATATCCAGGTATCTGCCGTCAGCAGGTCCGACTTTTGCCGCGATGCCATCTATCAGATCCCCGTGATCATGGTGCCGGACCCGTGAGCCGTGAAGATTTCCAGCAGGATGGCATGGGCAACCCGCCCATCGATGATAACGGCGGCATCGACGCCGCCCGCAACAGCCGACAGGCAGGTTTCGATTTTCGGTATCATCCCGCCGGACAATGTGCCGTCGTCGATCAGGGATTGCGCTTCACCGGTATTGATTTCCTGAATCACCGCGCCGTCCTTGTTCAGAACGCCTGGAACATCCGTCAGCATAAGCAGACGCCGCGCACCGACCGCGGCAGCGATCGCGCCCGCCGCCGTGTCGGCATTGATGTTGAAGGTCTCGCCGTCCGGGCCGAGACCGATTGGAGCGATGATCGGAATCAGGTCGGTTTCCGTCAGCACATTCAGGATGGTTGGATCGACGGTTTCAGGTTCGCCGACAAAGCCGAGATCCAGCATCTTTTCGATATTGGAATCCGGGTCGCGCTTGGTCCGGGTCAGTTTGCGGGCGCGGATCAGACCGCCATCCTTGCCGGAAATTCCCACGCCGCGACCGCCGGCTTCCGCCATCGCCGCCGAAATCGCCTTGTTGATCTGGCCGCAAAGAACCATTTCGACAATCTCGACCGTCGCGGCGTCTGTTACCCTCAGGCCGTCGACGAATTCGGACTGGATTTTCATCCGCTCCAGCATCGCACCGATTTGCGGACCGCCGCCATGAACGACAATCGGGTTCAGGCCACATTGTTTCAGCAGAACGACGTCACGTGCGAACGACGTCGCCAGCTCGCCGTCACCCATGGCATGCCCACCATACTTGATGACAATGGTTTGACCGGCATAGCGACGCATATAGGGCAGGGCCTCGGTGAGAATGCCTGCTTTCGCAAGCCATTCCAGCCGCCGTTTCGACTTGTGATCGGTGTTTTTCTTGTCGTCCCCGTCCATTGCCATTCTCCAGCCAACCGGTCTCATTCGGTATTATACGGTACCGTCCATCGTACCGGAAATCACGGCCAGATGGGCCCGCAGAACATCGATCCCCTCACCGGTCTGGGAACTCGTTTCCACGACCTCAGGCGCAGCCGCCGCGCGTTGTTTGATAGCGGCGGCAACATCTGCACGTGCGGCTTCCAGCCCGCTTTTCGATACCTTGTCGATTTTCGTCAGAATCACGCGATAGGCAACCGCTGCGGCATCCAGACGGTCCATGACCGCCTTGTCGATCGGTTTCGTGCCATGACGCGCATCGACCAGCACACAGCATTGCCGCAGATTGACCCGGCCGCGCAGATAGTCGTCGATCAGGCCATGCCAGTCTTCAACCAGTTGCTTCGGCGCTTTCGCATAGCCGTAGCCCGGCATATCGACCAGACGCAGAGCGCCGCCCAGATCGAAGAAGTTCAGCGCCTGGGTCCGACCCGGCGTGTTGCTGGTTCGCGCCAGGGCGCGCCGACTGGTCAGCGCATTCAGAAGACTTGATTTACCGACATTGGAGCGGCCGGCAAAGGCAATTTCGGGAATATCGGAAACCGGCAGGTCCGCCGTGCGGACAACACTCAGCATGAACTGGCATTCACCGGCAAACAGACTGCGTCCCGCTTCGATTGCCGCGTCGGAACAGTCCATCGATCAGCTGTCTTTAGCTTTGGCTATATCTTTGGAATCGCTTTTCTTGTCCGAAGACTTGCCGCCGCCGATGGCAACCCCCATGCGTTTCATGATCACCCATTGCTGCAGGATCGACAGCGAGTTGTTCCACGCCCAGTACATGACAAGACCGGCCGGGAACGATGCCAGAATGAAGGTGAAGAAAATCGGCATGATGGCAAAAACCTTCGCCTGTATCGGGTCCGCCGGGGCCGGGTTCAGCTTCTGCTGGAACCACATCGTGAAGCCCATGATAAGCGGCCATGCGCCGATATTGACCACCGACAGAAGGGCCGGTACCTGCCAGTCGATCAGGCCGAACAGGGTCAGAACGCCGAACGGATCCGGCGCCGACAGATCGTTGATCCACATCAGGCCCGGTGCATGCCGCATTTCGATGGTGACAAACAGAACCTTGTAGAGCGCGAAGAAAACCGGAATCTGGACCATGATCGGCCAGCAACCGGAAAGCGGGTTCACTTTGTCATTCTTGTAAAGAGCCATCATCTCCATTTGCAGTTTTTGGCGATCGTCGCCGTAACGCTCTTTCAGCTCGACCATTTTCGGCTGAAGCAGCTTCATCTTGCTCATGGATTTGTAGGATTTGTTGGCCAGCGGAAAGAACACGGCCTTGATACCAACCGTCAACGCCAGAATGGCCAGACCAAAATTGCCGAGAACCTCGTTCAGCCAGTGAATGGCATAGAAAATCGGTTTGGTCAGAAAGTAAAACCAGCCGAAATCGATCGCCAGATCGAAATTCGTGATGCCGTACTCTTCGGCATACCGGTCTAGCAGTGTCGTCTTTTTCGCGCCGGCAAACAGCCGGCTTTGCATCGTGTGGTCACCGCCTGCTGGAATGGTGACGGAATCGGCAACGAAGTCAGCCTGGAACCGTGGCACCGCATTGGCAGATTTCGGCGTGTTGAACGTGGTCTGTACCGGTATCGTCTGGTCCGGCACAAGCGCCACCAGCCAGTATTTGTCGGTAATTCCCAGCCAACCTCCTGTCGTGGACTGTTCAATCTTCCCGTCTTCAAGAAGATCGTCATAATCGACCTCGGACAGGGTTTCGTTGAATACCCCGATCAGCCCTTCATGCAGGATATAGAAACCGAGAATATCCGGCGTTCCTGTGCGGAACACGCGACCATACGGCACAAGGGTCAAGGGTTGGCCAGACTCGTTGCGAACCCGTTGTTCGACTGAAAACAGGTAATCCTTGTCCAGCGATATCACCTGCTGGAAAACAGCGCCTTCCGGGCTTGTCCAGGACAGGGTGACGGGCGAGTCCGGCGTCAGGGTCGTGTTATCTGTTGTCCAGACAGCATCGACGCCCGGCGTCGTCGTCCCTTCGCCGCCGATCCAGCCGAACTGCGCCAGATAGGGCCGGGCGCTGCCGGACGGTTCCAGCAAGACGATTTTTGGCGAATCCGGATCGACCGTTTCGGTGTAATCCAAAAGCGTCAGGTCATCGATCCGCGCGCCTTTCAGGGAGATCGAGCCCTCCAGGCGCGGTGTTGAAATCGACACGCGCTGGGTATCGGTCAGAACGTCGCTGCGGGACCGAATCGACTGCACCGCTTCGCCTGCTGTTTCCGGCAATGTCGAATCGATGGTCGCGCCGACAATCGGCTCGTTTGCGGTATTTTCACTGCTTGATTGTTGCTGAACCGGAGCGGGTGCAGGGGGAAAGAACTTGTCCGACAGAAACTGCCAACCGAACAGAACCACCAGGGACAGCACGATCGCCAGGACCATATTTCTCTTGTCGTCGCCCATCACTACCCCTTGTCGCGATCAGAACGCCAGACCTTAAGCCGCTTCATGGCCCGTTCGAAATCTCTTTTTAGATCAAGAAACGGATAGTCCGGCGTAGTGTTTCGCGCAATCAGCACGTAATCCATTCCGGCCTCGCCATGCATCGGCAGGACGGTCGCTGCCAATTCTCTCAGTTTTCGTTTTGCGCGATTGCGCTGAACCGCACCGCCCACCTTTTTGCTGGCCGTAAACCCGACTCGTAGCGTTTCAGACGCATGTCGATTGGGTGCAACTTGAAGCACAACGCCCGGCATACCAGCACTGCGCCGGGCCCGGGATACTGCGAGGAAATCCGCCCGTCGCTTCAGCCGTTGGACAACGGCGTGTCCTGCCTTGGCGCCGGGCATGCGTATCAGGCCGACAGACGCTTGCGGCCTTTCGCGCGGCGTGCCGCCAATACCTGACGTCCGGCTTTTGTGGCCATCCGCGCCCTGAAGCCATGACGGCGCTTCCGGACGAGACGACTTGGCTGAAATGTCCGCTTCACCGTCGTTCTCCTGAGATTAGATATCGTGTTGAATCGCGCGGTGTATACTGGCGTCAGCCGGCCAAGTCAACGCGCTGCAAGGCGCCTTTTTACCGCAGGTTTCATTCCGGCGGCAAAAATCACCCGTTTGACACCCTTCACAATCCTTCACCGAGGCTTTACTGGAACAAAAGCCCGGGCGGTGCCTATATGGCGTCACAATGACCGAAACCGCCAACCAGCCCGCCAAAAGCAACGGATTTGCCCGGTTGCTGCCGCTTGCCATCCTGGTGGCGGGGTTTGGATTGTTCTTTGCCTTCGGTCTTCAGGACTATGTAAGCCTGGATGTTTTAAGGGAAAACCGGGAATTTCTGGTCACCTTTGTCGCAGAAGAAAAGTTTCTGGCAATATCCGTCTACATGCTGGTCTACATCGTCGCCATCGCCTTTTCGCTGCCGGGCGGTCTGTTGCTGACCGTCGTCGGCGGGTTTCTGTTCGGTGCGTTTCTTGGAACCGTGACGGTCGTGGTCGCGGCGACAATCGGCGCCTGTATCCTGTTTCTTGCCGCACGGTCGGCCCTCGGCGATTTTTTACGGGCGAAGGCCGGCCCCTGGCTGGTTCGGTTGCAGGACGGCTTCTCTGAAAATGCCTTCAACTATCTTCTGGTGTTGCGGCTGGTCCCCCTGTTTCCGTTCTTCATCGTCAATATCGTCCCTGCCTTCCTGGGCGTATCGCTGCGAACCTACGTGGTCGGCACGCTGATCGGCATCATCCCGGGGACGGCTGTTTTCGCCGTCTTCGGTGCCGGGCTCGGCAGCGTTCTGGATCAGGGCGGCAATCTGTCGCTGTCGGATGCGATGACCCCACAGCTGATTGCCGGATTTGTCGGCCTGGCTTTTCTCGCCCTGGTTCCGGTGGTCTACAAGAAGCTCCGTCGCCGGCCCTGACCTTCGGCCGGGATTGCTTTCAGCGGCGATTGCCCTACCCTGTATGCGTCTCTGGCATTGTCCTGAAAGCCATGCTGACTATAGTGCCAGCAGTTTACGGCTTCCGGCTATTTGATTGAGCGTGCCACATGCAAAGCCTGTCCGCGCGTCTTCTGGTTCTGACCGTGCTTTTCGTCATGCTGGCTGAAGTTTTCATCTTTGTGCCGTCGGTGGCGCGCTTCCGGACGTCCTATCTCGAAGAAAAACTCCGGGCCGGCCATCTCGCCATTCTCACCCTCGATGCCGCGCCCGACCAGATGGTGTCGAAGGAACTGGGTGAAACCCTGCTGCGCCATGTCGGCGCTCATGCGATATCGATCCGCCGGGATGGCGCAAAGCTGGTCATCATGGCGGATTCACCGCCCACCGTGGACCAGATGATTTCGCTGGACGACAACATGCCGCAGTCGCAAATCCTGTCGGCCTTTGAAACCCTGCTGTCGACCGGCAACCGCATCCTGCTTGTTTCGGGCCAAAGCCCGCAGGAACCCGAAGCCGTCATGCAGGTCATTCTGGATGAACGTCCGCTGCGTATCGCCCTTGTAGCGTTCGCCAGCCGGATCTTTCTGCTTTCCATCGCGATTTCACTTTTTACCGCCTTGCTGGTCTATTTCGTTCTGCGCTGGTTGTTCGTCCGGCCGATGCGGCGGATCACCAAGAACATGGTGAATTTCAGTATCGACCCGGAAGACATCAACCGTGTCATCGCCCCATCAGGCCGGCGTGACGAGGTTGGTGTGGCCGAACGCGAGCTTGCAGACATGCAGCAGGCCCTGCGCCAGGCGCTGCGGCAGAAAGACCGTCTCGCTGCGCTGGGAACGGCCGTCGCCAAGATCAATCATGATCTGAAAGGCATCCTGTCCAGCGCCCTCCTGATGTCGGACCGGCTGGAACGGTCGGAAGACCCGGATGTCCGCCGCGTCACCCCGAAGCTGATATCCTCCATCGAGCGCGCGGTCGATCTTTGCAAGGAAACGCTGGACTTCGCCGGTCCCGATCATCAGCCGATCCGACGCAGCCATGTCGACCTGGGCGACATCCTTGCAGACGTCGTCAGCGGCGCCTGGGAAGAAGTCGAGATCACCATTGATCTCGCCTCGCCGCATATGGTGCGGGTCGACCGCGATCAGATATACCGCATCCTGAACAACCTGCTGTCGAATGCGGTGCAGGCCGGCGCGTTAACCCTTACCCTGACGGGCCATTCCGGCAACACGCACTATATTCTTGATATCGACGACAACGGGCCCGGCATGGCGCCCAAGGCGCAGGAAAACCTGTTCAAACCGTTCAAGGGCTCAGCCAGGGCCGGCGGCACCGGACTGGGGCTTGCGATATCCCGCGAACTGGCCCGGCAGCATGGCGGCGACCTGAATCTCGTCAAGACCGACGGACAGGGAACGACTTTCCGGCTGGCGCTTCCGATCGCATAAACCCGGCGGATTGCTTGCTCTCGCCATCCCTGCGGTTTCTTGTTAATGTCTGCCTGCGGCATGAAGTCAGCCTTGTTTTTCAACCGGATGTGGCATGAACCAGGTGTATATTTCCGATCATCTTCAGACCGCTCGGTTATCGACGCCGTGCACGACCAAATGCAGTCACCCGTGCGCTGATTGCGGGGTCCGTCACCACTCGATCTGCAGCGTGCTCAACGAATCCGAACTGGCGCAACTGGCCGCTATTCAGACATCCATAACCTTCGATGCCCACGCGCCGATCGTCACCGAAGGCGACCCTGCCAATCATTTCTTCAACATCACAGAAGGCGCGCTGTTGCTGTACAAGCTGTTGCCCGACGGTCGACGTCAGATCACCGGTTTCCTGTTTCCCGGCGACTTCATGGGTATCGCAGCCGAGGAATCCTTCGCCTATTCCGCCGAAGCCCTGCTACCCAGCCGGCTTTGCCGATTCACCAGAACGGACTTTCTGAAACTTCTGGACCGGATTCCGAAGCTGGAACGTCGTCTGCTGAGCCTGGCGTCGCATGAACTGGCCGAAGCCCATGAACAGATGCTGCTGCTTGGCCGGAAAACAGCCAAAGAGCGGTTGTGCACTTTTATTCTTGCCCTGTCTCGCCGCGCCGAATTGAAAGGCGCAGACCCTCGTTCCGTGAAGGTTCCGATGAGCCGTGCGGATATAGCCGACTATCTCGGTCTGACCATGGAAACTGTCAGCCGGAACTTTACCCAGTTGAAGACATCCGGCGTTATCCAGTTGCGCGAGGGCGGGGTAATTCATATTCCGAATCGCGACCAGCTTGCGATCATGGCTGAAGACTCCTGAAACCCGGCCCGCGCAATCTGATCACCGATGTCAGCGGTCTGACCGTCGGCAATGCCGATGACCCGGCATGCCGAACCGGTGTGACGGTTGTGCTGTGCCCCGAAGCCGGCGCAACCGCTGCTGTGGATGTGCGCGGCGGCGCGCCGGGAACCCGTGAAACGGATGCGCTGAACCCCGTGAACCTCGTCGATGCCGCCCATGCTGTCGTGCTGAGCGGAGGATCTGCCTTCGGGCTGGATGCCGCCGGCGGCGTTCAGGCGCGTCTTGCGGCGGCCGGGAGGGGCTTCGCCATTGCCGGCACAGTCGTTCCGATCGTGCCGGCGGCGATCCTTTTCGATCTCGCCAATGGCGGCGACAAGACCTGGGGCGAAACGCCGCCCTACCGAAGCCTCGGCATCATCGCCTTCGACGCCGCCGGGGCTGATTTCAGGCTTGGGAATGCCGGGGCCGGTTACGGCGCCGTTACCGCCGGGTTGAAAGGCGGTCTGGGCAGCGCATCGATTGTCGATGAAAAAACAGGGGTTACCTGCGGGGCGCTGGTCGCAGTCAATGCGGTCGGATCAGCTGTCATGCCGGATGGCAAAACCTTCTGGGCCTGGCCGTATGAAATCGACGGCGAATTCGGCGGCTTGGAGCCGCCGTCGCAGCGGCTACCGCCCGGTTTCCATACCAGCAAGCTAGATGCAGCCGTCGGCGGCAACACCACGCTGGCGATTGTCGCGACCGATGCGACGCTGACCAAGACACAGGCGCACAGGCTGGCGACGATGGCGCAGGACGGGCTGGCGCGCGCCCTGCACCCCGTCCACACCCCCTTTGACGGCGATACGGTGTTTTCTCTAGCGACCGGAACGCGGCCGCCTGTCGATACGGCCGACCTCGCCCGGCTGGGGTCACTGACGGCCGATTGCCTTGCCCGCGCGATCGCGCGTGGCGTCTATGAAGCGGAAACACTGGGAAACAGTCCCGGCTACCGGGACAGAACCACGCTCTAGCTTCGATCCTTGATCGGCTTTGCAAAGGCCGGCTCGATATCCCACGGGAACAGGATCCAGGTATCCTGGGATACTTCGGTAATGAACGTATCGACCAGCGGGCGGGCCAGCGGTTTTGCATAAACGGTGGCGAAATGCGCCTTTGGCAGCATCTCCCGGACAACCTTGGCGGTTTTTCCGGTATCGACAAGGTCGTCGATGATCAGCAGGCCTTCACCGTCGCCCGACACCCCCTTAAGCACCTTGATGTCGCCCTGATCCTTGTGATCGTAGGAGGCGATGCAGACGGTATCGACAAGTCGGATATCCAGTTCTCTGGCGATGATCGCCGCCGGGACAAGCCCGCCCCTTGTTATCGCAACAACGCCGGAAAACGGCCCCAGGTCGTTAAGACGCCAGGCCAGCGCCCGGGCGGTACGGTGTAGTTCTTCCCAGGACACCGGGAATTCACGGGCGGACGCGACCATCTTGTTCGACCTACTCTATGATGTCTGTTGATCATTGTGAGTAGCGCCAAGGCATCGCCAAATCAACTGCGTCCTGACGGAAAGCGCGGTTCAGACAGCCGGATCGGCATCGAGCCGCAGTTCCACACCGTTTATGCGCCACGACCCGTCTTCCTGCTGCTGCATGGAATAGTAGGCGGATATCGGCGTTCCATCCGGCGCATACACCCGCACCCGCTGGACAGGCACGCCGTTCTCGGTTGTCAGTTCCAGAAATTCGGTGCCGTTCGGGCGATAAAGCGGCAGATAGCCGCGCTTCACCATATCCATGAACTGCGCCGCATTCTGGAACTTCTGCTGGATAAAGGGGGATGCATGGGAAAAGGCCCCACGGGCATCGTCGCGCTGGAACGCATCCAGTTGCGACTGGATGACCTGCACGATGGCCGCCTGGTCTGCCGGCGCATCGGCAACAGCGGCCGGAACCACGCCGCGCATGCCGACCAACCCGACCGCAAGAACAGCAAAGGTCAGAAACAACCGTTTCGATGTTTTCATGAAAACCTCCTCCGGTGCGTGAGCGTCTGTTCGCAAAACCCTGCGAAACGCCCTGCTACTCTATACGGAAAAGGCCTGGTGACGGATCAACCGCCCCTGCAACGTTACCGGACGAACAGATGAACTTCGTTGGTCTGCGCCGAAGAATCGGTCGCCGCCAGCAACTGCACGCGGCTGGCCGGGACGCCCATATCCGTCAATGTCCGAAGCACGTCTTCCGCATTGCGTTTCGATGCCGAGCTGTTCAGCGCGATCTGCGCCGCCGTGCCGACATCCGGGCTGACCGCGACCAGATCGAAGGTCGCCGTCGGCTTGCGCGACAGGGCCTGGCTTACGGCATTGTACAGGGCCTGCTGATACGGAACATTCGGCCGGTCGAAGCGGATAATGACCAGCGGCCGGTCATTCGGCTGCGGCTGACTTGAGCGCGCCGTTGCCCGGGCCTGGTTCTCCGTCTGCGTAAAGGCGCGGGTTGCAAGGCTGGTGCCGTAAAGTTCACCGTTCTTCACCGCCAGTGACAGCGTGGTCAGGTTCTGGCGCTCGTTGTTAACATAGGTGTTCTGGCGATTGATGTCCTGGCTGAGGTCATTCAGCATCCGGTCCACAAGGACGACAGCCTGATGCACATCGTCTTCCAGGCCGCGCAGGCGCACATGGTCGCTTTCAACCGCGCCGGACAGCCCATAGGTCGCCTGAACCGCATTCAGCAGATACTGGCCGAAGGCCGCTTCATCGGCCGCATCGTTGGACAGCACGGTCATCTGCGGCACATTGTTGGCGATCTTTTCCAGTTCGGACTGGGCATCGTTCCATTGCGCCACCAGAACCGGGTTACCCGGCGTCGTGCCCTGCTGCAATCGGGACGTGATCGACGCCAGCAATGCCGTGTAATTGTCGGCGCTGACCTGCGCCGAACCGCGCATGGTATTCGCGCGATCCTTCAGGATGGAAATATTCTCGATCAGCTTGTTCAGATCCTGGCTCATCGCGTCGACCTTCTTGCCGACAAAAGTCTGGCCGATACCGGCCTCGGCCTGCGACAGGCGGGCGGTTGCGGAAGACTGAACCGAAGGCGACGTTGCCGCCGAAGACGATGTCGTGGACACGGCAACCGGCTCGGGCTGACCCGTGGACGCTGTGGAATATTGCGACGACGACTGCTGGGTCGATTGCGGGGCGACCGGGTCCGGCGCGCTGGTTGACGGCCAGACGGCATCGCATCCGGTAATCATCAGACCTGCCATCATCAAAGCTACCGGTGCGGTAACGCGTTTCGAGACGCCGCTCTGCAGGGCAAAATCCCGTTCGTTTCGAAAGTTTTTGTAGAATCCAATCATGCCGAACTTACCGCCCCGTTCATTCCTGACTTTGACCACATCTGGATCGCAACCCGACCCAATCTACCGACCGAAAGGCGCATATGCGTACCGTGTAACGCACCTTAACCGCTGTTCCGCGCCGGGTCACGCCCCAACGCAACCGCAAAACACCCTTCCGGCATCGCCGTCATACGTCTGTTTTTCAAACACTTCTTTTCCGGTTTTACTGCATTATTCAAGCAAAAGCCAAGAAATTACTTAATCCGGACAGTCAAATGGCAGTAATGATTGATCAAACCCAAAAGTCTAACTTCAGACGTTGATGTTGCAAAAAAGTCTAATCCTGCCCGGAAAATCATTCTTCCCGCCGTGAAATCGCGGCATCCGGCAGCAGGAGCGCAGAATGGCCGGCACCGGTTTTTTGGTGACAAGGATCGATAAATCCGCTTCAACTTCCCGCCATGAAAAAACTTTTGCTACTTCTGGTCCTTATCATCGTATTCGGGCCGATTGTTTTCGTTGCTGCCGCGCTGGAAACACGGACTCTGGTGCCGCTGGATATTGCCGTGTCGACCGAAGACGCGCAGCGAACCCGCGCCCTGTTCCGGGAATTTCGCGCCCTGACGGAAGTCGAGGACGGAAACCGCGACTTCAAGGCCACCGAAGGCGACCTTCAGAGTGCGATGAGATTCGCAACGCGCGCCGTTCCGACCGCCCGCGGCCAGGCCGAGATTTTCGACGACACCATCAACCTTACTGCTTCGATCGGTCTTCCGGCCGGTCTCTGGCTCAACATTTCCACTGATATCGCAGAATCAGAAGAAGGTATTCTGATAACCTGGTTCAGGTTCGGCCGGTTCAATCTGCCGCCGCACATCATCGTACCATTCGTTCGCGGCGCGCTGAACATCGTGCTGGGCGACGACCTTGGCACGGTTGCGCTGGGGGCCGTGCGCGATGTGCGCATTTCCGGCAAGACCGTTGAGGCGACTGTCGCCATCGACCGCGATCAGCGCAAGGCGCTTGCCGCGAGCGCCAAGGGAACCGTGCGTGACGCTTCCGATCTGGCCAGCGCCGAGCATGTCCGCAGTTACTGGCTGGCCCTGCACGACGCCGCGACATCAAAGCTGCTGCCTTCCTCGGGATCGATGACAGAGTATCCGGTCTATGCAATCCGGCTGGCCATTGACCGTCAGAACAGCGAGCACGGATTTGAAAAGGAAGTCGAGGCGGCGTTGATGGCGATGGCTATCTATTGCGGCCATCCGAAGTTCCAGAATCTGGTCGGCGAGGTCGTGCCGGAAAAATTCCGTGGTCTGAAAACGGGATGCTTTGGCACAAGGATCGCCGACCGGGGCGACCTGCGGCAACACTTCTCGATTTCCGCCGGGCTTCAGGCGGCCAGCAATACCGGCACCGCCTTTGCAATCGGCGAATACAAGGAACTGCTGGACGCCGGCAAGGGCGGCAGCGGGTTCAGCTTCGACGATATCGCAGCTGACCTGACAGGCATCCGCTTTGCGGAGTTTTTCCTGAAGACGGACCCGATCACGGCGGAAAACACCCTGTTGAAAATCCGCGACGAAGACAGCTTTTTCCCGACGATTTCAGACCTGCCGTCGTTCATGTCCGAGGAGGAATTCAAACAGCGGTTCGGTACGGTCGACAGCGATGCCTACAAGTCGATGATGATCCAGATAAAGAACCGCATCGACCGGCTGCCGATCTTCGCAAGCTCCTGACCTGTCCGGTGGCCTGGCCCGCCGCAGCGCCTGTTGCGCTGAAGTGGGCCGGTGGCTGTTTCGCCTCTTGCCAAGCCGTCCGCGTTCCTGTACCACCGCGCGCTTGAAGGCTGGCGTTCAACCGGCCCTTCATTGCGGTTCCGCCGCAAGCGCCCGTAGCTCAGTTGGATAGAGTACTTGACTACGAATCAAGGGGTCGGGAGTTCGAATCTTCCCGGGCGCGCCAATCTTCCTTACCGACAAAAACTTATACAGAGGCGCATGGCCAGCGCCTTGCCGGCGCCGAGACATTTCTCTCTGACCGTTTTACCCGGCAAGTTTAGCTATGCATGGCGGAAAGCGGGCGCATCTGTTTTCCTGCGTGCCAGACGAATTCGCCAAAGGGCTTCTCCTTACGCGTCCAGCCCAAGCGCCTGCGCGAGCAGCTGGACGGGATGCACCGTCTTTACGGATGTTCGGCTTTCAATATTCCAGCGACAGGTTTCGCTATCGCAGACAATGAGATCCGGCTGCGACAACCGGGCCTGGTCGACCAGCGTGCGACCGACGGACACGGCGATGTCGTATTTGTCACTGTCGTAACCGTAGGTGCCGCCGATGCCGCAGCAGTCAGCGCGGGAAAGCTCCAGTTCCAAGCCCGGTATCAGGCGCAGCAACTCGACGGCGGGTTGTCCCATCCGATGCCCCCGTAACTGGCAGGGCCCGTGATACAGAACCTTCAGCCTGAGCGGTTTCAGACCAGCCTTCAGCTCATCGGCATGATTTTCCAGCAGAAGTTCGCAGGCATCGACTGTCGCAGCGGCCACCGCCCGCGACGCGTCATCCGTCATATCGAGATAGGCGGCGTATTTCGATTTCAGCGTCAGGCTGCAACTGGTCGATGTGGAAACAATCCGTTTGCCGGCATCGGTTGCAGGCTGCAGGGCATCAACCAGTGCGCGGGCGCGGGGTCGGGCGGGGGCGGTTTCTCCACTGGACAGCATCGGCAGCGAACAGCACAGATCGGTCGGCACATCGACCCGGTATCCCAGCTGGTTCAGCACTTTCACCATCGCGGCCCCGACATCCGGGTCGAAATTCGAAATTGCGCAACCGATGAAAAACGAGATCGGCGTTCCCTCTTGCGGTTGGGCATGCTTCGAAAACCATCGTTCGAATTTTCGGCCATGCACTTTTGGCAGAGGCGCGTTGCGATGGATGCCGAGTGCAAATTCGGCAAACCTCCGGACAACTGGATTTCCCAGGAGAAAATTACTTAGCCACGGAAAGACGCCGCTGACCCTGCCGATCAGGTCGGGCCGGTTGAGCAGCCGTTGCCCGGCTGAAACCCCGGTCGAGGTCTCAACGATGTCGGCCTTCGCCAGCGTGATAATGTCAGTAATGGTAACATCGTTCGGGCAAACACTGGTGCAGATGCCGCACCCGCTGCACAGCATCGGCGACAATTCCGGCCCCTGCCCGATCAGGCGAAACCGCTGCGCCTGCGGACCGGTATATTTCGGGCCTGGAAACCGGTCTGTAACAGCCGCGACCGGGCAATAGGCATGGCAGATACCGCATTTGGTGCAACGGTCCATCGATGCCCGCACCGCTGCGGAATCTCGTGCCGGCCTTCCGGTCACGGCCAGCTGTGCCGGCGCATCTTTTGCTAGATTGATCATGCCTGTGCATCCCTGATCGCCTGATTGACCGTCTGCCGCCATCCGGCCCATGCCGATTCCCGCTCGTCCGCGCCGATGGCGGGCTCGAAGACGGCTGTTTTCCTGTCCATCGAATCGATATCCTCAACGCTGAACTGGCCCGCGCCGATGGCGGCAAGGCAGGCTGCACCAAGCGCGGTCATGTCCGGTTCCAGCGAAACCGAAACCGGCATGCCCAGCAGATCGGCCTGCCGCTGCATCAGATAGTTGTTCCTGGTCGGCCCCCCGTCGGCCCGAACCTCCCTGACCGTGCCGTTCATCTTCGCGTCCAGTTCGCGAACGATGTCGGCGCACTGGAAGGCAATTCCGTCCAGCAGCGCCCGCGCCAAATGCCCCGGTTCGGTATCAAGACCGAGACCGGTAATCGTGCCCCGCGCGCCGGTTTCCCAGTACGGCGCCGAAAGCCCGCTCAGACAGGGTGCCATGGCGACGCCGGCAGCATCGGGTACGCTTTTCGCCAGATCGGACGAAGCCGTCGCGCTGGGAAGCAGGCCGGTTCGCACCGCCCAATCGATGGCCGAGCCGACAGAGAAAACACCGCCTTCCACCGTGTAGTCCACCGCACCGCCAATATCCCAGGCGATGAAAACCGGCAGATTGCCATCAGGCTCCACCGGCAGTGCCCCGGTATTGATTTCGATGAAAGCCCCGGTTCCGTATGTCGCCTTTACCGTCGTGCTGTCGCGGCATCCTTGTGCGAACAAGGCGGCATGCGCGTCTACCGCATCCGCTGTGATTGGCACCTGCGCGCCCGAAAAACTGTCATGTCTTGCCAACCCGAAATCACCGCAGGTCGGCCTGATGGCCGGGACTTGCGATTCGGCAAGATCGAAGGCGCTCAGCAGATCGGCATCCCACCGCACCTCACGCAGATTGAACAACGCGGTTCTGGAGGCTGTACCGGCATCGGTTGCATGAACCTCACCGGCGGTAAGCCGGTCGATGACATAGGTTTCGGTGCCACCCAGCCGCAACGTGCCGGCATCGCGCGTGCGGGTGACATCATCGATATTGTCTATCAGCCATTTGAACTTTGATGCGGAAAAATACGGGTCCAGCAGAATTCCCGTTCTTTCCCGTACCAGCGCATCGACATCCTTCGCCGCCAGTGCTGCGCAGATACCACCGGTACGTTTGTCTTCCCAGGACAAGGCCGGGCCAATACCTCTGCCGGTATCGGTGTCCCACGCCATGCTGGTTTCACCCTGGTTTGCGAAACCGATGCCGGCGACATCCGCCCATGTACGTCCCGCCGCGTTCAGCGCACCGGAGGCGGCGGCAAGACTGGTTTCAAAGAACGCTTCCGGATCATGTTCCACCCAGCCGATGGCAGGCATTCGTTTCGGCATCGGGACGGAATGACTCGCCAGCTTGCCTTTTTCAGTATCGAACAGCAGCGCCGTGGTCGTCGACCCGCCATGATCGATGCCGAGAAACAATCCGCTATCCATGTCGCCGCTCCTCCAGATAGAGACGGGCGTTTTCTGCAGCATGCCACCCAGTCGCGATGCAGACGCCATCCGCCGAGCATTCCACCGCCGGGTTCCAGTGCGCCAGGGATCTGCCGGTGACAAAGACATTCCGGACAGGCCCCTTGCCATTGCCGGTCGGCCGCAGATCAGCATCGGTTTCAATGCCCGCTTCGTGCAGGGCCGCAAGTGACCGGTCGACGGATATCGCTGCCAGCGGTTCGCTTTGAAAAGTATCCAGCCCGAAGACCGTATCGTGGATTATGCCGAACGAATCCACCGTAAGCCCACCCATCAGCACCCCGCCTGTCGAGACGATGACCGTATCGGCAGTGTATCGCCGCCCGCCGTCATCTCCGACCATAATAGCGCCGTCCTCGCCGATCGTTCCGCTGGCTCTGGCCCCGAGGTGAATAGCCGAGCCGACGGTTTTCAGATGGGTCTGCAATGCCCGGTCCAACCGCATGCCGGGAATGCTGGGCGGTAACGTCGGCGCTTCGAAACAGGGCACATCGAAGACGGCTCGCGCCGCAGCCAGCACCGCCTCATGGTCTTCGAGCCCCAGCACCGCCGGAAAAACGATGGCGTCGATGGCGGGCGGAAGGGCGGACCTGATTGTTTCAAAATATGTCTGCGCTCGGCCGTGCCCATCCATCGCTCGTGCCAGCGCGGCATTGTCGAGAACCGAACCCGGCGGCTGCACTTCTACGACGCAGGCCGCGATGTCCAATCGGTTGAGTTCGGTACAGACCGCGTCGGCCGCGAAATCACGGTGGCCGGCGAACCTGACCACAGCGACAGACCTTCCTTCCAGCCTTGCGACGGTCGCCTGCCCGTCCGTCGTGCCCAGTACAGGCACGCCCAGGCCGATTGATGACAGTGCGATTTCGTTGGACCCGTTGATCGTCATGGGCTGCCGAAGCCGGTTGGCCTGCCCGGCGAACCAGCTCAGTGCCGACCGGACCCGGTCGGCCCCGAGTTTTCTATACGGATGGTTTTCCGTTAGCCGGTCGAGGAAATCCAGAGGGTTCGTAACACAAGGCTCGTTGCTGGCTTCCGCATAACCCAGCACATGAATGCCACCGGGCGCATAATGCAGCGAACTGCCGCCGCCAGGGAATATGCGTGTCGTATAGCCGCATTCATGCAGCCGCGCCGCCGCAACCAGCCCGTCCAGTTCCGCACCGATTATGATCGCATCGGTCTTCATCTATAGGGATCCGTCGGCAGGTCTTCCGGCATCAGCCGAAGGCCCAGGGTTTCGCGGTAGACAATATCGCTCAGCAGCATCTGTTTCGCCTGATCGCCCCAGGCCGTACGCATCGACCCCTTCAGCCGTTCTGTCCAAAAGTCGGTCAGATCGTCACGGCATTTATAACCCGGATGCGCCTGCGAGATCATGTCGGCGACCCGACTACCGCAGTATGTGCCCTGACACGGACCGAACCCGATTCTGAGTCGTCGCCGCAAATCGTGCAGGCTGTCGATGTTTTCGCCTTCTATCAGCCGCGCGACTTCGGCCCGGGTGACAGATTCGCATTCGCAGACCGGCTTCTGGTATTGCCGGCTTTTCTCGACATCGCTGTACGCATCGGTCGGATGCCAGCCTGGGCGGGTGGCCGACTGATAGGCGCTTTCCGGCACCGGCGTCGTGGTTGTCAAACAGGGCGTATCAATGCCCATCGACCGGCACACCCGGTTTCCGATATCCTCGGCCATGGACCGGTGCGTTGTCAGCGACCCGCCGCAGATCGTCCAGAAGCCCGATATACCGTTATCCGCGTGATCGACGATTGCATGGCGGCGCGACACCGGTTTGTCCGACGTCCAGTCTTTCGGCCTGAACAGCGGGCGTACGCCGGCCCAGGCGCGGAATGCCCGATAGTCTCGAATACCGGGAATAAGGATTTCTGCATTATCCAGCAGTTCCTGAATTTCTTCCGGGCGAACATGGGTCGTATCCGGGCTGTCGACAACTTCCGATGTCGTGCCGAACAGGCTGACCGTACCGGTCGGCACCATGATGTCGTGACTACTGGGCGGTCGGCACCGGTTGATGATGCGGGACACCATCCGGTGCGACAAGACCAGGATCGAGCCCTTGCCGAGTTCGATATCCGCGCCCTCGCCGACCAGACCAGCGACCCGGCCCGACCAGGGACCGGCCGCGTTGACGATAACGTCGGCGGCAAGCGTCTTCGACCCGCCAGGCCCTTCTACCTTGACGCCCTGTGCCCGTCCGTTCGCTACATCGATGCCGGTGACCTGATGGCGGGTCAGGATTTCCCCACCCCGACGGCGCACGTCATCGATCATAATATTCAGTAGCCGCCATGGTTGCACCGTTGAATCCGGCACCGAAAACGCCCGCAGGATTTTACGGGAAAGTTTCGGTTCTTCCCGCATCACCTTTTCCGGGTCCAGTTCGCGCACCGGAATGCGCGCCTCGGTGCATCCCCTGACAAAATCGTCAGCAAAGTCGGCCGGGTCTTCCGGCAACGAGACAAACAGCCCGCCGGTATGTTCAATGGCGTCCGGCGCGATCTCTGCAACATTCAGGCGTTCGCGCATGCATTCCGCCGCATAGTCGGTATCGCTGACGGCATACCGCGCGCCACATTGCAGCATGCCGTGAAACCGGCTGCTGGTTCCCGAACCGAGATCGCCGAATTCGACCAGCGTAACGGCAAAGCCGCGCAGGGTGAGATCACGCGCCACGCCGCAGCCTGTCGCACCGCCGCCGATAACCACGGCGCGGGGAGATGTGCCAATGTCAGTGCGCACCGGAAGCCTCCAGACCAAGTTCTTGCTTGCGTTTACGGACCCAGGCATTGATCAGCCGGTCCGCCGTGATTGCGATGAAAGCGACGCAGATACCCGCCGTGATACCGCGGCCCGGATCGACCTTGGACAGCGCGATCAGGGTTTCCTGACCGAGATCGCGCGTGCCGACCAGCGCGGTGATAACCAGCATGCTCAGCCCCATCATCAGGGTCTGGTTGACGCCGAGCATGATGCCGGGCAACGCCAGGGGGATCTGCACCCGGCGCAACATCTGGAACGGCGTGCAGCCCATGGCGCGCGAAGCTTCGATAAGATGCGGCGGCACCTGCCGGATACCATCGTCGGTATAGCGGATGGCCGGCACGATGGCGTACATCACGACGGCGACCATGGCCGAGAACTCCCCGACACTGAACAGCATGATGACGGGGATCAGGTAGACGAAGGACGGCAGGGTCTGCAGCGTATCGATAACCACGTGGACTACCTTGTGCACCCGCTCGTTTCTGGCCGACAGGATACCGATGGGAAT
The DNA here is from genome assembly GCA_964352715.1 of uncultured Flavobacteriaceae bacterium. Lineage (GTDB taxonomy): Bacteria > Pseudomonadota > Alphaproteobacteria > UBA8366 > Aestuariispiraceae > JAVKBW01. The sequence continues at coordinate 14,414 of CAYGSU010000005.1, read as the reverse complement.
GCCGATGACGCTGGCCAGAAATACGCAGACGCCGACCAGATAGGCGGATACCATGGCTTTTTCCCAGAGGCCGACAGCCGCGATGAAGGTAATCAGCGCTGCGGCCAGGGCTGCAAGTTTCAGCCCGCCGAGCCGAAATCCGACCGCCGCCACGACCAGCACGGTTCCCAGCCAGGGCAGGCCCAGCATGAACCCCTTGGACGGCTTCAGAAGATAGATGAAGAAGAACCGGCGAAACGCATCGATTTCCTGATACAGGTTGATGTTCACCCAGTCGATAATATTGTCCCAGAACTTGCCCGTGCTGAAGGTCCACGCATCCGGCACCTGCGAGATGCCGGGCTGCCAATAGCCGACAAGTGTAGTGGCAACGGCGATAACGGCAATCAATACCGGTATCCGGTATTTTTCAACAGGAGTCGGCGGCACTTCACGGTGAACCGGCCTGCGCTGGGCATAGCGCTGGCTGAGCCGGTCGAGAACGATGGCGACGAGGGTGATGGCGATACCGGCTTCTGCGCCTTGACCGATGCGCAGGGCCTTGAGCGCCTGCCAGACATCGAAACCAAGGCCGCCGGCGCCGATCAGCGAGGCGATGATGACCATGTTCAGTGTCAGCATGATCACCTGGTTGACGCCCACCATCAGACGCGGCTGGATCGACGGGACCATCACCTTCCAGGTAAGCTGTTTGGGCGAACACCCGGCCATGCGCCCGTATTCGACGGTCTCGTTATCAAGCTGGTCGAGCGACAGTTTCGTTACCCGGGCCATCGGCGGCATCGCGTAGATCAGCGTGACCACCATCGCAGCGGCCGGTCCGTAACCGAACAGCATCAGCGCCGGCACCAGATAGGCAAAGACGGGCATTGTCTGCATGAAGTCGAAGACCGGCATCAGAATGCGGTCCATGACGGTTGACTTGAAGGCGACGATGCCGAGCAGCACGCCGGTGATGATGCCGATGAGCACGGCGACAATAATCGAAGCCAGGGTCAGCATCGTGCTTTCCCACAGACCGATGAAGGCAACATACAGGAAAGACAGCAGCACGAAGACCGTAAGGCGGCGGTCGCCAAGACAGGCGCTTAGCAGAACGATGACCGCAGTGACGCCCAGCCACGACACCGGCGGGATCCGCAACAGGGTTTCGGTTTCACCCTCGAAGGTGAAGCCGGTGACCAGAAGCCCTTTCAGAAACAGCGTCGGCGCGTCGAGCACCGCACCGATGGCGCGGGTGAATTCCTTGAAGGTGAAAAGACCGAAATCGGCATCGTTCACCAGCCATTTCACGAAAACGGATAGCTTGTTGCTGAACGGAATGACCCAGGCGCGCGGATATTCGTTCGCCCAGTCCAGCAACGCGGGCTGGGAATCGATGACGATGGTTGCAACGACAGCGGCGGCTATCAGCACGAGGCCCGGATCGCATCGCAGCAGACGCATTTTCCATACCGAAGGGGTCGTACTCATACGTGCATCCCGATATCCGCAGAAAGATTTTAAACAGGGTATTCCACGACGATACAGAAAGAACAGGCTGTGACCGGATCAACCGTCCCGACCACAGCCTGCCAAACACACAGGAAAGCGCCCTATTCTAGCCAGGGCTTCCAGGTGCTTTCGTTTTCCGCAATCCACTGCTCGGCGACAGCCTGGGTGTCCATGCCTTCGACATCGGACTTGTAGACAAGCTCGCCGGCGGTTTTCGCATCCAGTTTGAACTTGCGCCAGACATCGTAGGCTTTCGGCCAGATCGCCTCGCCGCCGGCCCATGCCGCTTTCCACATCAGGCCGTTCGGCCGTCCGCAATCATGCGTCATGTCGGGGTTCATGCCCCAGGACGGATCTTCATAACAGGCATCATCGTATTCCGGCCATTTCACGAACTCGCCGGGATACAGGGCGGGAATCCAGTACGGTTCCCACGACCAGGCGATGATCGGCTGTTTCCGCTTGATGGCGGCAACCAGATCGGCGGCAAGCGCACCATCGCTGCCCGCATTGACGACTTCGAAATCAAGACCCATCGCAGCAATCCGCTCGGGGTCAGTGCCACCCCATTCCAGCGGTCCGCTCAGGAAGCGGGCCTTTGGCTCGGTTTCGGCAACGGCGAGCGATTCAACACAGGCCGGTTCAAGCAGCGCCTTCCAGTCCGGCAATCCCGGACACTTGTCCTTGACGTAAAGCGGGTACCACCAGTCTTCATTCACGGCGATGCCGATATCGCCCATGTTAAGAACGTCACCCGAATCGAATGCTTCCTTCAGTACGGCCTTGGCCGTTGTGTCCCAGCCCGGTGAAGCGATGTGAAGGTCGCCCGCCGCGACGCCGGTGAACTGGCCGATGTAATCAGCCGGCGTGTATTCGACATTGTAGCCGAGCTTTTTGATCAGCTCGCCATAGATGAACATGATGATATTGTCGCCGGAATACCCCATCATCACGACTTTGATCGGGTCCTTCGATTCGGGCACGTCGGCATTCGCCGCCGTCATTCCCATACCCGTGGACACCAACCCCGTCAGGGCGGCCCCCACAGCTAGTCTGCAAATCCTACTTAACATTTCTTTATCTCCCATTGTCCCTGGCTATGCCCTGGTGGCTAAAACCCAAAACGCCTGCAGCAGCGGTGTCACCTTAGGAGCAGCATCGATTAATATCAATCATAATTATTATCGTTTTTGATCGTTATTTCTAGATGAATGATTGTTTTGTTCATGATACAAAACGGCATGACAAACAAAATTCGCAATCCTTCCGCCCGCCGAAGCGCTATTCAGCGCCAGTTGCTATTGAACGGGGACGTCGCTGTCGAAACGCTCGCGCGTGATCTCGGCGTCTCTGTCGCGACCATCCGGCGGGACCTGACCAGTCTGGAGGAAAACGGTTCTATCCGCCGCACTCATGGCGGCGCGACGGTGACCGCGCCGCGCGGCGCCGACCAGGCCTTCGCCTTGCGCGAACAGATCGATAGTGATCAGAAGCGGCTGATCGCCCGCGCCGCCTTCAACCTTGTCGATACCGATCAGACCCTGTTCATGAATGACGGATCGACCATTCTGGCGCTGGCGCGCGAACTGGTTGCGGCGGACACCGCGCTCACCGTTGCGACGCCGGGCGTGAATATCGCCACCGCGCTTTCAGAGAACCCGAAAATCGACGCTTATCTCGCCGGTGGTCTGGTGCGGCACAGGACGATGGGAACGACCGGTGATTTCGTTGAACAGATGCTTTCTTCAATCAACGCTGATGTCGCCTTCATTGCCGCGGAAGGGTTTTCGGTTCGTGACGGTCTTACCTTCTCCTACGAATCCGACGCGAAGATCGCCCGCATCATGAGCCGCCAGGCACTGCGCACAATCGTCCTGGCGACAGCGCGAAAACTGGGGCAACGCGACCGCATCACAGCGCTTCGGGCGGCGGATGTCGATACGCTGATCACCGATTGCGACGATGAATCCATAATCGGCCGTATCCGGGACTCAGGCATAGACGTCATCGTGGCGTCCGGGCAGGACGATGAATCCGTCGCCCTGCACGTACTTCCGGGCTGAGCAACGAGGCGAAGGAAAACAAAACAATGAATACCGCTTCTTTGATGACAGGTGACACCGTAAAGCCGATCAAGCTTTCCTGCAGCAATGTCTGGAAGGTTTTTGGCGACAATGCCGAAAAGTTTCTAGCTGACCACAATGGCGCCCCTTCAGCCGACGCGCTGGCGGAGGCCGGGATGATCGCTGCCGTCCGTGATGCAACAATCGATGTGGCCGAAGGCGAGATATTCGTCATCATGGGGCTTTCCGGATCTGGCAAATCGACGCTCGTGCGCTGCTTGTCCCGGCTGATCGAATCGACGTCGGGCAGCGTCATGTTTGACGGCCAGAACCTGCAGCAGCTTTCAGACCGGGAGCTGAACGAAATTCGGCGCCACAAGATGGGCATGGTTTTCCAGCATTTCGCCCTGCTGCCGCATTTGACTGTTCTCGGGAATGTCGCCTTCCCGCTCGAGATTCAGGGCGTCGACAGGCCGGCACGCGAGAAGCGCGCGATGGATATGATCGAGCTGGTCGGGCTTGGCGGGCGCGAAAACTACTATCCGAGGGAACTGTCGGGGGGGCAGCAACAGCGGGTCGGCATTGCCCGGTCGCTGGCGGTCGAACCGGATATCTGGTTTCTCGACGAACCGTTTTCCGCGCTCGACCCGCTGATCCGGCGGGAAATGCAGGACGAGTTCATGCGGCTGCAGAACGTGCTGCACAAGACGATTGTGTTCATTACCCATGATTTCGACGAGGCAATTCGCCTCGCTGACCGGATCGCCATCATGAAGGACGGCGAGATCGTTCAAACCGGCACCCCGGAAGAATTGGTGCTTCATCCGGCAACCGCCTATGTGGAAGAATTCACCAAAGGCATCACGCGGTCGAAGGTTCTGTCGGTGAAATCAGTGATGACGGCGCTGACGTCAAATACGGGTGCTTCCCCGGCCAATACCATATTTGCCGGCGCCAAAATCGACGATATCGCATCGCAGGTTATGGACAGCGACAGCGAAGCAACCGTTGTCGATTCAGAAAATCAGGCGATCGGAGTCCTCAGCAAGGAAGCCGTTATCGAAGTCCTGGTGACACGAAAGTAGCGGTTTTCAATCGGCGCCATCCGCGCTGCGTCGCAACCATTCATCGGCGACATCGCCCATGGTCTTGGGTGTCCCGTCCTTTATCCAGGCCATGAAGGGTCGATCGAACTTGAAACCGTCACCGCATTCCTGTTTCAGAAACCGCCGCACATTCTGTGTATTTCGATAGCCAGCCGTTATCGGCGTCGTCCGCAAGATCGGGTCACAGTGCCAGTCGAATACCGCCATGTCAGAGACTTTCCCGGTTGTGAAAATCACGAACGCGCATCGTCAGCCATCAGCGCTGTTGCGGTCAATCGCCGTTTGACGGTATTACTTCAATCCATGAAGAACTTGCTGAAAAATCGCGGTTACGATGACTGGGTGGGCGACGTGTCGGGCTACGGCAAGACGCTGGAAATTCCGGTCTATGCCGTACGCGAAAAAAAGCCCGGCGCCATTCCCGCCTCTCTGAAACGTCAGGACGAACCGGCCCCGGCGGAACGCCGGACAGGTCCGCGGGACGAACGCGCGACAATCGCGGCGCTGGAGAATTTTTCAAAAGCCTTCGGAAATTAGGCGGCGCTGCTAACTTCGTTGCAGCGCCAGATGTGCGCCAAGGCCGATCAGGATTCCGCCGCCAGCCCGATGCGCCCATTTCTGCGCCCGGCCCGATTTTTTCAAGCGCGCAACAACCGCCCCGGCCAGCAGCACGCAAACCAGATCGGCAGACGAGAACATCACATTCACGATTGTTCCCAGCACCAGCAATTGCAGCCAGATTGCGGTTGCCGAAGCCGGATCAGTGAACTGCGGCAGAAAGGCGATGAAGAACATCGCCGTTTTCGGGTTCAGGACTTCAACCGTGATACTATCGAAAAACGCCCGGCGCGGGCCGGCAAGCGGTTTCACCGACAGGTCGCCGACAGCCAGGCCGGACCGGCTGATCATCTGGATGCCGAGCCAGATCAGATACAGTGCGCCGACGGTCTTCACGATCGTATAGAGAACCGGCACGGCCACGAACAACGCCGACAGGCCGGCTGCCGCGGCGATGACATGAACATAGCCACCGAGATGCACGCCCAGTGCCGCCATCAGACCGGCCGACCGGCTGCGCGCCACCGTCTGTGCCGCGACATACAACATGGCCGGGCCCGGCATATAGGCAAACACGGCGGAAGCGGCGAGAAACGCCAGAAATGTTTCAACCGGAATCATCATGTTTTCGGCTTTTTCACGGCCCGGTTCTTCCGCAGGATCGGCCCGCCAAAAACCGGTTCCGGCAATTCTTCCAGCGGCCCGCCGGTCCGCACCGGGCGGTCGGGGAATCGACCCCGGCTGATCAGCCGGTCATACATCACCACCGCGCCGGCAAGCCCGACATTGACACAGAACGAGGTTGGAATCTTGACCACGTATTCACAGCGCGCCGTCATTTCAGGCGACAGCGATCCGCGTTCCGGCCCCAGCACATAGACCGCGCGGTCGGGATGCCGGAACGAGGGAAGATCGATCGCATCGTCGGTCAGTTCAACCCCGACCATGCGGCAGTCGCGTGGCAGTTGAATGGCATCGACACCGTTGAACACATAGGTCGGCAGATGCAGGTAGGAGGCCGAGGTGTCGGATTCCTTAAGCGCCTTGAAGTCGACAACCGGGGTGACCGCAAAGAAAAAGCTCGCCCCGAAGGCATGTGCGGTGCGGGTCAACGCGCCGACATTGCGCGGCTTGCTGATCCCTTCAACGCCAATTCCGAAATACCCCCGCATTCTTGTCGTTCCTGTCTGTGCTGCGCCCGTTCCGGTCGGAACTTGCAACGGTTCCCTGTGGGGAGCAAGCTGTACCCTCCAAGGTTCCGTTTTCGAAGTAGTAGTGGTTATGGATAAACCGGCCAATCCGGTCGTTGTCAATGTGACGCGCGGCTCTATCGTTGAAAGCATACATCGCGGACGCATTGCCGTTGTCGATGTCACCGGTGCTGTAAAAATGCGGGCCGGCGATATTGTATCGCCGGTGTATCCAAGATCTGCGATCAAGATTTTACAGGCGTTACCGCTTGTCGAAACGGGCGCTGCGGACAGGGCCGGCTTCACCGATGAAGAGCTCGCGCTGGCCTGTTCGTCACATGGCGGAGAGCCCCGGCATACGGAAACGACCAGGCGGATGCTCGACAAGATCGGCCTGACGGTCGATGACCTTGAGTGCGGCTCTCACTGGCCGACGCATGAACCGTCCGCCCGGGCGTTGGTGGCAGCCGGTGAAGAGCCAAGCGCCCTTCACAACAATTGTTCCGGCAAGCATGCCGGCATGCTGGCGCTGGCCCAGCAGCTTGGCGCGCCGACCAAAGGGTATTCCAAACCGACGCATCCTGTTCAGCAGCGGGTTCTCGGCATCCTGGAGGCGATGACAGGCAGCGACCTTTCCACCGCGCCGATGGGAATCGACGGCTGTTCCGCACCGATCTGGGCGATACCGCTGGAAAACCTTGCCTTTGCCTTCGCCCGTATCGCCGATCCGGGGTCCTCAGTGGCCAACCTGTCGGAAGATCGGGCCCGGGCGCTGATCCGGCTGCGCAAGGTGGTTGCAGCACACCCGTTCATGATTGCGGGAACCGATCGCTATTGCACCACCATCATGCAGGTTCTGGGCGAAAGAGCTTTTGTGAAGACCGGGGCGGAAGGCGTCTATTGCGCCTCCCTGCCCGACTATGGTTTAGGCGTTTGTCTGAAATGCGACGACGGGTCGACACGCGGGGCTGAGATGATGATGACAGCGGTTCTGGACAAGATCGGGGTAATCGGCGGCGACGACCGCGAAGAGCTGCAGGGCTTGCTGACGGTCGACCTGAAAAACCGGCGCGGCCTCGATGTCGGCTGCATTGAAGCCGCCGATCCGTTTCCGGCGTTCTGAGCGATCATGACCGACGATACTGTTCGCGCCCAATACGAGGCGTATCCCTATCCGGCCCGGGACCCGGCCGATGAAGCCAAACGGCTGATCACCGGCTCACCCAGCCATCTGGCGGAAATCAACCACTATGTTTTTGCCGGCAGGCGCGATTTCAGACAGCCGTTCCGTGCGCTTGTCGCCGGCGGCGGCACCGGCGACGGGCTTATCATGCTGGCCCAGCACCTTGCCGATGCCAACGTACCGGCGGAAATCGTCTATCTCGATCTTTCCAGCGCCAGCCGGGCGACCGCCGAGGCGCGGGCCAGACAGCGCGGATTGACCTGTATCGACTTTCGCACCGGCTCGCTGCTGGAAGCGCCTTCGCTCGGCAAGTTCGACTACATCGATTGCTGCGGCGTTCTGCACCATCTGGGCGAACCGCAGACCGGCTTCAAGGCGCTGGCTGAAGCGCTTGAGCCGGGGGGCGGAATGGGCCTGATGGTCTACGGCGCCTATGGACGCACCGGCGTCTATCCGCTTCAAGAAGCCTTGCGGCAGCTTTGCACGGATGACGATACGCCAGAACGCAAGGTCGCACTGGCGAAAACGCTGATCGGCGGATTACCGCCGACAAACTGGTTCGTGAAAAACAGGCAGATGGGCGATCACCGGGATTCCGATGCCGGCCTGTACGACCTGTTGCTGCATTCAACAGACCGCGCCTACACGGTCGATGCGCTGTGGCAGGAAATCGATACGGCGGGTCTCGATGTTGCGTGCTTTATCGAACCCGCCCGCTATGATCCAACCGTCTATGTGGGTGATGAAACGCTCGGCAAACGGGCCGGGTCGCTGGACCCTCGCGGCCAGGCCGCGCTTGCGGAGCGGCTCGCCGGAAACATCGCAAAGCATATTGTCTATTGTGTGCCGAAACACCGAAAGGAAACGGTCGCCAGGGATCTGACTCCGTCCGCCATTCCTGTGCCGCGGGATGGTCCGTTTCCGGCATCGGCACGCGGTCTGGGAACGCGGGGGCCGCTGCCGATTGAAATGGACGGATTGAAACTGTCATTACCGATGCCGCCGCTGGCGGGTGAAGTCCTCGTCCGGTGCGACGGTGTCCGGACGCTCGACGATATCCGAAAGGATCTGCCGGGGCGTCCGGACTGGTTTGCATTCAAACCGCATGCCGATGCGATATTCCGATCGCTGGGCGGGTTCAACAAGCTTCTGCTACGATACGCCTGATCGGCCTTAAGCCTGCCAGAACGGCTTCGCGGCCTCCTGCGCGACCTGATGGTCTGTCAGGCCCATATCCGCCAGTTCATGGTCGGTGAGAAGCTCCAGGTCACGGCGCTGGCTGGCCCGGCGCATCCAGACAAGAAATGTCGATACAATGCCCGTTTCAGCCAAGCTGACCGATGGTGAAGTCGACGCAACAGTCTGTGTGTATTCGATGGACATTTTCATCTCCTGTTTGTCAAAAAGCGCATGAAACATGCTGTATTGACCCTCAAGGTAAGATTGAATGCGAATTGCAACAAACGATATGTTTTGATATATCGGATTAGTATTTTTTATCTGAGAAAGAGTTGAAGCATGGCAACCCGGCTACCGCCCCTCAACACACTGCGCGCTTTTGAAGCGGCGTCGCGGCATCTTTCCTTCACCAAGGCCGCCGATGAACTGTTCGTCACGCAGGCGGCGATTTCACATCAGATCAAGACGCTGGAAGAGGCACTGGGCATTTCGCTGTTCCGCCGGTTGAACCGGGCGATCAATCTGACACCGGAAGGCCAGGCGTTTCTGCCCTTCGTGCGCGAAGGCTTGCAGTCCATCGCAGGGGGTGTGGAACGGCTGCGCAAGGTCGAGGCGACAGGTGCGCTGAATGTCACGACCCTGCCGAGCTTCGCTTCGGGATGGCTGGTGCCGAGACTGGTGCGGTTTCGCAAGGCCCATCCTGAAATCGACGTGCGGCTGACGGCAATTGAACGGATGGTGGATTTCAACGTCGATGATGTCGATCTGGCGATCCGATTCGGCGCCGGGAACTATCCCGGCATTACCAGCATCAAGGTGATGCGGGAATCCGTATTTCCGGTCTGCAGCCCCGGTCTGGTAACGGACGGACCGCACCCCCTTAAGGCTCTTGAGGATCTGAAACACCACACCCTGTTGCACGATGACCTGACAATCGGATGGGAAGTCTGGCTGAAGGAAGCCGGCGTTACCGGGATCGACCCGCAGGCCGGCCCGTATTTCGATATGTCAGCGCTAGTGATTCAGGCCGCAATCGATGGTCAGGGCGTGGCGATGGCGCGGTCGACCCTGGCAGCGACCGCCTTGGCTGACGGCCGGCTGGTCAAACCTTTCGATCTGACCCTGCCGCTCAACTTCGCCTACTATTTCTGTTGCCCGCATGCGCTGTTCGACCGGCCCAAGGTCAAGGCGTTCCGGGAATGGCTGCAAGCGGAACTGAAAAACGACTTTCCTGATTTCGCCGTCGACGCCGAAGACGAGACTGCCTGACCGCTATAGCCTGTCGGTCTTAATCTTTTTTGGCTTTGCCTTTCGGCTCGACATCCGGAATCACCATGTCTTCCGGGCTCTCCGCATCAAGTTCCTTGGCGATCTTGGACAGGTCCGGTTCCGGAACCGGATTGATCAGAAGCCCTATCACCCGCACCAGGGTGTCGCGCAACGCCGCCCGTGGCGAAACGATATCGACCATGCCATGATCGAGCAGGTATTCTGCGGTCTGGAATCCTTCCGGCAGGGTTTCCTTCACGGTCTGTTCGATAACCCGCCGGCCTGCGAAACCGACCACGGTTCCCGGTTCGGCGATATGAATATCACCCAGCATCGCGAAACTGGCAGATACGCCACCGGTGGTCGGGTGCGTCAGCAGCACGATATAGGGCAGGCCCGCTTCCTTCACCTCATCGACCGCGACGATGGTGCGGGGAAGCTGCATCAGAGACAGGATGCCTTCCTGCATGCGGGCGCCGCCGGTTGCCGGGATGATGATCAGCGGGGCGTGCTGCACCACCGCAAGCCGGGCCGCAGCCACGATGCCTTCGCCAACCGCAACGCCCATCGATCCACCCATGAAATCGAAATTGAACGCCGCCATGACAACATTGTGGCCGCCCATCTTGCCGTGAGCGACGACAATTGCGTCCTTTTCGGAGGTTTTCGATTGCGCGTCTTTAAGGCGGTCCGAATAGCGTTTTACATCGCGGAACTTGAGCGGATCGATGGGCGATTTCGGCAGCTCAATGCGCTGATACTGGCCATCGTCGAACAGCATTGTCAGCCGCTTCTTGACCGGCAACCGCATGTGATGGGTACAATGCTGGCAAACGAACAGGTTCTGGTCGAGATCGCGGTGAAAGATCATCTGGCCGCAATTGTCGCACTTGTGCCAGAGGTTGTCCGGCACATCGTTCTTGCCGACTAGGGCCTTGATCTTCGGACGAACGTATCGTTCCAGCCAACTCACGCGACTATCCCCTTTTATCTTTCTGCAACGGGCCGGATTAGCCCCGAACCCCGGTTGCCAACTCAGACACATAGGCTAGCACAGACTGCACCAGACTGTCGCCCGAAAGGCCTCGCTGCATACCGTTATGAATTCTCTCGACGATGGCCGTGCCGACCACGGCGGCATCCGCCGTCTGGGTAATTTCGCGAACCGCTTCCGGCGTTCTGATGCCGAAACCGACGGCGATCGGCAGGTCGGTATGCCGCTTGATCCGCTGAACTTCCGTGCTGACCGCGGTGGAAACAGCAGTCTTGGTGCCGGTGATACCGGCAATCGACACATAATAGACGAAGCCCGACGTGTTGTTCAGAACGGTCGGCAGCCGAACGTCATCAGTCGTCGGCGTCGCAAGCCGAATGAAATTCACGCCTGATTCCAGCGCGGGGATGCACAATTCCTCGTCTTCTTCCGGCGGCAGATCGACCACGATCAGGCCATCGACCCCGCTCTCCTTGGCGTCCGTCAGAAACTTGTCGACGCCATAGCTGTAGATCGGGTTGTAGTAGCCCATCAGCACGATCGGCACGTCTTCATCGGTTTCGCGAAGCGCTTTCGCCATGGCGAGGGTTTTCTTCAGCGTCTGACCATTCTTCAGGGCGCGCAGTCCGGCAGCCTGAATGGCCGGTCCGTCAGCCATCGGGTCGGTGAACGGCATACCGAGTTCGATGACATCGGCACCGGCCTTCGGAAGGCCCTTGATGATCGCCAGCGAAGTTTCGTAGTCAGGGTCGCCTGCCGTGATGAAAGTGACGAAACCGCCTCTTCCTTCTGCTTTCACAGCAGCAAACCGTTTTTTCAGCCGGCCCGAATCCGGCACTGGATTGGCTTTGCGGGACACGAAAAACCCTTTCCTTACAGCGTCACGCCGAGAATCTCGGCGACGGTATGAACATCCTTGTCGCCCCGGCCGCACAGGTTCATGCACAACAGGTGATCAGACGGCAGGGTCGGCGCGAGTTTCAGCACATGCGCCAGCGCATGCGCCGGTTCGAGCGCCGGGATGATGCCTTCAAGTTTGGCGCAAAGCTGGAACGCCTCCAGCGCTTCGTCATCTGTCGCCGGCACGTATTCAACCCGGCCGGAATCCTTCAGCCAGCTATGTTCCGGCCCGATGCCGGGATAATCCAGACCGGCGGAAATCGAATAGGGTTCGGTCACCTGCCCGTCTTCATCCTGCAACAGATACATGCGGTTGCCATGCAGCACACCGGGACGTCCGCCATTCAGGCTTGCGGCATGTTCATTGGTGTCCAGGCCCTTGCCGCCCGCTTCAACACCGATGATCCTGACATCCGCATCATCAAGGAACGGATGGAACAGGCCGATCGCATTGGACCCGCCGCCGATGCAGGCGACCAGCGAATCCGGCAGCCGGCCTTCGGCTTCCATCATCTGTTCGCGCACTTCCTCGCCGATCACCGACTGGAAATCACGCACCATGGCGGGATACGGGTGCGGCCCGGCCGCCGTGCCAATGACATAGAACGTGTCTTCAACATTTGCGACCCAGTCCCGAAGCGCTTCGTTCAGCGCGTCCTTCAGGGTTTTTGCGCCGGATTCCACGGCTTCCACCTCAGCCCCCAGCAATTTCATGCGGAACACGTTCGGGGCCTGCCGCACGATATCCTTCGCGCCCATATAGACCTTGCAGGGCAGGTTGAACAAAGCACAGGCCGTCGCCGTCGCCACGCCGTGCTGGCCTGCGCCGGTTTCAGCGATGATCCGCGTCTTGCCCATGCGGCGCGCCAGCAGCACCTGGCCCAGCACGTTGTTGATCTTGTGTGACCCGGTATGGTTCAGCTCATCGCGCTTGAAATAGATTTTCGCGCCGCCGCAATGTTCGGTCAGACGCTGCGCGAAATAAAGCGGACTCGGACGGCCCGCATAATGCTTGCGGTAATATTCCATTTCATCGTGGAACCCCTTGTCGGCCTTGGCGGCTTCATAGGCTTTCTCGACAGACAGAACCAGCGGCATCAGCGTTTCCGCAACATACCGGCCACCATACAGGCCGAAATGGCCGTCTTCGTCCGGCCCGGCGCGGAAGGAATTGATTTTGGAATTCAACTCGCTCATGACTTTTCTCCCGGTTTGGCGGCGTTCCCCCAAACGCTATAGCGCTCGGGATAGCGCAGCAGCGGGGAATTCGCAAACCCCATCGACGTTATCTCACCGCTTCCGGGCCGCTGCGACAAACTGCCTGATCTTCTGGCTGTTTTTACGGCCCGGCGCGTCTTCAACGCCCGATGCCGTATCGACGCCCGGTGCGCCTGTCAGGCGAATGGCGGTGGCGACATTGTCCGCTGTCAGCCCGCCGGCCAGCAACCACGGTTTTTCGAACCGGAACCCTTGCAGGATGGTCCAGTCGAATGCCTTCGCATTGCCGCCTGGCAGGGTCGCGTCTTTCGGGGGCTTGGTATCGAACATCAGCCGGTCGATGATGTCGGCATAGGGTTTCACCTGGGCCAGATCGTCCGCTTCCGCGACCTTGATGACCTTCATCACCGGCTTGTCGAACCGAGCGCGGATTTCGGCCACCCTGTCCGGCGGCTCGTCACCGTGAAGCTGCACGAAGTCCAGCGGCACATGGGCCAGAATCTGCGACAGCAATTCATTGTCCGGATTGACCAGTACGCCAAAGCGCAGAAGGCCTTCCGGCACCGCCGACGCCAGCGAAGCCGCCTCGTTGATTCTGACGTAACGCGGGCTTTTGGGAAAGAAATTGAAGCCGACCATCGTCGCGCCAGCAGCCATGCAAGCCTCCACGGAATCCGGCGTATTCAGCCCACAGATCTTTACGTCAACCGGCATTTCCCAGCGCTTTCCTTGCATATCCCGCCTTGACCGGCGGCTGCCCATGCTTAACTGACAGGAGAAGAACAGAAAAGCCTGTCGACACAGTCCCCATCAAGGAATTCGTATGTCAGAGAACCAGACGACCATCCTTCCAGCCCCGGCCGATCTCGACCCGCCCGTCGCCGAACAGCGCCCGTTTTCGGAAACGCATCACGGAATCACGCGGGAAGACCCGTATCACTGGCTGAAGGACCCGGGCTATCCCGACGTCACCGACACGGATGTACTTGATTATCTGAAGGCGGAGAACCGGTATTTCGAAGCCGTGATGGAACCCCGGAAAAAGCTGACCGAAAGCCTTTTCGAGGAGCTGAAAGGCCGCATCAAGGAAGACGACAGCTCCGTGCCTGTGAAGGACGGCGATTATCTGTACTGGTGGCGGTTCGAAAAGGGCGCGCAGTACAGGCAGTGGCTGCGCAAACCGGTATCGGCCGATGAAAGCGATACGGGAACCGTTTTTCTGGATGAGCCGGCGCTGGCCGACGGTCTGGACTATTTTTC
>CAYGSU010000004.1:43747-120892 GCA_964352715.1 uncultured Flavobacteriaceae bacterium | reverse complement strand
GCGCCGGACCTGTGGCGGGCGGCGGTCGCGCATGTACCGTTTGTCGATGTGCTGAACACGATGCTGGACGACACATTGCCGCTGACCCCCATCGAATGGCCGGAATGGGGAAACCCGATCGCCTCTGAGGAGGATTACCGCTACATCCAGTCGTATTCACCGTATGACCAGACAATCGCCAAAGCCTACCCGCCGATCCTGATCACCGCCGGCCTGTCGGACCCCAGGGTAACCTACTGGGAACCGGCGAAATGGGCGGCGAAACTGCGAGCGCTGAAAACCGATGCTAACGTGCTAATGCTGAAAACCAATATGGGGGCCGGTCACGCCGGCAAATCCGGCCGCTTCGAAGCGCTGCGGGAAGTCGCGGAGGAGTACACGTTTCTGCTGATGGCCTTCGGGCAGGCCGGCGAGGAAGGCACGCCGGCTTGACGGCGGGATGACTTCCGGCGGGATACGTGATTACCTTAACGGAGCGATCCGGGAGAGGCGTTCATGACGGAAGACGAAGCAGCGGCGCTGCTTGCCAACAGCGACACCTACCGCGTGCTGCGACGACTCGACGCCGCCCTTGTCCATACGGGAACATCGGCCGGCATACCCCGTCGCGCGGTCTTTCTGGACACCGAAACCACTGGCACCGACGTCACCCGGGACGAGGTGATCGAACTGTCGATGATGGCGTTCGACTACGATGCGGAAACCGGCGTCATCACGGCGGTGCACGAGGCGGACGCCTTCGACGAGTTGCGCGATCCGGGCCGGCCGATCCCGCCGGAAGCAAGCCGCGTCAACAATATCACCGACGACATGGTCGCCGGCAAAACCATCGCCGAGGCGGATGTCGAGGCCTTTCTTGACGGTGTCGGGCTGGTGATCGCCCACAGTGCGTCTTTCGACCGACCGATGGCGGAAAAGACCTGGCCCGTGTTCCGCACCCTCAACTGGGCCTGTTCCATTGAGGACGTTGCCTGGAAGGAACGCGGCTTCGGGTCGAACAGTCTGGAATACCTGTTGATGAAACAGGGTCTGTTCTATGAAGGGCACCGCGCCAAGATAGATTGTCTGGCCGGCATCGCCCTGCTGGCCGCGCCGCTGCCGGATGAACAGTCGGCTTTGGCTGTGTTGCTGGAATCAGCGCGCAAGACGCGGGCGTTGATCCGCGCGGTGAATTCCCCGTTTGAAACCAAGGACGTTCTGAAGGCCAGGGGCTATCGATGGGACAATGCCGGCCGCGTCTGGTGGACCGTGACGGAAGACCTTGACGCGGAGCAGGACTGGCTGAAAGACACCATCTACGATGGTCGCCTGCCCAACCTGCCGGTTGTGCGGATCACGGCGAAAGACCGGTTCCGGCCCCTGACCGACAACGCAACCGGCGGCTAGAAGGCCGGTCTTGACGGCCTAGCCTTCCGGGTTAGATCGCTTCGGGTAACAAAGGAGCAACACCATGGCCAGATTTCTGACCCTTGTCGCCGCCTTCCTGTGTGTTTCGGCCGCGGTCCAGGCGCAGGATATACGCATGGAGTTTCTCGGCGCGAGTACCGCCAGCCTCGGCAATCCGCACGATCTCAAACTGTCTCCAGACGGAAAGTACCTCTACGTTGCCGATGTCGGTAACAACCGGGTCGCCATCCTGGATCCCGAAACCCTCGATCTGCTCGCCGATTTCGGCGACGACCATCAGCGCGGTACGCATGACGTCGATTTCGATGACGAGGGAAATGCCTATGTTGCCGACACCCACAACAACCGGGTCACGGTCTACAAGACCGCCGGTGTCGCAGCCTTGCAGGTCGACGAGCTGCAGGGCGGCATGCGTGGGCCGGAAGGCGTGCTTGTGCATCCTAACGGGCTAGTCTATGTCGCCGGCGCTTGGTCCGGCAATGTCGTCGCCTACAACGACAAAGGCAGTGTGATGAACGAACTGACCGGACTGCAGTCGCCGCATGATCTGGAACTTGCGCCGGATGGGTCGATCTGGCTGGCCGATGCGGGCAACGACCGGATGCTGCTGCTGACGCCGGATCTCGATGTCATCCGCGAATGGTCGGGCGCGCCCTACAATTTCAACGGTGTGCGGTATCAGGACGTTCTGCCCGACGGCACGGTGATCGCCGCCGACAAGAACAGCCACCGGGTGCTGATTATCGCGCCGAACGGCGCGCTGCTGCATGTCATGGGCGACGGCAACCCGGGCAAGGGGCCGAACAAATTCCGCACGCCGGAAGGGGTGGAAACGCGCGGCGATATCGTCTGGATTTCGGATTCCGGCAATGACCGGGTCGTGAAATACCGGATGGTGCGGTAGGCGTTACTTTTTCAGTTCCACCGGCTGGCCGTGCGGCGTGGACAGATAGGCGTCTTTCCAGTCCTGTTTGCGGGTTGAAAGTTCCGTCGCGTCGGTCAGGCCCTTTTCCACCGTCAGCGCCTCGATGGCGGCCAGCACATGGTGGTAGTAGGTGCCGCCTTCATCAGGATCGCCCTCAGCCTGCGCCTTCGCAATCGCCGCCCCCAGCGCATCCGCCCATTCCTGTTTCGTGATCCGGCCTTCCTCGATCAGGCGATAGGCAATCGCCAGCGCCTGCGCTTCCCACGGCTCCTTGAACAGCGGGCCTTCCGGATCGCGCGGGATCGGCCGCAGCGAGGGATCATCGGCGATGTCATTCATTTTTCAGGTAACATTCCCAAAGATCGAGAAAGATTTTGTCGTTGGAGCCGGCGCGTTCCGGCCACAGATCGGCCGCACGGAAGGCGACCGTATAGAGATGCGTCGGCTGCTCGCCCAGGCCGTGCACACCCGTATCGGGCAGGACATGCGCGCCGTGATGCGCGTGGACAACCCCCGGCCTTCCCTGCACATAGGCCGGCAGCCGCGTGTGCCCGGTCGACCCCATCGGGTTCGCGGTGACGGCATCGCCGGCGGAAAACGACGGCGTGGTTTCTGTTGGCCGGTCATAGATATCGCGGTGCCTGATTGCCGTTGCCGCCTCGCTGCCAGGCATCGGCGGGTCGCCCTGCCATTTTGAAACCGCCTTGCCGGTGTTGATTTCCGATGATGACAGGGTGCCGTGAAACGCCAGCATCGCCGCCGTGACGGTCAGCCATTGTTCCGCATAGGGGCGTTCAAGGTAGTCGACCGGCGGAATGCATTCACGCACGAACCGGAAGAATCCACCGACCCGGCTGGTGTCCGGATTGACCGTGCCCATGGCAGCGGCCCAGGCCCGCGCGCCTTCCGGCGTCGGGAACGGATCGTAGATGCCCAGCGCTTCCGCGTCGGAAAATTCTATCGGGCCGAACCCCTGCTTGCCGCCCATATCATGAATGCCATCCATCACCCAAGCCCCTGGCCCACCGGTTGTCTGGCGAAGCCGGTACCGACCATGCTGTCGCGCGTCACCAGAGCCGCCAGCGCAGCCTGTGACAGGCGGTCGGTGCCGGCCGGCCGCTGCGGCAGCACGAGATACCGGATTTCCGCTGTTGAATCCCAGACCCGGATTTCGGTTTCCGCCGGCAGGGTAACGCCGAATTCCCGCAACACACCGCGCGGATCCCGCACCGCCCGCGCCCGATACGGGGCGGATTTGTACCAGGCCGGCGGCAGGCCCAACAGCGGATACGGATAACAGGAACACAGGGTGCAAACGACCATGTTGTGCACGCCGTCGGTATTTTCCACGACCGTGTAATGCGATCCTTCGAAGCCGGTAAAGCCACCTTCGTCCAGCGCTTTCGTGGCGTCGGTCAGCAGGGCCGATTTGAAGTCCGGATCGGTCCAGGCGCGCGCGACGACCGAAGCGCCGATCTGCGGGCCAATCCTGTTCTGGAACAAATCGATGAAGGCGTCGATAGCGGTGGGGTCCAGCAACCCTTTGTCGACCAACAGGCTTTCCAGGGATTTGACCCGAAGCGCCGGGTCGCTTGGCAGATGGCTGTGCATATCGACATGAATTTTGCGAAACGCGTCGGCTTCCTTGCTGCCGATATCATCCATCCTATGCCGCCTCCGCATCGAGTTCGCGTGCAATTGCGCCGGCGGCTGCGACCGGGTCGTCTGCGCCGGTGATCGGCCGGCCGATGACCAGCCAGTCCGCGCCGGCCTTCACGGCCTCAAGCGGCGTCATCACCCGTTTCTGATCGCCGACAGCCGATCCTGCCGGGCGAATGCCGGGGACGATCAGCCGAAAATCCGGCCCGCAGGCCTCACGGATACGGGCAATCTCCATCGCTGAACAGACAACACCGTCCAGCCCGGCCTTCCGGGTCAGTTCCGCCAGCCGCACGACCTGGTCGCTCGAAGGCCCGCGCTGCCCGACAGCATCAAGGTCGGCATCGTCCATGCTGGTCAGAACCGTGACGGCGATCATCAACGGCCGCACAACGCCAAGCGGTTCCGCCGCGAAATGCGCGGCATCCAGCGCCGCTTTCATCATCGCTGTCCCGCCGGCGGCATGAACGTTCATGATCATCGGGCCCAAAGGCATGGCAGAGCGCACCGCGCCCGCCACCGTGTTCGGGATATCGTGATACTTGAGGTCGAGGAAGAACGGCTGCTGGGCGACAGGTTCGCCGCGCGGCGTTTCATCCAGATCGCCCCGCACCACCTTGCGCACGCCGTCCGGCCCGTTGGCGTTGAAGAATTCCAGCCCCAGCTTCACCCCGCCGACATGCCCGGCCAGCGACAGCGACAGATCCCGCGCCTTCGCCACATCCGGCGTATCGAGCGCCACCAGAATGCGCTGGGACGGGGTTTGCGGGGATAGGGCGGTCAACGTCTTCTCTCTTCGTTCGATTACCCGATCACGCTCATCGAGCTTTCAGTATTGATCTGCCGGTTGCGGGAATAGAAGCCCAGCGAGATCGACTTGCCGATATGTTTCAGATTGAACTGAACCGGGTCGTTGTCATGGTCCTGCCCGGCCTCAACCCGTTCGATCAGTTCCGCCATCAGCGCGCCGGCGACCGGGGCGTTCTTGTACTGGTTACCGCTGGTGCCGATGGCCATGTAGAAGCCCGGCAGATCAGACTTGTCATAGATCGGAATCCAGTCATCGGCTGCATCATACAGCGAAACGACGCCCTTGACGGGTGAGGTTACCGGCAGGTCCGGATACCGCAGACCCAGACGATAGACCTGCGCCTTCCACTGGTCGGAAAAGCTGTCATCCCAATTGTCCGGATCAACAAAAATCCGCGGGTCGCATTCCGGGTCTTCCGATCCGATCAGAATGTGGTTGCCGTGTTCCGGCCGCGTGTAACAGCCGATATCGCTGTCGGATGTCACGAAGGCATCCTTTTCGTAGTTGAAGCCCGGCGGCGGCGGCACATGCGCCACTTCCACCTTCAGCGCCTTGGTCTTGATATTGCAGTGATCTTCAACAGTGGAACCGTCCGGCAGCTTCGCCATCTGGTTGACCTTGAAGGAATGCGGGCCGGCGACATTGACCACCACAGGTGCGCGGATTTCCGAGCCATCTTCCAGTTTCACGCCGGCGGTCTTGCCGTCTTCCACCAGAATTTCGACGATCTTGCTGCGGAAGCGGAAGGTAGCGCCTTTCGCTTCGGCCGCACGCTGCAGGTTATGGGCCGACAGTTTCGGGTCGGTAACATAACCGGCGGTCGGGAAATACACCGCGCCGCGTACCGGGTCGCCTTTCTTGTCGAAATCAGGGTCGTCCATCGCCTTCGGCGGGCCGACGCTGGCGGTCTGTGCGATCGGCAGCTTGGCCTCGATGCCGGCGGCGTCCAGATTGTCGAAAGGAATGTTCAGGGCTGACGCATTCGCCATCACCTTGTCGAGGTAGTTGTTCACCTCGGTCTTGTAGACCATCGCGCCGCATTCGACGAACTTCGCCATACCGGATTCGTCTGCTACGCCCAGATAGTCTTCCCACTTCTTCCAGTAGTGATAGCCTTCCCAGGCGATGGCGCAGCCGTCATAGGTCGAATAATGGACACGGATGATGGCGCAACTGGCGGCGGTGGAGCCGTAGCCCGCTTCCGGCCCCATATCGATGTTGATTGTTTTCTTGCCCTTCTTGGCGAGTTCGAACCCGATGGCGGCGCCGATGACCCCGGCGCCGATAATAATCGCATCATATGTGTCAGGCATTACTGGCTTTCTTTGCTTGTTCAGGCCCGGTCAGCGCCTTGGCCGCGTTGTCGTTCTCAATCTGAATGGCTTCAGCCTGCTCTTCGGCTTCCTGCTTTGCCGTCTCGGCGACTTTCAGCTTCTGGTACAATACATCCAGATCACGTTGTTTGACCTTGGCGGAATATTCGGCCCGGCGCGCCCGCGCGCGCGTTTTGCCGGCCACCAGCCACGACCATATCCAGCCGATCAGAACCCCGCCGACAAACGGCCCGAGGATCAGCAGATAGGCCGGCAGGGTAACCACAAATGGCGACGGCCACAGGGTAAGCTCTATCACGTCGCGGTTGTTCACCGCGAAGATCGCGATGATCGTCCCGACCACGCCAACCAGTATCCACGAAATCCAGTTCATTCTGAGGCGACCTCAACGTCAACGAATGGACGGCAGCCCCGTCCGGCGAAACCTTCGCTTCGACATGCAATTCGTCTGCGTTATTGTCAACTGCCTGCGTTGAGACGGTCGCGCAGTTGCTTGCCGGTCTTGAAAAACGGGATCGCCTTCGAGCCGACTTCGACCGACGCGCCGGTGCGCGGGTTGCGGCCGACACGGGCGTCTCGATGCTTGACGGAAAAGGCGCCGAAGCCGCGAAGTTCGACCCGGTCTCCCCGCGCCAGCGCCGCCGAAATTTCGTCGAAAATCGTCGCAACGATTCGTTCGATATCGCGCTGTTTCAGGTCGAGACCCTCTTCCTGTTTCTGCTGGGCGATCCGTGCGATCAGCTCCGAGCGTGTCATCTGATTCCCCCTCAAAGGTCGTCCATCGACCGAAATTCTTCGCCCGTCAGCGCATGCCTACGGGTTAGACCGTTGAAAAGGTTGCCCAGATTGACGCGAGCGTCAAGCGCCAGCATGCCGGATTCGCCCTCAAATTTCAGGATTTACGCCCCGCGGCGTCACCCGGATGCGGCGAGCGGACCCGAATGTCGCGCCAGAGTCTCAAACACGACAGAAACGGCGCTGCGGATTCGCCGCCGCACCGGCATTGAAAAAGGCGCCGCCGCAAAAGGAAAACGCCCGGCAGAATGAACCACCGGGCGTCTGTCTTTCTTGCCATCGGTCGGCCTGGGCCGTGACGGTCTATTCTTTTTCTTCGTTCTCGCGTTTCTGCAAGGCAGCGCCGAGAATATCGCCCAGCGATGCGCCTGAATCGGAAGACCCGAAATTGGCCATCGCCTCTTTCTCTTCAGCCTGTTCATAGGCCTTGATCGAGAGGGTCAGCTTGCGGCTCGACCGATCGACGGCGGTAACCTTGGCATCAACCTTCTCGCCGGCTGCGAAGCGGTCCGGACGCTGTTCCGAACGATCCCGCGACAGGTCGGCCTTGCGGATGAAGCCCGGCGCGCCGTTGACGGTGACTTCGATACCGCCATCGGTGACTTTCGAGACTTCGCAGGTAACCACATCGCCTTTCTTGACACCATCGGTCGCACCCTGGAACGGGTCGTCCGACAATTGCTTGACGCCAAGCGAGATGCGTTCCTTGTCGACATCGATATCCAGGACCTTGGCCTTTACCATCTGTCCCTTTTCGAAGTCCTGCAGGGCTTCTTCCGAAGACTTGTCCCAGGAGATATCGGACATGTGAACCATGCCGTCGATGTCGCCCTGCAGACCGACGAACATGCCGAATTCGGTCACGTTCTTCACTTCGCCTTCGATTTCGGTACCGACCGGGTGTTCGGCGGCAAACGCTTCCCACGGGTTGTCGGCACACTGCTTGATGCCCAGCGAGATCCGCCGCTTCTGCGAATCCACGTCCAGCACCATGACATCGACATCCTGGCTGGTCGAAATGATCTTGCCCGGATGCACGTTTTTCTTGGTCCAGCTCATTTCCGATACGTGAACCAGACCTTCGATGCCTGCCTCAAGTTCAACGAACGCGCCGTAATCGGTGATGTTCGTGACCGTGCCGGAGAACTTGGCGCCCAAAGGATACTTGCTTTCGACCGCATCCCACGGATCGGCTTCAAGCTGCTTCATGCCAAGCGAAATGCGCTGGGTTTCCGAATTGAAGCGGATAACCTGAACCTTCACGTTCTGGCCGAACTGCAGCACTTCCGACGGATGGTTAATGCGCTTCCAGGAAATGTCGGTGACATGCAGCAGGCCATCGACGCCGCCGAGATCGACGAACGCGCCGTAATCGGTGATGTTCTTGACCACACCGTCCAGCACCATGCCTTCCTTGAGGTTCTCGATCAGTTCCGACCGCTGTTCGGCGCGGGTTTCTTCCAGAACCGCCCGGCGGGAAACGACGATGTTGCCGCGCGCCCGGTCCATTTTCAGGATCTGGAAAGGCTGCGGCGTGTTCATCAGCGGGGTGATGTCGCGAACCGGACGGATATCGACCTGGCTGCCGGGCAGGAACGCAACCGCGCCGCCCAGATCCACCGTGAAACCGCCCTTGACCCGGCCGAAGATCGAACCGGTGACACGGGCTTCCTTGTTGAAATCCTGTTCCAGCTTGGTCCAGGCTTCTTCCCGCTTCGCGCGTTCGCGCGACAGCATGGCTTCACCGTTCTTGTCTTCCATCCGTTCGACGAAGACTTCAACCGTGTCGCCCGCCTTGATGTTGGCCGGCTGACCGGGAGAGCCGAATTCCTTGAGGGCTACACGACCTTCGGCCTTCAGGCCGACATCGATCATCGCCATGTCGTTATCTACGGAAACGACGGTACCGGTTACCACGGTGCCTTCCAGGCTATCGCGGCCGCCGAGGCTTTCTTCCAAAAGATCGGCGAAATTTTCGCTCATTGCAGGTTCAGAACCCATGTGTCTAAAAATCCTTTCAGTCTTCTCATCGTATTCATGCCGTCCGGTTGTCTCCGGCGGTCTAGCCCCGTTTGTTTCAATAAATCCCGGAACGGGTGCAGGGCGGCGTGAGGCTTCACCGTCCTGCGATGCGCTTGCAATGGATAACCTGAAAGCTGCGGATCACCGCTTGGCCAAGGTCGCTTTTGTCAGGGTCAGGGCGGCTTCAAGGGCCTGGTCGATGCTGAGCGAGGTCGTATCGAGCTCGAAGGCATCTTCCGCCGGCTTCATCGGCGCAACTGAGCGCGCTGAATCACGGGCGTCCCGTTCCTGCAAATCCTGCAAGACGCGCGCGTATATACTGGTATCGCCCCGTCCAAGCAACTCTTTGTGCCGTCTTTCGGCACGAATCTCTACCGAAGCGGTCACAAAAAGCTTCACATCGGCATCCGGACACACGACCGTGCCGATGTCGCGGCCATCCAGCACAGCCCCCGGTTCGCCGTTCGGCGGCCGGGCCGCGAACTCACGTTGGAACTGCAAAAGGGCTGCCCGAACCCCGTTGATCGCCGCTACTTTCGAGGCCGCCGACGCCGCTTCGTCGCTTTTCAGGGCCGGATCGTCCAGTCCGGCCGGGTCGAGGGACCTCGCGGCGGGTTCCGCATCGGCAGGCTCTGACGGATCACCACCGGCCTTCAGAACCGCCAGACCGACGGCGCGGTACAGCTTGCCGGTGTCGAGATAGGCAAAACCCAGTTCATTCGCCAGCATGCGCGATACCGTGCCCTTGCCGCTGGCGGCAGGCCCATCGACAGCGATAACGGTCATGCGGCCCCCATATCGGCGCCAAGGCCAGTCATGATATCCAGAAAATCGGGGAAGCTGGTGGCGATAGCCGTGCCGTCATCCACTGTCACCGGTTTCATTGCGGCCAACCCCATGACCAGAAAACTCATGGCGATGCGATGGTCAAAATGGGTTTCCACCATGCCGCCGCCAGGGATCGCGCCGCCGGTGCCGGTTACCTTCATCCAGTCCTCGCCATCTTCAACCGCAACGCCGTTCGCCCGCAGGCCGGCAACGACGGCGGCGAGGCGGTCGGATTCCTTGACCCGCAATTCGCCGATACCGGTCATCAGGGTTTCGCCTTCGGCGTGAGCGGCCGCAACCGCCAGGATCGGATATTCATCGATCATGCTGGGGGCGCGGTCCGGCGGCACCTCTATCCCTTTCAGACTACCGGCCCGGATAACAACGTCGCCGACCGGTTCGCCGCCTTCGACCCGTTCGTTACCGATTGTCAGATTCGCACCCATTTCCTGCAGGCAGGTCATCAGGCCGGTGCGGGTCGGGTTCAGGCAGATACCCGGCAGAGACACGTCAGACCCGTCCACCAGAGCTGCCGCCACCATCGGAAAGGCGGCGGAGCTGGGGTCGGACGGCACGGCGATCGGCGCGGCTACCAGTTCCGGCTGCCCCTGAACGGTAACGATGCGGCCGCCGTCTTCCGCTTCCTCAACCTCAACCACTGCGCCGAAATGGCGCAGCATGTTTTCCGTATGATCACGGGTCGGTGCATGTTCGATCACCGTCGTTGCCCCGCGCGCCGCCAACCCGGCCAGCAGAACCGCAGATTTCACCTGGGCGGATGCAACCGGCAGATCGTAGCGGATCGGCATTGGTTCGACCCTTCCGGTAATCGCCAGCGGCAGCCGGCCGCCCGAGCGGCACGTAAATATAGCGCCCATCTGTTCCAGCGGTGTGATGACCCGGTTCATCGGCCGGCTGCGCAACGAGGCGTCGCCGGTCAGAAAGGCGGTCATGCCATGCCCCGCCAGAACTCCCAGGATCAGGCGTGCCGCCGTGCCGCTGTTGCCCATGTCCAGAAGGTCGGCAGGTTCGGTCAGGCCGCCGATGCCGACGCCGTCGACTCGCCATATACCGTCGTCTCCGGTTTCAATCCTGGCCCCCATCGCCCGGAACGCCGCCGCGGTCGCCAGCACATCCTCGCCGGTCAACAGGCCGGAAATTTCCGTACGACCGGCCGTAAGCGCGCCAAACATCAGGGCGCGATGCGAAATCGACTTGTCGCCCGGCACATCGGCCAGCCCCGAAAGCGACGACCCGGAGCGGGCAATCATCGGGCGTTTTGACGGGTTCGACACCGGGGAAACCTTTCAGCCAGAATTTGATCGCGCGTGTCTATCATGACCAATCCACCGCGTCACGCCCATCAAAGCATCGATTTCGAGGCCGGTAATGGTAATAAGCTTTGACAGAACCGGCTGAATTTGGCATTTCGCGCCACTCATACGCATATGTCCCATATCCTAAGGAGATGGCCCGTGGCCAAACCGGAACTCGGCATCAAGCGCATCTGCCTCAGCTGCGGCGCGAAGTTCTATGATCTGCAAAGCGACCCGATCGTGTGTCCCGCCTGCTCGGAGACGTTCGATCCGGAAGCGGCGACAAAACTGAAGCGCGGACGCGGCGCACCGGCCAATGACGACGCCAAGAAAAAGGCCAAGGAAGCGGAAGTCGACGATGTCAGCGATGACGATGATGACGACGATGTCGATGATGACGACGATACGATGCTGGAAGATACCAGCGACCTGGACGAAGACGACGACGTGCCACCGGTCGTGAAACCGACCGACGACGACTAGAACGCCGTGCGGACAGGCGACGGGCCAGAATTTTCTTGCCTGATCGCCGCCCGCGCGTATAACCCTCGCCCGTCCGGCAAGGAAAATCCGCGCCGCAGCGGGCATCAGGGGCCGTAGCTCAGTTGGGAGAGCGCTTGAATGGCATTCAAGAGGTCGAGAGTTCGATTCTCTTCGGCTCCACCATCAAAACCCCTTGGGAAACCAAGGGGTTTTGTTTTGCCTGAATGTCGGTCGGGTCGGTTTGTCACGCCACCGGAAAGCGGTGCCGGGTTCTGTTGGCGAAGGCGACGAGCGACAGCATGACCGGCACTTCGACCAGCACGCCGACAACCGTGGTCAGCGCCGCGCCGGAATTCAGCCCGAACAGGCTGATCGCCACCGCCACCGCCAGCTCGAAAAAGTTCGACGTGCCGATCAGCGCACAGGGTGCAGCGACATTGAACGGCACCCGCCACAGCCAGGCGGCGCCATAGGCGATGGCGAAAATGCCGTAGGACTGCACCAGCAGCGGCACGGCGATCAGGCCGATCAGCAGCGGCCGGTCGAGAATGACATGCCCCTGAAACCCGAACAGCAAAACCACCGTCGTAAGCAGCGAAAGGACGGATAGCGGCTTGATGCGCGCCGTAAAGCGCTCGACCGCAGCCGCGCCTTCAGCGGTGCCGCCAGCGCGTCCAACAAGTATCTTTCGCGTCACGATGCCGGCGACAAGCGGAATCACGACATAGAGGCCGACCGACAAAAGCAGGGTTTCCCACGGCACAACGATATCGGTGACACCCAGCAGCACGGCCACAAGCGGCGCAAAGGCGAAAATCATGATGACGTCGTTCAGCGATACCTGCACCAGGGTATAGGTGGAGTCGCCCCTGGTCAGATGCGACCAGACGAACACCATCGCCGTGCAGGGCGCAGCGCCGAGCAGGATCATGCCGGCAATGTATTGCTGCGCATCCGCCGGCGCGATGAAATCCTTGAACAGCCCTTCAAAAAACAGGATGCCCAGCGCGACCATGGTGAATGGTTTGATCAGCCAGTTTACGATAACGGTGATGACGAGGCCTTTGGGCCGGTCGCCGATATGGCGGAGGCTGGCGAAATCAACATTCACCATCATCGGGTAGACCATGCCCCAGATCAGAACCGCGACGACCAGATTGACATTCGCATATTCCCAGCCGGCCAGCGTCTGAAACAGGCCGGGCAGAACGCTGCCAAGACTTATCCCAGCCGCAATGCAGAGCGCGACCCATACCGACAGAAATTTTTCGAAGAATCCGATTCCGGGCGCGGCCAACCCTTCCCTGTCTGCAACAGCTTTTGTCATGCCTTTTTACCCGTTTCGTGGCTTGCTGTCTTTGCGCCGTCCGGCCGGCCCAGAGGCAGCGTGAAGATCACAGCCAGACCGATCAGAATCGCAGAAGCCCACAACGTGCCAGACAGGCCATGCAATTGGTAGAGATATCCGGAAAGGAACGTGCCGCCGAAACGGCCCACGGCATTGGCCATATAGTAGAAGCCGACATTCATCGCGATCTTGTCGGCATCGGAATAGGCGACGATCAGATAGGAATGCAGCGACGAGTTGATCGCAAAAACAGCGCCGAACACCAGCAATCCGGCAACAAGCACCATCGTATCAGCCGCACCGGAAACCGCGACCGGTCCGCCCGGCATCAGCGCCACTGCCAGCAGGACGGGCAGAACCATCAGGATCACGCTCCAGAGCTTTGCCTGCACCGCAGCGGCGGATGCCCTTCTGCCCAGCAGGCCCGGGGCCAGTGCCTGGACGATGCCGTAACCGACAACCCAGACCGCCATGAACGCGCCCACTTCATCAAACCGCCAGCCTGCCTGCTCGTACAGGAAAATCGGCACGCCGACGACAAACCAGACATCCCGGGACGCGAACAGGAATATCCGTGCCGCCGACAGGAAGTTGATATCCCGTGTTTTCGAAAACAGCTCGCGGGATTTGATCTTGGTTTTGGCTCGGCCCAGATCGGCCTGCACCAGCAGAGTCGTCCCGGTAAGAACCAGGGCCAGCATGCTGGCCATCCCCCACAGGGAAATCTGAAACCCGAAGGTTTGCAGCAACACCCCGCCGAGCAGAAATCCGATGCCCTTCAGCGCGTTTTTCGACCCGGTCAGGATCGCCACCCATTTGAACAGGCCGCCCTGATCGCCGGCCGCAACCACCAGCTTGACGGCCGATTTCGAACTCATTTTCGTCAGGTCCTTGGCGATGCCGGACAGCGCCTGGGACACCATCACATAGGCGACCGAAACCGCTGCGACCCAGCCGGGGTCAACAAAGGACAGCATGGTCAGCGCCGCGATCTGCACCGCCAAACCCGAAAACAGCGTGATGCGCAGGCCGAAGCGGGAGCCGATCCAGCCGCCGATAAAATTGGTCGCAACACCCATCGCCTCGTACATCAGAAACAGAACGGCGATATCCAGCGGCGAATATCCCAGTCTGTGGAAATGCAGCAGCACCAGCATGCGCAATGCACCGTCCGTCAGGGTGAAAGCCCAGTAGGCAGCGGTTACCGTTCCGTAGTCACGCATCGATGTCATGCCGTTTGCCCTGCGCCACCGGTTACCGGGAAAGACCACGGGCGACCATGGCGGTCAGGTCCATCATCCGCTTCATGTACGCCCATTCATTGTCATACCAGGCGAAGATCTTCACCATCCGCTTGTCAACGACCATGGTCGACGGCGCATCGATAATGGCTGACCTGTCATCATCAAGGAAATCGACCGAAACGAGCGGCCGGGTTTCATAGCCCAGAATCCCCTTCAGCGGCCCGGTCGCGGCGGCGGCTTCAAACAGCCCGTTCACGGTATCGACATCGGTATCCTTGCCAACTTCAAACACACAGTCGGTCAGCGAGGCGTTCAGCAGCGGCACACGAATGGCATGGCCGTTCAGCCGCCCCTTGAGTTCCGGATAGATCATCGTGATTGCAGTCGCCGACCCCGTTGTCGTCGGAATCAGCGAGTTGAGGGCGGACCGCGACCGGCGCAGGTCTTTCTTCGGGGCATCGATGATCACCTGGGTGTTGGTGACATCGTGAACCGTTGTCATCGTGCCGTGCACGATGCCCAGACTTTCGTGAATGACCTTCACGACCGGAGCAAGGCAGTTGGTGGTGCAGGACGCCGCCGTGACAATCCGGTGCGTCGCCGGGTCATACCGGTCATCGTTGACGCCCATCACGATATTCAGCGCCTCGGCGTCTTTCACCGGCGCGGATACGATGACCTTGCGGATTCCCCTGTCGAAATAGGGCTGCAGTTTCTCCGCCGTTTTGAACGCGCCGGTACATTCGAGAACGATATCGACATCGTCGCCTGTCCACGGGATATCTTCCGGCGACGCCGCCCTGCCGAGCGGCAATTCATCCTCACCCAGAAGCAACGTCCCGGCTCTGTGCGATACCGGTCCTGTCCATCGGCCATGAACGCTGTCGAATTCGATCAGATGCGCCACGGTTTCGGCATCGCCATGCAATTCGTTCGCACCGACGAACCGGAAGGCCGGATTGCCGAACCCGGCGCGGATACCAAGCCGGCCCATACGGCCCATTCCGTTGATTGCAACGCGCACGGTCATGTCAGCTCCTTTTCGCTCTTAGTGTGGTCGCCGGCAGGCAGGATTCCTGCGTCGGCAGGCAGAGTTCCGGGTGGCCGCCGCAACAGTCGCCGATCAGGAAATCGAGCGTGTCGCGGGTCTCTGCAAGAATAAGACGATATCGGATATTGCGCCCTTCACGATCCGGCGCGATCAGTTTGGCGCGGACCAGATGCGCCAGGTGGAACGACAGGTTGGACGGCTGCATGCCGCATTGTGATGCGATGTCGCCGGCCAGAAGCCCATCCTCGCCCGCCGCCGCCAGCAGCCGGAATACGGAAAGGCGATTGGCGTTTGCCAACGCCGCAAGCCTGATAACAGCATCATCTTCAGTCATGGATTTATAGTTCAATACTTGTTGAACTATTGAAATGCTATTTTTGTGAAGATTTGATGTCGACCCCGGCCGGCCTGTCGGCGGCCGAGCGTTTGGCGGCCTGCACCATGGTTTCAAATCTGTTGAGAAAGGCAGACCGGTCGGCTTTCGAGAACGGTTTCGGACCGCCGGTGATGGCGCCGGTTTCGCGCAGGCCATGCATCAGGTCCCGTGTCGCCAGAGTCATGCCGATTCCAGCCTGGGTGAAGGGTTCGCCGTTCGGTCTGATGGCGCGGGCGTCCTTCTTCAGACACCGTGCCGCCAGCGGAATATCGTTGGTGACACAGATATCGTCCGCATCGATGGCATCGGCAATCCAGTCGTCGGCGGCGTCTGCACCGCGCGCCACGGTGACGACTTTGATCAGCGGATGCGGGCTCGGCCGGATTCCGCCATCGCTGACCAGAACTGTCTTCAACCCGTGCCGGTCTGCGACACGTTCAACCTCCGCCTTTACCGGGCAGGCATCGGCATCCACGTATATCGTAACCAAAGCTGGACCTCCCAAACCTTTAAAATGCTGAATAATTAGTTCTTTCACAGACATATAGCCACTTGAGACAGGCTATCTTCCGGTTTACGACTAACAGGGTCAAAAGTAAAAATCAGGGGTGAAGGCTCGTGAAAGTCCCAAAACTTGTCATTGTGTTGCTGGTTATTATTGCAATTTTTGCCATTGGAGAAGTTCTCGCAGCCTCCAGCGAGAGCGGTTCACAGTCTATGTGGAAAGAAGCCGTTGTTTGGGAATGCCAGCAGGGCGACTACACCGCGCTCTGCTCGTCAAGTGAAACACAGGGCTGTCGGCCAAAGACCGTCAACAATCCCGATACCCTGGTGCTGGACTTCAACGAAAACAACGTGCAACGGGAAACATCCTTCGGACGCAGTTATCTGCCGATTGCTGCGCGATATCACGACAGGCATTCCTCGCAGACCATTCTAGTGCTTGGTGGCGAGCGGACGGCGACAATGCATGTCGACGGCGAAAACGCCCTGATCATGGCGCCGTCGCCCGGTGGCGGGTCCCTCAGCCTGGAATTCTTCACCTGCCAAGCGCGGCACGAATAACCCGGCAAAAACCCGGTAACATCGCTGGAAACCAAAACAATCAACAGCCGTTAACCTTGTTGCAGCGTTCGCGACACGATTTGAAGCGGATTGCCCTTTATAGGCCGCGGCATGGCTTCCGCTTGGTCCGATTGGTTGTTACTGTGCGCGCAGCGGAATGTTCCGTTAATAATGGATACGGCTGGAAGGGAGTCTGGCAATGGACGTCGAAAAGACGGTCAATGCAGATACAATCGTAATTGCACCCAAGGGTTCGATCGACCACAACACGGCGGCGACGTTTGAAGTAGCGTTGCTGCCGGCGATCGACGAAGCAGGTGCTACAAGCGGCGTCGTAATCGACATGGATGGCGTCGATTATATGAGTTCCGTCGGGTTGCGGGTTCTGATGTTGGCGGCGAAAGCGGCGAAACAGGGATCGACACCGATATCCGTCTGCCGGCTTGGCGAAACCCTGACCGAAATTTTCCAGATCAGCCGGTTCGACAAACTGTTCACGGTGCATGGCGGACTGGATGACGCCATCGCGGCAACGAGGCCTTAGTGATGCAGGTACGGTTCTGGGGTACACGCGGTTCGCTGCCAAAGGCCATGAAAGCGGCTACTGTCGAGGAAAAGATTGTTGCTGCGGTCAAGGCCGCCTCGGGTCGCCGCTTCGATGACGATGCAGCGGCGCAGGGTTTCGTGCGCGACGAACTGTCTTTTCCGCAAAGAGGGACCTATGGCGGCGCCTCTTCCTGTGTCGAAATCGAATCCGGTAGCAACGAATTCGTGGTTTGCGATATGGGGTCGGGCCTGCGCGAGTTCGGTCTCGATTCCCTGCGCCGGATCGGCGAGGACGGACGGGAAGGTACCTACCATATCTTTCTGTCACATCCGCACTGGGACCACATAATGGGCTTCCCCTTCTTCGTGCCTGCCTTCAACCCGAACAACACGATCAAGTTTTACGGCGGGCATGCGGATATCGAGGGCGTTCTGCGGCGGCAGCAGGAGAATCCCAGCTTCCCGGTTCCGCTCGAATTCATGGGCGCAAAGCGTGAATTCGTGCAGCTTGAGCTGAACCGGACCTATGAAATCGCCGGCATGACGGTCACAGCGAAAAAACAGCATCACCACGGCGATTCCTTTGGTTATCGCTTTGAAAAAGACGGCCACGTGCTGGTTTATTCAACCGATGCCGAACACAAACTGGAAGACCCGGAAGAAATCGATTCCGTCGTGAACTTCTTCAAAGACGCTGACCTGCTGATCATGGACACGATGTATTCGCTGGCCGATGCAATCTCGATCAAGGAAGACTGGGGGCATTCAAGTAATATCGTGGCTGTCGATCTGTGCCACCAGGCCGGGGTGAAGCATCTGGCGATGTTCCATCACGAGCCGGTCTATGATGACGAAATGATTTTCAAGGTTCATGGCGAAACCCTGCGGTATGAGGAAATCATGCGCGGCGGCGGCACGCCCCTTGAGATCACCTGCTCGTACGACGGCCTGGAACTGTCGGTCTAGGCTGGATGCATGCAACGCGCCCGCACGTTGTCTGACAGAAAATCGGCACAGCCGAACGGATTCTTCGCTGACATGATGCGCCTCGACACCGGCAGGATTGTCGCCAGCGCCATTCTGGTAGCGATCATTGCGGTATCGATGCTGTTGCCCGACCATGTCTTCGCCCCTTTGCGGTCAACCGTTTTCGACACCTACCAGCGTCTGCATCCGCGCCAGCAGGAAACCTATCCGGTTGTTATTGTCGCCATCGACGACGCCAGCCTTGAAGAATACGGTCAATGGCCCTGGCCGCGCACCCAACTGGCCGATCTGGTTCTCAACACGTTTTTCAGTGGCTCTCTGTCCATCGGCCTGACGATGATCATGCCGGAAGAAGACCGGCTTTCACCGTCTAGAGCCCTGTCGACCTATCCCGGCCTGCCGGAAGATCTGGCAGCGGCGCTGGCGACCCTGGAATCGACGGATTCCATCCTGGCGGAATCACTCGGTAGTGTGCCGGTCGCCCTGGGCCGCGCCGCCGTGAACAGTAACATTGTGGCAGCGCCGGACACGCTTCCGGAAACCTCGGTCGCCAGCAAGGATCCGTCCCTGGTGGGCTTTCTGCCGGCCTATAACAGCCGGATAACCAATCTCGAGCTGCTGGAATCGGTTGCACAGGGACGCGGATATCTGAATGCCGCGCCTGAGCTGGACGGCATCGTCCGGCGGGTGCCCCTGATGCTCAATATCAACGGAAAACCCGCCCCGGCATTTTCCGTCGAGGTCCTGCGGCTTGTCACCAATGACATCTGGCTGGAAATGGACGGTACGGAAAGCGGTATATCGTCGATCCGGCTGGGCCTTGACGGCGATCCGCTGCAGACCAACCGGGACGGGTCGATGGATCTGTATTTTACCCCGTCGGATGCAAACAGGTTCGTTTCCGCCAAAGACGTTCTCGCCGGAACAATAGCGGCTGACCGATTTGAAAATCAGGTCGTGCTGATCGGTGCGACAGCCGTCGGGATTGCCGACAGGACGGCGACGCCGCTGGGCGAACGAATGACGGCGGTTGAAATACAGGCCCAGGCCATCGAACAGTTGCTGTCGGGTGTCCGCATTCAGCGACCGCACTGGATGGTCTATGCCGAAGTCGCGATGATGGCCTTTGGTGCACTGCTGTTGATCGTAACAATGCCGATGCTTCCGCAGTTTGTCGGACTGGTGCTGGCGGCCGGCTTTGTGCTGATCAACGGTGCGCTGGGATACGCCGGGTTCGTTTCATCCGGCCTGCTGATCGATCCGATCCTGCCGTCGGGTGGCATCGTGCTGGTCTACGCAACGATGCTGTCGTCGCTGCTAGCCCAGAATGTCCGGCGCAGGAAAGCATTGCAGACGGAGCTTGAAAACGAACGGCTGCAAGCGGCGCGGATCGCCGGTGAACTGAAAGCGGCGCGCGAAATCCAGCTTGGCATCCTGCCGGATACTGACAGTCTGCGCGCTTTGCCCGTCACGGTCGATGTCGGTGCGGTTCTGATTTCCGCAAAGGAGGTCGGCGGCGACCTGTTTGACGCCTTCACGCTTGATGATGACCGGATTTACTTTGTCGTCGGCGACGTCACCGGCAAGGGCGTGCCGGCGGCCCTGTTCATGGCCCTGTCGAAAGCGCTGTGCAAAAGCGCCGCTTTGCGCCTGCAGGGTCAGGTGGCCGAACTGATGACCCAGGCAAACATGGAACTGTCGCGTGAAAACCCGGCATCGCTCTTCGTCACGGCTTTCGCCGGCATCCTGCATTGCAACACCGGCCTTGTTGAATACTGCAATGCCGGCCATGAAGACCCGCAAATTCTGAAGCCGAATGGTGACGTCGTCGATATTAATTCCGACGGCGGGTTGCCTTTATGTGTGATGGACGATTTCCCGTATTTTCAGGAAACGATCACGCTTGAACCGGGCGATACGCTGATCATCGTAACCGACGGTGTTACAGAAGCCCGCAGCCTTGACGACGAACTGTTCGGCCGGGATCGCCTGGTAAAGGCCATCGCCAAGGCCAATTCGGGCGATTCATACGCTGTCGTGCGCAATGTCGTCGATAGCGTTCGGGCCTTTGAAGACGGCGGGGATCCGGTTGATGACGTTACCGTAATGGCCGTCCGGTACAAGGGGCCGGAACAGGCAACATGACAGGGCAGCCATCAGATCGACTACCGAACGATAATCTGAACCCGCCGATTCGCCGGTTCCGAGGTTTCGTCACCGGTTTCGATAAGCAATTCCCGTTCGCCGCGACCGACCGCGCTGACCAGTTCAGCATCCATGCCCTGTTCGATGAGCCAGTCCCTGATGACAATCGCGCGTTCGCGCGACAGCCTGTCATTGTCCGCGATCGTGCCGACCGTATCGGTATGGCCGGTAACCTGAACCTGGGCGCCTGGCCGACTTTCGATTTCCGAAAAAATCGACGGCAGGACCGTTTTCGACGACTCAATCAGTCGGGACGTGCCGCGAACGAAATACAGCAGAAACGATTTCGGTTCCGGCGGCAGGCCATCCAGCAGTTCTCCGTAGGCGGCAGAAACCGTTTCTTCATTCTGTGTATTGATGCTCACGGAAGAAGAACTGACAGACGCCGTCTCGTAGGCTTCGGTAATCAGCGCCCTTTCCTGCCCGTCATCGGACAGAACAGCAACAGCACCGGTATGTCCTTCGCCGTCAGGCAGCAACACAATCTTGTCGCTGGAACAGGCGGCCAGCGAAACAGCAAGCGCCATGCAAAGGAGAATATGGCGAATCACTGCGACACCTCTACAACAAAACGGGTGCCGCGAACGCCGAGGATCGCGGATGGCAGCTTGACCTTCATGGCGTCAGGTGTCGATTTGGCAATCTTGCCGGACACGATCGCCAGCGACCCCTTTTCGACCGAAGCGAGGAATTCGCCTTCCTGGGTTGTCGGGTCATATGCGAATTTCGACAGTTCCACCCGGCTGTTAGGGCCGGCCGAAAACCGGCTGTTATCGACAAAAGTTGCCGCGACACGGCCTGTCGGCCCGGTTTGCAGGACATCTGACTGTTCCAGAATCTGGCCGGGTTTCGGTTTGATGGTTTCGCCTGATCGTTCGATGGTAGCATCACCGACCGCGCCTTTGATGCGTCCGATCTCTTCCGCATGCGCAGTACCCAGCGAAAGCACCAAAACAAACCCGGCGATCTGGGTTAAAGGCCCGAATGATATTCGCATTCCAAAATCTCCTGTTTCCCGCGACTGTTCCCAAGACTACGTCATCAGACCGGTGATAGGCGAGTACAAATGACGAATTCTGGTAAACAGACAGAAAATACAGAGCCCGATGGCGCATTGCAGATCACCGTACCGTTTACGGACTCGGTTATGGACGATGTGTTGCAGCCGCTCGATACATGGCTCGACCGGCAGGAAACGCTGACGATGCGCAACCGGATGGCATTGCAGCTCATCCTGGAGGAACTGCTGGCGAACATGGTCATGCATAGCCAGGCCCAACCGAATTCCGAGATCGGCTTGAAACTGGCGGTCCTGACCGACGGCATCGCGATCAGCTTCCGGGACAGCGGCGCGGCCTTCAACCCTGCCACGGACCTGCCGCCTGACAGCCGGGACGACCAGCTTGAGGATCGTCCGGTCGGTCGGCTCGGCTGGCCGTTGATCCTGCATTATTGTTCGATCACAGGCTACCGGCGCGTTGACGGCGAGAACCGTCTTGAGCTGAAATTCAGACTCGACGTCTGAGGTTCTTTTCTCCGTCGCCTCATCAAACTACACTGACGCCCGCAACAGGTTCGGTGAAAACGATCATGCCACGCATGCGCTATTTCAACAGTCCGCTGATGTTGGGTTTCGATGACCTGGAAGCCACATTGGAGCGGGTATCGAAAATGACGGCGGAAGGGTATCCGCCCTACAATATCGAACAGCTCGACGGCGGGCTGACCCGAATCACGCTGGCTGTCGCCGGGTTTCGTGAAAGCCAGCTCTCCGTCGAACGACACGGGCCGCAACTGACCATTCTGGGTCGACAGGCGGAAGAAAACGACACCAAGCAGTTTCTTCACCGCGGCATTGCGGCGCGACAGTTCCAGCGGAGCTTCCTGCTGGCCGAAGGCATGCGCGTCAGATCGGCCTTGCTGGCTAACGGGCTGCTGCATATCGATATCGATCACCCGACCGCAGAAGATGCTGTCGAGACAATTCCGATCACAACACCGGACGACTAGAATTGAGTGCTGGCGGGTGCCGCCTGTCAGGCTGCGTGGCTGTGCGCGTTGTCGATGAGCAGCGCGTAAATCGCGTCTTTTTCTGTGGAACCGCGAAGTTTCTTGCAAACCGCCTGATCGCGCAGCACGCGGGATACCCGCGCCAGCGCTTTCAGATGGTCCGCACCGGCGGTTTCAGGCGCCAGCAGAAGAAAGATCAGGTCGACAGGCATATCATCGACGGAATCGAAATCGACCGGCTTTTCCAGCCGCGCAAACAGGCCGACCGGCCGGGAAACGCTGTTCAGTTTGCCGTGCGGGATGGCAATGCCATTGCCGACGCCGGTCGTACCCAGCCGCTCCCGTTCCAGTAGCGTTTCGAACACTTCGCGCTGATCCAGGCCGAGATGTTCAGCCGCGCGCCGCGCAAGTTCCGTCAGCGTCTGCTTCTTGGAAGAAACGCTAAGGGCGGGAACGATCGCGTCCGGCGATAAAAGATCTGCAATCTCCATGGTAGCAACCTCAAAGAAGCAATTTAAAAACTGATCAGTATTGTCTAAACCGGGCTTTCTTCCGGCGCTCTCTGGTCGCCAGCCAAGCCATTCTTACGATTCTGACGTCGTATTCGGGTCAACCCATCCGATGTTTCCATCGTCGCGCTGATACACCATGTTCAAGCCACCGTGTTTCGAACTGCGAAACATCAGGGCGTTCTGTCCGGACAGGTCCATCCGCATGACGGCCTCGCTGACCGAAAGCGTGTCAATGCTGCCGGGCATTTCAGCAACGATTACCGGATCGCTATTAACGATATCGTTCTCGGTCTCGTCACCTTCAACAGGGTCGGGCTCTGCCGCGATCACATACTGCAGGGCCGGCAGCGAATCTTCATCACCGCGATGTTTCTGGTCGCGAAGCTTGCGCTTGTTCCGGCGAAGCCGCTTTGCAACATGCTGCAGGGCTTCGTCGAAGGCCGAATGAGCATCACCGCCCTTGCCAGAACCCTGAACGAATACAGGGCGGGAAACGTGCACCTTGATATCGGCGCGAAACTCATGGGCTTCCTTGTAAAAGGTTACCTGCGCATCTGTTGTGTTATCGAAGTACTTTGTGACCGCAGGGGGGAGCAGGTTTTCGACATACTCCTGCAACGCCGCGCCAATATCCATACCTTTACCGGTAATCGATAGCTGCATTTTATTATATAGCCCTCGTAAACCTCAAGAATGCCGCCATGAACAGGAAATGCAAGGGACGATGATAACTTTGCCCCGCCTGTTCGCCTAAATTTTTCCGAGTAAGGCCGATTTCCGATTCCGAAACGGCGTCTCGTCACCCCATGTTCAACTTGCCGACGGGGTAGAATATCCTGCCCTCGCAAGCGGTGGCGGAAGCTATCCATCGCCATAGCCGAAGTCAAGGCGTGTGTAGAAACCTTAAAAAATCCTTAGATTGCATGCTGTTTCTGGCGCCGGCGCTGTACAGAAGATGGGATTTTCATCGCCTCGCGGTATTTAGCGACCGTGCGGCGGGCAATATCGATGCCTTCCGTCTTCAGCATTTCAACAATCTGGTCGTCCGACAGGATGGCTTTCGGCGGCTCTGCGTCGATCAGAGTACGGATCCG
This sequence comes from uncultured Flavobacteriaceae bacterium, assembly GCA_964352715.1. Classification (GTDB taxonomy): domain Bacteria; phylum Pseudomonadota; class Alphaproteobacteria; order UBA8366; family Aestuariispiraceae; genus JAVKBW01. The sequence goes on along the minus strand of CAYGSU010000004.1, from coordinate 96,874 downwards.
GTGGCGAACCGATTCGGCCGAATAGGATGAATCGCCACCGGTACCGCTGATGGCCGAGGTGAAGAAGAACTTAAGCTCGAACAGGCCGCGCGGCGTGTGAATGTACTTGTTTGTGGTCACCCGGCTGACTGTGCTTTCATGCATTTCGATGGCCTCTGCGATGTCGCGCAGCACCAACGGGCGCAGATGCGCGACGCCCCTGTCGAAAAACGCGTTCTGCTGCCGAACGATCTCGCCTGCGACCTTGATGATGGTCGTTGCCCGCTGATGCAGCGATTTGACCAGCCAGTTGGCCGACTGGAACTGTTCGTTCAGGTATTCGGTTTCCGGTTTTTTTCGGATATCCTTCGAAATCCGGGCGAAATAGGTCTCGTTCACCAGAACACGGGGCAGGGTTTCCGGGTTCAGTTCGATCGTCCAGTCGCCATCCTGCGCCCGGCGCATCAGAATATCGGGAACCACCGGTTCGATGATGTCGGTATTGAAGGCCAGGGCAGGTTTCGGGTTCAGCGCCCTGATTTCAGAAACCATCTCACGCAGGTCTTCCTCGTCGACACCGCATTTCTTCATCAGGCCCTTGGCGTCATGGGCCGCCAGCATTTCCAGATTGTCGAGCATGGTCTGCATGGCGGGGTCAAGCCGGTCCAGCTCGGCGAGCTGCAACGCAAGGCATTCCTTGAGATCGCGGGCGAAGACACCGACCGGATCAAGCCCCTGTAACTTGATCAGAACCCGCTCGATATCATCCGGCGTGCAGCCCAGCATTTCGGCGATAAAAGAAAGATCGCCGGAAAGCCAGCCTGACCCGTCCAGTTGGTCGATCAGATGAACCGCGATCAGCCTGTCGGCCGGATCGGCAATATCCATCTGCATCTGATCCATCAGATGGTCGCGCAGACTGACATGTTCTGAAAGCGTTGCTTCTAGATTGGCGTCGATATCGTCAAAACCGGAACCGCCGCCCCTGACGCCGGACCAGTGCGCGCCACCCAGCGTATCGGGCGCCTCACCACCAGCGCCACCGCCAACGATATCGGAGTCGTATTGATTGCCGTAGTCGACATCGAGGGGTGCATTGTCGCCATCGGCCATGCCGTCCGGCTTCAGCAATTCGGCGGAATCGCCGTTGAATTCGTCCGGCCGCTCGCTGGATTCGAGGGAGGTTGACTGCTCCGCCGTTTCACCTCGTGCAGGATCGCCCTGCCCCTCGTCGCGCTCCAGCATCGGGTTACGCTCAAGCTCGGTTTCGACGAATTGCGCCAGTTCGACATTGTTGTATTGCAGAAGCTTGATCGCCTGCTGCAACTGAGGCGTCATCACCAGCGATTGTGATTGGCGAAGGTCCAGTCGCGGTGTCAGCGCCATCGCATTCCCGGCCTCAAAGCGTAAAGCGATCGCCCAGGTAAACCCGCCGGACTTCCTGATTGGCGACGATTTCTGCCGGCGGCCCCTCCATCAACACATTGCCGTCGTGCAGAATGTAAGCCCGGTCGACGATTTCCAGGGTTTCGCGCACATTGTGGTCGGTAATAAGCACACCGATTCCGCGATCCTTGAGGTGGCTGACAAGATCGCGAATATCACGAACCGCAATCGGGTCGATACCTGCCAGAGGTTCATCGAGCAGAATGAAATTCGGCTGGCTGGCGAGCGCACGGGCAATTTCAAGACGCCGGCGTTCGCCGCCAGACAGTGCAATCGCCGGGGTACGCCGTAGATGGCTGATCGAAAATTCCGCCAGCAGGGATTCGAGCGCGGTTTCGCGTCGCTCAAGGTCTTTTTCAACCAGCTCCAGCACCGCCCGAATGTTCTGTTCCACCGTAAGGCCCCGGAAAATGGACGCTTCCTGTGGCAAATAGCCGATGCCCATGCGGGCACGGCGATACATCGGCAGGCTCGTGATGTCCTGGCCATCAAGGAAAATTTCGCCGTAATCGGCCGGAATCAGCCCGGTCACGATGTAAAAGCAGGTCGTTTTACCAGCGCCGTTCGGCCCCAGCAGACCGACCGCTTCGCCGCGCTGAACCCGCAGCGAGACATCCCGCAGAACAGGCCGTTTCTTGAAATGCTTGCCGAGCGACCGGATTTCCAGTCCAACATTTTCAAGAACCAGGCGCGGCTGCGGCTTGACCTTGACCGGCCGGGCCGGCAGCGCTTCGACATTGGTGTCGGATGGCGGCAGGGTTGTGCGCACCGGATTTTCAGCAACCGGCTTTGCTTCGCCAGATGGCGCTTCAGCTTTAAGGCGTTCCGCCTTTAGTTTCCTGCCCCGGCCAAACAGGCGCGCTGCAAGACCCGGCTTCTTCCGTTTCGGTTCCAGCGGCGTCGCTTCTGCAGCGGCCGGCGGATCGGCCGGCGGCACGGGCGGCTTGGTTGGTTCTTTCGGTTCTGTCAGCGGCGATGGCTGATCGGGCGTTCGCGTCGCGGCCGACGGCACCGGCGGGCTGGCGGTTGTTCTTGTCACAGAGGGCTGTTGCGCCTCCGGTTTGCGAATATTCCGTTGTACCGCAGCCTGTTCCTTGGTCGTCGAGGGCGGGTCAGCCCGCATTGTGGGTTTCGGCCGGTGCGGTTCTGCCCCGGCAACGGAGGGAGGAAGCGGCGGCGGGGGCGCTGTCGGGCCGGTCTGGCTATCGTTCGCCGCACGCGGTTCCGACATGCGCTGCACGCGCGGCGACGGCGCTTCATCGCGGGATGGCTTGTCAGCCGTCAGGCGCTCGCCTTGCGGCTTTTCCACTCGGTGTTTCTGTTCGGGGGTGTCAGCGGTCTTTTCGGCTTCCTGATCGAGTCGCGGCTGAAGTTTTGCGGGACGCATATATGTCCGCATCGCCGCGGACGGGCGCAGCGGCGGCGCAGCGGAATCACCCCGCTTGATCGGCCTGGGATCCTCGCGACCGGACGCAGACGGCAATCGCGGTTCACGGCGGTCGTCAGGGCTCTTTTTATCGTCGTCTCGATCGTCGGTCATATCTGGTGGTCCTGCGCAAGCGGCTCTGTCTGCAAGCGGGCCCGGTTACCGGTTTTCAACATTCCAGCTGTAATCATACAGAAGCATCGCGAAAAAGGAATGAAAATTGCAGTGACACCGCATAACAAACAATTCAATCAAATTGCACTGTATAGGTAAGGCATTCGATCTGTTGGCGAAATAAAAGGGGCTTACTCAGTGCTTAATATCAGGCCTTTTACTTTGCTTCCACCGCCCGTTATCTTTGATCGGCCTGTTTTCATATCAACAACGGCACAGTTTCCGTTCAACTGGTTTTCACCGCGTGTGATTTTTACATCACCGCAAACGGTCGCTATTTCTTTTGGTACGTCATAAACGCCTTCCCGGCCCCGTACGATTTCGGTTTCGGTTGAAATATGTACGCCGTCAAGAGCATCGATGCGCTGCACCGCCCGTTTGCCGTCCGCGCCTTCCTGGATATAGGCCGTCAGCACCCCGGCAACGAGCCGGTTGCCGTTCTGAATGATTGTCGCTTCGCCACGCGCCACCGCCAGACTGCGCGCCTGCCAGAATTCCAGTGATTCCTCTGCCGTAATGCTGGCCTCCTTGGTGACAAGCTGAAGATTTTCACCGACCAGCACAGCGACCTGCTTATCAACGTGATAGACAGCCTTGTCGCCGGTCGCTTCCGCGTCTTCAGCAGTAATGACCACATTCCGGTCGGCATCCATGCGGAAAATCTGCTGCCGTTCGCCATTCTCGCCACCCCGATAGAAGGCGGTGAGCGTATCGGAGCGAACCGTCAGGCCACCCTGGCTGGCCGTCGCATTGCCACGGGCGATATACCGCTTGGAATCGCGCAGCCATTCGATGCCGTCATCGGCTTCTATTTCAATCGGCCCGTTATCGCTCGATCCGGTCGCAATCGACTGCGCGCCGGCCGGAAGCGCCACCGCACCCAGCAGACCGGCAAGACAGACAACCGTCATAACCATCCGGCGGTATGTCATTGCTGATCCTCCACATCCTGATAAATCACGAGCTTCGATTTGCCGAGCAGTCTGACCCGCGCGCCGCGCTCATAGATGCGGAATCCCTGTGCTTCTACAAGCCCAAACGGCCCCTGCCCGAAAATCGGTTCGTCACCGGCAGCGCCGCCGGCCTGAAGATCGACCCGGGCGCTTTGGGTTTTGAACTCATAACCCAGATCATGAAAAAAACTAACATCGCCCTGTAGCGTCAAAATCTGCAGCTCGCGGTCATAGGTGCCGTCGACAGCAGTCAGGGCGGCCCAGGTTTCATCCGCCATCATGATATCGGCCTTCGGCAGGGTCAGACCGATAAAGGGTTCGTCGATGTTGGGCTGGCGGATGGTTTCCGCCGTCACCGTGAAGGGCTGATTCTTGTCGTCCCGCCCGGCATAGCGCGCATTGGTGATCTGCATTGAATCCGGTGTCGGTTTGACCGCATCCATCAGCGCCTGGTTGAGCAGTTTCACCTGTTCATCAAGCAGCGGCCACGCAACCACAAGGCTGATCAGCACGACCGCCAGGGTCGGCAGCAATATCTTCAGGAAATTTACGATTCGCCCATAAGTCGGGCTAAAACTGCCGCTTCGCGCACCTAGTGGTATGCGCGACGGTTTCGCCGGTGAAGATGTCGGTTCAGCGGTCGCCATCAATCAGCGCCGGTGCGGCCGACGGTCAGGCAATGCCGGCCCGTAGCAGGTCATGAACATGCACAATACCGATTGGTTTGCCGTCTTCGACAATGAAGGCGGCGTTGATCTTGTTCTTGTTGAAAATGGCCAGCAGTTCCATCGCCAACAAATCCGGCGGCGCGACAATCGGTTTTTTGGTCATCACCGCCGTTACAGGTTCGTTCAGGACATCTTCCAGAAGATGTCGCCTGAGATCGCCATCGGTGATGATTCCAAGCAACCGGCTCTTCTCATCGACAACGCCAATTGTCCCAAATGGCTTGCCCGCCATGTTTATCAAGGCTTCCCGCATCATAGTCTCATGCGGCACCAGCGGCATTTCGCCGCCCGTATGCATCAGATCGCGCACCTGCATCAGTTGCTGGCCCAGCTTGCCGCCGGGATGGAACAGCCGGAAGGCTTCCGCCGTGAAGGCCTTGTTGCGTTCCAGCAGGGCGACCGCCAGCGCGTCGCCGAGCGCCAGCGTCATGGTTGTTGTCGTGGTCGGCGCAAGGGCAAGGGTGCCGGCTTCCGGCATATCGGGCAGCAGCAACGCAACATCCGCGTTTTTCACAAGCGCACTGTCGCGCCCGCCGGTGATGGCAATCAGCGGAATTGAAAAGCGCCGGGAATAGCTGACGATATCGCTGAGTTCCTTGGTTTCGCCGGAGTTTGACAACGCTATAATCGCATCGTCCTGGGTGATCATTCCCATGTCGCCGTGGCTTGCCTCGCCGGGGTGAACGAACTGCGCGGGTGTGCCGGTGGAGGACAACGTCGCGGCGATCTTGCGCCCGATATGACCGCTTTTGCCCATCCCGGTGACGGTAACCCGCCCCTTGATGCCGATCAGGATTTCGACAGCCGCCGTAAATTTGCCGTCCAGACCATTCGCCAGCGCCGACAGCGCGTCGCACTGCAATTTCAGCACCCGCCGCGCCGCCTCGATATCGTCCGGCGCCGCAGCATCGCCGCTAAATGCCCCGGCGGCGAGGGAATGTTTCGCCGTTTCCACAAAGTTCTCCCTTCACAGGTTCCGGGGGCAGCTTATGCTGAATCGCCAACGGATTCAGCCTTTATTCAACCGCGTCGTTGCCGCCCTAGGAGTGTGCGAAAATGTCGGTATCTTCCCAGCCGGCGAGATCGAGCGCCGTGCGGACCGGAAGAAACGCGAAACAGGATTCCGCCAGGTCCTGACGGTTTTCGCGAACCAGCATGGTGGTCAGCGCGTCGCGCAGCCGGTGCAGATACAGAACGTCGCTTGCCGCATAGGTCAACTGGGCCTCGCTGAGGTCAGGGTTGGCCCAGTCGGACGACTGCTGCTGCTTCGACATGTCAACATCCAGGATTTCCTTGACCAGATTGGAAAGGCCATGGCGGTCCGTATAGGTGCGGACAAGCTTGGAGGCTATTTTCGTACAGAAAAGCGGTGTCATCGTGACGCCCAGATCGCGCTGCACGATGGCGACGTCAAATCGGGCGAAATGCAGGATTTTCCGGCGCTGCGGGTCGGCCAGAAGTTTTTTGAGGTTCGGCGCGTCATATGTCGCGTCCGGAAAATGAACCATATGGCAGACGCCATCGCCGGTCGAAATCTGTATCAGGCACAGCCGGTCGCGATGCAGGTTCAGCCCCTGTGTTTCCGTATCGACGGCTATATCGCCATCCAGAACCAGATCTTCCGGCAAATCATTTTTATAAAGATGAATCGTCACATTCCATCTCCGCCATTCTGTTTTTTTGGCCGGCATGGGAACCAGTTAACCGTTCAACACGTCGCAAACGACAGTACCCCTAGTCCGGCAGAACGGGAAAGTCTATGAAATTTCTCCTGTTTTTGGCCAAAAAGCCAGCGACCGAAGGTCAGGTTTCCGATGCTTCCCTGAATGTCAGACAAACAGCCGCTCCACCGCCGGGCAGATTTTCCGCCTCAAGCGTACCGTCCATCCGGACCATCAGGGAATGGGTGATCGCCAGGCCAAGGCCGGTGCCGGACTGTTTGCTGAAAGGCACGGCCGCCTTGGAGGAAACAAACGGCTCGCCCAGATGATCCAGGGTGGACTGCGGAAAGCCCGACCCGTCGTTCTTTACGCTGAGCCGCACGCGCTGTGGCTCCGGCCGGTCGAGCCCGATCGTTACTGTCGAACCCTGAGGGGAGAATTTCACCGCGTTCGACAGCAGATTGAGCAGACATTGCTGAACGGCACGCTTGTCTGCCTCGATCATGCAGTTGCTTTCGCAACCGCATTCCAGCGCAAGACCGCGTTCCTCGGCCATCGGTCGGATGGTTTCCAGCGAGGCCGAAAGACACTCCTTCAGGTCTATGCTTGATCTTTCAAGGCGGAGGCCACCGCTTTCGATGCGCGACAGGTCGAGAACATCGTTGATCAGTTCAAGCAGATACGAACCGCTTTTTAGAATATCGGTTGCGTATTCCTGCACTTTTTCTGTCGGCAAGGTGGCGGCGGTCTGACTTAGAAGATCGGAGAACCCGATGATCGCATTCAGCGGCGTTCGCAATTCATGGCTCATATGCGCCAGAAAATCCGTCTTCGCCCGATTGGCGGCTTCCGCGCGCTCCAGCGCCTGTCTGATATGGCTGTTCACAGCCTTCTGGTCGGTAATGTCGCGAACGGTTCCTTCGTAGTAGAGCGGATTGCCGGCGGCATCACGCACCAGATAGGCGTTTTCCGAAATCCATATCCGCTTGCGCGACCCGTGGCAGTAAATTTCGCTCTCAAAGTTTTCCACGCTGCCGTCCCGTTCGAGCCGTTTCTCGAACTCCGTCCGCCGACCGGGATCGACATACCATTCCGTCGCGATGTCTTTAACCGCGTTCAGATGTTCTTCCTCGGAATTATAGCCATTAAGTTTGTAGAGGGCCGGGTTGGACCGCAACTGCTTGCCATCCAGCGAGGACCGGTAAATGCCTTCCGTCACCCGTTCGAATATGCGCCGGTAGCTGGATTCAGCTTCGGCCAGTTTCTCCTGGGTCTCGATAAGATCGCTGGCATCGACAATCGTGCCGAAATAGCCGATTGCTGAACCGTCATCATCCCTGATCGGATTGGCGTGCTCGCTTGCCCAGAAGGTCGAGTCATCACAACGACGCGCCTGCCAGACCCGGCCGGATACCGTTTCGCCGGAATCGTTTGTTCTTCTGATCCGCTCGTGATCGGAGGAATCGACATAATGCTTTCTTGAGCCCGACTTGATACCGATCAGCCCGTCGGGTGTGTCATACCCCATCATATCCGCAAGCGTGGCGTTTGCGTAGACGACCGTGCCTTCGCTATCCGTCACATAGACACCGACGCCGACATCAGCGACGAGCTGCATCAGCATGTCGGGCGTTAGCCGGCTCTTGAGGTCTGCGTTCTTTTTCATCAGATCACACGCCATTTTGCACCTGCATCATGCGATACGACATGGTGCAAAGGCAATTATACAGCAATCTGAAAGATTTCGCCCGTGGGACTGACGGACTTCCGGCGTGATGTTCAGACCTTGTCGCGAATGAGCGGGCAGGTGGAACAGTGGATGCCGCCACCGTTGAGCTGCATCTTGTCATACGGAATCTCGATCAATTCCAGACCCTGCTGCATAAGCTCATCGCGGGTTCGGTCCGAAATACCATGCGGCATCAGATACTTTCCGGGGCGGAGCGCAAGCCCGTTGATGATCCACGAATTGTCGTCCGGCGTGATTTCGACTGTGCGGATACCAAGTTCCTTCAGTTTCTGAAGGAACGTGTAGGAAAGGCCGCGCGGGTCGACCAGCGCGAGATCGACATCGACCATCACGAAATGACCGTCTATATGGATGCTGTAGCCGGGCAGATCGACGACAAGCAGATCCACCCCCTGCCGGCGCAGGACCTCCGACAATTGTTCGATAGCCTCGTCGTTGACGCGGATGCCCCGGCCAACCACGGCGGTTTTGGAATTCAGCCAGGCGAAACTGCCCCCTTCCATCATGCCGGTGCCGGTGATCGTGGCGAGGATCGGCACGCCGAGATTGGCGAGTGTCCGGCTGACATCCCGCTCCTCTCCATGCCGCAGCCGGGGGGCAAGCCGGTTGACGATCGCCCCACCCTTTACGGCAAATGAGGAATCACGCGTGTAGCAGGATTTGAACCGGTTGCCTTCGACACCTTCAAGATAGATGACCTGAATCCCATCATCCTTCAGCGCCTGCACCATGCCATCATGTTGTGCCTGCATTTCCTCAAGCGGCGGTATTTCCTCCGACTGCCAGTACCAGCCGGATTCGACATCGCCGAAACCGCCGGTTTCCTCGATATATTTCGACGGGTCGATGACACCGAATTCCGGCCCTGGCCGATGAACCATCACAGTGCGGATCTGGCCGACATCGTTGTCGCAACCCCATTCGCGGCCCCACACCGTTTTCATCCGGTCCGGATGATCGAAAGCCGGTTCCGGCTGCGAGCCGAACAGCTTCATGGTCGCCGAATAGATATCCCTGTTCTTCGACTTCGGTTTGGTCGGATCGTTATCCGGCGCGGCACTCATAATATTGCTCCGTCAGTTTTGAAGTTTACAGCAACACCCATCCGGGAAAAAACGGGGGCATCCGAAGATGCCCCCCGGAACAGTCACAGGGACGGTTGCAAGGTCAGGAATTTCCCGGTCAGGCAAACCACCAGCGTTCCATGAACTTGGAGCCGTCCATATCCCAGTTCGATGCAACCTGACTGTCATGCGCGATCTTGGTTGAGGTCGCCCAGACATAGTTCGCGAAGATCGGCACGATGGCGCCGCCGTCATCACGAACCAGACGCTGCATTTCACCGTACATGTCGGCACGCTTGGCCCGGTCGAGCTCGACGCGGGCTTCCAGCAGCAACTTGTCGAACCGTTCGTTTTTCCAGAAGGATTCATTCCACGCCGCGTTGGAATCGTAGGCCGTGGAAAACATCCAGTCTTCGGTCGGACGCCCGCCCCAGTATGACGCCGTCCATGGTTTCTGCATCCACACCTGGTCCCAGTATCCGTCGGCCGGCTCGCGGACGATTTCAATCGAAACATTGGCTTTCTTGGCCGATTCGGCCAGCAGAACCGCGGCATCGACAGCGCCGACAAAACCCGCGTCCGACACGTGCAATTTCACCGTCAGCGAATCGAGGCCGGCCTGTTTCAGATGGTACTTCGCCTTTTCGGGGTCGTAGACACGCTGCGGAATGCTGGCATCGAAATACTGGTTTGCCGGCGAGATCGGATGATCGTTACCGACGGCGCCATGGCCGCGCAGAACTGTTTTCAGCATCGCTTCCCGGTCGACCAGAAGCTTCAGCGCCATTCGCACATTAACGTCGCCGAACGGTGCCGTATCGCACCGCATCGGCAGGGTGTAATGCTGTGTCCCTGTTTTTTCCTCAACAACGAGATTGGGGTTCTTGCCTAGCAGGCTGGCGGTCTTCAGTTCGACACGGTCCATCATGTCGACTTCACCTGTCGTCAATGCATTCGTCCGCGCCGTGGTATCCGTAATCACCAGCATATTGACTGCGTCGAAATACGCGGCATCCGATTTCCAGTAGTTAGGATTGCGCGTCATTTCAATGCGGACACCCGGATCGAACAGATCGACCGCATACGGCCCGGTGCCGATACCCCCCAGCGCATCGACCCCGCCGTCTTTGGACGGCAAAATCGCGAAGTGATAATCGCTGACGATGTAAGCGAAGTCCGCATTGCCGCTGGTGAGTTCGAATACGACCGTATTCTTGCCGTCGGCGGTTACGGACTTGATGGTGTTTGCAATGCTCTTCACCTTGGATTTGGAGTCTTCACCGCGATGGTAATTGAACGTCGCGACGACATCGTCCGCATCCAGGGTCTTGCCGTTGTGGAATTCGACGCCCTTGCGAATCTGGAACGTCCAGACCGACGCCTTGTTCGTTGCTTCCCAGCTTTCGGCGAGTTCCGGCTTCAGGCTTCCGTCCGCGCCGATTTCTGTCAGATTGTTGGCATAGCCGTAGACCATCGGAATGGTGAACGGATCGCCCGCCAGCGACGGATCCAGAACATCCGACGTTGAACCGGTGCTGTTCCCCATCCGCAGCGTGCCGCCCTTTTTGGGCGTCGCTGCCCTGGCCGAGATGACTGGCAGCCCCGCAGCCATACCGGCAGCAGCGCCAGCCCGCAGAAGGCCACGGCGTGTAAAGTCAAACATGGACATTTTCTGGTCTCCCTGTGGATTATTGTCCTGATAGGCGATGGCATTGTAAAAGAAGAAAATTTTTCTCCCTAAGGAATAATATTCCTGCATACTTTGAGTTTTTGTAAAATCGGTACACACTATATTCAGCACTCACCTGAGGAGCCACGCATGACGTCTCTACCGCCGCTGAACGCCCTGCGGGCTTTCGAAGCCGTTGGCCGCAACCTGAATCTGTCGGCTGCGGCGGCTGAACTGAACGTCACACCGGGCGCTGTCAGCAAGCAGATCAAGCTGCTGGAAGAACATCTTGGCCGAACGGTCAGCGTGCGCGGCCAGGGCGGCATGGTTCTGACGCCGGAAGGCCAGACGCTGTTCGACCAGTTGTCCCAGACATTCGACAATCTGTCGGTCGCCGTGCGGAATGTCCGCCGGGGCGATGTCGTCGGCGGTGTGAAGGTCGCCTGCGCAACCGCCTTCGTCACCAACTGGCTGGTACAGAAGCTTGGCCGGTTCAACGCCCGGTTTGCCGATATCAGCTTGACCATCGTGCCAGCGCTGCACGCCAACCCTTTCCGCGACGCCAGCGTCGATCTGGCCATCCTGTTCGGCCGCCCGAGCTGGCCAGACGTCAATTTGCGTCTTCTGCGGCACATCGAGTTTTTCCCGGTGTGCAGCCCGGTTCTGTTGAACGGGCCCAGCAAGATCCGCCGGCCTGCTGACCTGAAACACTTCACCCTGCTGGACGATGTCGAGAAAACCCACTGGATCGAATGGTTCGCCATGGTGGGGCAGGAGGCGTCGAGCCGGTTCCGACGTCTGTGTTTTTCCGACTTCAACCACACGCTCGCCGCCGCGCGCGCCGGTCTGGGGATCGCCATGGGCGACAACGTTACCCTGACGCAGGACCTAGCCTCCGGCACCCTGGTGCGGCCGTTCTCGGATGCCCTGCGGCCGAAATCGGAAGCCTATTACGTGCTGACCCCGTCGCACCGAAGCCTGTCCGGCGCGGCGCAGGTTTTCCGCGACTGGCTGATCGACGAGATGCAGAGAAGCGATGTATCCTGATGCGACCTTCAACAGTCTTCATTCAGAAATTTGATTCGTACAGGTTTTGGTCCGCCATGGACCGTGCAGATGTTCTCCAATCGCAAAAGGGCAACCGCACCTATCGGATAGAAGGCGGCGATCTGAGCGCACGCACCGGTATCGTTGCATCCGACGCCGAGATCGGCAGCTTCGCGACTTGAACGACGAACTGGACAAACGGGTTGACGAATGTACGCGCGAACTAAAGCAGGCAAATCTGCAACTTGAAGCGACGACGAAGCAGTTGATCATGTCGGAGAAGCTCGCCGCGATCGGCGAGTTCACTGCCGGTGTCGCCCACGAAATCAACAATCCCATTGCAGTGATGCAGGGCAACCTTGACGTTCTTCGCAGCAGTATTGGCGACAGGGCTGAATCGGTCGACACCGAACTTACGCTGCTTGACGAACAGATTCACCGGATCAACATCATCGTCACCAAACTGCAGCAATTCGCGAAGCCTGAGGAATATGCGGACTACGTGGCGAGCCACAAGCCACAGGACGTCGTTTCCGATTACCTGCCTTTGGTCAAACATCTGCTTCAGAAGGGTGACATATCCGTCGAGCGCGACGATGCGGCAAACAGGCAGATCGCGATGAATCGGACCGAACTGCAACAGATTCTTGTCAACCTGTTGGTCAACGCCATTCATGCGATGCCGGATGGCGGTCGCTTGAGAGTGCGGACTCGCACACCGGTAAGGATAACAGGTATTGAACTAGGCTATCCGTTTCCTGCTCATGCATCGCATGGTCCCACTCACGTGGCCGGCCTCTCACCGTGCGTCAAAATTAGCTTACAACGCTACTTTACTGATTGTCCGAAAGCCTCCTCTAACGAACACGCCGACAATCGTTTCCTGCTCTGAACGGGTGAAATGCCTGGAACCGGCAGACAGCGAAACACAGTCGCCTTGCCGATAAACATACCCGTCATGATCAATGAGTTCACCTTTGAGGACAATGAACTCCTCGAAACCGAGATGTTCGTGCGCGATCGATTCGCCGCCGGGCTTGAACTTCAGGAGGAAAAACCCTGTGTCATCCGCGTCTGACCAGCTGATGTTGTGCCATGAGATGTCTTCTTGTGGACGACCTTGCAGACTATAGGTCTTCCAATCGGCTTCTTCGACGTTGATCACTGACCTTTCCATTGCTTACCTCCACTTCTTGACCTGCCCCTGCGACCGGTCCGGTTTGATTGTTGGTGCGTTGACCTTTTGTCATCCATGCGGATGAAAATCTCCGGTGCCGCCGGAGTATCGGGCGACCCTTATTTCTCCTGACGATGGAGTTTTCGCCCAAGCGTACTGATATCAACCTCTAGAAAATCCGCAGCCTTGCGTTGGCTGCCCAGCGTCGCAACCGCGTGCGTGATCAATGCCCTTTCATAGGACGCGACCTGATCGCGCAGAGTTCGTATATGTGGCGGCGGAACGTATGTCAGAAATGTCTGTTCCGTTTCTTCAGAACGCGTCATTGGTTGCAAGCAAGAAGCAATCGACCGTTGGTTGTCAGTTCCAAAAAGAATTGAATACTGCTTGATGATATTGACGAGTTCCCGGACGTTGCCGGGGAATTCATAGTTCAATAGCAGGTCTCGATCCTCGTCGCTGATCCTGATTTCTTGTCCTGTCTTGATTGACATATGATCGAAATAGAAATCAATCAACTGGCCAACGAAATCCTTCTGCTCACGCAATGGTGCCAACGGCAAATTGATGACACTTAGGCGATAGAAGAGATCTGAACGAAAATTGCCCGCTTTGATCATTGCCGGAAGGTCTCGATTAGTGGCCGCGATGATTCGCACATCAACTTTTCGGTCCTGTTGTGAACCAATGCGGTTCACTACCCGATCTTCGATGAAACGAAGCAATTTAGCTTGATCTTCGAGTGGCACTTCTCCGATCTCGTCAAGGAACATGGTGCCGCCATGCGCCGCCTCGGCAAATCCGCCTCGCCCACGACTCAACGCGCCGGTGAATGATCCTCGCTCGTAACCAAAGAACTCAGATTCGAACAAGCTCGACGGAATACTGCCACAACTAACCTGAATGAATGGGCCCGTTCTGGCTTCCAGCAACTGGTGAACTCTTCGGGCTACAAACGTCTTCCCAGCCCCTGTCTCTCCCGTGATAATCACGGGCTCATTCATTGAAAGCCCGCGACTTGCAGTCTCAATAGCGCGGCGCATCCTTTCTGAAATCGGCCAGTTCGCTAGCTCGTTCTCGCCGCGTTTCTTGAATTCTCGGTTGCGAAGTCTGTTGAGGCCGCCTTGGCTGTCTTGTGAACGCTGTTCGTCAATAACATCAAGGTCACGTTGCACAACGAACGAGAACTTGAAACTACGCTCGTCGTCGAGCACTCCACCAAGGCACGTCATAACACTTGTACCGTCAGGTGTGCGGCTTACATGGGTGATACGACGGCGATCGTAAAAAGACGATAGAACCGGATCCAAGTTGAGCCGTGACGCTGCAACAAGATCCGCAATAGAGTTGCCCACAATAGATTCGGTCGGCAGGCCGTTCATCTGGCCCGCCACTCGATTCATGCTCAAAATCTTCCCGTCGCCTTGCAAAATGGTCACACCGTCGGGAAGGCTCTCGATGAAATTCTGGAAAGATGGCTGTTGAGTTAGAACGGCCATGCCATCAGCTTCGTCTGATGCCTGTGACGAGTCAGAACTTGGTTTCGAGAGAATCATTTCGCCGTCTCCTTTGACATGCTCTCCCTGAACATGACGATGAAGCAGTCTTCCAAGTCGTTACATGCTGTTGCATTCACATACATTTGGCAGTACCGAGGAGCCTGGCCTTCCAATCTTAATTGGACAGTTTCTACAAAGGGCGCTTTCAAAATTGGCCAATCAAGACGACCGGACGTGTGCCGATCAGTTCGCCACTCCACGATGTCTTGCAACTTCAGTCCCTCGGTTACGGGTGGGGTCTCTATAAGGTGTGCAAGCACCGGATTGATTGCTAAAAATCGGCCGTCGCGATCCAGTATACCGACCGGATCCGGCAGGGCGTTCAATATGTCTAGCGTCACGTCCAGACGATCTGAGAGATATCTCTCGATATAGCGTTCCTTTGGAACTTTCCTTACGATTCCCACTAGTCTCTTCAGTTGACCGTGAACTACATGCCCGCGCACATCATTCTCGATCAGCATTGGTGTATTGTCAGAGTGTATGTCGATCGCGGCCACGCCATTTAGAGAGAGGTTTGCATCAAGCAACTGGTGGATGAACCGCTCGTTTGCCGGCCGACGCTGAAAGAATGCGGAAACGGGGCTGGATTCGATGCTCAAGCCGGTCGGTAGTCCGTACATTTCGGAAATCGCCGCGTTACATAGACGCCAGTGGCTTCGGTTTTCAAAGACCTGCCGTACAATCTCTTGACGGGGCAATTGAATATCTATCGGTTCGTCAAACTCGATGCACCAAAAGGCATCTTTGGAGAGGTCTGAATAGCATTGCAGTATCTCGTTCTCTTCAGCAAGGTCACTTCGACGGCGCCCTTGGCTGAACAACTTCGATACAATATAGAGTGGTTGCCCTGTGTCAGAGTGGACGGCTTCCCAGTCACCAATCACTGAAATCGTCGATCCGTTCGAACACCGTAAATCCAGATCCAGCGGTAGCGCGTTTTCTGAATTGCCTCCCTCGATTGCCTCCAGCAGGGCTTCTGTCGAGCTTTGAGTATAGATACGAGACATCGATTCGCCGACAAGGCTTGCAGGCTGGTATCCCAACATCTGGGCTTGCCGATCATTGCAGAAATACAATGTGCCATTTGAATCGAAGGCATCAATGAGGGTAGGTGCCTCATCCAGTATTCGCAATTTTTCGTCGAAGATGATCGTCTCGAGTGCAGCAGATCCTGGGCTCTTGCTCTTCATGCTGCTTCATACTCCTCTTAGGGTTCACGCACCGCTGATTTATTACTCAATTTGACATAAAACGACCGGGCTCCGGTCTTTCACATGGCGGGATCGAAACCGCAATCGATTTCCAGCCCAGAGTCTAGATTTGCACTCTGCTGAGGCTTCCAAAGTGAGACCCCCCTGACTGTCAACAAATCGAACTGGCGGAAACGAAGAACAATCCGGAAGTAAATGCCAATAAGCCACTATCCATTCTAGCCTGCCAAAGACCGCGATTTCCTGACTATACAAGCAAATCTCATGCCGAGACTATCCAGCACATAGCGGTTGGTTGAAGTGCCCTCGTGCAGGCACCATAAGCCGTGATCGTGCCGGCAATGCCTCAGTTCCTTTGGATTGGGATGTTGTTGCACGAATTCGATTTCCGGGTTCTCGGCAACGGGAGCAGGCCACGGGAGGTGTGCGTTTCTCTCCGTCAGCACACTGCCTGTTGTTGTTCGACAGTACGCTGCCCGTTGTCGTTCCTCCGTATTCTAGGACAGGGTCGAACTGTCTGCAAAGACAGCGCCGGCAGCATAGTCCACGAATTCATCATAGTTGCGCGGGATGTCGGGTTGCTGCGAAGGATCCCCGCAATGGGCTGATTGCATCCGGCATGTGAGGCAGCATGGATTGGGAAAATGTGCCTGCGCCCGACCCGATGACAGAGGAAACGAAGCGGTCCGATCCCCGCCATACTTGGGTTGAACGACAGAGGGCGCGAGATTTCATGTGCTCAAAACTGCAATAAAATATGCAAATTTGCCTATACTATCACATTGCAGAGCGTGACGCCGGTCGCTGGAGCGCCGAGTCTGCGCCACGTTCCGAGAAAAAGTTCTTTTGGCATGTCAATTGCAGATTTTTGGCCAAGAAGGTTTGTGTTGCTATCGGCATCCTACAAATACGCGACTCCGGGAATGTCTACAACGCGAGGCATATGTTTCGAGGGAGATACGGATGAATCTCATTAGCAGACCAAGATCGATTGAATACGGCTTTTCGCGGCTCGCGCCGTCGATGGAGCGCTACAGGGTTCCGGGATCAGGCGTCATTTGGGTTTCGGTTGAAGCGGGCGATAGAATTTCGGTACGAGACCCGGAAGGGGGGCAAACAGCGGAGATTGCAGTTCTTGATGCATCCGGCCGAGACGACGCCGCCGCATTGTCCGTCAAGAACGATAAAACCATCACAGGGCTGTGCGACACATTGCGCAATGCCGGCGTAGCGGCCCAGCCTGTTCTCGCCGAATTGAGTCGTCTGGGCGTTGATCCGCAGAACTTGAAGGCGGCCGAGGTCATGGGGGGAACGTCACGCCCAGGCAGTAGTCAGTCATTTGTCGCGGAGCGGAGTGTAACCTGTATCGTAGCCGCGCCAGGCAAGGCTATGGAGCCGGATCAGCAAACCCCGCCAACGGCTCTAGAGCTAACAATAGAACGGGCTCGGAGACGAAATAACGAAGACACACCTCTTCCTGCGCCGCTCGCCGAACCGCGATTGGATATTCGTATTGATCGTCGTACTGCGCAAGCATACGAAGTGGAAGAGGGGGAATATATCCAGATCATCGATGTATCGGGTCGTCAGTGCTCTGACCTCTTGGTCTTTGACGCGAAGCAGCTTCAGCAAGGCGTTGAACGCACGTTCGATTCAACCGCCACTCGTACACATATTGGTTCTGCGTATCCTGGGCCGGGCCTCCATTCGAAGTTCCTCGATCCAGATTTGCAGCCTCTTCTGGAAGTCGTGCGAGATACTGTCGGGCGTCACGATACCTTTGCATTCGCATGCAACGCACGTGGCTATGAGGATATCGGATACCCGGGCCATGTGAACTGCACGGACAATATGAATGCCGTTCTTGCACCATATGGAGTAACGCCTCGCCCAGGTTGGCCGGCCATCAATTTGTTTTCGAACACGGGCTTCACGGACGATCTGCAGTTTTACGTCGACGAGCCGTGGACCCGTCCAGGCGACTATGTACTCGTGCGCGCAAGTAAATCTCTAGTCTGTAGTTCCTCAGCGTGCCCCGACGAAGTCAACCCGACGAACGGATGGAACCCCACGGATATTCATGTGCGGGTTTACCCGGCACAAAACAAAATCTCCAGAGCAATAGGCTATCGCATGACACCTGATTCAGATACCCAGTTGACCCAAGAGACAGCATTTCATTCCCGGACCTCTGCTATTACGAAGAACTTTTCCGAGTATAACGGGTTCTGGGTCCCTAACGCGTTCAACAATCTCGGTGCTGTGAAGGAGTACTACGCTTGCCGGGAAAAAGCGACGATCATGGACCTGTCGCCATTGAGAAAATATGAGGTTCTCGGTCCTGACGCCGAAGAACTGTTGCAGCGTACACTGCCCCGTGATGTCCGTCGCATGTCGGACGGCCAAGTAGGTTATACCGCACTGTGTTACGAAAGTGGCGGCATGATCGACGACGGGACGCTGTTCAAGTTTGGAGCCAACAATTTCAGATGGATTGGAGGCAATGATCTCGGAGGCATCTGGTTGCGTGAAAAGGCAGAGGCATCGGATCTGAGAGTCCATGTAAAAACCGCCACGGATCAACTTCACAACCTCGCCATACAAGGGCCCAATAGCCGTGACATCGTGGCGTCCGCAATCTGGACTCCGGAGGGTGCAACATCCGTGGGAGATCTAAAGCGGTTCCGCTTTGTCGTCGGACGCGTCGGAGATTTCAACGGACCAATCGCGATTGTTTCCCGAACAGGTTATACGGGCGAGTTGGGGTATGAAGTCTGGTGCCATCCCAAGGACGCGGTCGTTGTTTGGGATGCGTTGATGGAGGCTGGCAAAGACCACGGTCTGACGCCCATGGGCATGGCGGCACTGGACATGCTGCGTATCGAAGCCGGATTGGTTTTTGCCGGTCACGAATTCGACGATCAGACGGATCCCTGCGAGGCGGGAATCGGCTTCGTGATCGACCGCAAAAAGGACGAAGATTTCGTTGGCAAGCATGCAATAGAGAAGCGGATGAATGCCCCCCAAAGGCAACTGGTCGGCCTTGAGTTTACCGGCAACGAACTGGTCGGACACGGAGACGGCGTCTACGTAGGTCGCGCAAAGATCGGTATCGTTACAAGCGCCACCCGATCTCCAATTCTGAAGAAGAGCATAGCGATGGCGCGTCTCACGACGGAGTTTTCCGGTCCCGGGACCGAAGTAGAGGTCGGAAAACTGGACGGACACCAAAGAAGACTCCCCGCCACGGTTACATCGCTACCGTTCTACGACCCGGAGAGAACTCGGGTGCGGTCCTAGTCGGTGCCCGCGAGTGTGACATGGGTGAGGTGAGCTACAGTTTGACACGGAAGTACTGCCCTGGCGCCTTGGCAGTGCTCCAACAAAAAAAAGCAAGGCGCCGAGGAAGCAGTTGGATCACGTCTGGGATGATCGAGGCGGGGTCTTTCGGGGAGGTAAGTCGATCAGTTTTCTCAATTGTATGTTCAGGGTTTATTACCACTCAACAGGGAGACGAGAAATGAAATCCACTATAAAGAATGCCATTGCAGCCTTGGCATTGCTGGGCGGCGTTGCCGCATTCGGCGCGAATGCATCTGCTGCCGACAGCAGCGAACCGATTAAAATTCCGATCCACAGTTGGTCGAGCCAGATCGTCATGGCTTACGTCATCGGCAACATCTTCGAGAGCATGGGCAACAATGTCGAATATGTTCCGGTCGAGATTCAGGCCAGTTTCGAGGCCGTTCGCACCGGCGACCTCTCGATTACGCACGAAGTCTGGCAGTCGACAATGCAGAACTCCTTCTACAATGCCATGGAAAAGGGCGGGTTGATCGACGCCGGTTCCCATCCCGCTGTTACCCTTGAAGAAATGGGTGTGCCAAACTGGGTAATAGAGCAGAATCTGTGCCCGGGATTGCCGAACTGGGAGGCCCTGAAGAACCCCGATTGTGTGAAAAACTTCGTGACGCCTGACTCAGGCGGCAAGGGGCGCTGGCTCGAAGGACCGCAAAGCTGGCACGGCGATACCATGCCGGACCGCGTCAAGGGTCTCGGGCTCGATGACTTGTGGACCGTCAAGTTTGGCGGCGGCGCCGACGCGCTGTGGGCCGAACTAGAAGCGGCCAAGAAGGAAGGCCGTGGCACGATTATCTTCAACTGGACGCCGAACTTTACCGATGCGACAGGCTTCACTTTCATCGACTTCCCGCCGTATTTCGATGGCTGCCGTCTTGCCGACGGCGGCACCATGGACACCACGGGCTGCGGCTCGCCCAAGGGCTGGCTGAAGAAGGCTGCCCACTGGAAGTTGCCGAAGTCCCATCCAAATGCTTACAGGGCCTTCACCCAGCTGGCGTTCAACACGCAGCAGATCGGCGAAATGGCGGCTCTCGTTGACACTGAAAAAATGACGCACGAAGAGGCGGCGAAGAAGTGGCTGGCCGACAACGAGGAAGTCTGGAAGCCCTGGACGATCTCGGTTCTGGGCGACAGCAATTAAGCCATCTGTCGAATTCAACCCCGGTTCCCCTCAAGATTTTGAGGGGAACCGCTCTTCTTTTCGGATCGGATTTCGTTTGACCCGGAAGTCGAACATTGACTCGGATTTCTCGCAATGCGAGCCTGACCGTTAACCGGTCGCCTAGAACGGGATTTTGATCGGGGGCACGCCATGTCTTCTCAGAAGATTTCATCAGAAGGGAAACAGCCCGTCATCAGGTGCGAGGCTGTCTACAAGATTTTTGGCAAGAACGCCGAGAGCCTGCTTGGAAGAAGTAGCGGCTTCATCGATGTTGACACCGCGAAGGGCGCCGGGTGCATCGTCGGCGTAAACAACGTAACGTTCGATGTCCATTCCGGAGAGATTCTGGTCATCATGGGGCTTTCGGGCTCCGGCAAATCTACCCTGTTGCGCTGCATCACGCGCTTGACCGACCCGACCGGCGGCAAGATCTTCATTGAAGGCCATGACCTTACGGCGATGACCGGCAAGCAACTCATTGATATCCGGCGCAGCAAGATGGGTATGGTTTTTCAGAACTTCGGCTTGCTGCCGCACAAGACGGTTCTGGAGAACATTGCGTTTCCACTGCAGGTCAAGGGCCTGACGACCAAGGAAAGCGTCGAACGGGCGCGGCAAATGGCTCAGCTCGTTGGTCTTCAGGGCCGCGAAAACTACTTCCCACGCGAACTTTCAGGCGGACAGCAGCAGCGGGTCGGCATAGCCCGGTCGCTCGCCGTCGAACCCGACATCTGGTTCCTTGACGAGCCGTTTTCAGCCCTCGACCCTCTGATCCGCAAGGAGATGCAGGATGAGTTCATGCGGCTTCAGGCGACGCTCAGGAAAACGATCCTGTTTGTCACCCACGATTTCGACGAAGCTTTGCGTCTCGCCGACCGCATCGCGATCATGAAGGACGGGATAATCGAACAGCTCGATACGCCGTCGAAAATCGTTCTGAATCCTGCAACCGAATACGTCCGAAAATTCACCCAGGATGTGCCACGGGAAAAGGTACTCAGGATCGAATCGGTTATGGACGCCTTGAATCCGTCCGAAGAACTTAGCGAGATAAGAGTTTCCAGGGATGCCATCATTGAAACCGTCGCGGAACAGATCCTTGGTGCGGATAAGGCGGTCGGCGTCGTCGATGAGAACAACAATCTCGTCGGCAGTCTGCACGCCTCGCATGTAATCAAGGTTCTGTTTGGCCGGAGCGTTAACGCGTAACAACGAAGCAGGTACGGCGACCATGCCGCAGTCATCGCTATATTTGAAACTGATGCAGTTCGCGATCCTATTGGTCGTGTTTGTCTTGCTATGCGCCTTTATCCAACCTGCAGATGACAACTATCTTTGGCGGTTGCCCCCGCTGCTGAAGAGCATTCCGGGTCTGATAAACGATTTCGTGCGCGGCTTGATGTTCGAGTGGTTGCCGATCGAGGTCTACGACCCGACAATCGAGGAGTATGAGCAGAAACCCTTGTTCCGCGAGATTTCCCGAGGAATTGCCGGCATCTTCCTGTTTATTATCGATGCGGTCCGCGAGCTCATTCTGGGCGGACAAAAGACCATCGCCGCCATCACAAGCTGGGATTTCATCCGCGACAATCCGTGGGCTCATTGGCCTGCATTGCCCTGGACGGTTGTTACCGGCTGGGCGATGGTTCTTGGCTACAGGCTTCAGGGCTGGGGTCTGGCGATCCTCGCCTGCATCGCCAGTCTTTACATCGCCGTATTCGGGCAATGGTCGCCATCGATGCAGACGCTGTCTTTTATTCTGATTGCCGGGCCTGTCTCGGTTTTCCTCGGGCTGACGGTTGGCGTGCTGGCCTACAAGGGATTGATCGCGGAATGGATCATCAACCCACTGCTCAATGTCGCGCAGACGATGCCGCACTATTCGTATCTGGTGCCGATCATTGTGCTGTTTGGCGTTGGCGACCATGCCGCAGTCCTGGTGACGATCCTCTTTGCCACGCCGTCGATGGTGCGGTTGACGTTGCTTGGGCTCAAGAACGTTCCGGACGACGTCGTCGACGCCGGCAAGATGAGCGGCTGCAACGAGTTTCAAATGCTGTTCCGGGTACTTATTCCAACGGCCAAGCGCGACGTTCTGATCGGTGTCAATCAGGCCGTCATGCAGTGTCTGTCAATGACCGTCATCGCGTCGTTCATCGGCGCCCAGGGACTGGGCTCCAACCTGTTGATCGCGCTGAATTCGCTGAAGATCGGCACCGGCCTCGAGATCGGCATCTGCATCGTGCTGATCGCCGTGTTGTTCGACAAGATGTCGCTCGCCTGGGCGAACAAGCCGACCGACTACTTTGCCGATCTTTCATTTGCCGAGCGTCATCGCCCGCTGATTATCTGTCTGGCGATATTTGCAGCCGGCACGGTACTTGCCTATATCGGCTCCTTCATCTTCGAGGAAGGATTCAACTACTTTTACATCGTACCACAAAACAAGGGGCTGACGACGGCGCCGTTCTGGCAGGCCGGTGTCGACTGGATCTGGGATACCTTTTTCTTCGCGCTGAAGGCATTCAACGAATGGCTGATTGTCAGCGTCCTGGTGCCGATGCGCGATTCCTATCTCGCAATGCCGGTCGTCGCGACCTTTGTCCTTGTCATGGGGGTGGCTTATATTCTCGCCGGGCTGCGTTCGGCGTTGATCGTCGGCGGGTTTCTTCTGTTCATCGCGCTTTCCGAATACTGGGATCGTGCGCTGATTACCATGTACATGGCCACGTTCGCGGTTATCGTCTCCGGAGTCCTCGGCTTCGTGATTGGGGCGATCTGCGCGCAAAGTTCGAATGCCAGCAAAGGCGTTCTGCTTCTGTGTGACTTCTTTCAGACGTTCCCCTCGTTCATCTACCTTATCCCGGTAATGATGCTGTTCGGCATCACCGACACCTCCGTGCTGATCGCGTCGCTGGTTTATGCAATCGTCCCTGCGATACGCTTCACCGTTGAAGGACTCAGGAGTGTGCCACCTGTTCTGCAGGATGCCGGATCGATGTGCGGCGTTTCGCGCTGGCAACGACTGGTTTCGATCGATCTGCCAATCGCATTCCCCCATATCATGCTGGGTGTCAATCAGACGGTGAACTTCGCCCTCATGATGGTGATCATCGGCGCGTTTATCGGCACCATCGATCTCGGCCAGCTCATCTTGAAGGCGATTGCCGAACCGCAGGGTACGGGCACAGGGATCACGCTCGGCCTCTGCGTCGCCTTTATCTCACTTACCGCAGATCAGATCATCCGGACCTGGGCGAACAGGCGTAAGGCGGCTTTGGGGCTGAAGTGAACGCCATGGCCATGGTGCTTTCTGAAACGAAGTAACCTGAAGTCTGGGCGCCCGGTTCTGCCAGCTGCTGGCGATCGTCTGCCTCTTGCCGGGGGTCGGCAGCGTTCTGGCCGGGCTTGCAGACAGCCTTGCAGTGGTCGGTGTTGGCTACGGGATCGTTCGGTGTTGCGAGCGGCCTTGGACAGGCGTCCGGCCTGCAATTTTCAGCATACCAATAAGATATCCGGCCGGTTCACCGCAACGGACATAAACCGCGGCATCGGGGGAGGCCCTCTGTGTCGACCCCGGCAGACCGTGGGAGAATAGCTTCATTGGGAGCTTCAATAACACGATCCACGGTTCCGGTGTGAACTGACTGTGCAAATTTGCAATTGGCGACACCGCACTTATGCCTTGTAGGCCCGCCGCTTTATCACCGTACCTTCATCGCCATCATCTATATGCATTCAAAAACAAGGCACTAGCTGAACCCGCTTATCTGGCACGGCTTTTGCTGATTCTTGGCATTAACTTGACCGCCCAAGAAAACGCACATCCACAATACGCAAACGAAAGCACCCCAGGACGATTGCGTGATGAAGAAACCCCGTAGTGAAACCAACGGAGCAGATCTATGGAAATGAGAACCCCCTTCCATCACATTTATGCGCAATTGGGTGCTCGATTTATTGATGTTCGTGGTTGGCAAGTCGCAGGGGGCATCGACTCCACTGACAACGAATACTTGATGATTCGCGAGCGGGTTGGATTCTCAGAATATCATTTCCAGGGATGTTTCGGCGTTTGCGGATCCGACGCTTTCAAGCTCCTCCAAAGCGTCCTTGTAGCGGATCTCAACAAGATCACGCCTGGTGCCACGATCTATTCCAGCATTCTGGATAGCCATGCAAAACTGATAGATGATGTCATTGTTTTCTGGTTGGCGGAAGACCGATTCATTATTCATGGCGGCATTGCCAGAGTTGCTTGCAGGAACTGGCTACTTGAAAAATCTGAAGGTCTGAGTGCCTGGATCACGGACCTGTCGAATACATTTCTATCGATACAGGGGCCCAAGTCGGCGCATGTTCTTCAGAAGGTCGTCGATATCGCTGATCTAGGACGGAACCGACTGATCCATGCTGATCTTGCCGGAGTACCGGTTATCATCGCCAGGGTCGGGTTCTCCGGAGAACTGGGGTATGAAGTTCATTTCGCCCCGGAATTCTCGCAGGGAATGTGGGACTTGTTCACGAATCATTGCGCCGAGTACGGAGGCGGTCCGTACGGATTAATGACGGCTTTTCCCATCTCTACGGATACGGGCCTTTTGTTTGGCGATGATTTCTATAGCGGCGGCACGCCGCTCGAATACGGCTTAGGCTGGTCCGTCGCTTTCGACAAGGGAGATTTCTTCGGCCGCGATGAAATGCTTAGGCGGAGAGAAGCCGGTCTTAGAACCAAACTCGTCGGTTTCGAAGTAAGAAACGCCGAAACAGCATTGTCAGCGGGTCAGAAGATCCTCCACAACGGCGAGCAGGTCGGTGAAACGACTATTGGATGGAACAGCCCCGTGTTGAAGCGAAACCTCGGCCGCGGCTGGGTCAAAGTAGACTTCGCCGATGAGGGTACATTGCTGCATATCGAATCCGAAAACGGTTTGGTCGATCTTCACGTTGCGAAAAGTTACCGCTTCTACGATCCGAAAGGTGAAAGGGTAAAGACGAACGTTCGCTCAATCTTGGAGGAGGCTACCCCTGCGGAGCAGAGATAGCGTTTGGAAGGCGATAAGGTCCGGGTTGTGAATGAGGCAGCTACAGCGTCGTATGTTCTGACTAGGGCGCATTATACTCCCGTTCATGAGAAGAGTTTTCGCCGGCCTATGTATCAACCTGCACATTCACGCAAAAACGTAGTGACGGCCTCGACGGGAAGGTTCGACTCGATCCGGGCGATTGCTCGCACCGCCATACTACAAGTTGTCTCTATTGGTATCTGCTTCGGAGGTAAAGACAGTAATGAATTCCAATATCACCCAGACCCTCAAGGACGCAAAAGTCGAGACTGTTCATGTCGGGCAATTCGATTATGCCGGCGCCTTTCGTGAACGACGATTGCGTCTCGATCAGTTCGCAGCATGGGCTGCAGCTCCCAGGTTCCCCAATGTCTTGCCATACTGGGATGCGGGCGAAGTTCTGTTTGGGGATGGGCCGTATCTGAGTGAAGAAGTTGAGGTTGACGGAGATTCACTGCGCAAATACGGATTTGAGGAGAACGCTGCAGCAGTCATTGCTGACTACATTGGCGCCTCGGGGGATCTGATGCCTCGCCGTATCCTCAAAGCTCAAGTCGACCGAGCGGCAAAGATGGGCTTCAAAGTGGAATCGGCTTTCGAGTTCGAGACCATAGTTCTGACAGAAACACCCGAGAGCATGCGGGCATCCAATTTTAAGGAACCAGCGCAGTTTGTGCCTGAAAACAAATGCTGGTCCGGCCAAACCGCAGCAGAGCAATCTGAATTTGTAACCGGGCTGGAGCGAGCCATCCTTGATATGGATATAGCGCTATTCGCTGTTGCGGGAGAGTTGGGTCCTGGCTGCTTCGAAATAACGCTTGGCAAGACGCCCGGAATTCGCTCAGCAGATGACGCCGCCTTTTGCCGTCTGGCAACGCGCGCCTATGCGCGTCGATGCGGGATGATGGCAAGCTTCATGCCTCTGCTTGGTGCGGGCTATTCCGGAATAGGGGGACATATCAATTTATCCCTAGTTGACGCAGGAACAGGGCAAAATCTGTTCCGGGACCCATCGGGTGCAACCAATGCGCTGGCAAAGAACTTTATCGCGGGCATGTCTGAAATTGTACCGCATGCCTTTGCGATGTGTGCAAGCACTGTTAATGCATATCGGCGCTTCGCACCTGGGTCATGGGCTCCGAAATCGCTGAACTGGGCAGAATGGACATTCACCACCGCAGTGCGTTCATCTCCCGGAGACAATGACAGCGCTCGGCTTGAGTTCCGAGTCCCCGGGGCTGATTGCAACCCCCACCTAACACTTGCTTTAATGCTGGGAGCGGGCCTGGATGGCATTGAACGTGAATTGGAAGCCGTACCGCCGGCTGAAACGGGGGGGCCAGACGACATCGCAGAGGGGGTCATACCTTTCCCCCGCGATCTCCTGGATGCGGCTGAGCGTTTAAAGAACAGTGTCGATGCTCGCCGTATCTTTGGCGACACTTTCGTCGACCACTTCGCAAAAACTTGCACGGTTGAAAGCAAAAGTCTTGCTCGGGAAGTCAGCAATGCTGAGAGGAGACGATATCTTGAGGGGTAAGTATACCTGACGGGCAATCTCGGTGAGAGAAATCGAACACGAAGGCAGCAGCGTTCCCGGGGAAATGTTCCTGGCAGCACGATCTTCCCGGCCAAGCCGCAACGTCAGAATGCGCACTGGTCCCTGATACTTGCGAAAGCAAGCGAAAAGATGGCGGCCTGGACACTGCAATGTGGGTCGCCCTCACCGCGCAATCTGCAACAACCCTTCAGTAGCCATGCTATCCGGTTCATACTGACATTCAACCGCATGAGCCATAACCCCGGAAAATCATCCAGCTGGGTGGTCCAAAAACAGGGAGCATCTCATGAGCACTATTGCCATTAGACAGCAAACTGGTCACCAGTCAGATGCCATGCTGGCCCGTTACGTTCGTTCGGGTGAACTATTCACGAATAACGCAGCCGGAAAGCTCTTATAAACCTACTAGACCTAACGAAGAAACACCGTGCCATACATATGCCATACACGGCTCAATCAAGCTTTTCGCTCATGAGACTCAAAACCGCTAACTATATGGAAAATATGGTGCCCCCAGCGAGACTCGAACTCGCACACCCGTAAGGATAACAGATTTTGAATCTGTCGCGTCTACCAATTCCGCCACAGGGGCCCTGTAAGGGTCGCTTCCTTAGCACACCGCACGGTTTCGTAAAATATTTTCGATAGGCCGGTTATCGCTATTTCTTGAATTCGGCAGCTTCCCCGCCGCGATGCGGTTCCTCGCGGTATTCGGTGGACTGCATTTCCATCAGCCGCGACACCGACCGCTCGAATTCAAAGGCGTGGTTGCCTTCTCTGTACAGCTCGTGCGGCGCGGCGTCGGCCGCCATGATGAGGTTGACCTTGGCTTCGTACAGCGCGTCGATCAGCGTCATGAAGCGTTTGGCTTCGTTGCGTTTGTCCGCGCTCAGCTTCGGCACGCCGTCCAGCACCATCGTGTGGTAGCGTGATGCGATGGCGAGATAGTCTTCCGCGCCGAGCGGCTTGGCGCACAGATCGGCGAAGGTGCATTTGGCGACCCCGCGCGCGGCTTCGGGGATGGTCAGGGTCCGCCCTTTCACTTCAATGATGCCGGGTTCGACGCGCGCGCCTTCGGTCAGACCCTGAAAAGCCTGATCAAGTTCCCTCGTGGCGTCCGCGCCGAGCGGCGAATGGTATGCCTGAAAACCCTTCAGGCGGATCATCCGGTAATCGGTTTCGGAATCCAGATGGAGAACGTCCAGACGTTGCTTCAGAAGATTGATGAACGGCAGAAAACGATCGCGCTGCAGCCCGTCCTTGTAGAGATCGTCCGGCGCCCAGTTGGAGGTCGCAACCACGACAACCCCGTGTTCGAACAAGGCCTCGAACAGCCGGCCCAGAATCATCGCATCGGCGATATCGGTGACGTGGAATTCATCGAAGCAGAGTACCGTCGCCGTTTCCGAAACCTCGGCGGCGATTTTCGGCAGCGGATCGGTTTCCTTGGTCGCCCGGTCCTTTTGCGCCTGACGCCATTTGTGGATCTTGCTGTGGATCTCGATCATGAATTCATGAAAATGCACCCGGCGCTTCGCCTCGATCGGGCTGGTTTCGAACAGCAGGTCCATCAGCATCGACTTGCCGCGCCCGACGCCGCCATACATGTACAAACCCTGCGGCGGATCATCCCGGCGCCGGGAAAGGCCCAGCCGTTCCTTCCAGCCGACCGCCCCGGTCTGGTGTTTGTAGCCGTTAAGCGCGTGATGCAGGCTCTGCAGCTTTTCCGCAGCCAGTTCCTGTATGGGATCCTCGTGAAGGGCGCCGCTGTGTTTCAATTCCCTGTATCGGAAAATCGGCCCTGTCATTGCCATGGGAAAGACCTACCGCTTCGTTCCGGTCGCGATCATCATCAGTAGCGAAATTCCAGCGACAGCATCACGTCATGGGCAACATAGTCGTCGGTCGAAAAGCTTTCGCCGCCTGCCAGCGGCCCCGTATCGACTTCACCCAGATTGATATAGCGATAGCCGATGCCGGTGCCCCAGCTTTCGGCGAAATGCCAGTCGATTCCCACCATCGCCCCGAGAGCGAGGTTATCGACGGCGTTTTCGGTGCTTGTAATGCCGGTGCCCAGCAGATTGCGTTCGACTTCGGAATTGTTCCGCGCCCAGCCCACCGATGCGCCGAGATACGGCACGAATTCGCCGAAATGCCGGATTTCCCACCCGACATTCATCAGTGCATAGGTCGTATCGACATTGTTCTCGTAGCCGGTCACCGTCGCGCCGGCGACATTTCGGGCGTCATAGTCGAAGCGGAAGCGATGCCCGCCTTCAATGTCCAGCCGCAGGGGAATCTCATCGAAACGGTAGCCGATATAGGCCGCGGCGGCGGCCGTCAGGTCTTCGTCATTGTTGATGATGCTGTTTGCGAAACCGGTAAATGCGGTTTCCTGCATTTCGGCAACCGACCCGACAGCGCGCAGGCCCATATAGACCCCGCCATGGGACGATTCGTCCGCCGCAGCCGGTTTTTCCAGCCACGCCGCAGACAGGCAAAAGCCCGCCAAAACAGCTATTCCGGTCCTGAACAATGTCATTTTCCGGCCTTCCCCCAAAGTGACCAGGAATCGTTATGCCCAAAGACAAAGCCGGCGTCGAGTGGAATCGACACCGGCCAGGTTCAGGTATTCCCGATTATCCGGTCTAACGGGGGGCCAGAACCATTGTCATCTGGCGGCCTTCCATCGACGGCATCTGTTCGACCTTGGCCTTCTCGTCCATGTCGTCCTTTACGCGCAACAGCACATCGAGACCCAGTTCCTGGTGCGCCATTTCGCGCCCCCGGAACCGCAGCGTGACTTTGACCTTGTCGCCTTCGTCGATGAACTTGTTCACCGACCGCATTTTGACGTCATAGTCATGCTGTTCGATATTCGGGCGGAATTTGATTTCCTTGACCTCGATGATCTTCTGTTTCTTCCGCGCTTCGTTCTTTCGCTTCTGCGCTTCATACTTGTACTTGCCGTAATCGAGAATCTTACAGACCGGCGGCGAGGCATTGGGCGAAATCTCGACAAGATCGAGTTCAGCCGCAACCGCGCGGTCAAGCGCGTCCTGTATGGTTACGACACCGACATTGTCGCCGGTATGATCGATGAGACGGACTTCTTTGACGTCGATCTCCTCGTTAACGCGCGGGCCGTCCTTTGCAGGCGGCGGAGCAAATTGGGGTCTTCTTATTGTGTCCTCCTGAGGGCTGTCGCCCTGTAATTCAAAACTGTCGTTGTCTTCTCTGGTTCAGTTGTCTTTTCTGGTTCAACTGCCGGCTAACCCTAGACGCACTAAGGGGTCCGCGTCCAGCAGACCTTCACTTAAGAGGCGGTTCGCTGCCCGGCAACACGGATTCAGCAGATAATGCCGCAATCGCATCGTCCAGTGCAAGAATCTCCTGATCCTTTCCGCCCAGGCGACGCAGCGCGACCGTTTGCTCATCCGCCTCACGTTTACCGACAACCAGCATTACCGGCACTTTCATGTGGCTGTGCTCGCGAACCTTGTAGTTGATCTTTTCGTTGCGAAGATCGGCTTCGACCCGCAGCCCGGCGGCCCGCGCCGCAGCAGCAACCTGTTCGGCATAATCGTCGGCATCAGACGTGATCGTGGCGACAACGGCCTGCACCGGCGCCAGCCACATCGGAAACTTGCCGGCATACTGTTCGATCAGAATACCCATGAACCGTTCAAACGACCCGAGGATCGCCCGGTGCAACATGACCGGCCGGTGGCGCGCACCATCTTCGCCGATGTAGGTCGCATCCAGCCGTTCCGGCAGAACGAAATCCACCTGCAGGGTACCGCACTGCCAGTCACGACCAATTGCATCGCGCAGCACGAATTCAAGCTTCGGCCCGTAGAACGCGCCTTCTCCGGGGTTCAGCGTCATTTCCGTTCCGGCCGCCCTGGTCGCATCCATCAGCGCCTTTTCGGCCTTGTCCCAGACATGATCCTCGCCGGCGCGAATATCGGGCCGGTCGGAAAACTTGACGGCGACATCCTCGAACCCGAAATCCCTGTAGATCGACATCAACAGGTCGATGAATTCCTTGGTTTCCGATTCGATCTGGTCTTCGGTGCAGAAAATATGCGCGTCGTCCTGCGTGAAAGCGCGCACCCGCATCAGCCCGTGCAAAGCGCCGGATGGTTCATAGCGATGGCATGATCCGAATTCCGCCATCCGCAATGGCAGATCGCGATAACTCTTGATGCCCTGCCGGAAAATCTGGACATGGCCCGGGCAGTTCATGGGCTTCAGTGCCAGCATTCGGCGGTTATAGGCATGCTGAGTTTCATCGCCGGGCTGATCGACTACCGTTTCATCCACTTCCGCCACGAACATGTGCTCGCGGAATTTTTCCCAGTGTCCCGACCGTTCCCACAGCACCCGGTCGACAAGCTGCGGCGTTTTGACCTCGACATAATCTGCCTGCTCAAGGCGCTGACGCATGTAACGTTCGGCCAGCCGATAGACCGTCCAGCCCTTCGGATGCCAGAACACCGACCCCATCGCCTCTTCCTGCATATGGAACAGGTCCAGCTCGCGTCCGACGCGTCGATGGTCGCGTTTTTCGGCTTCTTCCAGACGAACCAGATAGGCCTTCAGCTCTTTTTCATTCCGCCAGGCCGTGCCGTACATGCGCTGAAGCTGCGGGTTCTTCGGGTCGCCGCGCCAGTAGGCGCCGGCCAGCTTCATCAGCTTGAAGGCTTTCGGCAGCTTGCCCGTCGATTCCAGATGCGGCCCACGGCAAAGGTCGAGCCAGCTTTCGCCCTGGCGGTAGATCGTGATGTCGCCGTCCGCCGGCAGTTCATCGACCCATTCCGCCTTGAAGGTTTCGCCGATCTCGCCGAAATATTCGACCGCATCCGCCCGCTCCCATACTTCTCGGGTGATCGGGTCGTCGCGATCGACGATGTCGCGCATCCGGGCTTCGATCTTCTCGAAATCGTCCGTTGAAAACGGTTCTTCACGATAGAAATCGTAATAGAACCCGTCTTCGGTCGATGGACCGAAGGTGATCTGCGTGCCGGGAAACAGTTCCTGCACCGCCTGCGCCAGAACATGCGCGGCGTCGTGCCGAATGATTTCCAGCGATTCATCGGATTTCGCCGTGACGATCTCGACCTTGGCGTCGGCCTCGATAGGCCGCGCCATGTCCCACAATTCGCCGTTGACCTTGACCACCATGGCGGCCTTGGCCAGACCCGGACCGATATCGGCGGCAATCGTCGTGCCCGTCACCGCGCCGTCATAGGTGCGGGTGGTTCCGTCGGGCAGTGAAATAGCGACCATTCTCTCGATCCTTGGTTACATGCGTTACGAATGCGAGGCGGATGTTTAGCCTAAGCCTTCCGCCGCTTCAACGACCTGTTGCACGGAAACCGCCGTAATCCGTTCGTTTCGCAGAATGGCGACATGCGGCCCGCGCTGTCCGCAGAGCGCCGGATCGGACGCATGCGAGAAAATTACGACACTTGGACAGCCACAGACAGCCGCCAGATGCATCGGCCCGGTATCGTTACCGACGGCCAGCGTCGCCCGCGTCGCCAGGGCGGCCAGCTCCGGCAGACCGGTCTTGCTGATCAGGCTGAGCGCTTCCGGACAGGCAGACACGATGGTCTTCGCTTCCCGTGCCTCGGTCTCGGTGCCGAGAACCACCGGCTGCACGCCCTTTGCGATCAGCAATTTCGCAAGGTCTGCATAGTTTTCGGCCGGCCAGCGCTTTTCCGGCCGGTGCGCCGCGCCCCCCGGCAACAACAGGGCGAACCGGTCGGTCAATCCGGCGAAAGACGGCGGCGTCGCCGTCAGCCACTGCATCGAAACCCTTTTTTCAGGCACGATACCGAGCATTGCCAACTGTTCCGTCTGCCGGTCGATCGTATGCATTGCATCCCGGCGGGGATTTTCGTGACGATGCGACGCCCCGGTGGCGATGCCCGACCAAAGCGGCGTCTGCGGCCAGATCAGCCTGCGATAGGCGCTGCTTCTGCCGGACGTCTGCAGATCGACAACAAGATCGAACCGTTCCCGCATCAGGCGACGGCGCAGATCCAGAACGCCGGCGATGTCAGTCAGACGCGGCCGGTGGTCCAGCAGGACCTTGTCGAACCAGCCGGACTGCTGCGCCAGTTTCTCGAATGGCGGCGTCGTCAGCAGGCAGATGCGCGCATCGGGATAGGTCTGTCTGATTGCCTGGAACGGGCCGAACGCCTGGATGAAATCGCCCAGCGCTCCAAGCTTGATAACCAGAATTCGGTCTGCGGGGACCGATTGCTTCGGCTGACCCGACCCGGTCATGCGATATGGTGCCGGTCCAGAATTTCCCGGTACACTTCCAGAGTTTTACCGCACATCACTTCCTTGGTGAAATTCTCGGCGACATTGGCGATTCCGACCGCGCGCAGCCGGTCCCGTTCTTCCGGGCCCAGCGCCAACGCCTCGCCCAGCTCCGCTGCCAGCGAGTCTTCATTGCCGGGATCGAAGAGAAAGCCGGTGACGCCGTGGGTCACCTGTTCGGGTGCAGCGCCATGGTTTGGTGCGATCACCGGCCTTCCCATTGCCTGGCCTTCAACCGCAACCCGGCCAAAAGCCTCGGGGTCAGTAGACGCTGAAACCACGACATCGGCCAGCATGTAGGCGGCCGGCATGTCGCGGCAGTCGTCGACGATATGAACCCGGCCGGCGATACCCAACGATGCAGCTTCGCGTTCCAGTTCGGCGCGGTAGGCGGTGCGACCCTGGTCCGACCCGACCAGCAGGCAGCGATACGGTCGGTCTTTCACCTTCGCCAGGGCGCGCAACAGAAGGATCTGCCCCTTCCACCGGGTCAGGCGGCCCGGCAGCATGACAACCGGCACGCCATCGGGCAGCCGCCAGTCGGTCGCCAGCTTCACGACGCGCTCGACACCGACCTTTTCGGGATGAAACATACCGGTATCGATACCGCGGTGAATTACCCTGATCCGCGCCCATTCAGTCTGGTAGTCGTTCATCATGTGGTCGCGGATAAAATTGCTTATCGCGATGACGCGTTCACCCTTGGTCATGACCGCATTATAGGCCTTCTTGACCGGGCTGTTGTAATTGTAAGTGGCGTGAAACGTTGTCACGAACCGCATGCCGAGCCCTCTCGCCGCGTGAATCGCGCTCCAGGCCGGCGCCCTGCTGCGGGCATGGACGATGCCGGGTACGGGGCCGGACTCCGTGCCGGTATGCTGGCGAATAGCTTCCTGTATCCGCTTGATATTGCGCCGGATGGTAACCGGATTTTTCGAATCTACAGGCAGTTCGACATGTGTCGCGCCGGCACGCGACAACTCCCGCGCCATCGGCCCGCCCGACGATATCACAATCGATTGCAGGCCGGCCTCCAGCGATGCAACGGCGACGTCAATCGCGCCGCGTTCCGCGCCGCCTGTTACCAGCGCGGGTAAAACCTGCACGATAGCCGGACGGATGGATTGATTCACCGTGTCATTCATGGCCGCTGCACGATACCCTACTGGTTCGGGCCCGACACAGTCGCCGGACCCGGAAGCTTCATGAGCGACGGTTACAGCGGAATCATATATGGAACGCAAGCAAATCTTCCAAAAGCGTCTTGTCGAAGGTCAACAGCCAGCAACGATCGCCTGCCTGAAAACCCGCTTCGGCGCGGCTCGGGGTACGCCCGGCATTCTGTTCTGCGGCGGATTTCATTCAGACATGACCGGCACCAAGGCGAGCAGACTGGATACCCATCTGACACACCGGCAATGCGATTTCACGCGGTTCGATTACAGCGGCCACGGATCATCCGGCGGCCGATTCGAAGACGGCACGATCGGTGACTGGTATGCCGATTGTCTGGCCGTTTTCGACGACATCACCGACGGGCCGCAGATTGTCATCGGGTCATCGATGGGCGGATGGATGGCGATGATGCTGGCGCGTGACCGCCCCGAGCGTATCGCCGGCCTGATCCTGCTTGCCCCGGCGCCGGACTTTCCGGCTGAACTCATCGAACCGTCACTGTCGCCGGAACACCGTCATGACCTGCAACGCCGGGGTCAGTGCGACCTGCCGTCGGACTATGGCGAGACGGCCTACCCGATCACCCGTCGGTTCCTCGATGAATCACGAGATCATGCTGTGCTGGGTGGGCCATCGATTCCGGTGCGGGGGCCGGTTCGCATTCTGCATGGCGATGCCGATCCGGATGTGCCGCTATCGCATGGTTTCCGGGCGGCAGCCGCGCTGGACAGCGATGACCTTGTTGTCGAGGTGATCAAGGGCGGCGACCATCGCCTGTCGACCGAACGCGATCTGGCCCATCTGTGCCGCCGGGTCGATGAAATGCTGGAAATCGTCAGTCCATCAGCGCCTTGAGGGCAGACCGGTAATCCGGCCATGTCAGCGTAACCCCCAGATCGGTTTTGATCCGTTCGTTCGAAACGCGCTTGTTGTCGCGATAGAAACTGCGCGCCATCGGCGACAGCTCCGCTTCGTCGAAGGGAATGGCCGGCGGCGGTTCCTGCCCCAGCAGCCGGCAGGCGTATTCGATGACCTCGGACGGAGGGGCCGGGTTGTCGTCGCAGCAATTGTAGGCGGCGCCCGGGTCCGGCCGGTTGATGGAGCCGTCGAGAATTGCGGCGATATCATCGACATGAATACGGCTGAACACCTGACCGGGTTTGTCGACGCGGCGCGCCTTGCCGGATTTTACAGTTTCGATGGCATTGCGGCCCGGCCCGTAGATGCCGGCCAGGCGAAACAGGTGCACCGGCACGCCCATCGCTTCCCAAAGCTTCAGCCAGTCATCCTCTGCATCGACCCGCCGCTGACCGCGTTCGCCCGTCGGTTCGCGCGGCGACGTTTCATCCACCCAGTCGCCGTCCCGGTCGCCGTAAACACCGGTGGTCGACAGGTAACCGACCCAGTCAAGCTGGTCGATCGCTGCGATATCCGCCGCATGGTTGTCCAGAACCGGATCGCCGAGATCGTCGGGCGGCACGGATGACAGCAGATGCGTAACCCCGGAAAGCGCGGCCTGCGCGTCGATCAATGGAGTATCGCGATCGAACAGAAACGGATCGATACCTTGCTCTTTAAGCCTGGCGGCTTTTTCCGGAGACCGGCAGGTTCCCCGAATCGACCAGCCACGATCGATCAGGCGCGCAGCCAGCGCCTGCGCCGAATAACCAAAGCCAAAACAAAAGAGGATATTTTTACTCACGGTTCCATATTCCTGTTCTTAAACGATGTCTTGCACTGCAGGAGCGGTATTCTTAAGCATGGGTACGATGAAGAAAACGGCTATCGCGACAGGTTTCTTATGTATTGCAATGACCTCCGGTCAAGGCCTGGCGCAGCAATCGGCTCCTGAATTTCTGCAGCAGCGGGAATACCAGATCTGTATTCATCTGGCGCGCACGGAACCATCGGCGGCGTTCGAGCAATCGCTGGCCTGGGCCGATGGCGGCGGCGGACCGGCAGCATTGCATTGCGGGGCGATCGCCCTGATCAATCTCGGCATGTTTCCGGAAGCGGCGACACGGCTTGAAAAGCTCAGCACATCGCTGCCCGACGACACGCCGCCCGGCATCGCTGCGGAAATTCTCGCTCATGCGGGTCTGGCCTGGATGGAGGCGAACGATCTGTCGCGGGCCTATGGCGCGCTGACATCCGCCCTCGCCCTGTCGCCGGCCAACCCGGATATTCTGACCGACAGGGCTACTGTTCTGTTTCTCAGTGGCAAGTACTGGGAAGCGATCGACGATCTGAACAAGGCCATCGACGTGTCGCCCGACCGTCCCGAAACCCTGACCCTGCGGGCCAGCGCCTACCGCTATGTCGATACGCTGGAGCTGGCGCTGGACGACGCGACCCGCGCGCTCGAAATCGACCCGGATTATCCGGAAGCCTTGCTGGAACGCGGCAACATCTATCGCCTGATGGGGCGCGACGACGACGCCCGCAAGGACTGGCTGCATCTTGTCGAAATGCATCAGGGGCGTCCGGCGGCCGACCACGCGCAGCGGAATCTCGAAACCATGGATGTCAACAAGGGCGAATAGGGCCGACCTAGAAATCCAGATTGGCGTAGTGCGACGGCGGCGGCGCACCGGGAATATGATCCGCCAGCAAGGTCCGGAAACTCGGGCGCGACTTGATGCGCGCATACCAGTCCTTGGCGGTCGGGTAATCTTCCCATGGAATATCGCCCAGATAGTCGACACAGGACAGGTGACCGGCCGCGGCCAGGTCGGCCAACGTCATTTCCTCACCGCCCAGCCACGAGCGCCGGTCGATCAGCCAGGTAATGTAATTCAAATGAGTGTGCAAGTTGCGCAGGCCGGCCAGCACCGCCTTGCTGTTTGGTTCGCCGAAGCCCAACAGCCGCTTGGTGATCTTTTCATCGACCAGATTCACTGTCACTTCCTCAACGAACTTGCTGTCGAACCAGTCGATCAGCCGGCGCACCTCGGCCCGCACCACGGCACCCTGACCGATCAGGGAGTCGTTGCCGTACATTTCGTCGAGATATTCGCAGATCGGCTGTGACCCGGCCAGCCGGGTGCCGTCTTCATCGATCAGCACCGGTACCTCGCCAGCCGGATTGAGGGCGATGAAATCCGCCCGCCGTTCCCAGACCTTTTCGACGCGCATTTCGTAGTCGAGCTTTTTTTCGCCGAGAACCAGACGAACCTTGCGACAATGCGGATCGAGCCAGAGGTGATACAACAAAAGCATAATGGCGATATACCGTTCGCACCCGGATCGGGCAATGCCGAACCCTCGCACAGGGATCGCCGCCGGTCAGCATTTTTTTACTTGATCGATCCGGTGCCGGTCTTAGGTTCGACCATCGGAAATACAGGGCTGTAATAACAGAAACGGGAGAATTCAGGTATGACGTCGCTGAAAGACAAGACGGTACTGGTATCGCGGCGGGTGCCGGAAAATATTCGCAAACGCGTGTCCGAAACATATACCGCGCTGCTCAACGACGACGATCGACTGTATTCCACCGACGACCTTTTGAAGAAGGCCGACGGCGCAGACGCCGTCCTGTGCTGTCACACCGAACATTTTACCGCCGATGTCATTGCCAGACTGCCGTCATCCGTAAAGATCATCGCAAATATTTCTGTCGGTACCGACCATTGCGATCTGGCGGCAGCGAAGGAGCACGGCATTGTCGTTACCAATACGCCGGATGTCCTGAGTGACGCGACAGCAGAAATCGCGATGCTGCTGATGCTGGGTGCGGCGCGGCGCGCCGGCGAAGGCGAAGCGATCATGCGGGCCGGCGCGTGGAAGGACTGGAGCCTCGCCTTCATGGTCGGCACCCAGGTGACCGGAAAGCGGCTGGGTCTGATCGGCATGGGCCGGGTCGGCCAGGTGTTCGCCCGCCGC
Organism: uncultured Flavobacteriaceae bacterium; assembly: GCA_964352715.1. Lineage (GTDB taxonomy): Bacteria > Pseudomonadota > Alphaproteobacteria > UBA8366 > Aestuariispiraceae > JAVKBW01. Next base: position 58,478 of record CAYGSU010000004.1, on the reverse strand, counting down.
GCACAGGCCGGTCTGGATATGGAAATCCACTATCACAACCGCAGCCGCCTGAGCCCGGAGAAGGAAGCCGGCGCTGTCTTTCACGACTCCGTCGAGGATTTGCTGCCGCAGTGCGACTTCCTGTCTCTGCATTGCCCGGCGACGCCGGAATCGAAAGGGTTGATGAATGCGGACCGGTTGGCGCTGCTGCCGAAAGGTGCGATTCTGATAAATACGGCGCGTGGTGCTGTCGTCGATGACGAAGCGGTGATCTCGGCCCTGAAGTCCGGCCATCTGGCTGCGGCGGGTCTGGATGTCTACAACAACGAACCGAACGCTCATCCAGGCTACCGCGATCTGAAGAATACTTTCCTAATGCCGCATATCGGCAGCGCGACGCGTGAAACACGGGATGCAATGGGGAACCGGGCGCTCGACAATCTGGATGCCTATTTTTCAGGCAATGAGCCGAATGATCGCGTTGCCTGACAAGCGTCAGACACTAAACTACCTTTGAGGGATGAATTGCTCGGAAGAAGCTAGTAGAGTGAACCTTGCGCTATGTGGGAATTTATGACCTATTTAGCGCAATTGGTATTGCCAATGTGATTTATTTCATTTGACGCGGAAAGGTGCTGCGTATCGAAACAACAGGTTGGTCCGGCCGCGGTTAGCAGGTCTCGTCGATCAGTCTTTCACTTTTTGTTTTGTTGCGGCGGTCATACTTTTGGCACGACAATGGGATAATCGATAATTATGCTGTTTAAAAAAAATAAGCGGCAAAACCGGGAGAGATGCCTAACAAACCACAACTTGCACTCTCTCACCAACAGCCCGGAAAAGGGCAGAGACTCATGTCTTAGTGGAGGAACCTAAAAAAATGGCCAAAAACACCGTAACAACAAAAGATGACGTGCCGGCTCGCCGGAAATTTCTGAAAGGCGCCGCCGGCGCCGCTGTCGGCGCCACAGCCGCAGCTGTCGCAGCACCGCATGTCGCCAAGGCAGCGACCGTTCTGAAGGTTCAGGCAGCCTGGGGCGGCGGTATTTTCCTTGAATTCGCCCAGGACTATGTGAACCGGGTCAACAAGATGGCCGGCGGCGCGATGAAAATCGATCTGCTGAGCGTCGATGCTGTCGTCAAGACAGCCGAAATGCAGACCGCCGTGCACAAGGGCGTTCTGGATGGCGCACATCTGGTGACGGCATACTGGTATTCCAAAAGCCCGGTCGCCTCGCTGTTCGGCACCGGTCCCTGCTTTGGCTGGACCGCGAACGAAATGATGGGCTGGGTCGCTTACGGCGGCGGTCGCGAACTGTATTACGAACTGATGCATGACCGTCTGAAGCTTGATCTTGTCGGCTTCTTCTCGGGCCCGATGCCTGCACAGCCGCTGGGCTGGTTCAAGGAGCAGATCAAGGACAGCTCGCAGATGCAGGGCCTGAAGTACCGGACCGTTGGTCTGGCTGCTGATGTTCTGCAGGAAATGGGAATGTCTGTTGTGCAGCTTCCGGGCGGCGAAATTCAGCCTGCCATGAAAAGCGGCCTGATTGACGCAGCCGAATTCAACAACCCGACATCCGATAAAGACTTCGGCATGCAGGATGTTTCGAAATTCTACCATCTGGCGAGTTATCACCAGTCACAGGAAAGCTTCGAGATCATCTTCAACAAGACGCTGTTCGACAATCTGTCGGAAGAACAGCAGGCCATCCTCGAATATGCTTCGGAAGCCGCCAGCACGGATATGTCCTGGAAGGCGATGGAACGGTATTCACAGGACCTGCTTTCCCTGAAAAACGATTTTGGTGTGAACGTTTACCGCACGCCGGATTCGGTTATGCAGGAACAGCTGAAGGCTTGGGATATCGTCGTTGATCGTATCAGCGCCGAAGACGAGTTCTTCGCCAAGGTCGTTGCGTCCCAGAAAGCCTGGGCCGAACGGCACGGCGCCTACGCGCTTCAGAACGCACCAGACTATCGCGGTGCTTATGAGCATTATTTCGGCAAGCTCTAAGAGTTCGCGGTTATATATGTTGCGTTACAGACAGGATGGCTTATGCCATCCTGTCTTTACGTGAGGGGCGACTGAGATGACCAGACTTCTTCATTTTGTTGATAATCTAAGCGCTTGGGCTGGCAAGGCATTCGGGTGGAGCATCGTTATCCTGACGCTCTCGACCTGCTACGAAGTGTTTGTGCGGTATGCGTTGAATGCACCCACGGTCTGGGCGTTCGACATGAGCGTACAGATGTACGGCGCGCTGTTTTTGATGGCCGGCGCCTACGCGCTAAGCCAGAATGCGCATGTTCGCGGCGACGTCGTCTACCGGCTGATGCCACTGAAGGTTCAGGCGACGGTCGACCTTGTTTTGTATATCACCTTCTTCATGCCGGCCGTGTTCGCGTTGACCTATTACGGCTACCATTTCGCGGCCGACAGCTGGTTCTACAAGGAAGTCAGCTGGTCCAGCCCCTCCCGTATCCAGATTTATTTCTTTAAAACCCTTATCCCGATCTCCGGTTGTCTGCTGTTGCTGCAGGGTCTCGCTGAAATCACCCGCTGCATTCAGTGCATGCGGCAGGGCTATTGGCCGTCTCGGGCGCACGATGTTCAGGAAACCGAGACCATGCTGATGAACGAGAAACGAGACCTTCGGGATATGGAGGCCGGCCGATGACCGATCCGCAAATCGCCATCATGATGCTCGGCCTGTTCATTCTTATTGTGCTGCTGGGCTTTCCCATCGCCTTTACCCTGATCGCCATGGGCCTGGGCTTCGGCTACTACGCCTATTACGACCCGCTGCGCATGCAGACGATATTCGACAACCGCATCTTCGACCTGATGGTGCAAAATACGTTCTCGGTGATGTCGAACGACGTGCTGGTGGCGGTGCCGCTGTTCCTGTTTATGGGATATGTTGTTGAAAGGGCGAATATCGTAAATCGCCTGTTCTTTTCCTTGCAGATGGCTGCCCGCCACCTGCCAGGCTCCATGGCCGTCGCGGCGCTGGCAACCTGCGCGATTTTCGCCACGGCGACCGGCATCATCGGCGCGGTGGTGACGCTTATGGGCATGCTGGCCCTGCCGGCCATGCTGAAAGCGGGCTACGACGAGAAGTTCGCGTCCGGCGTTATCTGCGCCGGTGGCTGCCTCGGCATTCTGATTCCACCATCGATCATGCTGATCGTGTATGCCGCCATCGCCGAACTCTCGCCCCTGCGGCTGTATGCGGCGGCGATTTTCCCCGGGTTTATGCTAGCCGGCATGTATATGGTTTACGTGGTCGGCCGCGCGGCGATAAATCCGTCAATTGCTCCGAAGCCGAAGGACGAGGACGTTCCCCCACCCCTCGAGATCGTCTTGATGGTCATGACATCGGTGGTTCCGCTCGGTTTCCTTATCCTGACTGTTCTTGGCTGTATCCTTTTGGGTCTGGCGACGCCGGCGGAAGCTGCCGGTGTCGGCGCGGCAGGTGGCCTTGTGCTGGCGTTGATCTATCGCTCCCTGACCTGGGAGCGGTTGAAGGAATCGGTATTCCTGACCGCAAAAACATCCGCCATGGTGTGCTGGCTGTTCGTCGGGTCGTGGACCTTTGCCTCGGTGTTTTCCTATCTCGGCGGACATTCGCTGATCGAGCACTGGATTCTGGGCCTGTCGCTCGGCACGATCGGCTTCCTGATCCTGGCGCAAACCATCATCTTCCTGCTGGGCTGGCCGCTGGAATGGACGGAAATCCTGATCATCTTTGTGCCGATCTTCCTGCCGCTGCTGGAACAGTTCGGGGTTAATCCGTATTTCTTCGCCATCCTGGTGGCGTTGAATCTGCAAACGTCATTTTTGACCCCGCCCATGGCCATGTCGGCCTATTACCTGAAAGGGGTGGCGCCGCCACAGATCGAACTGATGATGATCTTCAAGGGCATCATGCCGTATCTGGGCATCGTGCTGCTGTCGATGGTGCTGATCTACATGTATCCCGGCATAGCCCTGTGGCTGCCTGACTTCTTCTTTGGCAAATATATACCGGGCTAGATGTCAAAAGGTTTGAATTCTCTTTCGTTGATCGAGGCCGCCCGTGATATCGCCAATGGCGTTATCACGTCGCGGGAACTGGTCGACAATTGTCTGGAACGGATCGACGCATTCGAACCGACGATCAAGGCCTGGGCGCATATCGATCCTGATTACGCCCGCAAACTGGCTGACGAAGCGGACAGCATTCGCAAGTCCGGCAGGAAGACAGGACCGTTGCATGGCGTGCCGGTGGGTCTGAAAGACATCATCGACACGAAAGCCGTGCCGACGGAATTCGGTTCGCCAATTTTCAAGGGGCGGAAGCCGCTCAACGACGCCATCGTTGTATCAAGGCTGAAACAGGCCGGCGCGGTCATCATGGGCAAGACCGTCACCAGTGAACTGGCCAACATGACGCCCGGGCCAACCACCAATCCGCACAATGCCGGGCACACGCCTGGCGGATCGTCCAGCGGGTCTGCAGCAGCTGTCGCCAGTTTCATGGTACAGGGCGCAGTCGGCACGCAGACCGGTGGCTCCGTCATTCGCCCGGCATCCTATTGCGGTGTGTATGGCTACAAGCCCGGTTTCGGAACGATACCGCGCACTGGCGTTCTGACCCAGTCCCGGCGGCTCGATCAGATCGGCACCTTTGGCAGATCGCTGGCCGATGCCGCACTGCTGGCGCAGATCATGATGGGGGCTGACGCGGGCGACCCCGATACAATGCCGGAACGGTCGATTCCCGACCTAGCGAAGGCAGCAACGGACGGCCCGCTGGTCGAACCGAAGATCGCGTTCCTCACGGCGCCGTATCAGTCCGCCGCCGACGAAGCCACACAGGAAGCCTTCGACGAATTGTTCGAGGTTCTGGCCGAAAGCAAGGAAGGCCGGATCGGCAAGGTGGAGCTGACGCCGTCTTTTGATACGGCGCTCGGCTCGCACCGCACGGTGATGTCGTCTGAAATCGCGCAGACCTATACCCCCTTGCTGACACGGTATCCGGGACAGATCAGTGATGCGCTGGTTGCCTATATCGAAGAGGGCCGTGGCGTCACTGCGGTGGATTACCTTAACGCTGCGGATGAGAAAATCCGGCTGCTGGATATCCTGAACGAACTGGTCTTCGAGGAATTCGATGCCATCATCGCCCCCGCTGCGACGGGCGAAGCGCCGGGCAGCCTAGAAACAACCGGTGATCCGATATTCTGCTCGCTCTGGTCGTTCCTCGGGCTACCGGCTGTCACGCTGCCGCTGATGCAGGGGCCGACCGGCCTGCCGCTGGGCGTGCAGGTGATCGGACCGATCAACGGCGATCAGCAGCTGATGCAGGTTGCGCAATGGATTGAAGCAGGTTTGGAAGACGTCGCCTGATCGTGCTAGACTTTCAGGCCTGAGTGGGAGGATGGAATGAAGAAGATCGATAATCTGATCGCCGGCCTGATCGGGTTCGCCCTGTTCGCCGCGTTTGCGATTGGCCTGGCTGAGACCATTTCCACGGTGCCGTTTATCGTCATCGTCGCCATTGTGTTCTGTATGGCCGCCTACGATTTCTACGAATCCTGCATCAAGGGCGATAACGAGACCTGAAACGCAGATTTTTAGGGACACCCTGTTCCTGACAATCGAAGCTTTTCCAATCTAGCGCGCGGGCGAACGCTCCGTCACAAGCATGATCGCCAGGGAGGCCGCGCCAAGAACGGCGAACCCGGCGACCAGCGGCATGGCGCTGCCATCAAACACCGCACCGACCGCCCAGCCGAGCGGCAGCGACAGAAAAGCGGATCCTGACCCGACCAGTGCCGATCCGAGTCCGGCCATGTGGCCCAGCGGTTCCATCGCGAGTGCGTTGAAATTTCCGAACATGATGCCGACACAAAAGAACGTCGCCAGCAACCAGACCATGAACGTCCAGAGCGGCGGAACGCCATCGAACAATGCGACCGGAATCAGAAACAGGCCAGACATCACTGTCATCGCCAGAACGGCGCGCCATGTCAGGTATCGCATGCCAAGACGCATCACCAGTTTGGAATTGAAGACCGATGCCGATCCGATCGTCAAAGCAGCGGCGCCGAAATACAGGGGGAACAGGTCGCCAAGACCGAAGGTGATCTGAAAGACCTGCTGTGCCGAACTGAGATATCCCAGAAACGCGCCGAACACACAGCCCGCCGCCAGCGTATATCCGACAGCGGCACGATAGCCGAACGCCTCGACGACGCCGTCTGCAATGTTGGATACCGAGAACCGCCGTCGTTTTTCCGGCGGCAGTGTTTCCGGCTGGCGGGCTGCGAACCAGATCAGCGAAACAACAGCCATCGCCATCAGCAGAACAAAGGTCATGTGCCAGTCCGCCAGCAGCATCAGCCCCTGCCCGATGCTGGGCGCGATCGCCGGCACCATGATAAAGACCGCCATGGTAATCGACATGATCCGCGCCATGCCGCGCCCTTCATATTCATCGCGAACCAGCGCCAGCGTAATGATTCTGGGGCATGCCGCGCCCAGGCCCTGAAACACGCGGCCGATCAGCATGACCGTCAGATCCGTAGCGAACAACGACAGCACACATCCGAACAGGAAAATCAGGTACCCTGCATATATCACCGGCTTTCGGCCGATACTGTCCGATACCGGTCCGGCAATCACCTGCCCGGCGGCAAACCCCAGGAAAAGCGACGACACAATAAGCTGCACATCATTCGGCTGGGCGACCTGCAGATCATGCCCGATACGGGCAAGAGCAGGCAGCATGATATCGGTCGCCATTGCAACGATCGAGATCATCAGGGCCAGCAGGGTTACGAATTCGACAAAGGGAAGCTTCTGGGTGGGCGTCTTCATTGCGGTCCATTACCCGAAACGGGAAAATTGATCAAGCCGCCGATCGCCTGCCGAAACGCAGCCCCGGGAGGCCACGTTTCCGCAAACAGCAAGAGTGGGAGAAATCTACTCGGCTGGCAGGGCTTCGGCTTCTTCCCGCTGCAGGGGGTGTTCGAGCTTTGAAACGATCTCGAACGGCACGACATGCCAGAAGCGGTGCTTCGCACGATCCCAGTCGGCCAGAATTTCTTCCGCCCAGCTCGAATAGGTCGCCGCCATGTGGGTCTCGATCTGTTGCCGGCAAACGGTCTGCCAATGCTCCGTTTCGAGCCGGGTCGCGCCGGCCGTTCCGGGATTCAGGTGATTCATGAACGTATCGTCCGCATCATACACGAACGCCATGCCCCCGGTCATTCCGGCCGCAAAGTTATCGCCGACAGGCCCCAGAATGGTGACCATGCCGCCGGTCATGTATTCACAGCCGTTTGCGCCGCATGCCTCGACAACCGAGGTCGCGCCCGAATTGCGGACGGCGAACCGTTCGCCGGCCTGCCCGGCGGCGTAAAGCGTTCCGGCGGTTGCGCCATAAAGGGCCGTATTGCCGATAATCGCATTGTCCTGACTGGCCAGCGGGCTGGCGGTGATCGGACGAATGACGATATCGCCGCCCGAAAGACCCTTGCCGACATAATCGTTGGCGTCACCCAGCACTTCCAGCCGCAGGCCCTGCACCGCAAAGGCCCCCAGCGATTGGCCTGCCGACCCGCGCATGCGCACATTCAGATGTCCAGGATCAAGCTTCGCCATGCCGAACTGCCGGGTGATTTTCGACGACAGTTTCGTGCCGATGGCGCGGTGCGTGTTGCGAATATTATACTGCAACTGCATCTTTTCGCCGTCGGCGAACAGCGCCTCGGCATCCTTGATCATCTGCGCATCCAGCGTTTCCGGTACCTCGTTCCGACCTTCCAGCGTGCAGAAGGCAGGCGTGCCGCCGGTATCGGCGCGCACCAGAAGCGGGTTCAGGTCAAGATCGTCAAGATACTCGCTGCCCCGGCTGACCTGGAACAGCAAGTCCGTCCGGCCGATCACTTCATTCAGCGACCGTGCGCCCAGCCGCGCCAGAATTTCGCGCACTTCCTCGGCGACAAAGCTGAACAGGTTCACGACCTTTTCCGGGGTGCCGCCGAACCGGTCGATCAGGTTTGGATCCTGGGTACACACCCCGACGGGGCAGGTATTGGAATGACACTGCCGCACCATGATACAACCCATCGCAACAAGGCTGGCCGTGCCGATGCCGTATTCTTCCGCTCCGAGGATCGCGCCGATCACGACGTCCCGGCCGGTGCGGATGCCGCCGTCGACGCGCAGCCGCACCCGATGCCGCAACCCGTTCAGGGTCAGCACCTGATGCGCTTCGCTCAGCCCCATTTCCCATGGTAGACCGGCATACTTGATGGAACTCTGCGGGCTGGCCCCGGTGCCGCCGCTGTGACCGGAAATCAGGATCACATCGGCATGCGCCTTCGCCACGCCGGCGGCGATGGTGCCGATACCGGCGCGCGCAACCAGCTTCACGCAAACCTTTGCTTCCGGGTTGATCTGTTTCAGGTCATAGATCAGCTGGGCAAGGTCCTCGATGGAATAGATATCGTGATGCGGCGGCGGGCTGATCAGGGTTACGCCTTCGGTGGAATGCCGCAGTTTCGCGATGATCGATGACACCTTGAAGCCGGGAAGCTGCCCGCCTTCACCGGGCTTTGCGCCCTGCGCCATCTTGATTTCAATTTCCTTGCAATTGTTAAGGTATTCCGCCGTAACGCCGAACCGTCCGGAGGCGACCTGCTTGATCGCGCTGGACGGGTTGTCGCCATTCGGCTTTGGCCGATACCGCGCCGGGTCTTCGCCGCCCTCGCCGGAATCGGATTTCGCCCCGATGCGGTTCATCGCAATGGAAAGGGTTTCATGCGCGATGGGCGACAGGGCGCCCAGAGAAATACCGGGCGCAACCAGCCTTTTCCGGATTTCTGTAATTGAATCCACTTCATCCAGCGGGGCCGGTTCGCCGTCATAATCGAAGTCCATCAGGTCGCGCAGGTTAATCGGCGCGAGGTTGTGAACCCCTTCGGAGAACCGCTTGTAGACGCTGAAACTGTCGGTCGCGACAGCGGTCTGCAGCGTATGCATCAATTCGCCTTCCCAGCCATGCGCTTCGCCACCCCGGCGATAGCGGTAGAACCCGCCAACCGGCATCGCTGCGAAGTCTTCGGAATATGCCCGGTCGTGGCGCTTGAGCACCTTGCGCTGAAGACCGGTCATGCCGATGCCCGAAATCCGCGACGGCAGGCCCGGGAAGAATTCCGACACCAGGCTACGCGACAGGCCGACGGCTTCAAAGTTCAAACCACCACGATAGGAGCTGACGATGGAAATGCCCATCTTCGACATGATCTTCAGCAACCCGTCTTCCAGCGCCTTGCGATAATTCGCCAATGCTGCATCGAGCGTGATATCGCCCAGCAAACCGCGTCTGTGACGATCAGCGATGGTCGCTTCGGCCAGATACGGATTGACGCAAGTTGCGCCGACGCCAACCAGAACTGCGATGTAGTGAACGTCCAGCGTTTCAGCGCATTCGACGCCGATCGAGGTAAATGTCCGAAGCTGTGACGCGGTCAGGTGGGTGTGTACGGCGCCGGTTGCGATGATCATCGGAATTGCCGCGCGATTGGTTTCTGCACCCTTGTCCGTCAACACCAGATGCGTGCATCCGCCGCGCACGGCGTCTTCCGCTTCCCGCTGCACCCGATAGGTCGCCCGGCGCATCGCCGACGGACCGTCCGAGGGATCGAACGTGCAGTCGATATCCACCGTATCGCCGGCCAGATAGTGGCGCGCCCGGGCATAGTCCGCCGTTAGCAGGATCGGCGAATTCAGCTCCAGAATTTCAAGCTGGCTTTCGTCTTCCTCAAGAATGTTGCCAAGATTTCCAAGCCTGGTTTTCAGGCTCATCACCGTGCGCTCGCGCAGGCTGTCAATCGGCGGATTTGTCACCTGGCTGAAATTCTGCCGGAAGAAGTGATGAACCCCTCGATACTTTTCCGACAGCACGGCAAGCGGCGTGTCATCGCCCATGGACCCCGTGGCTTCCTTGCCGGTTTCAGCCATCGGATGAAGGATCAGTTCGATCTCTTCCATCGTCCAGCCGGAATCAACCTGCAACCGCCGCAAGTCCGCCTTGTCCATCGACGGGTCCGGCAGATTGTCGGGCGCTGCGAGATGATCCAGCGTCGTGATCCGCCCGGCCCATTTGCCGTACGGGTTCTTGTTCGCAACGTAGTCCTTCAATTCCCGGTCGTGGAAAAGCTTGCCGTGTTTCAGATCGACCGCGATCATCTGGCCCGGCCCGATGCGGCCTTTTTCGACCACCGAGCGTTCGTCGACCTTCACCATTCCGACTTCCGACCCAACAATCAGCAGGCCGTCGCCGGTGACGACATACCGCAGCGGCCGCAGCCCGTTCCGGTCAAGCCCGGCCAGCGCCCAGCGTCCGCCATAGCCGCAGATTGCCGCCGGCCCGTCCCACGGCTCCATCACGCCATTTGCGTATTTGTAATAGTCGCAATGATTGTCAGGCACCGTCGAAGACTGTTCCCAGGCTTCGGGAATGAGCAGCGATTTCACATCCGGCAGTTCCCGGCGGGTCCGCACCAGCACTTCGAATACCGCATCGAGCGCCGAGGAATCCGAGCTGCCTGGCTGGATAATCGGCTTTATGTCTTCCACATGGTTGCCGAAAACAGGATCGTCCAGCCGCGTTTCGTGGCTCTTCATCCAGTTGACGTTACCGGCCAGGGTATTGATCTCGCCATTATGGGCCAGCACGCGAAAAGGCTGGGCCAGCGCCCAGGCGGGAAAGGTGTTGGTCGAATACCGCTGGTGATAGATCGCGAAATTGGAGACGAACAGTTCGTTCAGCAGATCCGGATAGAACGTGGTCAGCTGTTCCGCCAGGAACAGCCCCTTGTAGATGATCGACCGGCAGCTCAGCGAACAGATGTAAGCGTCCTTGATGTTCTCCAGCAGCAGCGCCTTTTCGATGCGCCGGCGAATGATATAGAGGTCGGTTTCGAAATCGGTTTCGCCGATGTCGCGGGCATTGCCGATCATGATCTGTTCGATTTCCGGCCGTGTCGCATTCGCCTTCTCGCCGATCACGGAAATATTCACCGGTACCTGCCGCCAACCGTAAATCTTGTGGTTGAGGCTCATGATCGAGGATTCGACAATCTGGCGAACCCGTTCCTGCGCCGCAAAATCGGTACGCGGCAGAAACACCATGCCGACCGCCAGACGCCCGTCTTGCGGATCATGACCAGTGCGCCGGATATGACGCTTGAAAAATTCCTGCGGAATCTGGACATGGATGCCCGCACCGTCACCGGTCGCGCCATCGGCGTCGACGGCGCCCCGGTGCCAGAGCGCCTTCAGCGCGGCGATGCCGGCTTCCACCACGTCACGGCGCGGCGTACCGTCAAGCGACGCCACAAGACCGACGCCGCAGGCCGAGGTTTCCGTTTCCGGCAGATACATGCCGTTCTGCGCCAGATGGGCTGCGTTGCGGCGGTAGAGAACGATCACATCGTCATGGCTCATCACATGTATCCCCGTTATTCGGCGGCCGCAGCTGCGGACTTAAGTTGCTCGCGCAGATAGGCGTGCATGGAATCGGCGGCGTCGCGACCATCGCGGATCGCCCAGACAACAAGGCTTGCGCCGCGCACGATATCGCCGGCGGCGAAAACGCCCTGCATCGCCGTCATTTTGGTCTTGTGGTCGATTTTCACGGTGCCCCATCGTGTGACCGGCAGGTTCGGCTGGTTGAACAGCGTGGGCAGGTTTTCAGGATCGAAACCGAGCGCCAGAATGGCCAGGTCGCAATCGTGGTTGACTGCGCTGCCTTCTATCGGTTCCGGGCTGCGTCGGCCTGTTGCATCGGGCAGACCAAGCCGCATCTGGGTTGTGCGCACCGCTTTTACCGTATCGTCGCCGATGAATGCTTCCGGCGCGGACAGCCAGATGAACTCGACACCCTCTTCTTCGGCATTGGCGACCTCGCGTGCCGAACCGGGCATGTTGGCCTTGTCGCGCCGGTACAGGCATTTGACCGATTTTGCACCCTGGCGGATGGCGGTGCGGACACAGTCCATTGCCGTATCGCCACCGCCGATGACAACGATGTTCTTGCCCTGCGCATTCAGCGAGCCGTCCTCGAATTGCGGCACTGAATCACCAAATCCGACCCTGTTGCTGGCGGTCAGATAGTCCATCGCCGCCGCGATGTTACCAAGACCGCGGCCCGGCACCTTGATGTCACGCGCCTTGTAGACGCCGGTCGCGATCAGCACCGCACCATGCTTTTCCTGCAGAGCGTCGAAAGGCATGTCTTCGCCGATACCGGTTTCGAGATGGAAGTGGATGCCGCCATCCTTCAGCCAGTCATGGCGCTTCTGCACGATTTCCTTTTCCAGCTTGAAGCCGGGGATGCCGTAAACCATCAGGCCGCCAACCCGGTCGTATCGGTCGTAAACGTGAACGTCGTAACCGAACCGCCGCAGACGTTCGGCCGCAGCCAGACCGCCCGGCCCTGCGCCGATGATGGCAACTGACTGGCCCAGGTCACGAACCGGTCTGATCGGGCGCACCCAGCCTTTGTCGAACGCGGTATCGGTCAGGTACTTTTCAATCGAACCGATAGTAACGGTGCCGTGGCCCGACTGTTCGATCACACAATTGCCTTCGCACAGACGGTCCTGCGGGCAGATGCGTCCGCAGATTTCCGGAAATGTATTGGTTTCCGCCGAAACTTCGTAGGCTTCTTCCAGCCGGCCTTCCGCCGTCAGCATCAGCCAGTCAGGGATATTGTTTTGCAGCGGGCAGTGGATCTGACAAAAAGGCACACCGCATTGCGAGCAACGCCCGGCCTGGTCGGCGGCCGCATCCGGCGCATAGCGGGCATAGATTTCTTCAAAATCCTCCCGCCGCAGAACCTCGTCGCGTTTTTCCGGCATTTCCGGCGGAACGGAAACGAATTTCAACATTTTTCCCGTGGACATGGGCGCCCCTTCCCTTCGGCAGACTGACTGCCGATTTCTCAAGTTGCCCTGATATACACGCAACACGAAGCAGGAATCTACAGGAAAATCGATAAAAGGTAATAATTAGTGACCTATTTTTTATGGAAATTCCCGGAAACCGGCGAACCGACACCAGAACATTTGATGTCGCGATTCTTTTTAGTCTCGTATTGGTACTAGTTAATTGGTCTTTGCAGTCTGCTTCATCCTTCCGTAAGGTCCCGGAATCAGCCTAAATTGCCCTTCTGTCTCCAGTCTTCGGATCGACCCAATGGCCTTGTTTCATATTTTTGTTCTGGCGGTCGTTCAGGGCATTACCGAATTTCTGCCGATTTCTTCCTCCGGCCACCTGGTCCTGACCAGCAAGGTTCTGTGCTGGCCCGATCAGGGCCTGACGATGGACGTTGCCGTGCATGTAGGCTCGCTGTTGGCCGTCACGGTGTATTTCTGGCGCGATGTCTGGGCGATGATTGTCGGACTGGGCCGCCTGCTGACTGGGCGGGGCGGCGCACCGGCGCGGCTTCTGGTGAATGTCGTGATCGGCACCATACCGGTGATGATTATCGGGTTTTTGGCGCAGGATTTCATCAGTGGCTATCTGCGCAGTGTCGAGGTAATTGCCTGGGCGACCATCGGTTTCGGCATCTTGCTGTGGGTTGCAGACCGGGTCGGCATGACGGTTTGGCGCATTGATCATCTTGGCTATCCGTCGGCGCTGGCTATTGGTTTGGCCCAGGTTCTGGCCCTGATACCGGGTACCAGCCGATCCGGCATCACCATGACGGCGGCGCGGTTTATTGGCCTGGAACGGTCGGATGCTGCGCGCTTTTCGCTGCTGCTGTCGATCCCGACCATCATGGCCGCCGGTGGATTGACCGGGTTTCAGCTCTATGAAAGCGGCAACCTGTTTTTGAGCACCGATCTGCTGGTGGCGGCAGGCATGGCCTTTGTTACTGCGCTGATTTCCATCGCTGTGATGATGGCATGGCTTCGCAATTCCGGCTTCGGTCCTTTTGTCATCTACCGAATTTTTCTTGGGGCAGGGCTGCTGTACTGGGTCTACGCCTACGGGGCGGACGCCGCCTCACCGCTCTGCACCTGACGATCGGGAGACAATGACACGCAAGCCGAAGCTTAGGCGGGAAATGGAAGCAAACGGCATCCGTGATATTTCACTCTGCCTTTACCCTCTGAGGTCCGCAGACAGCGCTTCGACGCGCGACATATTTCACTATCACATTGAAAAATGCGGCGGCATGGCTGTCAGTTCAGCCTTGCGCGGTGCGGCGCATATAGACCGGCTGATCAATCGTCGAAACCGCATTTTCGCCCGCGCGACGTCTTCGACAGCCGACGCGCTTGGTAATCGGAATGATAAGAACGCCCAGGCCTTTGTGAGCTTTGTCGGAGAATTCAACGGTCCCCGTTTCGGGACGCACCTTGTGCTGAACGAGACCGCGTTGACCTTCGCTTTCTTCCGTAACCCTTTCGACCGGCTTGTCTCGCACTATTACTATGATTGCCGAAGGGGAAACATCGCCACAGCCCCGGGACCGGACGGTTTCGCCGACTATATCCGGGCACCGGAAAACACCTGCTTCCAGACCCAGATGATGGCGTCATCGCCCTACGACGGCAGCAACGAGGCGCTTCTTCTGAAAGAGGCGCTGGTGAATGTAGACAAGCTCGCCATTGCCGATCTGCATCACAGGATGGAACAGGCGCTGCTTGAACTCTGGACTGTGTTCGATATGCCCGGCATCGT
>CAYGSU010000004.1:21657-43647 GCA_964352715.1 uncultured Flavobacteriaceae bacterium | reverse complement strand
GGATGGAACAGGCGCTGCTTGAACTCTGGACTGTGTTCGATATGCCCGGCATCGTAGCGGAGCGCCTGCATTCGAATTCAGCCAAACCCTACGGTTTCGAGGAGTTTCGCGATGAAATCGAAAAGCGCAACCAGGCCGATTACCGGCTGGTAGAGTATGTCACTGCGGAACCCAGACATCTGATGGTCTTTAGCGAAGAAGACTATAACTGCCTGAGTCTGCCACAATATTTCGGTGTCATTTCCGACACGCAATCTGATGAAGGCGCCCTGATGGTCGGAAAGGTTTGCCGCAGTGAGGAACTGATCCGGTTAATCACAGCCCCGGAAACACAGTCAGTATCCGGGATTTTCCAGCACGTTACCTGACCTTTGCTTCGATCGTCGTCGGCCAACCGGAAAGAACCGTGGCCACGGCAAGCGCGCCGGCGGCGGCGAGCGATGGCAGAACAAGACTCCCCGTCGATTCGAAAACATGGCCGGCAAAGGCAGGCCCGATCATTTGTCCGATTGAAAAGCTGATCGTCATCCAGGCGATAATCCGGCGCTGGTCGCCGCCGGTCAGTTGCCGCGCCGCGACCAGCCCCATTGCCGTCATCGCGCTGACAGTTCCACCAAGCAAGGCCGCAGAAAGGATAAGCATCGCCGGATCGGTGCTGAGCACGCTCAACGCCACGCCAGCGCCCTGCGCTATACCGGCTGCAGTATAGGCCTGGCGATAGCCGATCCGCTTCGCCACCTCGAACCAGATCGCAACAGACGGGATGCCAGCCAGACCGGCGACAAGCCAGATAGTGGTTTCCCAGTCTGCAAGGCTCGGTGTAATTCGGGCAATGGTTGCGATAAAGGTTGCCGTAATGACGTAGCCAAATCCCAGCAGTCCATAAGCCAGAATTAACCGGATCAACCCCGGATTGACGCCTGCTTTGCCTGCCGGAAGCGGTACGGGCCTTTCGCCACGGCGCGGCACGAGGCGCATGGCGACAAAGAACGCGGCCAGCGAATATCCGCCGCCCGCAAGCCACAAAACGGGCCAGCCGGCAGCTGCACCGTTCAGCAGCCATGGCAGAAGCGCCGATATCGATATGCCGATTCCAACCCCTGCGAAATAGAGTGGCACCAGGTTTTGCCGGCCGGCAATTACAAGACGTTCGATCACCAGAGCCGATGCCAATACCAGAACGAAAGCGCTGGCGACGCCGCCGACAAAACGCAGGCCGAGAAAGGCGATCACATCGTCGGTCAAACCCATCGACGCCGTCGACATTGCACTGATGAACAGGCTGATCAGAAACCAGCGCCGCAGTCCGCCCGGCAGGATCCGCATGGATGCTATGATTGATCCGACCAGATAGCCAAAAAAGTTGGCCGATGCCGCCCAGCCCGCCTCGGACTTATCGAGCACCCCGGCCTCGAGCATGTAGGGCAGGATCGGCGTATAGGCGAACCGTCCGATCCCCATCGCCGCAGACAGTGCGGCCAGACCGCCGATAGCGACGGCAACCGGCATCACGTCCAATTGTTTGCTATCTGCCATGCTTCGCCTATCGCGCACCCTTCGACGGCGGTCAAGCTGGCAAAGGGAAAAGCTGCGATGAAAAAAAGAGGCGGAACAGACTCTGTCCCGCCTCCTGGCAGTCTTAAGCTAAACTGACTGTGCCTTTAAGACTTGAACCACCAGCGTTGGGTATTGCGGTTACCATCGAGCGGCGCGTTGCCGGCGATGGTTTCCGGCACACCGATATTGTTGGTGGTTCCCATCATCCAGTTGCGGAATGCCGGGCAGACAAAGCCCCCTTCATCATGGATCAGGGTCTGCATTTCGACATACATGTCGCGACGTTTGTTCCTGTCGGTTTCCGCCCGGGCCGCGACAAGCAGGGTTTCGAACCGTTCGTTGTTCCAGTGGGTTTCGTTCCAGGCGGATTCTCTCGAGAACGCCGAGGTCAGCATCAGATCTTCAGTGGGGTGTCCATACCAGACGGAGACACAGAACGGTTTGACGTTCCAGACCTCGCTCCAGTATCCATCAGTCGGCACCTGCTCGACGTTCAGGTTGATGCCGGCTTTCGCGGCATGCTCCTTGTACAGAACCGCCGCATCGACGCCGCCGTCATAGATGTTGCCGGCCCAGATCGTGATATCGAGGTTCTCCATACCGGCCTTTTTCAGATGGTGTTTCGCCTTGTCCGGATCGTACGACCGCTGCGGCAGTTCCGAAGCGAAGAACCGCTGGGATTTCGCGATCGGGTGATCGTTGCCAAGATAGCCATGGCCCCGCAGCAATGTCTGCAGCATGGCTTCGCGATCGATCGCATACTTCAGCGCCATCCTGACATCGTAGTTATCGTAAGGCGCCGTATCCATCAGCATCGGGAAGGTGAAATGGCTGTTGCCGCCGACTTCATGGATATTCACGTTGTTCGCTTGCGCCAGCCGGTCGAGCGTCTTGATTGCCGGGTCGTCCATGACATCGACCTGGCCGCCCTGCAACGCCGATGTCCGCGCTGTCACGTCGGAAACATGCAGCGTTTCGACCGCATCGAAATACGGCAGGCCTTCCTTGAAATAGTTCGGGTTACGCTTGGTTGCCGACCGCACGCCCGGTTCCCAGTTTTCAAGGATGAACGGGCCGGTACCGACCCCTTTGTCCCAATCGGCTTCCGTCGTTCCCGCCGGGGCGATTGAATAGGCGATGCTGGACAGGACAACAGGAAAGTCCGCATTGCCGGAACTCAGGGTGAAGACAACCGAATCCTTGCCGTCGGCCTGGATATCGTCGACCGCCGCGACAAGGCCTTTCCCGATGGATTTCGAATTTTCACCGCGATGCAGGTTGATCGAATCGATCACATCCTGTGCGTCGAGCGTCTTGCCGTTATGGAATTCAACGCCCTTGCGCAGCTTGAATACCCATTTTTTGGCGCCATCGGACGGTTCCCAGCTTTCCGCCAGTTCGCCGACAACTTCTCCCTCCGCATTGATTTCGGTGAGGTTGCTGTGGATCTGCCACTGCGTGTTGACCTGGTGGGTATCGCCGCCGCCGAGCACGCCGAAAAGCGTGTCGGAGGTATTGCCGCCCCGCAGGGCCTGACGAAGCGTGCCGCCTTTTTTAGGTGCGTTGGCCTGCGCTTCCTGCGCTGTGATGCCGGTCGGAATCGCCGCCGCAAAGCCAAGCGCCGTCGCCCGCTTGATGAAGTTCCGGCGAGACAGACGCCCTTCCGCAAAATCCTGCTGTAGTTTTTCAAAAATATGCACGCTGTGTCTCCCTAAGTTAAAGTTCAAGCACCCGAATGCCGCTGTTTGCGTTGGAAAATCTTTCGGATGCCTTGTGTGCCCATCGTTTAAGTCGAACGATCATGATGGGGTGACAGGGGCGCAATTTATGAAATTTCGTCACTATCTTCCTAATTTCGACAGCGCAGTCGACCGCTTCATCAGGGTTACCCGGGTCCAGATTGCGGCTGTTTGCAGAATGCCGCACGGCGTGTAGAAGTCAGACTGGATTCGGGGTCGTTAAAAACAACAGGTGCGGAATGGGAAAATCTGGAGCGCGGGCGAATTGTGTCACCACAGAAAATGCCGATCTGGCTGTCGGGTCAGGCGGCAAGGAAACCTGGATGCTGGCGGAAAACCGGCGACGGGGGTTTCACAATCTGTCAGAGATGTGCCGCAACGGATGGATGATCCGCGCACCGAGGGTGCTTGACCTTGCGCGATCCATCGACCGACGGATATCGGACCTGCCGTCTGTCCGGCGGCTGACCGGGTCGCCCTACTTTTCCGGCATGGCGGTCGTGCGCGGGCAGGAGCTTCTGTTCGAGGACTACGCCAGCGACTTCGGGCCCGACCAGCGTCATTCGATCCAGTCGATCAGCAAGACCACCGTCTCGCTGATGATCGGCAAGCTGGTCGAGGAAGGCCGGATCGATCTTTCCAAAACCGTTTCGGACTATCTGCCCGGTATCGGCACAGGCTACGCAAACGTCACCATCCAGGATGTTCTCGACATGAATGTGGTGAACACGTTCGTCGAGGATTACTCGGATTCCTATGAGAAGACCGGCGATCCGTCAGCGATACAGGGATACAATCGTCTGGAAATCGCCATGGGCTGGCGTCTGCCGCCGGAGGGCGAGGCCCCGTTCGGCCTGCGCGATTTCGTCAGCGGCATAACCAGCAACGATGTGCGGAATCCCGGTACCGAAACACTGTACAAGAGTTCGAATACCGAGGTCCTGGCCTGGATCGCCGAAGCGGTAACCGGCGAAAGCCTGTATCCCCTGCTGGTCGGCATTGTCGAAGCGGCCGGCATCGAAGCCGCG
The DNA here is from genome assembly GCA_964352715.1 of uncultured Flavobacteriaceae bacterium. GTDB lineage: Bacteria > Pseudomonadota > Alphaproteobacteria > UBA8366 > Aestuariispiraceae > JAVKBW01. The sequence goes on along the minus strand of CAYGSU010000004.1, from coordinate 39,323 downwards.
CTCTATATGTCGACGGATATCAACGGCGCGCCGGTTGTTTCCGGCGGCGGCGCTCTCACGGCGCGCGACCTTGCCCGCTATGGTTTGCTATTCGCACGCGGCGGTGTCGGCGTATCAGGATCACAGGTCGGCAGTCGAACATTCATTGATGCGGCGCGCAGTGGTCAGGGCACAGGCTGCTCAGCACCGCTTGACTGGCTGCGCTATTCGAACCAGCTGTTCACCAATGGCGAATGGATCGGCCATCTCGGCTTCTGCGGTCAGCTTCTGATGGTCCATCCCGAAAGCGAAACCGTGATCGTCTTTTTCAGCGTTCTGGAAGAAAAAGATGGCGACGATGACGGCTGGTTCGAGGAAGTGGTAAGAATGGGCGAAACCGTGCTTGCCCACATCACAGGATAACGTAATGCCTCGACCGATCTATTTCCTGCCGCATGGCGGCGGTCCGCTACCCCTGATGGGGCATGACGGACACCGCAACCTGACCGCGATGATGCGCGGCCTTGGCGATGAAGTTGCCGGAAGCAGCGCTGTTATCGTCGTCACGGCGCATTGGGAAGAACCGGTCGTGACGTATTCCGGGGCGGCGCATCCGCCGATGCTGTTCGACTACTACAACTTTCCACCGGAAACCTATGAATACGACTATCCGGCCCCCGGCGCGCCTGACCTTGCCCGCGACGCACAGGCCTTGCTGAACGTTGCCGGAATAAAAAGCGCGATGAACATGGAGCGAGGGTTCGACCACGGCACCTTTGTGCCGATGATGCTGATTCACCCGGACGCCAGTATTCCGGTTCTGCAGATGTCGCTGCTGGCGTCGCTCGATCCGACAGACCATATCGCCGTCGGCAAGGCGCTCGCCCCCTTGCTGGACCGGAATATCACGCTGATCGGGTCCGGCCTCAGTTTCCACAATCTGAACGTTCTGCTGCGCGGCCAGGCGTTGCCCGACGGAAAAGACCGGGCGTTTGACGACTGGCTCAACGCCACGCTGACCGATTCGAACCTGTCCGAGGCCGACCGTGAAAACCGTCTTGCCTGCTGGGCCGATGCGCCGGGCGCCCGGCTGTGCCACCCGCGCGAGGAACATCTGCTGCCCTTGCATGTCTGCTACGGCGCGGCCAGCGCCGCAGGCTACCGGGCCGAAGTCATCTTCCGGGAACCTCTGCTGGGGTCCATGACATCCGGTTTCCGCTGGCAGGCCATGCAATAGCGGCCTTGCAAAGCCGTCCCGTGTTCCGTATACAGCCGCGTCCAGCGACAGGTTTCGACCTTACGCTGGGTTAGGCTGTGCGCCGGCGCTTAGGGTATGCCCGGCCACGCAACGTTAACTTCAGCCGGTCCGGTACGTTGGACTGGCGATTGCAGGAGATTGAAATGCCCAAACTGAAGACCAAAAGCTCCGCCAAAAAGCGGTTCAAGATTACCGGTACCGGCAAGGTACGGTTTTACAGCGCCTATCTTCGTCACAACACCTCAGCCCGTCCGCAGAAAATGAAGCGGCAGGCACGGGGCGGTCAGATCATGTGCGACGCCGATGCAAAGGTCGTCCTCAAGAACTGGCTTCGCGGTTAATTCCGGCGGATAGGAGAACAAAGATATGGCACGCGTAAAACGGGGCGTCACCACACACGCCCGGCACAAGAAAGTTATCGATAAAGCGAAGGGCTATTACGGCCGCCGCAAGAACACCTTCCGCACGGCGGTTCAGGCTGTCGAGAAGGCGGGTCAATACGCCTACCGCGACCGGCGCGCCCGGAAGCGCGAATTCCGCAAGCTGTGGGTCCAGCGGATCAACGCAGCGGTGCGCGACGTTACCGACAACACAATGACCTATGCCCGATTTATGGACGGTGTTCACAAGGCCGGGATCGAACTCGACCGCAAGGTTCTCGCCGATATCGCGGTGCATGAGCCGGAAGCGTTCAAGTCGATCGTCGACCAGGCGAAGGCCGCGCTTGCGAGCTAAGTCTCCCGGATTTCGGGACGATGCAAACGACACAGCGGCCTGCGGAGAAATCCCGGGCCGCTTTTTCTTGATAAACCAACAGCTTCGGGCTATCGCATGGCCTCCGACGGTAACGGAGATTGATCTTGGATATCGCAGCATTACAGGAAAGCCTGCTGGCTGACGTGGCCGGCGCCGAAACCATCGCGGCGCTGGAAGAGGTGCGCGTCGCCGCGCTTGGCAAGAAAGGCCGCATCACTGCCGAAATGAAGGGGCTGGGCCAGCTTGAACCGGACCAGCGCAAGGAAGCCGGGCAGGCCCTGAACCTGGTGAAAACCGCTGTCGCCGGCGCCATCGAGGCCCGCAAGCAGGACCTCGAACTGGTCGAACTGAACACGAAGCTTGAAGTTGAGCGGATTGATGTTTCCCTGCCGCCCCGGCCGGAAGCGCAGGGCCGCCTGCACCCGATCAGCCAGACCATGGACGAAGTGATCGCGATTTTCGGCGAAATGGGTCTGGAAGTCCGCGAGGGACCGAATATCGAAGACGGTTTCCATAACTTTGAAGCGCTGAACATTCCGGAACATCACCCGGCGCGGCAGATGATGGACACGTTCTATATGCGCGGCGAAGACGGCGAACCGGATTTCGACCGGGTGCTGCGGACCCATACCTCGCCGGTTCAGGTCAGGACGATGCAGAACGAAGATCTGCCGATCCGCATCATCGCGCCTGGCCGCACCTACCGGTCCGACAGCGACATGACCCATACGCCAATGTTCCATCAGGTCGAAGGACTGGTAATCGACAAGAAAACCCATCTCGGCCATCTGAAGGGCACGTTGCAGGCTTTCTTCGACGCCTATTTCGAAGTCGACAATCTGCCGATGCGGTTCCGCCCCAGCTACTTCCCGTTCACCGAACCGTCGCTGGAAGTCGATATCGGCTGCAGCCGAAAGGGCGGCGAGCTGAAGATCGGGGCCGGCGACGACTGGCTGGAAATTCTCGGCTCCGGCATGGTGCATCCGAAGGTGCTGCGCGCCTGCGGCATCGACCCGGAAGAATATCAGGGCTTCGCCTTCGGCATGGGGATCGAGCGCATCGCGATGCTGAAATACGGCATCCCGGATCTGCGCACCTTCTTTGATGCCGACATGCGGTGGCTTCGGCACTACGGCTTCGTGCCGCTGGAAGTCGCCACCCTGACACGCGGTCTGACGCCCTAACCTTTTGACGCTCGAGAGCACGAGATCATGAAATTCACTCATTCCTGGCTGCTGGATCATCTCGATACGGACGCCGATGCCGCGACCATCGCGGAAACCCTGACCAATATCGGACTGGAAATCGAATCCCTCAGTGACGACGGCGCGGCTTTGGCCCCCTTTGTCATCGGCTATGTCGAGGATGCGTGGCAGCACCCGAACGCCGACCGCCTTCGGGTCTGCATGGTGAATGACGGCACGACGACGACACAGGTGATCTGCGGCGCACCGAATGCCCGCAAGGGCATGAAGGGCGTGTTCGCGCCTGCCGGCACGCATATTCCCGGTACCGGCGTCGATCTGAAGGTCGGCGATATTCGGGGTGAAAAGTCGTCAGGCATGTTGTGCTCGGAACGTGAAATGGGGCTTTCGGACGAACATGACGGCATCATCGATCTGCCGGAAGACGCACCGGTCGGCGCAAGCTTCGCCGCCTATGCCGGGTTGGACGATCCGGTTTACGAAATCGGCATCACGCCGAACCGGGGCGACTGCCTCGGCGTCTACGGCATCGCCCGCGACCTCGCCGCCGCCGGCATCGGCTCGCTGAAAACGCCGGACTATGCCGCCATCGCCGGAAGCTATGACAGCCCGGTTGTCTGGAAACGCGACGACGCTGTGGGCGATGCCTGCCCGTTTGTCGCCGGCCGGCATTTCCGGGGTGTCAAGAACGGGCCCAGCCCCGCCTGGATGCAGCGCCGTCTCAAGGCAATCGGCCTGCGGCCGATTTCGGCGCTGGTCGATATCACCAATTATGTCACCTTCGATCTCGGTCGGCCGCTGCATGTGTTTGATGCCGATAAGGTCAAGGGCGGCGCGGTGACAATGCGCTATGCCAAACCGGGCGAAACCATTCTTGCCCTGGACGGTCGGGATTATACCCTGGCCGACCACATGCTGGTCATCGCCGACGACAACGGGCCGGAAGGCATCGGCGGCGTGATGGGCGGCGAACTTTCCGGCTGCACGGAAGAAACCACGAACGTGTTTCTGGAAGTCGCGCTGTTCGATCCGATTATGGTGGCGGAAACCGGGAGAGCCCTGAACATCAACTCCGACGCCCGCTATCGGTTCGAGCGTGGGCTGGACCCGCAATCTGCGGTCTGGGGTGCGGAAGTCGCGGCACGTTTGGTCCAACAATTGTGTGGCGGTGAAACCAGCCATGTCGTGACGGCGGGGACCCTGCCGGATACGGCCCGCTCGGTCTCGCTGCGTCTGCCGCGTCTGAAGCAGAAAAGCGGCATTGAGGTGCCGGTTGCAGTAGCCGACGGCATTCTGAAAAATCTCGGTTTCGAAAACACGGTCGACGGCGATACGATCTCAGCCGCCGTGCCGGGATGGCGCACCGATGTCGAATGCGAAGACTGCCTGATCGAGGAAGTGCTGCGCATTCACGGCATGGACAAGGTGCCGTCGGTTCCGATTGAACGCGAAACGGCATTGCCCCGCCCCGCCATCACACCGGCCCAGCGCCGGGAATCCTATGCCCGCAAGATCCTTGCCGGGCGCGGTATGCTGGAAGCCGTCACCTGGTCTTTCATGCCGGCAGGCCTTTCGGCAGCCTTCGGCGGCGGCGGGGCGGACCTGACGCTCGCGAACCCGATCAGCGCCGATCTCGACCAGATGCGCCCGAATATTCTGCCGAACCTGTTGCAGGCGGCCGTGCGCAATGCCGACCGCGGCATGCCGGATGCCTGCCTGTTTGAAGTCGGCCCAGTGTTCCGCGACCCGACCGACAAGGGGCAGGATATAGTGGCCGGCGGCATCCGCACCGGCAACGCTGTGCCGCGCCACTGGTCGGAAAAAACGCGACCGGTCGATGCCTTCGATGCAAAGGCTGACGCCATGGCTGTGCTCGACGCTTGCGGCGCTCCGGTCGGCAATCTGCAGGTTTCGACGGATGCGCCCGACTGGTACCACCCCGGCCGTTCCGGCGGCCTGCGCCTCGGCCCGAACGTCCTCGCCTGGTTCGGCGAAGTGCATCCCGGCCTGACACGCAAGCTGGGCCTGAAAGGCCGGGCCGCCGCGTTCGAGATTTTCCTCGACCGTATTCCGATGCCGAAGGCAAAAGGCGGCAAGGCGAGGCCCTTGCTAAAAGCATCCTCTTTCATGCCGGTTGCGCGCGATTTCGCGTTTCTGATTGATCGCGATGTTCCGGCCGACCAGATTGTCCGCGCGGCCGTCGGCGGCGACAAGAAACTGGTTTCCGACGCATCGGTTTTCGATGTCTACGAAGGCGCGGAACTGGAAGGCCGGAAGTCGGTCGCCATCGCCGTTACCATCCAGCCTGTCGACCGGACTTTGACAGACGAGGAAATCGACGCCATCGCAGCGAAGGTTGTCGCGAATGTCGAGAAGGTAACCGGCGGCGTTCTGCGCGGCTAGAGCGGTTCACGGTTTTCGCCCGACGAAACAGTGCCAGCCCATCTTGCCGCGCCGGGCATAATTGGCCGCTGTACACCAGTTTTCGTAATTGCTGCGCAGCACGGCATCGTCGATCATGGCCGCCAGGCTGTTCCATCTTGTCTTAATCCGATCGACAAGTTGCTCGAAATGCCGGGTCATATGCGCCGACCAGTCCTGCACCGAGATGATCTCGAACCCGGCATTACGCAACAGCCCGGCGAAGTCGTCGGCATCGCACAGGTCCGGCGCGCCGTGCCGGCGGGCAATGCGGTCCCGCTCTTCCGGCAGGCAGGCTTGACGGTTCGTCGTCTGATCGCTGAACACGATTGTTCCGCCTGGCGCCAGCACCCGGAATGCTTCCGCCATGACGCGGGGCTTGTCGGTCGCATGAACGAAGCTTTCCTGGCACCAGTACAGGTCGAACAGATTGTCGAAAAACGGCAGACTGTGATAGTCGGCAAGCCCGTGGCTGATCCGGTGCTCTAGCCTTTCCCGCCTTGTGTTGTCCCGCGCGATCTCGTCATGATTCGGCGCGTAGTTGGTCGCCACGATCCGCCCCCGAACAACCCTTGTCAGTTGGCGTGCGCTGACGCCGTGGCCGCTGCCAACCTCCAGAACCAGGCTGGCATCGGCAACGTTTGCGGCCCCGGCCATGCGGTCTCTGGTCAATTTCGCCGCCGCCTCAATCGTTTCCGATCCTGTCTTGTAGGTTCCGAAATGAATGCCTTCGCCCCAAACCGCTTCATACAGCCGGTCAACCGAAATATTCTCGTAATGATTGTTCATTGTATACAATTTCCCCATTTGGATGTATTCAGGTTATACAATCAACAAGGGAAAGGGGCAATATAATGCTATCTTTAGATGATTTTCTGAATGTGCAGTATTACATTGATGATCTGGTCGGCCAGGCGGCCGGGCAGGGTGTGACGATCGAAGTGTGCGACGATTTCCAGGAGCTGCAGGAAACCGTAGACGCAATCGAGGACCGCGCACCGCTAACGCCGATCTTCGACTGGCGCTACAGCGATATCGGCGCAGACAACGGGTTCTGGATCAAAGGCACCGATAGCGGGGGCGACGTGGTCCACGTCCAGGCCGCCCGCATCGACACCTTGTCGGAAAAGCCGCTTTCAGACTATCTGCGCGAAAAAGCCCCGCTTTTTCTGTCACCTCATATCCCGGCTGATATCGAGCATTCCACATTCGATTCCTGCAGCTGGGCCCGGGAAAGCAGGGGCAGCGTCTGTTATCACGGCGAAATCTGGATCGCGCCGAAAGGCGGGTTCAGGGCGCGCGGGCTGGTCAGAATACTGCCACGCATCGTGCCGCCGATTGCGTATCAGAAATGGCGCCCCGACTATTTCTACGGAATGATTTCATCGCGTCTTGTGCAGCGGGGTCTTGGCGCGCAATACGGCTATTCGCATTTTCATCCGCTCGGCATCCGGTGGAAACTGCGCGACCAGGACGGCACCTTCGACGAGTATATCGCCTGGATGACGCCGGATGATATGTCGGCCCTGATGCAGGCGACAACCATGCAAGCGCCCCTGTCCTAGGTCAGGAAGGCTCGATAAAGGGAATGTCGATCTGGTTGGTCGGTTCGGACAGGCAGTATATCGCCCGGGCCGTGCCGACCGCCGGCCACGGCAGCAACAGCCGTCTGTACCTGGCCCATCGCGGCAGGCCATTCCTGATTCTAACGAAACCGTGAATGTGATCGTATCTCGGTTGCCGGCACGAAATCACGTCGTCATAAACGTCGGTAACGCGTTCTTCGTATCGATCGTCTGTTGTTTGCTGCAACTGGTCCATGGTCATGGTCCGGCGCTGCCATTCCGTTCCGTAAATAATCGAAATCGGGTGCTCACGCCCCGGATAGGCAAGCTCCATCGGGCCACCCTTTTCCATCCGCTCATACAACAGCGCGTGGTTAACGATGGAAAGCAGCAGATTGGGGTCACCCCCCTTGGCCGCATTCCGCCAGGCCGAAAACGCCGAAGACAGAAACGCGCTTTCCTTTTCCATGTCGGCGAGCGACTTTTCGGCAACTTTGGTGCCAGGCAGCAACAGCGTATTCTTGTACCGGCTGAACCAGTCCAGTTGTCGCTCGGCCTCCTGCTCATCGGTAAAATCCGTGGTCAGCCAGGCATCGATAAAGGTGTGAAACCGTACGTCGTCCATCGGTCCCAGCGCCCTCAGCATTTCGAAGGAATAATCAATGGCGCTGCGCTGGGTCCGCCTTGCATCCCAGAACATGGTGGCTTTACCGCCACGGTGATCGACAAGAACATCGCGGCAATTGCGGATCGGCAGACTGGATAATTCTGCCCGGCCATGGACAGGCAGTCTTTCCGCCTCGTCCTGTGTCAAATCCCTGCTCCCGCCGCTGGCCGTAACCCAGAATGCGCGCGGAAAGGTATTGCTGCCCCTGTGCTGCATCGTCTTGCCCCTGTCCCGTCCGAAAGTCTGGACCAAACAGAGAACAAGAGCAATAGGCGGCGCGTTCCGCGCGAACAACGCCGCCTGAAAGCGGATCAGCCCAAGGCCCGGGTCATCACCTCGGTCATGCGTCTGGCGAAGGCCGCAGGATCAGGCAGCGTTTCGCCTTCCATGATCCGCGCCTGATCGAGCAGCAGGAAGGCCGCATCGTCAACGCCATCGATGGCCTTTTCCGACAACGCCTTGATCAGTGGGTGCTTCGGGTTGAGTTCCAGAATGCGCGCCGACACCTGATCGAGCTGCTGGTGTTTCTTCAGCATCCGCTCGAGATTCATGTCCATCGCGTTTTCATCGGCGACAAGGCAGCACGGCGATGATGTCAGCCGGTCTGACGTGCGCACGTCCTTCACCGCATCGCCCAGCGCGGTTCTGACGACCGAAACAAGCGCATCGATGGAAGCCGGCTGGTCGTCGTCTTCCTTGTCCTTCTTGTCATCGGCATCCTTGTCTTCGGCATCGCCGTCGATTTTCGACAGATCGGCCCCGCCACGCGTGACGGATTGAAAGGCCTTCTCCTCGAATGATCCGACGCTTGGCAGCCAGAATTCATCCACCGCATCCGACATGAACAGAACTTCAACGCCCTTGGCGGCAAAGCCTTCCAGTTGCGGCGACCGCCGTGCGGCGGTTTCGTCCTCGCCCGAGATATAGAAAATCTTGTCCTGACCCGGCTTCATCGCGGCAACGTAGTCGGCCAGCGACACCCATCCGTCGCGCGTGGTAGACTTGAACCGCGCCAGTTTCAGGATTTCATCGCGCTGATCGGTGCCCTCATACAGGCCTTCCTTCAAAACCGGGCCGAATGCTTCCCAGAAGATGGCGTATGCTTCCGCATCGTTCTCGGCTTTCTTGGACAACTCGCCGATCACTCTTTTGGTCAGACCGGTGCGGATTTTCGACACGACCGGATTGTTCTGCAGCATCTCGCGGCTGACATTCAGCGGCAGGTCTTCCGAATCGATCACGCCGCGCAGGAACCGCAGCCACGACGGCACAAGGTCTTCGCAGTCCTCGGTGATGAAAACCCGCTTCACATACAGTTTCAGCTTCGACTTGCGGTCCGGGTGAAACAGGTCGAACGGCCGCATCGTCGGGATATAGATAAGACCGGCATACTCGATGACGCCTTCGGCCCGGAAATGCAGCGTCGCCCAGGGATCGTCAAAGGCATGCGCGACGTGATGATAGAACTCCTTGTACTGGTCTTCCGTGACATCGGACTTCGACCGCGTCCACAGGGCGGACCCTTCGTTAAGCTGTTTTGCTTCGTCCTCGCCACCGGTCAACCGGATCGGGAAAGGAATGTGGTCGGAATAGGTTTTGACGATATGCGACAACCGCGAGTCATCCAGATACTCGTCCGCGTCGTCCTTCATCGTCATTGTTATCGTGGTGCCGCGGCCTTCGCGAACCGCTTCCTCGATGGTGAACTCGCCGCGCCCGTCGCTGATCCACAGCCAGGCGTCTTCACTTCCGGCGCGGCGGGTCAGAACCGATACCGTATCCGCAACCATGAAAGCCGAATAGAAGCCGACGCCGAATTGGCCAATCAGATTGACGTCCTTTTTCGCATCGCCGGTCAGTTCGCTCATGAACGCCGACGTGCCGGACCGCGCGATGGTGCCCAGATTGTCGATCAGGTCCTGCCGGTCCATGCCGATGCCGTTGTCGGAAATCGTCAGTGTTTTGGCGGCCTTGTCGTAAGACAGCTCAATTGCGAAGTCTGCATCACCGGCTAGCAGGTCCTTGTCGGTCAGCGCCTTGTAGCGCAACCGGTCGCAGGCATCGGCGGCGTTGGAGATGAGTTCGCGGAGAAAAATCTCCTTTTCGCTGTACAGGGCGTTCGCAACGATATCCAGCAATCGCCCGACTTCCGCCTGATACTGAAAGCTTTGTTTGGCTTCTTCAGGTGCCGTATTCGCCATTTATTCCTCCGGTTCACAGATATTTGAGCGATCCGTCTCTAGTTTTAAGACGTCGATGCCCAACTACGCTGAATTGCTGGTTTTTTTACTGTCCGGGCGGATATAGGGGGCGTGCCGCCGGGGTGCAAGCCCCTGAAAATCGCTCAAAATAGGCCGGTGCCTCAAAATTGCCTTATTTCGGTCCGTGGAAAGCCATTCTCAACTCCCTATATAGGAAGTGCTGAGACCTCCCCTCTCAACGGAACCCCTTCCCCAACTCGGGTTCCGTGGCGGTTCTGACCAAACCGTTGCATTATAAGGCGGCCGCCAGTTCCTCCCCCTCTGGCGGCCGCCGTCCTTTTCAGCCCCTCTGTTTCCTCAACGTCCCGTCGCAACGGACTATTCGTATCAGTTGCCAAAAGTGGCCCGCGCCGCTATCGCACTGGTTATGATGCGCAAAGAGACCCGCTTATCGGTGACGGATCTGGCCTGCCTTCGCGGCGGGCGGCTGGTGTTTCGCGATCTGTCGCTGGACCTGGCAGGGGGCGAAGCCATTGTCCTGACCGGGCCGAACGGCAGCGGCAAGACCAGCCTGCTGCGGGTTCTCTCCGGTCTGATCGACCCGATTGCCGGCCACATGACGTGGAACGGGCAGCCGGCATCGGCCGCCGATCACCGTGACCGGGTCGCGCTGATCGGCCATGCCGATGCGGTCAAGCCGGCGCTTTCCGTCCGGGAGGACCTCGCCTTCTGGGCGTCGATGAATCTCTCAGAGACACCGATAGATGCGGCCATTGAGGCCACCGGGCTGCAGGTTCAGGCCGATCTGCCGGGACAGTACCTTTCCGCCGGACAGCGTCGCCGTCTGGCGTTGGCGCGGTTGATGCTGGCAGAAGCGGATTTGTGGCTGATGGACGAACCGTCGGTCGGGCTGGATGCGGGCTCGGTCGACCGCCTTCGGCAGATGATCGCCACGCACCGCGCCGACGGCGGCATGGTGATTGCCGCCACCCATATCGATCTCGGTCTCGGCGATGCCGGCACGCTGGACATGGACGCCTTTGCCGTCGCCCCGATGGAGGCTCTTGGCTGATGGGAGCAGTCAGCGCAATACTGCGGCGCGATCTGCGTCTGGCGATGCGGCAGGGGGTCGACGTTACCCTTGCGCTCGCCTTTTTCCTCATCGCGGCGAGCCTGTTTCCTCTCGGGGTCGGCCCGACACCTGAATTGCTGACCCGCATCTCGCCCGGCATTGTCTGGGTGCTGGCCCTGCTTTCCGTGATGCTGTCGCTCGACCGGATGTTCCAGGCCGATTACGACGACGGATCGCTTGAACTGATGGCGCTGTCGCCGCAGCCGCTGGTGCTGATCGCCGCTGCCAAGGCCATCGCCCATTGGGTCACCACCGGCCTGCCGCTTGTGGTTCTCGCGCCGGTGATCGCGCTGCTGTTCGATTTTCCGGCCGAAGGATATGGCGCAATGATCCTGGGGTTGCTGTTGGGCACCCCGGCGTTGAGCTTTATCGGCGCGATCGGCGCCGCGCTTGTGCTGGGCGCGCGCCGCGCCGGCCCGCTGACCGCATTGCTGGTTCTGCCTTTATATATACCGGTACTGATTTTCGGTGTTTCCGCCATTGATGCCGCACTGAACCAGCTTGATCCGACGCCGCATCTGCTGATTCTGGCGGCGTTGCTGACCGGGTCGCTGGCGCTCGGGCCTGTCGCGGCGGCTGCGGCGATCCGCGTCAGTTTCCGGTAAAGGAACGTATTGAAATTACCGTCCGAAAACAGCACCTTAAGAAAAGCGCGTGTTCACAAGACATTGACCAGTATCAGAGTGCCAAGGTGTTTAATCTGCTACAGAGTTAGACTATAAGGACGCCCATGCATCGGTTTGCAAATCCCGCGCGATTTCTACGTATCGCAAATGCGGTCCTGCCTTTTGCGGCCGGGGGCTTTCTGCTGACCATTATCGCCGGCCTGTATTACGCGTTGTTCAACTCTCCGCCGGATTATCAGCAGGGTGAAACGGTACGTATAATGTACGTCCATGTACCCTCCGCCTATCTCGGCCTGATGATCTACAGCGTTGTCGCGCTGTCCAGCGCGAGCGTTCTGATCTGGAAGCATCCGCTGGCGGAAATCGTCGCGCGGGCAGCCGCACCGATCGGACTGGCCTTCACCTTTCTGTGCCTTGTAACCGGCTCGCTATGGGGCAAACCGATGTGGGGCACCTGGTGGGTCTGGGATGCCCGACTGACCAGCATGCTGATCCTGTTTTTCCTGTATCTTGGCTATATCGCGCTGTCGAACGCCTTCGACGATCCCGGCCGGGGCAACAAGCCGGCGGCGATTCTTGCGCTGGTCGGCGTGGTTAACCTGCCGATCATCAAGTTTTCTGTCGACTGGTGGAACACCCTGCATCAGCCGGCCAGCATTATCCGGATGGACGGACCGACCATCGCCTCTGAAATGCTGGTGCCGCTGTTCATAATGCTCGCGGCGTTTACTTTCTTCTTCCTGACCGTACTGATCCTGCGCGTCAGATCGGAAATTGCAGCGGCCAAGCTGCGCACGGCGCTGGCGGCCGGTCTGCCCGTAGAGGCCAGCGAAGATAAAACTGCACGCGATGGAGTAACCGCATGACCGGGTTTTTCGACATGGGCGGCTACGCCGCCTTCATCTGGCCCTGTTACGGTCTGACCGCCGTCGTCATGATCGGCCTGCTGGTCGCTTCGATACGGTCGATGCGGCAAAACGAAAAACTGGCCGCGCAGCTGCGCCGGCCCCGCGACCGCAGAGAGGGATAGACCATGCGCCGTGCGGCCGCCAGGAAACGCCAGCGCATGCTGCTGGTTATTGTTGGGTTGACGCTGCTCGGCATAGCAACGGCGCTGATGCTGTTCGCCTTTGAAGACAATGTGATGTTGTTCCACGGCCCGTCGGAAGTGCAGAACAACACGGTCGAACCCGGCCGGCGCTTTCGCCTGGGCGGCATGGTTTCCGACGGCAGCATTCGCAAGGAAGGCGGCGGGATCACCACCGTCTTCGGCGTCACCGACGGCGTGGCCGAGGTTACCGTCCGCTATACCGGCATTCTGCCTGACCTGTTCCGCGAGGGGCAGGGCGTGGTGACGCTGGGTGAACTGGGCGATGACGGCATCTATACGGCAAGCGAAGTACTGGCCAAGCACGACGAGAACTACATGCCGTCCGAAGTGGTGGAAGCGATGAAGCGCGCCGGCACCTGGAAGGGTGACGGCGAAGGCGGGGCCGGCGACGGCACAGCAGGGGAAACGGGATCATGATTGCCGAACTTGGACAATTCACACTGATACTCGCGCTGTGCGTGGCGATCGTGCAGGCAACCCTGCCGATGATCGGCGCATCGCGAAACAACGCCGCGCTGATGGCCGTCGCGCCGATGACCGCCATCGGCCAGCTCATCTGTCTGTCCGTATCCTTCGCCGCGTTGATTCATGCCTTCGTCACCAGCGATTTTTCCGTTCTCAACGTGGTGCAGAATTCGCACTCGCTGAAGCCCCTGCTCTACAAGGTCAGCGGTGCCTGGGGAAACCATGAAGGATCGCTTCTGCTGTGGGTAACGGTGCTGGCCCTGTTCGGCGCCATGGTGGCGTTTTTCGGCCGCAACCTGCCGCCGGGCCTGAAGGCGCGAACGCTTTCCGTACAGGCGATGATTTCGGTCGGGTTCCTGTTGTTCGTGCTGTTCACCTCGAACCCTTTCGACCGGGTGTTTCCGCCGCCGCTTGAAGGAAACGACCTCAACCCGCTGCTGCAGGATCCGGGTCTGGCCTTCCATCCGCCGATGCTCTATGTCGGCTATGTCGGCCTTTCGATTACCTTTTCCTTTGCTGTCGCCGCCCTGCTTGAAGGCAAGGTTGACGCCGCCTGGGCCCGGTATGTCCGGCCCTGGACACTGTTGTCGTGGTCCTTCCTGACCGGCGGTATCGCGCTCGGGTCTTGGTGGGCTTATTACGAGCTCGGCTGGGGCGGGTTCTGGTTCTGGGACCCGGTGGAAAACGCCAGCTTCATGCCCTGGTTGTCGGCAACCGCCCTGCTGCACTCGGCCATCGTGGTTGAAAAACGCGATACACTGAAAGCCTGGACCATCCTGCTGGCGATCATCGGCTTTTCGCTAAGCCTTATCGGCACATTCCTTGTCCGCTCGGGCGTGCTGACCAGCGTGCATGCCTTCGCCAATGATCCTGACCGCGGCCTGTTCATTCTGATCCTGCTGGTTCTGGCCATCGGCGGGTCGCTGACCCTGTTCGCCTATCGCGCGCCTGTGCTGCGCGGTGGCAACATGTTCAAACCGGTAAGCCGGGAAGGCGCGTTGCTGTTCAACAACCTGTTGCTGACAACGGCCTGCGCGACCGTTCTTCTGGGCACGCTGTATCCGCTGATGCTGGAAGTCACCACCGGCGCCAAGGTGTCGGTCGGACCGCCGTATTTCAACGCAACATTCATTCCACTGATGATGCCGCTGTTCGCTGCGCTGGCGGTTGGGCCGCTGCTGTCGTGGAAACGCGCCGATTTGACCGGCGCGCTGATGCGGCTGAAATTCGCCGCTGCCGTCGCTGTTGCGGCAACGGCGCTGGCTGCGGTGTTGCTGCATGGCCAGGACGGATATGCCCTGATCGGCCTCGCCGTTGCCGCCTGGCTTGTTGCAGGGTCGCTTTTTGAACTTGGGCAGCGGATCGGCATCGGCAAAGCGGATGCAGGCCGTGTCCTGCAACGGGCCATTGGGCTGCCGCGCGCCGCCTGGGGCATGAGCCTGGCGCATATCGGCGTCGGCATCGTTGTTGCCGGCGCAACCGGCGCATCGCTGCTGACCACCGAAGTCATCACGGTCGTCAAACCGGGCGAATCTTTCGAGATCGCCGACTATCGCGTCGAATTTCTGGCGCCGGAAGAAATTCGTGGCCCGAACTATGTCGCCTTGCGGGGCAATTTCGTGGTGCGGGATGAAGACGGCAACGCGGTTTCCTTCCTGTCGCCTGAAAAACGCCGCTATGTCGCCAGCGGGCAGGAAACCACCGAAGCTGCTATCGAAAGCCATTTCACGCACGATATGTATCTGGTGATCGGCGACCGCAACCCGGAAGGCGGGTATACGGTTCGCGGTTACAAGAAACGGCTGGTGCCCTGGCTTTGGACCGGCTCGATCCTGATGGTTCTCGGCGGCTTCGTCTCCCTCAGCGACCGTCGTCTGCGGATCGGTGCGCCGAAGCGGACCCACGACATGGCATCGGCTGCGGCATCGCCGTCGCCTGCCGAATAACAGGAAACATCACCGGATGAGCCGCCTTCTCTTTGTCCTGCCGTTGCTGGTATTCGGTATCGTCGCCGGGTATTTCTTCGCCCAGCTTGGCGAGGACCCGTCGATCGTGCCTTCGGCCCTGATCGATAAACCCGTGCCGGAATTTGAAACCGGGCCGCTGCTGGAAGACAAGCCCGGCCTGGCGACAGGCGACTTCAAGACCGGCAAGGCCGTTCTGGTGAACATATGGGCATCCTGGTGCATTCCGTGTCGCGCCGAACACCCGCTGATTACGCGGCTGGCGCGCGACGAGGGCATGACCATTTACGCGATCAACTACAAGGACAAGCGCGCGGACGCGATCGGCTGGCTGAACGAACTCGGCGACCCGTACCAGCGCATCGGTTTCGATGAAAGCGGCCGCGCCGGCATCGAGTGGGGTGTCTACGGCGTGCCGGAAACCTATGTGATTGACGGCGATGGTCGGATCCGCTGGAAGCGCGTCGGCCCGATGACCCCGCAATTGATCGAGGATGAACTGAAACCCCTGCTGGCTGATTTGCAATGATGATGAAGAAGGTTACCGCCGCAGCCGTTTTTGCTCTGCTGCTCGCAGGCCCCGCACAGGCGGTTCAGCCGGATGAGGTTCTGGATGATCCGGTGCTGGAATCCCGCGCCCGTGAAATATCGAAAGAGCTGCGGTGTCTGGTCTGCCAGAACCAGTCGATTGACGATTCTGATGCCGAACTTGCGAAAGATCTTCGTGTACTCGTGCGCGAACGGCTGGTCGAAGGCGACAGCGACGAAGACGTATTGAACTTCGTTACCGACCGGTATGGCGACTATGTGCTGTTGCGCCCGCCTGTAAATGCCGGCACCGCGCTGTTATGGGGCGGCCCTTTCATGATCGTTCTGGTCGCCGGGGTTACCCTGGCCGTCTGGATGCGACGCCGACAGAGATTTGGCCCCGGTGCTTCCGGACAGGCTCTGAGCGCCGAGGAACAGGCCCGGCTGGAAAAACTAATCGATCAGGATGATAGACCGGCATGATTTTCTGGATTGTTGCTACCGCCGTCACCCTTGTGGTGGTCGGTCTGATCGCTCGCCCGTTTCTGAGCCGGCGGCTGCGTTCGTCGGATTCCGCCGACTACGATGTCGAGGTCTACAAGTCTCAACTGTCGGAACTTGATCGGGAAAAAGCGGAAGGCCTGATCGGCGAGAAGGAAGCCGATGCGGCCAGAACCGAAATCGCGCGCCGCCTGCTGGCGGCCGATGGGCGCCGCGGTGGGGTAAAGACAACAACCGGCAAATCCTCAATGGCGGTGATCGCAGCGATTCTGGCTGTCGGGACGCCTGGTGCGGCAGTTGCGTTGTATGCCTTTGTGCTTGGAAGTCCGGGGTTGCAGGATCATCCGTATTCCACCCGGACGGCGGAAATCGAACAAACCCGCGCAGCCGCAAATCCGGGCAGTCTGGAAGCGATGGCCGACCGCGTGGCCGAACGGATCAAGAAGGACGGCGGCACCCTGGACGACTGGGTCATGCTGGCCCGCACCAACATGACGCTGCAACGGTTCGGCGAAGCGGCGGAAGCCTTTGCCGAGGCATCCCTTATGGCCCCGGAATCAGCGCAGATGAAAAGCTCCTACGGTGAGGCGCTGGTCTTCGGATCACAGGGATCGGTCAGCGAACAGGCAGAATTCGCCTTCAAGGATGCACTGGCGCTTGACCCGACAGACCCGCGCGCCCGGTTCTATCTGGCGGAAGGCCAGTGGCAGAAGGGCTACCGCGAAGATGCGCTGAACATGTGGATCAACATGGCCGCCACGGCGCCGCCGGGCGCAACCTGGCTGCCGACCATCCGCGAGCGGGCGCTGGCTGCGGCAGATGAATTGGATGTCGATATCACCGACCGGCTGCCTGAACCTGTCGATATCGCTGGCATGGAGGCTCTGGGCGGCCCGACAGCCGAGGATATTGAAGCCGCGCAGAACATGTCCGAAGACGAGCGCGAGGAAATGATCAAGGGCATGGTGCGCAACCTTGCCGGCCAGCTTCAGGACAATCCAATGGATTTCCAGGGCTGGCTGCGGCTGATCCGCTCGCGCGTTGTGCTGGGTGACATGGACCAGGCGCAGGCCGACCTCGATCAGGCGCTTCAGGTCTTCGCGAACGCGCCGTTTCCGAAACGGCAGCTTGGCGATCTGGCTCAGGAACTGGGTCTGACGGCCGACATCGCCGCCCTGCCCGGTCCAACGGCCGAGGATATCGAAGCCGCGCAGGACATGTCGCAGGAAGACCAGCAGGCGATGATCCGCGGCATGGTCGACGGTCTGGCTGATCGGCTGCGCGATG
>CAYGSU010000004.1:0-21557 GCA_964352715.1 uncultured Flavobacteriaceae bacterium | reverse complement strand
CGGCATGGTCGAAGGGCTTGCGTCAAAGCTTGAGGATGAACCCAACAATCTGGAAGGCTGGCTGCAGCTTGCCCAGTCCTACAATGTTCTGGGCATACCGGAAGAGTCACTGACGGCCCTGCTGAAAGCGGAAAAGGTATTTCCGGACAACACGACAATTCTGCTGCTGCAGGCGCGCGTCCGCCGGTCGATTGCGAACGAACCGGTAACACCGGAAACGACGGCGCTGATGAAAAGGGTGCTGGAAAAAGACCCGCAGAATGTCGAAGCCTTGTGGTTCACGGCCGTGCAGGAACTTGATAATGGCGACCGCGAAACCGCGAAACAGACCTTCGACAAGGCCATCGCCGCGCTTCCTGAAGGATCGGAGGAACGCCCGGCTCTTATTGCCGAACGCGACCGGATCCTGCAGATCAGCGAGTAGCGCCGACCGTTATCTCGGGAATTCAGCCAGTCTTTCACGCAACGGGTCGGCATGTCCGTTTGCGAACTTGCCGTCGATCACCACGCTGCTGGCCGCGGCGGAACCGTTGCCATAGTAGGATTCGCCCAGCAACTTGCGCTCCCAGATAACCGCGCCCTCGACGCTCGCGCCGATAAAGGCACCTTCAGCGGCTGAATACGAAAGGATATCCGCGTTCATATTGGTGGTGGTCGATGCTTCGGCTCCGGCCCCGTAGGGTCCGGCCGCGCCCGAAATATCACCGCCGATCTTGACCTTTGATTCGAGAATGGCGGACAGCCCCTTGCCCGTCATGATCAGCAGCATCAGTTCAGATTTCTGCGCACCGATCTGCAAGCCGAACGATCCGGCGCCCATCGAGAAAAATCCGGGATAGCTCCATTCGCCATTGCTGGCCCGGGCAAGAAGAACGCCTGTTCCGCCTTCGCCACCGACAATGAAGCCGCCTTTCAGAACCTGCGGAAAGATCAGCACGGCTTTTGCTTCGGCCATGTATTTGCGGACCCACTTGCCGACATCCGGGTGGTTCGACAGCTTGTCGACGGTGAACAGAGCCTTGGAGACGATTTCTTCAGCATCCCTTTTGGCCTCGGCAACTTCATCGCCAAAAGCAGGCGCTGTCAGCCCAACCGCCGCCAATCCGATAAAACCGGCACTCATCCATTCGGCAATGCGTCGACGTGATATCAGGATACTCATGGTCATCAATCCTTCCGGATACTCTTGAAGCAGAAAGTCACCCCGCACTACTGCACCGATTCACAATGCAACGGGAATCTGTTCCGCAAATCAGGCTAAAATATGATTAGCCCATCAAAGTTCAGCTATTCGTAAAACCTCCGGATCAGAATTCGATACCGATCTGGGCCTTAACGCCGCCCCGGAAGTGGTGCTTTATCTGTGTCATATCGGTTACCGTATCGGCGATTTCAACAAGTTCTTCCTTCGCATTGCGCCCGGTGATGACTACGTGCAGGTCGTGCGGTTTGTTTGAAAGCACCTCGACCACTTCGGCGATCGGCAGATAATCGTAGCGCAGAACGATATTCAGTTCGTCCATAATGACCATTTTGTAAGACGGATCGGCAATCGCCTCCTTGGCGAATTCCCAGGCCGCGCGTGCCGCGTCGATATCGCGCTGCCGATCCTGGGTTTCCCAGGTAAAGCCCTCACCCATCGCTTTCATGACACAGAGTTCGGGAAACTTGACGAGCACATTGCGTTCGCCGGTGTTCCACACGCCTTTGACGAACTGGATGATGCACACCTTCATGCCGTTGCCGATGGCGCGGGCGGCAAGCCCCATCGCGGCGGTCGACTTGCCCTTGCCCTTGCCGGTATGGACCATGATCAGGCCACGCTCTTCGGTCTTGGTCGCAATCATCTTGTCCCGCGCCGCTTTTTTCTTTGCCATTTTTTCGGCGTGGCGCTGGTTGATCTCTTCTTCCGTCATGCCCTCGGTTTTCATCGTTCCCTCACTGTTCCAGTAGTTCGCGCAGATCGTCGGCCAGCCTGTTACGTTTCGGCCGCCACAGGCCCCGGTCGAGTGCCTCGCGCAGTTTTTCCGCCATTTCCCGCAACGCGGCGGGATTGTTGTCGGCCAGAAACGCCCGCACCTCATCATCGCCCAGATAGGCATCGAACACGAGGTCGAAATGATGATCACCCACCGCCCCCGTCGTTGCCGAGAAAGCAAACAGGTAATCGACCGTCGCCGCCATTTCGAACGCGCCCTTGTAGCCGTGCCGCATCACACCGGCGATCCATTTCGGGTTGACCACCCTGGCCCGCACGACCCGGCCGATTTCTTCCTGAAGGGTGCGGATCTTCGGGCTTTCCGGCCGGGAATGATCGTTGTGGTAGATGCTGGGCTGTTCACCGGACAGAACCCGCGCCGCCGCCGTCATGCCGCCTTCGAATTGGTAGTAATCGTCGGAATCAAGCAGATCGTGTTCGCGGTTGTCCTGGTTGTGGACCACCGCCTGTAGTGTCGCCAGCCGCGATTCGAAGCCCTGCCTGTCCGCCCGCCCCTCAGCGCCAGAGCCGTACGCATACGCCCCCCATTCAACATAGGCGCGCGCCAGATCAACATCTGTCTGCCAGCCTTTTTCATCGATAAGCGCCTGTAATCCGGCGCCATATGCACCCGGCTTCGACCCGTACACGCGGGAAGCAGCGCGGTGCAGTGCGGTAGCCGCATCGATGCCTTCATCTGCCGACAGTTTCTGGCTCTCGTTCCGTACGCGCTCGGCCATCGGGTTATCCGCCGCCGGCTCGTCAAGCGCTGCGACCGCACGGGCGGCTGAATCGACCAGATCGATCAGCGCCGGAAAGGCGTCGCGGAAGAAACCGGATATCCTGAACGTGACATCGACCCGGGGCCGGTCCAGCACATCCAGCGGCAGGATTTCAAACCCGGTCACCCGGCGCGACGCTGCATCCCAGGTCGGCCGTGCACCCATCAGCGCCAGAGCCTGTGCAACATCATCGCCACCGGTCCGCATGTTCGATGTGCCCCAGGCACTGATGCCAAGCCGCTGCGGATACGCACCATGATCCTGCGCATACCGCTCGACCAGCAACTGCGCCGATTTCCACCCCAGCGTCCAGGCGGCCGGCGTCGGGATGGTGCGGGTATCGACGGAATAGAAGTTTCGTCCTGTCGGCAGCACATCAAGCCGGCCGCGGGTCGGCGCACCGGACGGCCCCGGGGCGACGAAACGCCCGGAAAGACCGGCTTCCAGCGCCGCCAGTTCATCCGGGCCACAGGCTTCCACCATCGGGCGCACCGATGTTTCGATTGCTTCCATAACGGCGCGTGACGCAGGACCCGGCGGCGGCGCCGTGCTTTCGAGCATTGCCTTCGCCAGCAATTCCAGCCGTTCCACCGTGTCGCCGTGGCTGCGCCAGACAGAACTGGATATTCCGGCCAGAAGATCGGGCCGCGCGCCTGTCCAGACCGCTGCCATGTCCGGATCGAGCGGATCAAAATCTTCCGGCAGATCCAGATCCCGCGCCAGCGCCCGCAACAGCGAGGCGTCACCGCCCTTGCCGTCACCCCGGGGCAGCCGAACCAGAGCAATCAGCAGGTCGGACAATTGGTCGCCTGCCGGCGACAGGCCGAAAATATGCAGCCCGTCACGGATCTGCAGTTCTTTCAGCTCGCAGAGGTGATTATCCAGCGCCGCCAGCGCGTTGTCATCGTCGCGGTCGCCGATATCGATACCGATATCCTTGTCGAGACCGCTGGACCGCGTCAGGTCGAGAATTTCCCGCCGCAACACCTTGACCCGGCGCGGGTCACCCTGGGCGGCTTCGTAGTATTCATCGACCAGCAATTCCAGATCCTTCAGCGGCCCGTAGCTTTCAGCCCGGGTCAGCGGCGGGGTCAGATGATCGATAATGACCGCCGACGAGCGGCGCTTGGCTTGCGTGCCTTCACCGGGGTCGTTGACGATAAACGGGTACAAATGCGGCATCGGACCGAAAACGGCTTCCGGAAAGCAGTCCTTCGACAGGCCGACCGCCTTGCCGGGCAGCCATTCCATATTGCCGTGCTTGCCGAGATGGACAATGGCCTGCGCCCCGAAAACCTGTTGCAGCCAGATATAGAAGGCGAAGTAGCCATGCGGCGGCACAAGGGCCGGATCGTGATAGGATTGCACCGGGTCGATATTGTATCCGCGCGCCGGCTGCAGACCGATGGCGATATGGCCGCAGACAAAGGCCGAAACCGCAAATTCATTCCTGTCTTCAAGGAAAAACGGGTCTTTCTGTGGTGCGCCCCAGCGCCCCTCAACCGCCGTGCGAACCGTATCGGGCAGCGCGTCAAAGGCGTTCCGATAAGCGTCAAGAGACAGGGTTTCCCGCACAATTCTGCCATCTGTCGCGGCATTCGTCGGCCCGTCGGACAGATACTCGATCAGGTCATTTCCCGTGCTGAAACCATGCACAACCGTATAGCCAGTTTTCTGTAAATGTGTCAGCACTTCCAGTGCACCGGCCGGCGTATCGAGACCTACGCCGTTGCCCAGCCGTCCGTCGCGGTTCGGATAATTCGCCAGAACGAGCCCGATGCGGCGGTCAGAGGCCGGGGTTCGCCGTACGGTCGCCCAGGCCTTCGCCAGCCGCGCGGTAAAGGCGCATCGGTCGATGGCGGGTTCGTAGGTAACGATATCGGCCTCGACATTGTCATCTCGCAGGGCCGCGCCCTTGAATGACACGGCGCGGACCAGGATGCGCCCGTCGATTTCGGGCAACGCGACATTCATCGCGATATCGCGGGCGGACAGGCCTTTGGTGCCGTCTTCCCAGACCGAGCGGTTACCGCCGGAAAACACAATCTGCAGCACCGGACAATCGGATGCATCGAATGGGGTTTCGGTGCGCGCCGCGCCCGGTGTTGAAACCGCGAATCCGGTGCCGTTCAGAATGACGTCAACACCGGCCCCGGCGAATGCTTCCTGTAAAACAGCGGCAGAGACGGCATCCTTGAGGCTCGACACAAAAACAGGGACCGCGTTAACCCCGTTCGCATCAAGCTGATTGCACAGTTCGTCGATGACCGAGGTATTACCCGCCTGAACCAGCGCCCGATAGAACACGATCGCCGCCGTCGGCCGGTGCGCATCGAGCGCCAGATCGGCAAGATTGGGATTGGACTTTTCAGAGTGATACAGGCCCGCTTTCGGCAGCGGTGCGGGTTCGCGCCACCGGGTATCCCTGCCGATCATCGTCGAGGCGTATAGCAGGGCGTTTTCGGCATTGTCGATGCCACCTTCAATCAGATAGCGCCACAGCCGCAGATGCGCTGCAGGATCGACGGTTGAATAGGATGCGAGTTCGTCATCCTGCTTGTCGTCGCCCGGCAGAAAAGCGACTGGTATTCCGGCGTCCTTGCAGGCGGCGGCAACTTCATCGACCCCGTAGGTCCAGTAGGATCGCCCGCCCAGCAACCGGCAGATAACCAGTTTCGCCTTCGATACGATTTCTTCGACATAAAGATCGACCGCGTAATTGTGACCGAGATGCATGAAATTGGCGCAGCGAACCGAGGGCGCCCCGCCATCGCGTTCGAGAATCTTTCCCTGCGCTGCCGCAAAGCAGGCGATTTCGGTATCGGCGGCGGTGATAACGACGATATCGCCCGGCGTCTGACCAAGATCGACCGCTTCCGATCCGTCATCGACGGCGCCGGGTGTCGCTGCAAGAAGGTGCATGGTCGCTAAACCTTATCGACGCGGTGGGGGTATGCCGGTCAGACCGGTGCGGCCATTCCGATGACATTGTAGCCGGCGTCAACATGGTGAACTTCACCGGTTACACTGGCTGACAGATCCGATAACAGATACAGCGCCGAACCCCCGACATCTTCCAGCGTGATGTTCCGGCGAAGGGGCGCATTTTCACTCTGCCAGTTGTAGACGAACCGCGCACCGGCTATTGCCGAACCCGCCAGGGTCCGCATCGGCCCGGCCGAGATGGCGTTCACCCGGATGCCGGATGGACCGAGATCGGTCGCCAGATACCGGACACTCGCTTCCAGCGCTGCTTTCGCCACGCCCATCACGTTGTAGGACGGCATCACCCGTTCCGATCCGGAATAGCTGAGCGTAATCAGGCTGCCGCCATTCGTCATCAGCGGTTCGGCGGCTTTTGCAATCGCCGTAAAGGAATAGCAGGAGATGCTCATCGTGTGCTTGAAGTTTTCCAGCGACGTGTCGATGTAGCGGCCCTTCAGTTCTGCCTTGTCGGAATAGGCAATCGCGTGAACCACGAAGTCGATGCTGCCCCAGCGGTCGGCGAGCGACCCGAAGACCTGTTCGATACTGGCGGCATCGGTCACATCGCACGACAGGCACATATCGGATCCGACGCTTTGCGCCAGCGGTTCGACCCGTTTGCGGAATCCATCGCCCTGATACGAAAAAGCAAGCTCTGCGCCATGCGCCGCCAGCATTCGGGCAATACCCCAGGCGATGGAATGGTCGTTCGCAACACCCATGACGAGACCGCGCTTGCCCTGCATCAGGCCGGTTGCGGGCCGGCTATCCGATACCGGATCCGTATCGGATGCTGCCTTCACCTCTGCGGCTGCTGTCTCGTCACTCTGATCCATGGCTACAGCATCAATCCTGATATCGGCGGAAAACAAGGCAGGCATTTGTCCCGCCAAAACCAAAACTGTTCGTCAGCACGCAATCGAGACCGGCATTGTCGATCCGTTCGGTCGCAATCGGCATGCCTTGCGCTTCCTCGTCGAGATTCTCGACATTGGCAGAGGCGGCGATGAAATCGTTATCCAGCATCATCAGCGAATAGATCGCTTCATGCACGCCGGTCGCGCCCTGCGAATGGCCGGCAAGCGACTTTGTCGAGGAGATTTTCGGCATGTTGTCACCGAACACTTCCCGAATGCCGTTCAGCTCCACCATGTCTCCGACCGGAGTTGAGGTTCCGTGCGCATTGATATAACCGATCGGATCATTCAGCCCTTCCAGCGCCATTTTCATGCACCGAACCCCGCCTTCACCGGACGGGGCGACCATGTCGTAACCATCGGACGTGGCGCCGTAGCCGACGATTTCGCCGTAGATTTTCGCGCCGCGCGCCTTGGCGTGTTCCAGCTCTTCCAGCACCACCGTTCCACCACCGCCTGAAATAACGAAGCCGTCACGGTCGCGGTCGAACGCCCGGCTCGCCCGGGTGGGGTCCTCATTATACTTCGAAGACAGCGCCCCCATGGCATCGAACAGGACCGTCAATGTCCAGTTCAGCTCTTCACCGCCACCAGCGAACACGATGTCCTGCTTGCCCCACTGGATAAGTTCCGATGCATTGCCGATACAGTGGGCGCTGGTGGAGCAGGCGGAGCTGATTGAATAGTTGACACCCTTGATGTGAAACGGTGTCGCCAGGGTCGCGGAGTTGGTGCTCGACATCGTGCGCGGCACCCGGTAGGGACCGACCCGCTTGACGCCTTTTTCGCGGGCGATATCCGCCGCTTCGACCAGGTCGCGCGTCGATGGCCCGCCGGACCCCATCACCAGCCCGGTGCGTTCATTGCTGATTTCAGCTTCGGTCAGGCCGGAATCGGCAATCGCTTCCTGCATGGCGATAAAATTGTAGGCCGCGCCATCACCCATGAACCGGCGAACCTTGCGGTCGACATGCTCTTCGATGTCGATATCGATCGACCCGTGAACATGACTTCTGAAACCGCGCTCCTTGTATTCTTCAACGAAGGTGATACCGGAACGACCCTGTTTCAGAGAATCGAGAACTTCAGTTTTGTTGTTGCCGATTGACGAGACAATGCCCATCCCGGTTACGACGACTCGTCTGCCGCTTGTCATAGGCGACTCCCGCTGGAATTTTGTCGGATATGGCAGACCTTGATGGTCCTTTTTGTGTCACCCTCTGAACGTGGTGTTTGCCACACTGACTTCAACCGCTTTTTCAGGCATTCTGGGCCGGCTGAAACAGGCCGACCTTCATGTCGTAGGCTTCGGTCACGACCTTGCCGTCGACCTTCATTATTCCATCGGCGATGCCCATGATCAGGCGCCGCATGATCACCCGCTTCAGGGTGATTTCGTAAGTGACCTTCAAGGCATCCGGCAGAACCTGATCCTGCAGCTTCACTTCACCGACACCAAGCGCGCGCCCCTTGCCGAGGCCACCCATCCAGCCGAGAAAGAACCCGACAAGCTGCCACATGGCATCGAGGCCGAGGCAACCCGGCATAACCGGATCACCTTTGAAGTGGCAGTCGAAAAACCAAAGTGACGGCTTGATGTCGAGTTCAGCGACAATCTTGCCCTTGCCGTGTTCGCCGCCGTCTTTCGTGATTTCGACGATGCGATCCAGCATCAGCATGTTCGGCAGCGGCAATTGCGCATTGCCCGGTCCGAATAGCTTTCCCTTGGCGCATTCAATCAGGTCCTCATACGAGAAGCTGGACAGATGCGTCAGCCCGGGCGAGTCCTGTTCGTCGCGGGCATTTGCACTGGCGGTATCAGATGGTGTCATGCCGTTCAGGCCTATCTGCTGTTTTACCTGTGTTAACTGCTCAAAAACCTATACCACGCGCCAAATCGACACAAGGCGGGGCAACCTGCCATCGACAGCATTTCTACACATCCAGATTGGCGACCTTGAGGGCGTTTTCCTGAATGAATTCCCGGCGCGGTTCGACGACATCACCCATCAGGGTCGAGAAAACATCTTCCGCCTCATCGCCATGCGTCACCTTCACCTGAAGAAGCGACCGCGCATTGGCGTCCAGCGTGGTTTCCCAAAGCTGATCCGGATTCATCTCGCCCAGCCCCTTGTAGCGCTGAACGGTCAGGCCTTTGCGGCCTTCGGCCATCACGGTTTCGATCAACGCCATCGGCCCCGTGATGCGGTGTTCGCGATCCTTGATCATCAGCGTGCCGTAGCGGGTGCCGAACAGGCTCTGCAGCAGCGGCGCCATCTTGTCGAGCTGGCGGGCTTCCGCCGACCGCAGCAGATCACCGTCGATGATCCAGCGTTCGGTTACTCCGCGCAGGGTCCGCTGAACGGCAAGCCCGCCATCCGGCACGGCTTCGCCGACCCAGCCGCGTTCCAGCGGATCGGCCAGCGCATCGAGACGTTTCGCCAGAGATTCTGCCGCCTGCTGCGCATGATCGTCTGATTCCAGCAGTGCCGGGTTCAGCGCGCCGATGATCGCTGCCTGTTCGACAAGATCCCTGCCGCCGGCCTTGCGCACCATCGGTTCAAGGTAGCTTTTGGCCCTGCGGCAGGATTCCACCAGTTCTGTCAGCTCGTTGCGAGCGCGCTGCGCACCGTCGGCCCCTTCAAACACGGCGACATCGACGACATTGCTGATCAGGAAACTTTCCAGCGCCGGATCGTCTTTCAGGTAGAAGGCTTTCTGATCCTTCTTCACCAGATACAACGGCGGCTGGGCGATATAGAGATAGCCGGAGGAAATCAGTTCAGGCATCTGACGGAAGAAGAACGTCAGCAACAGGGTCCGGATGTGACTGCCGTCGACATCCGCGTCCGTCATGATGATGACCTTGTGATACCGCAGCTTCTGGATGTTGAAATCGTCACGCCCAATGCCGGTGCCCAAGGCCGTGATCAGGGTGCCGATTTCCTGGCTCGACAGCATCTTGTCGAATCGCGCGCGCTCGACATTCAGGATCTTGCCCCGCAGCGGCAGGATCGCCTGCGTGCGGCGGTCACGTCCCTGTTTGGCGGAGCCGCCGGCGCTGTCGCCCTCGACCAGGAACAGTTCGGCTCGGGCCGGATCGCGTTCCTGACAATCAGCGAGCTTGCCCGGCAGCGATGAGATATCCAGCACCCCCTTGCGGCGGGTCAGTTCACGCGCCTTGCGGGCAGCCTCCCGCGCAGCGGCGGCCTCGACCACTTTCTGAGCGACCTTTTTCGCTTCGGTCGGGTGTTCCTCGAACCATTCGCTGAGCTTTTCGTTGACGATTGCCTCGACAATCGGGCGCACTTCGGAAGACACCAGCTTGTCCTTGGTCTGGCTCGAAAATTTCGGGTCCGGCACCTTGACCGACAGCACGCAAGTCAGGCCTTCGCGCGCATCGTCGCCGGTAATCGACACCTTTTCCTTCTTCGCCAGGCCGGAACTGGCGGCATAGGCGTTGATCTGCCGTGTCAGCGCACCGCGGAACCCGGCGACATGCGTGCCACCATCGCGCTGCGGAATGTTGTTGGTAAAGCAAAGGGTCGTTTCGTGGTAGCTGTCATTCCATTGCATCGCCAGCTCGACACCGACGCCGTCGCGTTCGCCGCGCACGTCGATGGCCGGCGAATGCAACGGTGTTTTCGACCGGTCGAGATACTGCACAAAGGCTTCAACCCCGCCTTCGTAATACAGGTTGACGACCACGGGTTCCGGATGGCGCTTATCGGTCAGCGCGATCTTCACACCGGAATTCAGGAAAGCGAGTTCGCGAAGGCGATGTTCCAGCGTGCCGAAATCGAACAGCGTCATGGTGAAGGTTTCGGTCGATGGCAGAAAGGTGATTTCGGTGCCCGTAACCGACCGGTCACAGGTGCCGGTAACTTCAAGCGGTCCATCGGCATTGCCGTGGGTGAAGGACATTTCATGCACTTTGCCGTTGCGCATGACTTTCAGCTTCAGCGATACGGACAGCGCATTGACGACGGATACGCCGACGCCGTGCAGGCCGCCGGAAACCTTGTAGGAGTTCTGATCGAACTTACCGCCAGCGTGCAGCTGGGTCATGATGACCTCGGCTGCCGAAATGCCTTCCTCGTCATGAATGTCAGTCGGAATGCCGCGGCCGTTATCGGTAACCGTAACCGAGCCGTCGCCGTTCAGCGTAACCGTCACCGTATCGCAATGGCCGGCGAGCGCCTCGTCGATGGCATTATCGACGACTTCGTAGACCATGTGATGCAAACCGGTACCGTCGTCCGTGTCGCCGATATACATGCCGGGCCGTTTGCGAACCGCATCAAGCCCCCGAAGAACCTTGATCGAGCCAGCTCCGTATTCCGCGCCGTCATCGGTTGTCTGATCGCTCATAACCACTCCACGTCTTTACACAATCGGCCCAAAATCAGGCCGGGAAAACTGCCGCATCCGCGACCTTGAAAATCTGCGCCATTCCCTGCATCGGTGCGAACACTCTTGCATCCGTACCTGTCATCCAGGCCTGGGCGCCCATGTCGAGCAGCGCTGCGAACAACGCCCCGCGGCGGTCTTCATCCAGATGGGCCGCCACTTCATCCAGCAGCAACAGCGGCGTTACGCCCCGTTCCGCCGTCAACAGGCGGGCATGGCTCAGAACCAGCGCCATCAGCAGCGCCTTCTGTTCGCCGGTCGAACACTGGTCTGCCGGCATATCCTTTTCGATGTGCCGGACGGCCAGATCGGACCGATGCACACCAACACTGGCCCCGCCGGTGATGCCGTCGATCCGGCGGTTCTGCGCCAGGGCTGCCCTGAAACGGTCTTCAACCGCCACAGCCGAACCGTCATCGAGCCAGGCTTCAATATCACCCGACACTTCGACCGACGCGCCCGGAAACGGCCCGAACCCGGGCATCGCGACCCGCGCCAGACGCACCGCCAGGTCACGCCGCGCCGCCGCGATGGCGACCCCGCGTTCGGCAATCTGGGCTTCCAGCGCATCGAGCCATCGTGCATCCATCGATCCGGACTCGCCGCCATCCTTGAGGACTTTCGACCGATCCCGCAGCGCCTTCTCATAGGCGTTGATCCGGCCGGCATGGGCGGGGTCGAAACCATATACCAGCCGATCCAGAAAGCGCCGCCGGGCCGATGCGCCTTCCAGAAAAAGCTGGCTCATCTGCGGTGTCAGCCAGACGGCGGATACATATTCACCAAGGCTGGCCTGCGTGGTCGACGCGCCGTTTATCCTGACAATCCGACGTTCCGCGCCGTCTTCGCTGCCTGTACCGATTTCGACCGGCCCGACGACGGTCGCAACCGTTGCCGCAACCCCCCAGCCAGACAGGCCGCTGCCGGCTTCGCCCCGGCATTCGAGATCGGCTGTCCTTGCCCGCCGCAAACCACGACCCGGTGCAAGAAGAGAAACAGCCTCCAGCAAGTTGGTTTTCCCGGCGCCGTTTTCACCGAACAGAACAACCGCACGCCCGTTGAGATCAAGCGACTGGCGGGCGTAATTGCGAAAGCCCGTCAGACGCAAGCTGCGAACGGCAACGGGGATAGCGCGGCGTTCTGGCAAAATGCCGTCAGCGATAGCCCTGTCTTCCGTCCGCGCGTCTTCAACCCGTTCCGACTGTGCTGACATTCAATCAGCCCAATCAGACCCGCATCGGCATCAGCACATACAGCGCGCTGGCGTCGTCGGCATCCCGAACGATTGTCGGCGATGCTGAATCGGCGAGATGGAATTCGGC
Organism: uncultured Flavobacteriaceae bacterium; assembly: GCA_964352715.1. Classification (GTDB taxonomy): domain Bacteria; phylum Pseudomonadota; class Alphaproteobacteria; order UBA8366; family Aestuariispiraceae; genus JAVKBW01. The sequence continues at coordinate 9,163 of CAYGSU010000004.1, read as the reverse complement.
CTGCCCGCTTTCGATCTGCGATGCGATATCGAGGAGGTACTTGGAGTTGAAGCCGATTTCCAGGGATTCCTTGTCGTAACCGACTTCCAGTTCTTCGACCGCCGTTCCGCTGTCCTGGCTGGACGCGGACAGGGTGATGGTTCCCGCCGACAGGGCCAGCTTGACGGCGCGCATCTTTTCCGTGGCGATGGTCGACACCCGGTCGACGGCATTGGCGAATTCCTTGCAATCGATCTGCAGGATCTTGTCGTTGCCGGTCGGGATAACCCGTTCGTAATCGGGGAACGTGCCGTCGATCAGTTTCGATGTCAGAACAACATCGCCTGTCGCGAAGCGGATCTTGGTGTCCGACAGCGAAATCTCCACCGACCCGTCAGCCTCGTCGATCAGCTTGCGCAATTCGCCCACAGTCTTGCGCGGCACGATAACGCCCGGCATGCCGGCGGCGCCGTCAGGCAGTTCAGTCTCCATCCGCGCCAGCCGGTGGCCGTCAGTGGCCACGGCGCGCATCATCGACCCTTCGCTGTGCAGGTAGATGCCGTTCAGGTAGTACCGGGTTTCTTCGGTCGAGATCGCGAACCGCGTGCGGTCGACAAGCCGGCGCAGCAGGTCGGCGTCGAGCGAGAATTCGTGGCTCATCTCGCCACCGGACATGACCGGAAAATCCTCGATCGGCAGCGTCTGCAGTGTGAATTCTGACCTTCCGCTGCGCAGGTGAAGCTGATCGCCCGACTTGTCCAGTTCGATCTGCGCGCCGTCAGGCAGCTTGCGAACGATTTCATACAGGGTATGCGCCGGCGCCGTGGTCGCGCCGTCCGTTCCGACGGATGCAGCGGCGGATTCGACAATCGAGATATCCATATCCGTCGCGGTCAGGCTCAGCGTTACGCCCGATGCATCCAGCAGGACATTGGAGAGGATCGGAATCGTGTTCCGCCGCTCGACAACGCTTTGTACGTGGTTCAGGGCGCGGAGCAGATTGGCGCGTTCAATAGTCAATTTCATTGTGCAATCGCCGTCAAATGATTGTGGTTTCGGACGGGGCCGGACAGACGACTGCGCCTGATCAAACCGACCCATTTACGTGGCTGCAAACAACCGCAAATTCAGGAAGATTGACTATACCATGCGGTCCCGGATTGACTAGGGAATAACGCCATTTCCAGACGGCGCAGAAACAGGATGCGCAATAGGCAGCAAGTTATTGTTATAGAAAGAATTTTTTCGATTGCCGTTTGCCGGCGAAAGCGCGGCTCGAATGGCAGCTTCAAACGCCGGCCGTTCGCGTCGGTTTTTTTGCGAATCACAGGGAACCATCGGTTGCCGGACAGGGAGGAACCGGGCCGCGATACTAGCCTTCAAGCATCCGACGCAACAGTTCGACATCCTCGGCGAAACTGGAATCTTCCTGCCGCAGTTCATCCACTTTCTTGACCGCATGCATGACAGTCGTGTGGTCGCGGCCGCCGAACTTGCGGCCGATTTCAGGCAAGGACCGGGCGGTCAATTGCTTGGCCAGATACATCGCCACCTGTCGTGGCCGGGCAATCGCCCGGCTGCGGCGCGCCGAATGCATTTCCGACTGCTTGATGTTGAAATGTTCGGAAACCCGCTTCTGGATTTCCTCAATCGTGACACGACGATCATTTGACCGCAGCAGGTCATGCAGAACATCCTGCGCGGTTTCAAGATTGATCGACCGCCCGACCAGATTGGAATAGGCCAGCAGGCGGTTCAGTGCGCCTTCCAGCTCGCGGACATTCGCCGTGATCCGGTGCGCAAGAAACTCCAGCACCTTCGGCGGAATATTCGCGCCCATGCGATCGGCCTTGGATTGCAGGATGCCGAGACGCAGTTCGTAGGTTGTCGAATGAATTTCCGCCACCAGACCCCAGCCCAGCCGGGATTTCATGCGGTCCTCGATCCCCTCAAGCTCGGCCGGCGACTTGTCGGCGGAGATCACCACCTGGCGATTCTGATCGACCAGCGCGTTGAAGGTGTGAAAGAATTCTTCCTGGGTGTTTTCCTTGCCGGCGATGAACTGGACATCATCGATCATCAGCACATCGACTGACCGGAACTGCTCCTTGAACGCCATCGTATCCTTGTACCGAAGCGCCCGAATGAACTGGTACATGAATTTTTCAGCTGAAAGATAGATGATCCGGCGTTCCGGCGTGTGCTTTCGGATATGGGAGGCGATGGCGTACATCAGGTGCGTCTTGCCGAGGCCGACGCCACCGAACAGGAACAGCGGGTTGAACGGCACCTTCTGCGCTTCGGCTACGCGTCTTGCTGCGGCGAAGGCCAGCTCGTTCGGCTTGCCGACAATGAAATTGTCAAACTGGAACCGGTCATCGAGCGGCGCGCAGATATCGTCGATCGTCTGGCCACTGACTGACCGTGGCGCTTCCGAGACATCGCTGTGGTCCGCCGCGCTCTGAACACCGGCATGGGTGATGGCGATTTCGGTAATGCTCGGGTTTTCCGCCGTCCACAATGCCGTCAACCGGGCACCGTACTGGGATTCCACCCAGTTCTGCATGAACCGGGTCGGCACGACCAGATGGACGGCCCCATCCTTCACGGTCTCTAATGTCAGGGGTTTAAGCCAACTCTGGTAAGCTGTTTCACCGAACTCGGCGCGCATTCTGGCACGAACTCTCGCCCATTGTTGGTTCAACCGCTGCTCCATCCGTTCCACCCAGACCCAATACTATTCAACGCGGATTTCAGTCCGCAAATTCAACACAAACGCCCCTAAGCGACCCGGATCAGCGTAAGCCAGAAAATTCCCAAGCCAGAAAACGAAACTCTTGCCGAAGGCCGTTACCGGGCTTCCGACTGAACATCTTTACAAATTATGGGATTTACACGCGAGGCCGACAAAACCGAAGTACTCCCCAACTCAACCGCCAATTCATCCGACGCTTTTTATCGAGCGTCTGTTTCCGGAAAATTCCCGCTTCTTCATTGACGGGACAAGCCTTGAAACACAGTCGAACCGCGTCAAAAACCGAGCCTGAACTTAAAGAACGACACAGCTAAATGTGGTCAGGTGCTATCCAGAAGCCCAAACTTTATCCACACGCCCTAAGCAGCGCAACCCAGCAAAACTGCGATTTTTACAAATAAATCCATTGACTCGGACAAGGTTTGCGCATCCGGCGAATCGGGCAACCGGTAACCGACTGAATCTCAAAATGCTTTCCGGCAAGACGTCAAAATCCGGCTTCCGATCCGCGCCGAAACCGGTTTTCAATCGGGAACGAAAATTGATGTACCTAGGGCGGTAAGGCGAGCAAAACAAAAGGCCCGCCGCAGCGAGCCTTCGTGAAACCGGGCGCCGGCCAAAAGGCCGGCCATCCAGAATTTTATCAGAGTGCGGAGATACGCTTCGACAGACGCGAGAGCTTCCGGGCAACCGTCCGCTTGTGAAGAACGCCCTTCGTTACGCCGCGATGCATTTCCGGCATGGCCGCCTTGAACGCGCTCTGCGCTTCGTCCTTGTTGCCAGCCTGGATTGCTTCTTCCAGCGTACGAACAAAGGTGCGGATGCGGCTGGTGCGACCATGGTTGGTCTCGGTCCGCCGAACGGCCTGTCTTGCCCGCTTCTTCGCTTGTCTCGAATTCGCCATTTTAAAATCCTACAGTCATCAATGATCCGGCCCTTGCCAGACCGCGCGCTTATAAGGGCCACCGCCGGTAACGTCAAGCCCGGCGGCAGCCAATTTCAGAGAGTAAATTCAGCGGTTGCTGAACGAAGGCGACCGTTTTTCGACAAAGGCTTCCATGCCCTCTTTCTGATCTTCCGTCGCAAAGCAGCTGTGAAACAGCCGGCGTTCAAACAGAACGCCGCTGGAAAGGAAGGTTTCGTAGGCCTGATTGATTGCCTCCTTGGCCATGAAAACCGACGGGCGGGACATGTTGGCGATCTTGTCAGCCGTCTTGATTGCCTCTTCCAGCAGATCCGCAGCCGGCACGACCCGGCTGACCAGACCGACGCGGTCGGCTTCCTCGGCATTCATGATGCGCCCGGTCAGAACCATTTCCATCGCCTTGGACTTGCCGACGAAGCGGGTCAGCCGCTGCGTGCCGCCCGACCCGGGAATGATGCCGATGGTGATTTCCGGCTGACCGAACTTCGCGGTATCGGCGGCCAGAATAAAGTCGCACATCATCGCCACTTCACAACCGCCGCCAAGGGCATACCCTGCCACGGCCGCAATGATCGGCTTGCGGCACGTCGTGATGCGTTCCCACCCGTTGGTGATGAAGTCGGACAGATAGGCGTCCATATAGGACATGCTGGCCATTTCCTTGATGTCCGCGCCGGCGGCAAAGGCCTTTTCCGACCCGGTCAGAACAACGGCGCCGATTTCGTCATCGGCTTCCATATCGTCCAGCGCCTGACCAAGTTCGGTTATCAGGTCTGCGCACAGCGCGTTCAGCGCCTTGGGACGGTTAAGCGTGATCAGTCCGACCGCGCCGCGATTTTCTACCAGAATATGCTCATAGGCCATTGATGCCCTCCATTCATGACGCCGCACATGATGCAGCATTCAGTGTTCGATGTTTATTGGCCGCCCGGCGCTAGCCGCCCTGGGCCGGCGCTGTGGTAAACCTGACGGTTATTCCCGATCCGCCTTCAAAAAAGTCGATTGTCAGTTCCTCTCCCTCGCGCTCGTAGCGGTTTTCCGCCCGGCGCTGCCACCCCAGGGCCGGCAGGGTGTCGCGATAGAAATCGGTGACCGCTGAACGCCCCACCAGGCCGGATGCATAGGCTTCGGCGATCCGTCCCGACGGTGAATCGAACACCAGCCCGGCATCTTCAACGGCTTCAAGGCCCGGCATCAGCGGCAGATCCGCAAATCCCGCCAGAAACTCCGCTGCCTGCGCCCGACCGTCCGGCTGCACCGGCAACGCGGCAAAAAACCCTGCCATAAGGGCCACACAGAAGAACGAGCGAAAGCCTGAAGCCATAATCATGTCGCGCTACATAGCTATCTTTGATGGGCCGGACAATAGAAAGTCGACCGGCCGGACTGAACAATGCGGCGGATCGTGCCGTTGCAACCAGGTTTTCGGCAAGGTTGTCCCTCGCGGTCATAGGCATCGAAAGAATGCTGAAAATAGCCCAGTTCGCCATCCGCATGTACATAATCGCGCAGCGACGACCCGCCGGCGGCGATGGCATCTGCCAGCACCGCCTTGATCGCCGCGATCAGCCGTAAGGCCCGGACGCCGGGGATGCTTGCCGCCAGCCGGCGTGGCGAAATCGACGACCGCCACAACGCCTCGCAGACATAGATATTGCCGAGGCCGGCCACCACCGCCTGATCCAGCAGCGCCGACTTGATCGGTGTTTTGCGGCCGGCAAGCGCGGCCGAAAGCACCAGCGCATCGAACGCATCGGATAGCGGTTCAGGCCCCATTTTCACGAAATGCGGGCTCATCGCTTCCGTGCCCGGCGCGATCAGGTCCATGAACCCGAACCGGCGGGTATCGTTGTAAACCAGACGGCCGCCGCCTTCGATATCCACCAGCACATGGTCATGCGGCTCGATCAGCGCCCAACCACTGTTGTGCCCGGCCTGACCGCTGGCGGCCCGACCGCCCGCGCCGCCGACCGTGAACCGGCCCGACATGCCGAGATGAACCAGCCATGTCCAGCCGTCATCCAGCCGGATCAGCAGATACTTGCCGCGCCGGTCAATGGCCGTCACCCGTCGGTTTTCCAGTCGTGAAACGAAGTTCTGCGGGATCGGAAAGCGCAGATCGGGCCGTCGCTGGTCAACCCGCAGGATGCGGTTGCCGAGCAGCGCCGGCAGCAGGCCCTGTCGGACAGTTTCCACCTCGGGAAGTTCTGGCATTGAAGGTCGCCTCGTGAAACGGATCGGCAGAAAAACCGGACCGTAATTATCGATTGATTCCGGTTGTAGCAAAGCCCGACGGGCTCGGCTATGGTCCCGCCATGAACCAGAAAAATTCAAATCAGGCCGACAATGCCAGTTTCGGCTTTCAGGATGTCGACCCGAGCGAAAAGCCGGGTCTGGTGCGCGGTGTGTTTTCATCGGTGGCGGAAAACTACGACCTGATGAACGATCTGATGTCAGGCGGTGTCCATCGGCTCTGGAAATCGACCCTGATCGACATGATGCGCCCGCGCGCAGATGATACCTTGCTCGACGTTGCCGGCGGCACCGGCGATATCGCCGCGCGGTTTCTGGATGCCGGCGGCGGTCGCGCCACAGTGTGTGACCTGACCGAAGCGATGGTGATGACCGGCCGCGACCGGATGATCGATGAAGGCCGGCTGAACAGCATCGACTGGACCGTCGGCGACGCCCAGGCGCTGCCCGTGCCGGATCGCAGCGTCAGCGTGTATTCCATCGCCTTCGGCCTGCGCAATGTCACCGATATCGATGCCGCGCTTGCCGAAGCCTATCGGGTTCTGAAGCCCGGCGGTCGGTATTTCTGCCTCGAATTCAGCCATGTCGCCCTGCCGGTTCTCGACAAGCTGTACGACACCTATTCGTTCAAGGTGCTGCCGTTACTGGGGCAGATCGTCGCGCGTGACCGCGAATCCTATCAGTATCTGGTGGAAAGCATCCGGCGGTTTCCCGATCAGGAATCCCTGTCCGCGAAAATGACCGCGGCAGGGTTCGACATGGTGCGCTACCGGAACCTGTCCGGCGGCATCGCGGCGATCCATTCCGGCTGGCGCACCTGACCCATGACCGCTTGATCCAACCATATGGCCGTTGCTGAATGATTGCCGGTACCGTTAACTTTTTCCGACTGCTCGGACTCGCCCGAACCCTGGCGCGGCACGATGCGCTGTGGCCCCTGCAGCCGATCAGGCCGCTGGTGCCCGCTCTGCGGATCATCAAGCTGCTTTGGGGGCGGAAACGTCCCGGCCGCAAAGGCGAACGGCTGGCTTCGGCGCTGGAATCCCTCGGGCCGAGTTTCATCAAGCTCGGTCAGGCGCTGTCGGTGCGGGCTGACCTGCTGGGCGAGGATGTCGCCGAAGACCTGTCGCGTCTGCAAGACCGGCTGCCGCCGTTTCCGACCGAACAGGCAAAGGCGGCGATCAAGGCCGAATTCGGCGAATCCACGGATGAACTGTTTGCAACGTTCGAGGACAAACCTGTTGCCGCCGCCTCGATCGCACAGGTGCATTTCGCCACAACCGATGACGGACGCGACGTTGCCGTTAAGGTTCTGCGGCCAAATATCGAAGAGCGTTTCGAGCGCGATCTCGACCTGTTTTTCTGGCTTGCGCGACTGGCGGAACGCTTTGCGCCGGCCACACACCGCCTGCGTCCGGTCGCTGTTGTCACGACCTTCAAGGAATGGGCGCGGACTGAAATGGATCTGCGGCTGGAAGGCGCGGCGGCATCGGAACTGGCGGACAATTGCCGGGACGACGAAGGGTTTCGCGTCATTGATGTGGACTGGATCAGAACCGGCCGCCGGGTGCTGACGACAGAGCGCATTTTCGGCACAAGGATTGACGATCTGGACGGCCTGCACGCCGCTGGACACGATGTCGATCTGCTGCTCGAACGGTCGGCCAAGGTGTTCTTCCTGCAGGTTTTCCGTGACGGTTTCTTCCATGCCGACATGCATCCCGGCAACATGTTCGTCGATGGCGACGGCATGTTGACGCCGGTCGATTTCGGCATCATGGGCCGGGTCGACCGCCGCACACGGATGTTTCTTGCCGACATGCTGCTGGGCTTTCTGGAACGCGACTATGCGAAAGTCGCCGACGTGCATTTCACCCATGGACTCGTGCCAAAACATAAATCACGCGAGGCGTTCATGCAGTCGATCCGCTCGATCGGCGAGCCGGTGCATGGCCGCCCCCTGACCGAGATATCCATCGGCAAGCTGCTGGCGCAGCTTTTCAAGGTGACGGAAGATTTCGACATGGAAACCCAGCCGGATCTTCTGTTGCTGCAGAAAACGATGCTGGTGGCGGAAGGCGTCGGGCGACGGTTGAACCCGGATGTGAATATGTGGCTGCTGGCCCGGCCGCTGATCGAGGACTGGATGCTCGTCAACCGCGGTCCCGCCGCCCGGATTCGCGACACGGTGACGGACGCCGCCGACCTGATGGAACGCCTGCCGCGCACTTTGCAGAAGGCGGAACAGACCCTGGACCGGCTGGCGGAACTGACCGCCGAAGCCGACGATACGCCGAAGCCCGGCGGACTGGGCAGGGTTCTGCGATCCGGTCAGCAGCAGGGCTGGGCGCCGATGATGATTGCTGTACTCGCCGCGTTGTTGATTGCAGCCCTGTATATCGACTGAATAGAATAGGCTTGTGATGACGAAGCGCGTTCTGTTGATCGTTTCCGGCGGCATCGCCGCCTACAAGGCCCTGGAACTGGTTCGCCTGTTGCGGGGCAAGGGCATCGCCGTGCGCGCCGTGCTGACCAAAGGCGGCGCGGAGTTCATCACCCCGCTGTCGTTGTCCGCCCTGACGGAAGACAAGGTCTATACCGACCTGTTCTCGCTGACCGACGAAGCGGAAATGGGCCATATCCAGCTTTCAAGAAGCGCCGACCTTGTCGTCGTTGCGCCGGCCAGCGCCGATATTCTGGCCAAAATGGCGGTCGGCATCAGCGACAGTCTGGCGACCACCCTGCTGCTGGCGACCGACACGCCGGTTCTCGCCGCGCCGGCGATGAATGTCCGGATGTGGGGTCATGCGGCGACACAGGCCAATCTCGCGACCCTGAAAGACAGAGGCGTTCATATCGTCGGTCCGACAAAGGGCGACATGGCCTGCGGCGAATTCGGCATGGGGCGACTGGCGGAACCCGCTGCAATTCTGGACACTATCCTTCATTTGCTGAATGAAGACGGCGCACCGAAGCCGCTGGCCGGCCGGACCGCGCTGGTCACATCCGGCCCGACTCACGAGGCGATCGACCCGGTGCGTTACATTGCAAATCATTCATCCGGCCGGCAGGGGCACGCCATCGCGGCGGCGCTGGCCCGCGCCGGCGCAAAGGTGACGCTGGTTTCCGGCCCGACCGCCCAACCGGACCCGACCGGCGTTTCCATCGTGCCGGTGGTGTCGGCACGCGACATGCTGGCGGCGTGCGAAAAAGCCCTGCCGGTCGATATCGCCGTCTGCGCGGCCGCCGTC
>CAYGSU010000003.1:82282-130236 GCA_964352715.1 uncultured Flavobacteriaceae bacterium | reverse complement strand
GCATGCATGGAGAATCAGAACTTACCGGTATAGCCATTGTCGCCGTCGCCGCCACCCTGTGCGGCATGATCTTCGTGCGCATGAAGCAGCCGGCCATTGTCGGCTATATTTTTGCCGGTCTGGTGCTGGGTCCGTCCGGCCTCGGTCTTGTGGAAGACCGCGAGGCGATTGCCCTGCTGGCCGAACTCGGCGTTCTGCTGTTGCTGTTCTTCATCGGCATGGAACTGTCGCTGCGCAGTTTCCGGCAGATCTGGAAAGTCGCCCTGATAACAACGGTTTTCCAGATCGGCGTCAGCCTGGGCCTGACCATCGGGATCAGCCGCTTTTTCGACTGGCCGATGGCCTATGCCGTGCTGTTCGGCTTTTCGCTGGCTGTGTCTTCAACCGCCGTCGCCGTCAAAATACTGGAGGATTGCGGCGAATTGCGAAGCCGCACCGGCATGGTTGCCGTCGGCATCCTGATCGCGCAGGATCTTGCCGTTGCGCCGATGCTGATTATCGTCACCTCCTTCGCGGGCGACGGCATCGGGCCCTTCATATTCATCGAACTCGGCGCGACCATCGCTGTGCTGATCGGCGTCATCCTGTTCATGTCACGACGCAGCCGCGTCGATCTGCCGTTCCACAAAGTCGCGCTGGCGAAACGGGATCTTCGCCCTATTGCCGCCCTGGCCTGGTGCTTCCTGTTCGCCGTCGGCGCCGGGCTTTTGGGTCTGTCGCCTGCCTTCGGAGCCTTCCTTGCAGGGCTGATTGTCGGCAACAGCGCCCAGCGCGTTATCGTGCACGAAACCGCGGAACCGGTGCAGAACGTGCTGCTGATGGTGTTTTTCCTGTCGATCGGGCTGCTGATCAATCTTGAATTCTTCTGGGAAAACATCTGGCTGGTGATCGGTGTCGCAATACTTGTCACCGTCTTCAAGACAATGCTGAACGTTTCCCTTCTGCGTTTGCAGGGCGAAGACATGCAGACCTCGTTCATGACGGCCTGCGTGCTGGGGCAGCTTGGGGAATTCACCTTTATTCTGGGCGGTGCGGCGATAGACGCGAATGTCATCGACGATGATGTCTATCGGTTGCTGGTGGCGGTGACGGTGATGTCGCTGATGGTAAGCCCGATCTATGTCGACCTGTCGCGGCGTCTGTCACACCGCGCCGCCAAGAAGGTGCGCTCGCCAATCAAGATGCTGAAACTGATGTATTATCGGGAATTCAAACGAACCCGGAAGGCCGGCGGTTGGGTGAAGGACCATTCGCATCTGCCGGGCAAGAAAAAGCTGGATCCCGCGACCGTAACGGCAAAAACAAGAGAAGCCGCCAAGCGGGCCCGGGCCGCGACAAGCTCGAAACCGGCCGACTAGACTCTCAAACGATCCGATTGCCGATATGCCTGATTTTTGCCTTGAAGACGGCCTTATCGCCCGCCTTTCCCTGCCGACCGATGCGGCCATCGCCGGGGTGGACGAGGTCGGGCGTGGACCGCTGGCCGGGCCGGTTGTCGCCTGCGCCGTGGTCATCGACCGCCATACGCTACCCCCGCCACTGATCTCGGCTCTGGACGATTCCAAGAAACTGTCGGTCACGAAGCGCGAGCAGATGTATGAAATCCTCGCCCACACAACCCGCTACGCTCTGGGGCAGGCCAGCGTTGAGGAAATCGACACGATGAACATCCTGCAGGCCGCCCTGCTGGCAATGCGCCGCGCCGTCGACGGTCTTGCCGTCCGGCCTTTAGCCGCATTGGTGGACGGCAACCGCGATCCGGGTCTCGACTGTCCGACAGACTGTATTGTCAGGGGCGACAGCCGGTCGCTGTCAATTGCCGCCGCATCCGTTATCGCCAAGGTGACGCGCGACCGTCAGATGGCCGATCTCGCCCGGGCTTTTCCGGGTTACGGCTGGGTAACCAATGCCGGATACGGCTCGAAAACGCATCTGGACGCCCTGCGCGAACTGGGCCCAACACCGCATCACCGCCGAAGCTTTGCGCCGGTAAGATCCCTCATCGAAGCAGGGCGCTGATCCGCCGCCCGGACAGGCGCTTTCGGTACGGGGCATATCTGGGAGTCCGAAACAGGAACGGACTCAATATCTAGCGTCAATATTAACAATAAATATTAAGTAGTTGACCGGGATTCTTGGATTCCGCAAGATTCCCCCAAGTAATTGAAACCAATACTTCGGGGACACCATGAAAAAGCTGCCGGTAAACAAAATCGTGGCAGGCGAGTGCATTGAGGTCATGAAGACATGGCCAAGTGAAAGCGTCGATATGGTCTTCGCCGACCCGCCCTATAACTTGCAGCTTGCAGGTGATCTGCACCGCCCGAACAACACCAAGGTCGATGCCGTTACGGATTCCTGGGACAAGTTCGCCGATTTCGCAGCCTATGACAGCTTCACCACGATGTGGCTGGGCGAGGCGCATCGATTGCTGAAGCCGAACGGCACGCTGTGGGTTATCGGCAGCTATCACAACATTTTCAGGGTCGGCAGTATTCTGCAGAATCTCGGTTACTGGATTCTGAACGATGTTGTCTGGGTAAAAACCAACCCGATGCCGAATTTCCGCGGACGCCGTTTCACAAACGCGCATGAAACCATGATCTGGGCCGCGAAGTCGAAGAACAGCAAATACACGTTCAACTACGAAAGCATGAAGGCACTGAACGACGATCTTCAGATGCGCAGCGACTGGACCCTGCCGATCTGCACCGGCCAGGAACGCCTGAAAGACGCCAACGGCGATAAGGCGCACCCGACGCAAAAGCCGGAAGCCCTGCTGCACCGGACCATCATGGCCGCAACCAACCCGGAAGACGTGATTGTCGATCCGTTCAGCGGCACCGGCACCACAGCGGCGGTTGCAAAGCGGCTGGGCCGGCGGTTTGTCGGCATCGAGCGCGAGGCGGAATACCGTGCGGTATCGGAATTGCGGCTGAAGCAAACGCCGGGTCCGACCGACGCTGACGCCATCGCCCCGCTGGTATCCAAACGCAAGCAGCCGCGCATACCGTTCGGCTCGGTTGTCGAACGCGGCATGCTGTCACCCGGCGATATTCTGGAAAGCCCGTGCCGCCGTTTCACGGCAAAAGTGCGCGCCGACGGCACCATCATTTCAGCCGACCATCGCGGGTCGATCCATCAGGTCGGCGCTGCCGTGCAAGGCGCGCCAAGCTGCAACGGATGGACCTACTGGATGCTGAAAACCGATGGCGGCAAGAAGGTTCCGATCGATATCCTGCGCACCAAGCTGCGCGCGGAACTGCACTGACCGTCAGTCTTTTTCGACGGCTTCGGACCCTGTAGCCGTTTCGTTCGGCGGGTTGAATACCTCCGGTGCATCGGCCCCTTTCGGCAGGGATTCGACATAGAGCGACTGGCTCGGGAAGGCGAACCCGGTGCCGGCTTCCTCGACAATTTCCTTGATGCGATACGCCAGCCGTTCCTTGATTTCCAGGTAATCGCCCCAGTTCCGGGTGCGCGTAAAGCAGTACAGCATGATGTCGATCGAGCTGGCATTGAAGCTGTCGACCCTTACGAAGGTCGAGGTTTCATCCGACTGCAGAAACTCGCGATCCTTTATATAGGCATCTATGCCGTCGCGGATCTGTTTCAGCTGGTCGACCGTTGTGCGGTATTCGACTCCGATCAGCCAGTAGATCCGGCGGTGCGGCATGCGCGTGAAATTTGCCACCGGGCTGTCGGAAAGCTGAGCATTCGGCACATGCACAGGTGCGAGATCGAACCGCCGGATGAAGGTCGAGCGAAAGCCGATCTTTTCGACGGTGCCTTCAACCACCCCTTCGACGCGGATCCAGTCGCCGTTCTCGAACCGCTTTTCCGCGAGGATGAGAATGCCGGCGATGAGATTCTTGAACAGGTCCTGTGCGCCCAGCGCCACCGCGACACCAATCAGCCCCATCCCGGCGAGGATCGGGACAACTTCGATCCCCCATGTTTCCAGAACTGTTGCAATGCCGACGAAAGCGACAATGATTTTTACGGCCTTGACCAGCCATTCCACCATCGCCGAGGAAAACACTTCTTCCAGTTTCGAGGCGACATGCGACAGCGGATCGATCATCCGGTGGAACAGCCAGAATATGTTGAAGATGATCAGCGAGCGGACAAGGTTGTCGCCGATTTCCGCAACCGTCCCATCGAGGTCAAGATAGTCGAAAGTGAAGAACACACCCATGATTACGGGAATGAAACTGACCGGCCGCTCGATGGCGTTGACCAGACCGAGATCAAGGTTGTTGGTCGGTCTTTCGGCAACCAGCCGCACCCGCCTGAGGACAAACCTGGTAAACAGTCTCCGGATAATCAGAAATCCGATAAAGATACACATGCCGATAAGGATGCGGCCGAAATCCACACCCAGATAGCCGTTGTGCCAGACATCGACTACGACCGCCCAGAACTCCATCAGCTTCTGATATTGCTCTTCCGCAAGCATGTTCATCCCTTAAGCGCCAATTCGACCACCTTTTTCATCACCGTCGGCAAAGCCAGTTCGCCGAAACGATCAGGCGTAATCCAGACGCAGGTATCGGGGGCGGGTACGTCGGAGTCAACCCGGCCCCGGGTCAGCCCTATTTCAAGATGAAAATGCGTGAAGGTGTGGCGGACAACGCCCGGGCTGCCGACAAGCCGGGTAACGGGAACCGGCGGCGCAATGCCCTCTTCCACATCCAGTCGCCCGTCTTCGATCCAGTCGCTGGACGGAACTTCCATCATGCCGCCCAGCAGGCCGGATTCGGCGCGGCGCCGAAACAGGATCGACCCGTCGGGTTTTTCCAGCCAGAACGCCATGCCGCGCCTGACCGGCTTCGGTTTTTTCGGCGCCCGCGCCGGAAGCGATTCCGCAACCATTCGCCCGGCGCAGTGAGACACCAGCGGACAGACCTGGCATTTCGGGCTTTTCGGCGAACAGACCGTCGCCCCCAGATCCATCATCGCCTGAGCATAGTCGCCCGGGCGGTTGATTGGCGCACAGGTGGCCGCCGCTGCCCGGATCGGCTTTTTTCCACCGGGTAACGGATCGCCAATGTTGAACAGGCGCGCGACAACGCGTTCGATATTGCCGTCCAGCACATTGGCCGGCCGGTCGAAGGCAATGGCGGCGATGGCCGCCGCCGTATAGTCGCCGATGCCCGGCAGTTGACGAAGCGCGTCTTCGGTATCCGGAAACCGTCCACCAAAATCTCCGGCAACCGCAATCGCACATTTGTGCAGATTGCGCGCCCGGGCGTAATAGCCGAGCCCGGCCCAGGCATGCAGCACGTCATCCAGCGGCGCGGCCGCCAGATCGCGAACCGTCGGCCAGCGACTGACGAACAGTTCGAACCGTTCCTTTACCGTGGCGACCGTGGTCTGTTGCAGCATGATTTCCGACAGCCACACGCGGTAGGGATCGGCGTGTTCGCCGGGAAGCGCCCGCCAGGGCAACCGCCGGCGATGCCTGTCGTACCAGTCGAGCATGGCCGGCGCGATCTGCGCCGGGTCCGGACAGACGGATGTCTCGCGTTGTCTTGCCATGCCGGATACTATAGGTCGCTGCGTCCATGAAACCAGAGTCACCGATGGCGAACGATACAAAAACTTCCAACAAGACATCACGGCGCGGCCTCACACGGACCATGGCGGCGCTGGTGCCCTCGCTTACCCGCCGGGCTATCGGCAAACGCGGTTTCGCGCAGGCGTCGATTATCACCGACTGGCATCTTATTGTCGGCCCGGACCTGGCCAAGCACTCGCAGCCGGACCGCCTTAGCTTTCCGCGCGGCGAACGTGTTGGCGGCACCCTCTACATCCGGGCTGCCGGACCGATGGCGACCGAATTGATGCATCTGGAAAGCATGCTGATTGACCGCATCAACAGCCATTTCGGATACGGCGCCATCGCCGCCGTACGGCTGTTGCAGGTGCCGATTCGCCGGCTCGATACCAAAAAGCGCAAACGCCCCGTTCCGGCCGAATTGACGCAGGCGGACCGGGAACAGCTTGAAAAATCAGTCGCGGGAGTCGACGATGCGCCGCTTCGCGAGGTTCTGCTAAGGTTGGGGTCGGCGGTTTTGCGCCAAAAAAACGCCACAAAGTCTGATTAGGGTCACGCCGAAACGAAATGAACCGGCGATCCGGTCTGCGGCGAAACCGCAACCGAAACAAGGGATCAACTCTCGTCGCAGAGAAGTGTATTGCCGCTTGTCTGTCAGTTTGGAATCGATACTAGCTCCGAAATCTTCCGTGAAGGAGAATAGAATATGCGGTGTTTCACTGCGGTTTTTGGTTTGATGTTGCTCGTTCTGGCCCCTGTTTCCGCCGTCGCGGATACAAGTGTCGAAGAAGCCCTGGCTGACCGGTATGTCGGTTCGGAGGACGCGCCGGTGACAATCATCGAGTATTCCTCGCTGACATGCCCGCATTGCGCCGCATTTCATACAGGCGCCCTGTCCGAAATTCTCGAAACATATGTCGAAACCGGCAAGGTCAAATTCATCGTGCGCGACTTTCCGCTGGACGGCCGCGCGGCCGCCGCCGCCCTGATGGCGCGCTGCGCCCCGGCGGATCGGTATTTCCCGCTTGTGGACCTGATGTTCAAGCAGCAGCAGAAATGGGCCGGTGCGCCGGATGCGCTGGCCGCGCTGTCGGAAATGGGCCGGTTTGCCGGCATGAGCCAGTCGGATCTCGACGCCTGCTTCAAGAACGAAGACCTGTATGCCGGCATTCTGAAAAAGAAAGCCGAGTACCAGAAGGAAAACGATATCAGTTCAACGCCGACCTTTTTCATCAATGGCGAGAAACTGAGCGGCAACCAGCCTTTCAGCGAATTTAAGGAAATGATCGAATCGCATCTAAAATAACAAATTGATTGTTTCGGCGTGGCGGGATACGTCCGCACACGCTTTTTCAGGAACCAGCCGACCGTGCAGTTTTCAAAGCTTCGCCTTAGCGGATTTAAATCCTTTCTCGATCCGGCAGAGTTTTCGATCGATGGCGGAATCACGGGTCTGGTCGGGCCGAACGGCTGCGGAAAGTCGAATGTGATCGAGGCCCTGCGCTGGGTGATGGGGGAAACCTCGGCAAAGCGCATGCGCGGTTCGGAAATGGACGACGTCATCTTTGGTGGCTCGTCCGGCCGCCCGGCGCGAAATATCGCTGAAGTCACGCTGCGGATGGACAATGCCGATCGCGGCGCGCCAGCCCCCTTCAATGACAGCGACGATGTCGAGATCACCCGCCGCATCGAACGCGGCCAGGGGTCAAGCTACCGGATCAACGGCAAGGAAGTGCGCGCGCGTGATGTGCAGTTGCTGTTCGCCGACATGGCGACCGGTGCGAATTCAACGGCGATTGTCAGTCAGGGCCGCATTGGCGCACTGATCGGTGCGAAACCGACCGAACGGCGGACGCTGCTTGAAGAAGCGGCCGGCATTCGCGGCCTGCATTCCCGCCGGCACGAGGCAGAATTACGGCTGAAAGCGGCGGAAACCAATCTCGAACGCCTTGAAGATGTGATCGGTGCGCTGGAAACCCAGCATCAGGGTCTGCAAAAGCAATCCCGGCAGGCCAACAGATACCGTCGGCTTTCCGAACATCTGCGGCGTCAGGAAGCGATTCTGCTGCACTTGCGCTGGCAGGATGCAAAATCATCCGTTGAGAAGGCAAAACAACGTCTCGACGAAGCGGAGCAGGTTGTTCATCAGCGAACCGAGGCCGCAGCCTCCGCCGCCAAACGCCAGGCCGATGCGGCAAGCGCCCTGCCGGACCTGCGGCGCAGCGAAACCGAAGCCGCCGCCGAACTGCAACGGGTTCTGGTTGCCGAACGCGAGCTTGAGAACGAGGAAAACCGGGTCAAGGAAGCCCAGGCTGCCGCCATCGCCCAGCTTGATCAGATTTCACGCGACCGGGAACGGGAAGAATCGCTTCGCGCCGACGCCGATACAGCCATGAAGCGGCTGGGTTCGGAGCGCGCGGAAATCGAATCGCTTCGCTCAGGCGAAAGCGAACGGCTGCAAACCGCCACTGACGCCGCCACCGCCGCCGCATCGGAAGTCGAGGTGAAAGAAACCGATCTGTCGCAGATGACGGAGGAAATCGCCGCTGTCGACGCACAGCGCACCTCCTTGCAGCGCCGGATCGTCGAAAGCCGGCAGCGGACCGAGTCCCTGCGTCGGCGGATCGTCGCACTGGAAGAGGAAATTGTCAGGCTGACGGCGGAACAGCAGAATCTCGGCGATATCGCTGCGGCGGAAAAAGCCATTGCAGATGCGGAAGGGGTCGTTTCCTCGGCGCAATCTGCCTCGCAGGCGGCGGAATCCGCCCTGACCAAGATTCGGGAGACCGAACGGCAGGCGCGGCAGTCCCTGTCGGATCTTGAAAAGCAGACCCGTGAGGCCCTGCGCTCCGTGGAAGCCGAATTCGACAAGCTTTCGGCTGAAGAAACCGCGCTTTCGGCGCTGGTCGAACGACATGAAGACGGCGATTCCGCCTCAGCGACGCCCGTTCTGGACAAGGTTTCGGTAACGGCCGGATATGAAGCGGCCCTCGGCGCCGCCTTCGGCGATGAACTGGACGCGCCGGTAGACGAAGGATCGAAGATTCACTGGCTGCAATTGCCGCCGTTTTCCGGCGCCATGGGTCTGCCGACCGGCGCCCAGCCGCTGTCAAAATTCGTTTCCGGCCCGGCGGCCCTGTCGCGGCGGCTGTCACAGATCGGCGTCGTGGAAGACGCTGCGGCTGGACGCAGCCTGCAATCTCGTCTCGGGCCAGGTCAGCGGCTGGTGTCGCTGGATGGCGGCCTGTGGCGCTGGGACGGCTACACGGTTTCGGCAGGCGCCGAAACCGCAGCGGCCCAGCAGATGAAACACAAGAACCGGCTGATCGAGGTCCGGGCTGCTCTGACCGATGCCAGCGAGAAGCTTGAATCGGAAAAAGCCCGCGCGGAAGACGGGCTTCAGAAGGCACGTGCCGCGCTGGAAGCCGCCGAACGCGAAGTTCAGGGTGCTTCCGGACGGGAACAGGCAACAAGACGCGCGTTGCAGGATGCCTTTGGCGCACTGGATTCAGCGCGCAAGGAACAGGCGGCGATTGCCGGCCGGACTGCGGATATCCGCTCGAAGCTGGAAAGCGCGGCGGAAACAAGAACCACCATCGAGAAGGATATTGCGGAGGCGGAAGATCAGGTCGCCGGCGCGGAACAGGCCCTGAAGGTTCTGGAAGACCCGACGGTCGCCCGCGAACGGGTGAACAGCCTGCGCACCGTGCTTGCCGAGTTGCGGACGGACCTATTGGAAAAACGCGGGGCCGTGGACCGGTTGAGACGCGAAGCTGAATCGCGCTCCACACGTCTGTCGGCCATCGCCGGCGAGGAACTTTCCTGGCGTGATCGCATCAATGGCGCGCAACAGCGTCTGGCCGATCTCGACCGCCGCGCGGCGCAGGCGACGGAACAGAAAGAGGCTTTGGCAGAGCGGCCCGGGGAAATCGCCGAACAGCTCAAGAAAATGCAGGATGTCATCGGCTCGGCAGAGGGACAGCGCAAGCTGGCGGCTGACAAGCTGGCTGTTGCCGAACAGGAACAGACGGATGCCGACCGTGCGCTGCGCGAATCGGAAACGGCGCTGGCGGAATCGCGTGAAGTCCGCGTGCGCCGGGAGGCCGAAATCGAGCAGGCCGATCAGGCGGCGGAAGCAATTGCCGAACGGATTGCCGAGAAACTGGATACAACACCCGATAACGTACTCGCAGCCGGTGGCGTCGAAGCGGATGAAGACTTGCCACCGCGCGCCGATGTCGAAGCGAAACTGGAACGCCTGACGCGGGAACGCGACAATATGGGGCCGGTCAACCTGCGCGCCGAACAGGAAGCGACGGAGCTTGAGGAACAGATCACCTCGATGCACACCGAACGGGACGATCTTGTTGCCGCAATCAGCCGGCTGCGCCAGGGCATCAACGCGTTGAACCGGGAAGGCCGCGAACGGCTGCTGGCTGCTTTTGAACAGGTTAACCTTCATTTTCAGGACCTGTTCGTCCGGTTGTTCGGCGGCGGCGAGGCTAAACTGGCCCTGACCGAAGCCGATGACCCGCTGGAAGCCGGGCTGGAAATCATGGCCAGTCCCCCGGGCAAGAAAATGCAGGTCATGTCGCTGCTTTCCGGCGGGGAACAGGCGTTGACGGCCCTGTCGTTGCTGTTCGGCGTATTTCTTACGAATCCGGCGCCGATTTGCGTGCTGGATGAGGTCGACGCCCCGTTAGACGACACCAATGTCGATCGATTCTGTACGCTGCTCGACGAAATAGCCCATTCCGGCAAGACACGCTTCGTTGTCGTCACCCACCATCGGCTGACGATGGCCCGGGTGGACCGCCTGTTCGGCGTAACCATGGCGGAACGCGGCATCAGCCAGCTGGTTTCGGTCGATCTGCAGCAGGCTGTCAAATTGCGTGAAACGGCATAGCCGAACCGACATTTTCTTCGCCAACCGAAGCGGTGTCGGATTTTCCCCGTTTTTGTAAAATGGAAGGGACGAAAAATGCGTTGTTTCATGCGGCATCCGGGGCTTTTTACCTGTGGATTTTGCGGTGCAGTAGAGCGCCTTGACTTTGAAAACCGCGCTTCCTATTGTGCCGGTCACTTCGGGGGCAAAAAGGGGCTGTTTTTCACGCTGAATGTACCACAATGACTGAGGGCAAGAATGATCCCTCCTTGGAAGACCTCGGCGCCAAGCTGGGCGCTCTCAGGGCCGAAAAGGACCTGGAAGCGCAAAAACGCAAGGCGAAAGACGAGGCAGCCCGCAAAGGCGGACTGGGTGCAGCGTGGAAGATGTCGTCCGAACTTGTCGGCGCGGTGATTGTCGGATCGGCGATCGGGTACGGATTGGATTACGCTTTCGGGACATCTCCCGTGATGCTGATCATCTTCGTGCTGATGGGTTGCGCGGCCGGCATTTTGAATGTTTTTCGCGCTGCGGGCGTGTTCAGCTATGGACCTGGACATCGACCCGGAACGCAGAAGTCTGACACGGATCCGAAGGATCCAGGTGAGTAACAGGCCGAACGGCGGTGAAGGAAGCTTCGCTGTCGCAAGGTCGAAGGGTGAGGAGAGCCTTATATGGCTGAAGAAGCGCATGGTGGCGGCGGCGGACATTCGCCGCTGGAACAGTTTGAAATCAAACCGCTGATCGATATCCATCTCGGCGGCCTTGATATTTCCTTCACCAACTCTTCTGCATTCATGGTGCTGGCTGTTGTGGTGGTTGCCGTCTTCCTGATGGGCGGCGCCGGTCGCGGGGCAATCGTTCCCGGCCGCTGGCAGGCCGCCACTGAAGGCGTCTACGAGTTTATCGCAAACCTTCTGCGCGACACGGTCGGCGAAGAAGGGCGCAAGTACTTCCCCATCATCTTTACCCTGTTCATGTTCATTCTGGCAGGCAACATGCTGGGCATGCTTCCCTACAGCTTCACCTTCACAAGCCACATCATTGTTACGCTCGCCATGGCGCTTGTTGTATTTGTCGGCGTTACGCTGCTGGGTCTGGCGAAACACGGAACCCACTTCTTCAGCCTGTTCGTGCCCCCCGGCACGCCGCTGTTCATGATGCCGCTGCTGGTGCCGATCGAAATCATTTCGTATTTCTCGCGCCCGGTCAGCCTCAGCGTCCGGTTGTTCGCCAACATGCTGGCCGGCCACACGCTGCTGAAGGTTCTGGCCCTGTTCGTGCCGTTGATGGGCGTTGCCGGCGTTCTGCCGCTGGCACTGATCTCCGCGCTGACAGGCCTGGAAATTCTGATCGCATTCCTGCAGGCCTATGTCTTTGCCATTCTGACCTGCCTGTACATCAACGACGCGCTGCACCTGCACTGATCGGTCGCAGCGTTAACTTTCACCTGAGATTTCCAACTAACAAAGTAGAAGGATTATTATCATGGAACCAGAAGCCGCTAAGCTCATCGGTGCCGGTCTCGCTGTTATCGGCATGATCGGTTCGGGTATCGGTATCGGTAACGTCTTCGGATCGTTCATCCTTGCCGTTGGCCGCAACCCTGCTGCTGAAGACAACGTCAAGCAGATGACCTTCCTGGGCTTCGCCCTCGTGGAAGCTATCGCTCTGTTTGCGCTGGTTGTTGCACTGCTGCTGCTGTTCGCATTCTGATCCGGCTGGTCGCACAGAGCCGTCTTTCCAGACTCTGGATGGCGGCTTCGGCGACCGGTTGAATTGTGTCCGGCAAGACATGCCGCCCGTCGGCTGGTTTTGCCCAACTTTCTGCGGACAGTGAAGGAGGAGGCCTATGCCTCAACTCGATCCGTCATCCTACGCGTCTCAGCTTTTCTGGCTGCTGATCACGTTTGTTGTGCTGTTCCTGATTATCTGGCGTCATGTGTCGCCAAAAATCGGGTCGATCAAGGAATCGCGGCAGTACAAGATCGACGCCGACCTTGAGAAGGCTGAAAAGCTGAAAGAAAAGGCAGAATCGGTAAAGGACGGCTACGAAGCCGACCTGGCCAAGGCTGCACAGGATGCGCGCGCCATTCACCAGGACGCGGCTGACGCCATCGCCAAGAAAGCCGAAAAGGAACACGGCGAACTTGGCGCGAAACTGGCGGAACAGACCCGTGAAGCCAACGAGCGGATCGCCGCGGCGAAAGATGTTGCCATCGGCGAAATGAAAACCGCCTCGGTCGATGTCGTTCAGGCGGCAACCGAACGGCTGATCGGCGCAAGCGTCGATGCCGCCGCAGCCAAGGCCGCTCTTGATGCTGCCGAGAAGGAGGCCCGCTGATGTTTCAGGATCCGACATTCTGGGTTGCCGTCGCCTTTGTCATCTTCATGGTTCTGGCGTTCAAACCGCTGAAAAACGCGATGATGGGCGGTCTCGACAAGAAGATCGAGACGATCAAGGATCAGGTCAACGAAGCGGCGCGTCTTCGCGAGGAAGCACAATCGCTTCTGGCGGAATACGAGCGCAAGCAGGCCAAGGGCGCCAGACACGCCGAAGAAATCGTCGCTGCCGCCCGCAAGGAAGCTGAAGAAGCCAAAACGCGGTCGGAAGCCGAACTGAAGGATGCACTGATCCGCCAGGAAAAATCCTCGCTGCAGAAGATCGAACAGGCAGAGGAAAAGGCTATTCAGGAAGTGCGCAGCATGGCTGTGGAACTTGCCATCGCCGCTGCAACCAAGCTGATCACCGAACGGGTCGACGGCAAGGAAGGCGACGCGCTGATCGACAAGGCGATCGGCGACCTGCCGAACAAGCTGCACTGATCCAGCATATCCATTGAATTGAGCGGCCGGGGCTTCCCCGGCCGTTTTCTTTTGGGTATGTACAATGAATTGATTTGGGAACGAGGCCTTCATGCCCTATGTCGCCCGCGATGAAAGCGGCAAGATCATCGGTATCAGCGAACGCTCGTCGGAAACGACCCGCGAACGCCTGTCCAGTGACCATCCGGAAGTCATTGCGTTTCTGAAAGGGGCGTCGCCCGACACGATGCGGATGCGTCTTCAGGGGACGGATACGGAAATGGCCCGTATCACGGAAGACCTTGTCGATGTGCTGATCGCAAGAAATATCATCAACTTTACCGACCTGCCGATCAAAGCCCAGAAAAAGCTTGTCGCGCGCCAGAAACTGCGCCGCAACCTGTCGGCTTTGTCCAATCTGGTCTCTGATTCAGACGATATTATCGATCTTTAGCTTTTCCACCCCCCTTGCACCGCAGGGTTTTTGATCCTACGTTCCCGGTATTGGAAGCATTCTCAACGGGGCGCCCCTTTACGGGGCTGAGAGGCGCTAGGCGCCAACCCGACGAACCTGATCCGGTTAGGACCGGCGTAGGGACTTGAGAGACTGCAAGTCGTCGTCTCGGAAGATTTGCCGTTTCCCCTCCCCCGCTCAGAATCGGATCGCACAACAGGATTTGGTGCGTGACGGATATAGTTCTCTCTTTACCGAAAAAGGCCGGTAGCCTGCTGACGCTCGTTCGCGAAAACGAACCCAGGGTGCATTGCCTGACCAACATCGTGGCCGCAAATATCACGGCCAATGTTCTTCTGGCTGTCGGCGCCCGTCCGTCGATGACCGAGGACACAGCCGAAATCGCGGCCTTCGCCAGGGTCTGTGACGCCTTGCTTGTGAACCTCGGCATGCTGACGAAAGAGCGGCGGGAGGCGATTGTGCCGGCTGTCGACGTCGTGTCAGCCGCTGGCACGCCCTGGGTTCTGGACCCGGTCAAGATCGGGGTTTCGCCGACACGGCGCACCTTTGCGGAAGATCTGTTGCGCCGCAAGCCGACCACCCTCCGCGCCAACACCACCGAATTCGCGCATCTGAGCGGCATTTCGCCTGAAACAGTGAGCGCGCAAACCGGGCCGGTTGACCGTATCGAAGGCGGCGGCCGCTATATCAGCATCTCGAACGGGCATCATCTGGCTGACCGCGTAACAGCGATGGGATGCGCGGAAGGCGCCCTGATTGCCGCGTTTCTGGCCGTCAGCGACGACGCTTTCTTCGCAACCGCCAGCGCTATTCTGGTTTTCAATATCGCCGCCGAAATCTCCGCAGAAACGGCGACTGGTCCCGGCAGCTTTCAGAGCGGTCTTCTGGACAGTCTGTATGCGCTGGACGGAGCGGCGATCGTCAGTCGCGCGCGGCTGGAAAGGATGTCAAACGCATGACCGGAAAGACAGGCATTCCCACGGCAATGACCATCGCAGGGTCGGACAGTGGCGGCGGCGCCGGCATTCAGGCTGACCTGAAAACCTTTTCCGCGCTCGGTGTCTATGGCGCTTCGGCCATCACGGCACTGACGGCACAGAATACGGTCGGTGTTACCGGCATTTTCGCACCGGACCCGGACTTCGTGGTCAGGCAGATCGACATGGTTCTGGACGATATCCGTATCGACGCCATCAAGATCGGCATGCTGGGGACGCCGGCGCTGATCAACGCTATCGCCGACGCTCTGGAAAGACGATCAAACTGTCCGCCCGTGGTTCTGGACCCGGTCATGGTTGCGAAAAGCGGCGACCCGCTTCTGCCGGATGATGCCGTCAAAACCCTGATCGAACGGCTGGTACCCCTTGCTGCCGTGATCACACCCAACCTGCCGGAGGTCGGCGTTCTGCTGGCGCAGAAAGCTCCGGCATCGGTCGAAGCGATGAAGCGGGCGGCCCGCGACCTGACAACACTTGGTCCCAGGGCGGTGCTGGTTAAGGGCGGGCATCTTGAAGATGTCGACGAGAGCGATGCCGTCGATCTGCTGTATCAGGGCGGCGCGTTTCACGAATTCCGCGCGCCGCGCATCGCAACGAAAAACACGCATGGCACGGGCTGCACCCTGTCCTCGGCTATTGCCGCGGGGCTGGCGAAGGGACGGTCGCTGAAAACGGCGGTCGCCGAAGCGCACGCTTACCTGCAATCCGCCATAGCCGAAGCCGACAGTCTTCATATCGGTTCGGGCCACGGACCGGTTCACCATTTCCATGAATACTGGAAAGGAAACTCCAAATGACCGATACATTCAGAACCAATCGCCGCAACCTGTTCGGTGCAGCGGCCGGGTTTGCTGCCGGTGCGCTGGCCGCGCCGGCCATCGCCACCGCGAATACCACATACAAATGGCGGATGATCACATCCTGGCCGGCGAATGCCCCGGGCTCCGGGTTGACGGCATCGCGTCTGGCAAAACGCATCAACGCGATGTCCAACGGCGAGCTGACCGTTACCGTCCATGCCGCCGGCGAGCTGGTACCGGCCTTTGAAGTGCTGGACGCGGTTCGCGCCGGATCGGCTGAAATGGGACATTCGGCACCCCTGTTCTGGCAAGGCAAGATGCCTGTTGCTGCCCTGTTCACCGCGGCCCCGTTCGGGCTGACGCCGCTGGAGCACCACGCCTGGATTTTCCATGGCGGTGGCCAGCAGCTTTGGGACAGGCTTTACGAGCCTTTCAATGCAAAGCCCTTCATGGGCGCGAATTCAGGCCTGCAGATGGGCGGATGGTTCAAGCGGGAGATCAAGAGCCTTGACGATCTGAAAGGGCTGAAAATGCGGATTCCCGGCCTTGGCGGGGCCATTCTGGAAAAACTTGGCGGCGTTCCGACCTCGCTGCCGCCTGGCGAGATTTTCACCGCCCTGCAATCAGGCCTGATTGACGGAACCGAATTTCTGGGGCCCTGGGCCGATTCCACGTTCGGGTTCCAGAAGATCGCGCCATATTACTATTTTCCGGGTTTTCATGAACCGAACGGCACGGGCGAGTGCCTGGTGAACCGGGACATGTTCGAAAACCTGCCAGGCCATTTGCAAAACATTGTTGAAAATGCCTGCCTGGCTGAAAATTCCTACGCGTTGGCGGAAACCGAATGGTTCAATGCAGAAGCGCTGCAAAAGCTTGTCGAGAAGGATGGCGTAACGCTTCGCCAATGGCCGGAGGACATTCTGAGAGCGGCGCGTGCCGCCGGGGAAGAGGTGCTCGATAATCTGGCGAAAACCGACAGTCTTTCCGGCGAAATCGTCGCGTCGTTCAGGGCCGCGCGGGCCCGCACATCGGCGTGG
Organism: uncultured Flavobacteriaceae bacterium; assembly: GCA_964352715.1. Lineage (GTDB taxonomy): Bacteria > Pseudomonadota > Alphaproteobacteria > UBA8366 > Aestuariispiraceae > JAVKBW01. The sequence continues at coordinate 113,673 of CAYGSU010000003.1, read as the reverse complement.
AGCAAAATCGGCCATCTGCCATTCTACGCCGCAAGGGCACTCAATCCGTGATCGGCGACGCCAACGTCACCTCCGGATCGCCCGGGCTTCGCCTCGAACAGGTAACGGCTACCTTCGGTCAGCAGCAGCCGGTCTTCCAGAAGCTCGATCTGCAGATCGAGCGGGGAAGCTGGACCTGCCTGCTGGGGCCAAGCGGTGTTGGCAAGTCGACCCTGTTACGCCTGATCGCCGGACTGCCGGGCACGGCAAAGATCACCGGCCAGGTCACGGCGGATGACGGCAGACCCGTTGCCGGACGTGTCGCCTATATGGGGCAGCAGGACCTGCTGCTTCCCTGGGCCGGCATTCTCGACAATGTGATGATCGGCATGCGGCTGCGCGGTGAAACACCGGGAAGCGACGACAGGAAGCGGGCGCAGACCCTGTTGTCGGGGCTGGGCCTTGCTGACCGGTATGACGCTCTACCGGCCGAATATTCCGGCGGCATGCGACAACGCGTCGCCCTCGCCCGAACGCTGTTCGAGGATCAGCCGATTGTCCTGATGGATGAACCTTTTTCTAGGCTCGATGCCTTGACCCGCCGCCGTCTTCAGGATCTGGCGGTGACAGCCCTCGCGGGCAGAACCGTGTTTCTGGTGACTCATGACCCGGTGGAAGCGCTGCGGGTCGCAGAACGTATCATCGTCATGACCGGTCAGCCTGCCACCCTGTCTGAACCTGTTCTGCCTGCATCACCCCGACCCCGGCAGGAAACCGATGACGGTTTCTGGGATGCGCACGGGACCGTTCTTGCGAAACTCGATCCGCAGAGCGTGGCGGCCTGATATGGCGATACGCGCGCTTGTTGTCGGCCTGGTCATTGTCGGACTTTGGCAGATTGTGGTGATGCTCAGCGGAGCACCGCCGTTCATCCTGCCATCGCCGGCCGGAGTTGCCGCCGCACTGGTTGAAGATGCTTTCCTGCTCGCACCGCATGCCGGCGTAACGGCCCTCGAAATCGTTCTCGGACTGATTATCGGAACCGTGCTCGGAAGCGTCAGCGCCATTCTGATGGTCTGGTTCAGACCGGTTCGGGCGTGGCTGTTTCCCGTTCTGGTGATCAGCCAGGCGCTGCCGGTTTTCGCCCTCGCGCCGATCCTTGTCCTGTGGCTCGGCTACGGTCTCGCTTCTAAAGTCGCCATGGCCGTCATGATCATCTTTTTTCCGGTCACCGCCGCCCTTTATGACGGTCTGCGCCGCACCGACCCCGGCCTGCTTGATCTGGCGCAGACGATGGGGGCCGGCTCCTGGGCGGTGTTGCGTCATATCCGAATTCCAGCCGCCCTGCCGGTTTTCGCCAGCGGGCTGCGTGTCGCGACCGCCGTCGCGCCGATCGGCGCCGTTGTCGGCGAATGGGTCGGGTCCAGCGCCGGTCTGGGCTATCTGATGCTGCACTGGAACGCCCGGATGCAGGTCGATTCGATGTTCGCCGCGCTGGTCGTTCTGTCCGTGCTGGCGGTGTCCCTGTATTTTCTGGTCGATCGCCTGCTGCGGCGGCTGACCTATTGGCAAACCGAAACCGATATGGCGAAAGGATAAACTATGCGCGCCGTGTTCCCCGCTCTCATATCCGCTCTCTTGCTGGCGTCCGCGCCGGCCTCCGCACAGGACAAGATTACGCTGTTACTGGACTGGTTCATCAACCCCGATCACGGTCCGCTGATCGTGGCGCAGGAACGCGGATATTTCGATGCTGCCGGCCTCGACGTTACGATCCTCGAACCGGCCGACCCCAGCGCCCCGCCGAAACTTGTCGCCGCCGGTCAGGGCGACCTTGCCGTTTCGTATCAGCCGCAGCTTCATGTTCAGGTTTCCGAAGGGTTGCCGTTGGTTCGTGTCGCTACCCTGGTTGCGACGCCGTTGAACTCGCTGGTCGTACTCGCCGATGGTCCGATTCAGCGAATTGCCGACCTGAAGGGCAAAAAGGTCGGTTTTTCTGTTGGTGGTTTCGAGGAAATCGTTCTCGGCGCGATGCTGCGGAACAACGGCCTGTCCCTCAACGATGTCGAGCTGGTGAATGTAAACTTTTCCCTGTCGCCGTCGCTGATCACCGGGCAGGTTGATGCCGTTATCGGTGCGTTCCGGAATTTCGAACTCAATCAGATGAACATTGTCGGCCATCCCGGTGCAGCCTTTTTTCCGGAGGAAGAAGGGGTTCCCCCCTATGACGAACTGATCCTCGTCGCGCATCAGGACAAGGCGGACAGCGAGGTCATCCGCCGGTTTCTCGATGCGCTCGAAGCCGCAACGATCTGGACGATCAACCATCCGGCGGCCGCATGGGACCTGTTCCGCAAAACCGACAATAAGCTCGATGACGAGTTGAACCGCCTTGCCTGGATCGACACCCTGCCGAGACTGGCCCTGCGCCCGGCGGCGCTGGATACGCGCCGTTATGACCGGTTCGCGAAGTTTATGCTGGACTCCGGCATGATTTCGGAAACACCGCCGGTACCGCTATATGCAATTGAGGTAACGGGCGAGTAAGTCGTGGCCTTACTGTGTGGCGCGGTTGAAACGCAGCTCATCCTTCGTCAGTTCAAAGCCGGCGAAAATGACAAAACGATCGCCACGCTGATCCTCTGTCTTGGGGATTTCGATCACCAGCCGCTCACGATGCAGGACGGTGGACCGGTTGCCGCTGAAGTCGATGGTGACCGGCAGCGACCGGCGCTGAAGAATGTTGCGATCCTTGTCGGTGACGGCGACAAAAATCGACAGCGACCCGGTTGTGCTTGTGCTTGCCGGTCCCTCGCGAACACCGACGTCGATCAGCGCTTCAATCTCCACCAGTTCGTCATCGACGCTGCAGATACCCCGCGCCTCCGTGAAACGCGCTTCCATGATAACATCGGTAATGTCGCCGTCACTGCCGTCAATGAAGCGCGTCAGGGTGCCGGTATCTTCCGGCACGCGAATCGACGGACAGCGAACGATCTGTTCCGCGCCGGAACACCCGGCCAGAATCGCCACTGCCATCAGGGAAAGAAAGCCGTATCGTGCAAACAGCCGCACGCTGCCAAATGTCGCAGGCAAAGTGATAATTTCCTTACAGTCGAGAATGACTTCCGTCACACAGAGGCTTCTTGCCACTATTCTTGCATCCACAGAAGTAGACCTTGCCGGTTTTCGACGCCTTGTACGGTAGGGGCGAGAAGGAACCGCCCGAATGGCTGCCGTCGCAGAACGGCTGTTTGGCCGATTTTCCGCATGCGCACCAGAAATATGTCTTTCCGTCGGTCACTTCGACGGCAAACGGTTCTTTTGCTGCAATTTCCGGCTGGCTCATCGGCTGTGCCCTCGTTGTACTACGTGGTTGCAAATGCGAGACTACTTTGCGAATACCTGAAGTGTAACCACGGGCTTCGTTTGTCACAAGCAGGACCATGACAGGGCAATGACCGATCCATCCGCCAGTATGCCGAAAGCGGCGACACCAGCCGCCAAACCACCACTGGAAATTCTGCTGGCCGGGCCGCGCGGATTTTGCGCCGGCGTGGAACGTGCCATCCTGATCGTCGAAAAGGCGCTGGACCGATTCGGCCCGCCGGTTTATGTGCGGCACGAAATCGTCCACAACCGGTTCGTCGTCGAGCAGCTTGAATCCAAGGGTGCGGTCTTCATCGACGAACTCGACGCGGTGCCGGACGACCGCCCGGTAATTTTTTCTGCCCACGGTGTGCCGAAATCAGTGCCGGAAGAAGCCAAACGCCGCGACCTTTTCTTTGTCGATGCGACCTGCCCGCTGGTCAGCAAGGTTCACCGCGAGGCTGAACGCCACCACCGCAACGGCATGCATGTCGTGCTGATCGGCCATGCCGGGCACCCGGAAGTTATCGGCACAATGGGCCAACTGCCGGATGGCGCGATTACACTGGTCGAGACGGTCGATGATGTTCTGAACCTTTCCTTCCCGGCCGATACACCGCTTGCCCACGCTACGCAGACGACGCTGTCGGTCGATGAAACCCGCGATATCCTTGAAGCGCTGCAGAAACGGTATCCGAATATCTCGGCGCCGAAAAAAGAAGACATCTGCTATGCAACGACAAACCGGCAGGGTGCTATCAAGACCATTGCAGCGGAAGCCGATGCCGTGCTGGTAATCGGCGCGCCCAATTCCTCGAATTCAAAACGCCTGGTCGATGTGGCGCGGGAATCGGGCTGTGCAAATGCACATCTGATCCAGCGGGCGGTCGATATCGACTGGGACAGTTTGAAGAACACATCGAAACTGGGCATTACCGCAGGCGCATCGGCCCCGGAAGTTCTGGTCGAGGAGGTGATTGCCGCCTGCCGGGACCATTTCGAAGTTACCGTTACCGAGCGGATAACGGCTGTTGAGAATGTTGAATTCAAGATGCCCCGCGTGCTGGTTGGACATTAGACACGATGGCCGTCTACACAGAAGTGTCCGATGAAGATGTGATCGACTTCGTTGCCGACTATGATATCGGCGTCGTCGTGGCGTTGAAGGGGATCGCGGAAGGCGTCGAGAACTCCAACTACCTTCTGCAGACGACCCAGGGCTCCTATATCCTGACCCTCTATGAAAAGCGCGTCCGCGCTGAAGACCTTCCGTTTTTCCTGTCTCTGATGGGACATCTGCAATCGAAGGGCATCCCCTGCCCGCAGCCGCTGACCACACGCTATGGCGATCAGTTGCGCACACTCTGCGGCCGGCCGGCCTGCCTGACCACGTTTCTGGAAGGCATGTGGCCTCGCAAGATCAAACCCTTTCACCTGACAGAACTCGGTTCAGCGCTCGGCCGGTTTCATGTGGCGAGCGCAGATTTCGACATGCACCGCGCCAACAATCTGTCGATCGAGGGCTGGCGCCCGCTGTTCGCACAAAGCGCCGACCGCGCGCACGAGGTTCATCCGGATCTGTGCGACATCTTGCGTGCGGAACTCGATTTTCTCGACAACAACTGGCCGCGCGACCTGCCCTACGGTGTCTGTCATGCAGACCTGTTTCCCGACAATGTCTTCTTCATCGGTGATTCACTGTCCGGTCTGATCGACTTCTATTTCGCGTGCAACGATTTCTATGCCTACGACCTCGGCATTTGTCTGAACGCATGGTGCTTCGAGAAGGATTCCAGCTTCAATACGACAAAGGCGCGCAACCTTCTCACCGCCTACAGCAGGGTTAAACCGCTGACGCGGGATGAACTGGATGCCTTGCCGATCCTGGCGCGGGGATCAGCCGTACGGTTCCTGCTGACCCGGCTGTTCGACTGGCTGCACGGACCGAAAGATGCCATGGTTCGACCGAAAGACCCGCTTGAATACCTCAACATCCTGCGGTTCCACCAGGGCGTAAACGATGTCGCATCCTACGGTCTGGATGTGCAGCAGTGCCTTGAACCGACTTCCGCATGACTGCTGACGAGACTACCGCCGACAGCAGATCGACTGTCGAAATTTTTACCGATGGCGCCTGCAGCGGTAATCCCGGTCCAGGCGGCTGGGGGGCGATCTTGCGGTGGCGGGGTCAGGAAAAGGAACTCAACGGCGGCGAGCAGGATACCACCAATAACCGTATGGAGCTGATGGCGGCCATCGCCGGGCTGGAAGCGCTCAAGAAACCGACCAGGGTCAGGGTGACGACCGACAGCACCTATGTGCGCGATGGCATCACATCATGGATACACAACTGGCGTCGCAACGGGTGGAAAAACGCCTCCAAGAAGCCGGTGAAGAATGCCGACCTCTGGCAACGGCTTGATGCCGCGACGAAAGGCCATACCATCGATTGGGTCTGGGTGAAGGGGCATGCCGGACACCCGGAAAACGAACGCGCCGACGAACTGGCCAGGCTGGCCATACCGGGACGGTAGCCATGACAGACGCCGGACCGGTCATTTTCATGCACATGATGAAAACCGGCGGGCTGACCATGGTCAACATCCTGCGCGAGGCCTACGGGGCTGACCGCACGTTCAAGCTCGGCAATACGCAGGGCGACCGCTTCACCTATGTCGATGATCTGAAAACGGCCGCGCAGGACCCTGGCATGCGGGTCTATATCGGGCATTTCGGCTGGGGCATCCATCGGCTGTTCGACCGACCTGTACGGTTCATCACGATGTTGCGTCATCCCGTCGACCGGGTGTTGTCACTATGCCAGTACAACGCCGTTTCACCCCTTCGCGCCGATACGCTGTCTGCGTTTCTGGCGGCGACGCCGGAGGCCCGGAACGGCCTTGTGCGGCGGCTGAACGGGCTTGCACAAGCGGATTTCGGCAAAGACGATACGCGGGAGATCGACTGGCATGATCTCCACCCGGCTGATGTCGGTATGACACTGACAGATGATCATCTGGATTTTGCGACAGAAACACTGGATCGGTTTACCGCTGTCGGTCTGCAGGAACTGTTTCCGGAATCGCTCCTGCTGTTTCGTGACAGGCTTGATAGCCTGCCCCTGTTCAATATCCGCCGGCCATTCCTGAACAATTCAGCGGTCGCGTTGACCCGGCATAATGTCGCCCCGGCAATCACCAGGGCCATACTCGAACACAACCGGCTCGATATGGCGCTATATGAAACGGCGGAAGCCGACATCCGGCAAAAGATTGCCGAACTGCAAAGCAGACGGCCTGTCGAAATGGCGACGCAACGCTTGCTGAACAACGATTTGGGTGAGCGCGGCAAACAGGTTCTGGAAGAAGATGAAGCGTTCAGCAAGCTTCAGGCAATAATCAACCGGCTGGTTCGGACCGGCAAACTGCCGGAAGCCGCCTGCCTGCTGGTCTATCTGCTGTCGAAGCCGCTGGACCGGGATACGGCGGAAACCTGCCTTGCGCTTCTGCGGAAGATCGGCTCAGCCGATGATATCGAGCGGGAGGAAGAGGCTTTCAGGCGGCAATACGGATAACCCGGACCAGCGGCCCGGACGCAACCCCGGGAATGCGGCTCAACACCGGTTCATCGGCTTGATGATGGTATGACCGCATTCCCGTCACTTGGGTCGACGCGTAGCTTAGAGTTTCGCCATGATGGCGTCAGCGGAAGAGACGCTGAAGTCACCGGCTTCTTCGACAGCAAGATGCGTCACAACGCCGTCTTCGGCGATCAGCGCGAAACGCTGGCCGCGCATGCCAAGGCCGGCGGCAACCAGATCCAGCTCCAGACCAAGCTGCTTGGTGAAGGTTCCGCTCCCGTCAGCCAGCATCGTTACCTTGCCGTCTGCGCCCTGCATCTTGGCCCAGGCGTCCATGACGAAGGCGTCGTTAACCGCAAGGCAGCAGATTGCATCGACACCCTTGGCCTTGATCGCATCGGCATGTTCGACAAAACCCGGCAGATGCTTCGCGGAGCATGTCGGCGTAAATGCACCCGGAAGTGAAAAAATCACCACTTTCTTGCCAGCCGTCATGGCAGCAAAATCGACATCTTCCGGGCCGTTCTCACCCATTGTCTTGAGACCTTCGGTCGGTAGTTTATCGCCTACGCTAATCATCTCTTACCCCTCAATTGGATGTTGGTTCGGGTCCTGTTCGACCCGGATTGAAAACAGAATGACCCTGCCACAGCAACATAGACCAGTCCCGGGTTTTTTCCATACCCGGCGTTACCGGTTCGCAAGCAGCGAAGGCTGCGCGGTATCGAACGCGGCCAGAACGGTGTCTTCCCCCAGCAACTCAGGCAACGGAACACCGGTCGGCGCGGCTGGGCCGTAAACGATGTTGAACGGAATGCCGTATCGCCCGTGCTTTTGCAGGAAGGCCGCAATTGCCGGGTCCGGATTGGTCCAGTCTGCCTTCATGGCGACAACACCGGCATCGGCCAGCACGCCGGCAACGGGATCGGCATTCAAAACCCGGGCCTTGTTGAACTGGCAGGTGATGCACCAGTCGGCCGTGACATCGACGAAAACAACTTTCCCCGACGCCACAAGCCCCGGAATCGCCTGTTCGTCGAACGGTATCCAGACAGAATCGGCGACCCCGACGGCTGCCGGGCCTTGCTGCGACCGGTCGCGCACCACCGGCACCGCCATGGCCGCAATGATCAGCAGCACCGCAAGCGGCGTTGACAGGCGCGCCACGCGCGATCCTTCCAGCCGGCGCACCGCCACGACAACTGCCGCCAGAACTGACAGAACGCCAACAACAAGCGCGGTTTCAAGGGTTGCCTGTGCCGCCAGAACCGTCGCCAGCCAGATCGCCGTACCGGCCAGCGCCAGACCCATGACGATCTTGACCTTGACCATCCACGGCCCCGGTGTCGGCAGCATCGTGGCAACCTTCGGGAACAGCGCGACGGCAAGATACGGCGCGGCCAGACCCAGGCCGAGCGCGGCAAAAATCATCAGAATTTCAATCAGTCCCCGGCTCAAGGCAAAACCGACAGCGGTGCCGAGAAACGGCGCGGTACACGGGGTCGCAAGCAACGCAACGAAGGCGCCGGTCAGAAAATGGCCAATCAGGCCATTGCCGCCACCGGATGTCGCGGCCCGGTCGGCAATGAAGCGGGGCAGCGAGAATTCAAACAATCCAAGCATGTTCGCCGCAAACAGGGTCAGAATACCGATCATGAACGCCAGAAACACGGGCTGCTGAAACTGAATGCCCCAGCCGATTGTCGTTCCGGTCGCCTTCAGACCCGCCAGTGCGGCGCCAAGAACCAGAAAGAATGTCACGATGCCGGCGGAAGACGCCAGGAAACTCAGTCGGACAGCGCGTCTGTCGCCGCCGCCATGCTTGATCAGTGAAAGCAGCTTCAGGGACAGCACCGGCAGAACACAGGGCATCAGGTTTAGGATCAGGCCGCCCAGCAGAGCCAGGCCGATAATGACAAACGGCACCGGCCCGCCGCCGGTTTCGCTTTGGGGGAGAGCGACTTCCGTCTCGAGTATTGAAACGCCGCCGATCTCCGGCCGGATCCTGGTTTCGATGGCCTGGCTTTCTTCCGCGATGGTCACGGTCGCCCCGACAGAGGCGACCTGTTCAGGCGTCGCACCGCCACCGGTTGAAAGAAGAATGGCCTGCGTCCGATCGGCGCTGTACATGACCGCCGGTGCATCGAAGAAACTGCCTTCCGGTCCTTCAACCAGCAATTCCAGATCACCGAGCGGCCGGTCATCCAGCACCACCACCTGCAGTGCGAGCGAATCTTCGCCTTCCGCCTCGATTGTGCTTCCCAGAACACGAAGACCGGTTTCTGCCGGCTTTCGAGGAACCTTCGCCATGAACCGGCTGATCGCGTGGGTTTTCGCGGATGCCGTTCCCGGACCGGACGGCAGATCGAGGACAATATCAGCCTGATACGGGATGCAGATTTCCTTGCAGACCAGATAAGACACCGACCCTGACAGGGAAACCGGTTCGCCAGGCGTTTCCGGCGTCACCGAAAGCGGGAAAACCACGTTTTCCTCGTAGCCGAAGGTTTGCAATCCGAACAGTTCGAAACGGATGGGCAGCGGCCAGTCCATGTCCACGGCGGCAACATTCTGCGACGGCGACCAGTCCGGCACCGGCGGCAGCCCGGCGTCGCCCGGCGAACGCCAGTAAATCTTCCAGCCGGGCTGAAGCTGGAATTCCATACCAAATTGCAGCTTTTCCTCGTCACCGACCGCGTCTAGAGCCGAAATCAGGCGAACCGAGGCCTGATCGCTGTCCGCCCAGCGGCCACTAGACGCCTGTGCCGGCCCCGCCAGCGAAAAAAACAGGCCGGCAAGCAGGATAAATGCCATAAACAGCCCGAATCCCGTTTGTTTCACGAGATTCATCATGTTTTCTGGTCTCTCGAGCAACTTTCGAACCGGCAACACAGAATCCTTCACACCAGACTTCGTATCGATGGCAATCTACCGATCGGCACCGTAAAATACCCGTCACAAGTTCGTGCCTTGAAACGTATGTATATTGCAAGTCGGACTGGCCTAAAGAGCCGCCTTGTTGTTAAAATGGTGACGATATCCCACATAATATGCGTTGTGGTTAATCCAAGTACGGTAAAACGGCGGATACAGCGTAACGACTGCCAGGACCGGAAACGACGGAACGATTATGACCGAACCAACGATCACCCAAGGGTATTTGACCGGACAGCTTCTGGTGGCCATGCCGTCGATGGCAGACCCGCGTTTTGAACGCAGCGTCATCTATGTCTGCGTACACAATGAAGACGGTGCAATGGGCCTTGTCATCAACAAACTGATGGAAAGCCTGACCTTCAATGAGCTGCTGGAACAGCTTGAAATCGCACCGGCCCGGACCGAGGACGAAATTCGCATCCATTTTGGTGGTCCGGTTGAGACCGGCCGGGGCTTCGTATTGCACAGCCAGGAATACCAGCAGGACGGTACCGTCATCATGGAAGAAGGCGTCGGCCTTACCGCCACGGTCGATATCCTGCGTGACATCGCCGATGGCAAGGGCCCGCGCGACCACCTGCTGGCGCTGGGCTATGCCGGCTGGGGCCCGGGCCAGCTTGACGGCGAAATGCAGGAAAACGCATGGCTGAACGTACCGCCCGATGAACAGCTTGTTTTCGGCGGGTCGCTTGAATCGAAATGGGAACGCTCGCTGGCCAAGATCGGGGTCGACCTGACCCTGTTATCCGGCGAAGCCGGCCACGCCTGACGCTTCAAAGACCCTCCGACGGCTTTCTGGCGATGATCGGTCGGGCGTCGTTTTCCAGCATCGCGTATATGACATGGTCCTGCCATTCGCCGGCGATGCAGAGATACCGCCGCGCCAGTCCTTCTTCCTGAAACCCTGATTTTTCAAGCAAGGCCCGGCTTGCCTGATTGTCGGACAGGCAGGCGGCTTCGATACGGTGCAAATCCAAGGTTCGGAACCCGAAATCAAGGCACAGTTGCAGCGCTTCGAACATGTAGCCCTGTCGTATATGGGGGACACCCATCCAGTAACCGACACTGCTGGACTGCGTTACGCCCCGCCGGATATTCGCCAGCGTCACACCGCCAAGTAATGTTGAATCTTCATTACGGAAAACAAGAAACCCGTAGCCGGATTCCGCCGCCCATTCGATCTGTATCCGTTTGAGGCGCCGGCGAAAGGCGGCCGACGTCAGGGCATCACGCGGCCATGACGGTTCGTATGGCCGCAGAAAATCTCTGCTTTCCTTCCGCAGCGCCAGCCATTGCGCCTGATCGCCATGTTTCGGTGGGCGAATGTGAACACGCGGGCCGGTCAGGCGGACTTTCGGCAGAGATGATCGGAAGATCGCGATCATGGCGTCGCCATCAGGCAGCCAGCCGCTCAGTCAGACTTTGGCTGGTTTCGAGTTCCGCGAGCGGGCCGATACCGGCCAATGTCAGCGGGCCGGAGAATATCCGCCCCGCGGATTGCGCCAGACTGTCGATATCGACCGCCTGTGTTCTTTCCAGCACTTCTTCAATCGGGACGGGCCGGCCGAACAGCAACAACTGACCCGCCAAAGTTTCGGCTCGAGAGGATGAGCTTTCCAGCCCCATCGCGATCCCCGATTTGGCTTGCGCCTTGGCGCGGTCGAGCTCGCCGGCGGTGATGCCGGACCCGGCAGCACCGTTGCGCAGACCGCAGATTTCCCTGAATAAGACATCAACAAGTTCCGGCACGGCGTCTTCCGCCGTACCGGCATAGAAACCGAAAACACCGCCATCCGAAAAACACGAGGCAAAGGAAAACACCGAGTAAGCCAGGCCCCGCTTTTCGCGGATTTCCTGAAACAGGCGAGAGCTCATGCCGCCGCCGAGAATGCCCGACAACACATTTGCTGTATAAAATTCGTCTTCATGCAGGCTGGGTCCGGGAAATCCGAAGACTAGGTGAACCTGTTCGGACTTGAGCAGGTCCCGCACATCGCCACCGGTATAGACTGCTAAATCCGGGTTTGTTTTCGACGGGGCGGAAACCGCCATGCCGACCGGGGTAAACAGGCGTTCAGCCATCGCTACCAGCGCATCGTGATCCACCGCGCCGGCCGCGCAGAGAACCATGTTGTCCGCCCGGTAGTGCTGCGACATGAACGACCGCAACCCTGTCGCAGTCAGGCTTTTGACCGTCGCAGGACTGCCCAGAACCGGATAGCCGATGGATTGGCCGGCATAGGCGGCTTCCTGGAACCGGTCGAAAATCAGATCATCCGGCGTATCGGCAACCTGTGCGATTTCCTGCAGAATGACAGAGCGTTCCCGTTCGAATTCTTCTTCGTCAAAGACCGGGTTGATCAGGATATCGGCCAGAATATCGACACCAAGCTCGATATCCTGCTTCATCAGCTTGATGAAGTAGGCCGTGGATTCGCGGCCTGTATAGGCATTCATATGCCCGCCGACCGCTTCAACCTGTTCGGCGATATCCCGGGCTGACCGGGTGGTGGTTCCCTTGAAGGCCATGTGTTCCAGAAAGTGCGCCGACCCGTTGGTATCCGACGTTTCGACACGGGTTCCCGCCCCGACCCAGACGCCAACCGACACGGTTTCAATCCACGGCATCGGATCGGTCGCAACGGTCAAGCCGCTCGATAGTCTGGTAACCCTGATCGATTCAGACAACGGCACCCGGTCCTTCCTAAGATGTTACCCGCGAATTGGCGCGGACAAACTGCTGCACCGCCTGCATGCCGGCGCCGATAACGGTCATTTTTTCTTCCCGGTCAAACAGATCGGAAAGATGCGGCGGCAACGGCGGGTGTACGCCTGTCGCCGCTTCCACAGTATCGGGAAATTTTGCCGGATGCGCGCAGGCAAGGCAAACCAGCGGAATATCAGGTCGGCGGCGCGCCGCCGACCCGGCGACGACACCGACCGCCGTGTGCGGATCGATCAATTCGCCGGTCGCCTTGTACAAGGCAGCGATTGCCGCTTTTGTTCCATCATCATCAAGCCGTCTGGCATCGAACAGTTCCCGCGACAGGCTCCAGCGTTCCGGGCTGACCGCCATTTCGCCGGTCTTGCGGAAGGCATTCATGGCTGTCGTCAGGTCACTGGAATCACGGTCGAACAGATCAAACAGATACCGTTCGAAGTTGCTGGAAACCTGAATATCCATGCTGGGGGAAACGGTCGGCACCACCTTTTCCGTCGTCATCGAGCCGGTTTCGAAAAACCGCGTCAGGATGTCGTTTGAATTCGAGCCGATGATCAGCTGGTCGATCGGCAGGCCCATCTGCTTCGCGGCATACCCCGCAAACACATTACCGAAGTTTCCGGTCGGCACAGCGAAGGTAATCGGCCGGTCCGGCGCGCCCAGCGAGATGCCGGCATGAAAATAATACACGATCTGGGCCATGATACGCGCCCAGTTGATTGAATTGACAGCAGACAGGTTGAGGTCGCGGCGGCAATCCGGGTCGTTGAACATCGCTTTGACAATATCCTGGCAGTCGTCGAAATTTCCCTCGACGGCAATGTTGTGCACATTGGAGGAGAGCACGGTCGTCATCTGGCGCCGCTGCACCTCGGATGTCCGGTTATGCGGGTGCATGATGAAGATATCCACACGCTCGCGGTCACGGCAGGCTTCAATCGCCGCCGAGCCGGTATCGCCCGACGTTGCGCCGACTACCGTGATGCGTTTGCCGCGTTCGGCGAGAACATGGTCGAACAAACGCCCCAGCAATTGCAGCGCGTAATCCTTGAAAGCGATTGTCGGGCCGTGAAACAGTTCCAGCAGCCACGCATTGTGATCGATCTGTTTCAGCGGGGCGACCGCATCATGCCCGAACGACGCATAGGTATCGCGAACAATGGCTGAAAACGTTACCTCGTCGATATCGTCCTTCACGAAAGGCAGCATGACCTGTGTCGCCATGTCCGCATAGGATAGCCCGCGCATGGCCCGGATATCGGCAGCGTCGAATTGTGGCCATGCTGACGGAAGATACAGCCCGCCGTCTTCCGCCAGTCCCGTCAGAAGGACATCGGAAAAGCCCAGAGCCGGCGCGTTACCGCGCGTGCTGATGTATTCCATATCTGTTTCCGATCAGATGTAACCAAACGCGAGAGTCTTAGAACATGACCTCGCCTAAATAAACTGTTCTGTTGGCCAAAGCGGGTGAACACCGGCCTGTTTGCCGATTCAGGCGTCCAGATAGCGGGCACGGATATGATTTTCGAACGCTTTCGGGTCCAGCGGCCGGCCGGTTGCATTGACCAGAACCTCCTGCGTCGAAAAGCGTGACCCGAAACGGTGAACGTTTTCCGTCAGCCACGCGCGCAGTGGAGCGAAATCGCCGGCTTCGATCCGGTCCGGGATCGACGGATCCGCCGCCACCGCCGCCTGGAACAGCTGGGCGGCCGTCATCGCGCCCAGCGTATAGGTCGGGAAGTAGCCGAAGCCGCCTGAATACCAGTGAATGTCCTGCAAACAGCCTTGCCGGTCATCCGGCGGGCGGATGCCCAGCAACGCTTCCAGACCATCCATCCACGCCCCCGGCAGATCTGCCAGAGCGAGATCGCCGGACAGCATGGCGCGTTCCAGGCGTGTGCGCAGAATGACATGCATCGGATAGGTCGCTTCATCCGCATCGACCCGGATCAGGCTGCGTTCAACCCGCCGGTAGCGTTTGCGGAGGTTTTCCGGTTCGAACGCGGGATCGTCGCCGAATGCGTCCATCAGTTTCGGGCCAAGCAATGACAGGAAGGCATCTGACCGGCAGGCCTGCATTTCGAACAGCAGTGACTGGCTTTCGTGAAGCTGCATGCCGCGTGACTGACCGACCGGCTGGTAAAGCCAATCCTTTGGCAGGTTCTGTTCATAGACGGAGTGCCCGGTTTCATGCAGAACGGCCATGATCGCAAAACCCGGATCGTCCTCGCGAAAGCCCGTGGTGATCCGCCGGTCGCCGGCATAGCCGGTTGAAAACGGATGGGCGCTGACGTCCATCCGGCCCCGTTCGAATTCAAAGCCCGCTGTTTCCGCAAGGCTGCGTATCAGTGCGGTCTGCTTTTCGATCGGGAACGCCACTTTCGGCTTTGGGGGTGCACCGCCCGCCGCCTGTCGTTCCAGAATGTCATCAAGCACCGAAGGTAAATAATCGGCATAGGCATCGAAAACCGGTTCGATATCGGCAATCCGCGCATCGGGCTCGTAGCCGTCCAGCAACGCATCATAGGGTGATACGCCAAGCGCCTCGGACAGGACCGTGGCTTCATCGCGCGTCAGATCGAGCAGTGTCTGAAGCAATGGCTGAACAGATGCAAAGTCGCTGTTCTTCTTCGCTTCCCGCCAGGTGTGCTCGCAGGCGCTGCTGGCCCGTGACAGGGCGTCCACCAGGTCAGCCGGAACGGCCGATGCTCGGCGATAATTGCGCTGCATTTCACGCAAATTGGCCTGTTGCCAGTCGGTGAGATCTTCGCCTTCAGCCTCGTCCAGCAGATCGCCGACCGCGCTGTCGGTCAGCCGCGCATGCTGCAGCGCCGACATGGCCGCCATCTGTTCCGAGCGCGCTTCCGCGCCGCCCGGCGGCATGGTAACGGAGGCATCCCAATGCAGGATGGTCGAAACCTGATAGAGAACCGACAGATCCTTGAAGCGCGCTTCAAGCCGCTCGTATGCGGTCATGCCTTTTTATCACCCGATTTGAATGTGTAGACACCATAAATCACTGCCAAAGCTGCGGCGAGCATGAACCAGGTCAGCGCGTATTCAAGATGATTGTTGCGGATATCCAGCAACCACTGTCGGCCCCGTGGGAAAACGCCCAGCGGCGGATCTTCCTCGGACATGACATAGTATTCGCGGAACCCGTCATAGCCGCTCTTTTTGGCAAGAGCGTCCATATCCAGCCAGAACCAGGTGTTGTTTTGCGGTTCATTGTCCGGAATCACCATCGCCTGGATATAGCCAAGAGGCTTCGGAAACCGCAGCAGACCCGTGACCGTCACAACGCCTTCAACAAGACCTTCCGGCCGCGTCGACCGGTCTCGATTTTCAAACGGCATCCATCCCCGGCTGATCAGGATCGGCTGGCTGCCGTCTTCCGGGATCAGCGGTGTAATGACGTGGATACCAGGTTTGCCCTGCCGCGACGGCTGGACAAGGTAGAATTCGTTTTCATGGTCGAATGTGCCGGTAACCTGCACATGCATGAATTCGTTTTCATCCGGCGTCAGGTCGCCCGGCGGAATCGGCTGAACGGATGCGGCCATCCGGGCTTCGAAATGGTTTATAAGGCCCTGTTTCCATTCCATCCGGTCAAGCTGCCAGAAACCGAGCGCGATCAGGGTAATCAAGGCCGGAATGGTAAACAGTGTCGGAACGAGACTGGGGCGAAAGGTCATCTAAATCTGTCTCAATTCTCGCCAAAATGTTCAGTGCCGGTATCGCCGGCGCTGTTCTTGTACTGAAGCGCGATCAGAATGCCCTTGAACGGTTGCATCGTCACCAGGGTGCCGCCGATAACCACAGGGAAGACAATGGCGATCAGCACCCATATGGGCGGCGAGAAACTGAGTTCAAGGAAAGCGCCCAGACCGACACCGATAGCGCCGATCACCAGAATGATGAAGGGTACGGCGCCATCGCCGGCATTCTCGCCTGACAGGTCAAGACCGCATTCAGAACAGGAAGACGCCACCTTCAGGTAGCTTGAAAACATCTTCCCTTTTCCGCATCGCGGACAGCGACACCTGAGGCCTGCCTGAATTGCATCAGAGGCCGTCATCGCACTGCCTTCAGATGCGTTGTTCGTCATTGCAACAGACTTTCAGGGCTGAAGGGTAATCAGCCGCCCCACCAATAGACGCACACGAACAGGAACAGCCAGACAACGTCAACGAAGTGCCAATACCAGGCTGCCGCTTCGAAACCGAAATGGTGCGATGGCGTGAAGTGACCGGCCTTGGCGCGGAAAAGGCACACCGCCAGGAAGATCGTCCCGACCAGAACGTGGAAACCGTGGAAACCGGTCGCCATGTAGAACGTCGAGGAATAGATGCCATCGGAAAACCCGAAAGCGGCATGGCTGTATTCGAAGGCCTGCAGGCAGGTGAAGCAGATACCCAGCAGAACTGTCAGTGTCAGACCATGGATGAGCTGGTCGCGCTTGCCTTCCCGCAGGGCATGGTGCGCCCAGGTTACGGTGCAGCCCGACAGCAGAAGGATCATCGTGTTCATGAAGGGCAGATCGAAGGCTTCGAATGGAATGACGCCAGCAGGCGGCCATGTGCCGCCCGTTACATCAGTACGCACGACCTGCTTTGCATCGTTGAAGTACAGGCTTGCATCGAAGAAGGCCCAGAAGAAGGCGGCAAAGAACATGACCTCTGAGGCGATGAACAGCGCCATGCCGTAACGAAGACCCAACTGAACGACGGGCTTGTGATCGCCAGCGAGGGATTCCTTCACAACGTCTTTCCACCACAGAAACATTGTCAGCAGAATCAGCGCCAGCCCGGGCAGTATAATCGCCCAGCTTACGGAATCAGCACCGATAAGATCGGGATGCATGAAGATAACGCCGCCCATGGCCATCACAAACCCGCCAAGTGCGCCGACCGCCGGCCAGGGGCTGGGGTTTACCAGATGGTAGTCGTGGTTCACTGCGTGATGATCGCCAGCCATAATTGCTCTTCCCCTTTTTACCAAAACCGGTCCAACCGGTTCTTTTCCCAGTATCGATCGCTGTTTATTACTGAACCAGCGCCAAATCTTCCGCGTCGCTGTCGTCCTCGGCATCTTTCTCTAACGGAAACATCGTATAGGACAGCGTTATTGTTTCAACATAAGCCAGATCAGGATCGTCCGCCATTGCCGGATCGACATAGAACGCGACCGGCATGTTAGCCGTTTGACCCGCTTCAAGACGCTGCTCGGTGAAGCAGAAGCATTCGACCTTCACGAAATATTGACCCGCCTGGAGCGGCGTTACATTGAACGTCGCCTGCCCGCTTGCGGCATGATCCGATTTGTTTTCTGCAACATAGAAGGCAACGGCGTTTTCGCCGACATTCATGGAGATCGACTTCTGTGCCGGATAGAACGCCCACGGCAGATCACGCGACATGCTGGCATCGAAGCGCACGGTGATCTTTCGGTCGATGACCGTCTGGCTTTGATCCACTGCGACCTGCGTCGTACCGCCATAGCCCGTGACCCTGCAGAACAGGTTGTACAGGGGAACGGAAGCAAACGACAAACCGATCATGCCGCCAACGACGCCAACGACTGCGAACAGCAGTCGGCGGTTCTTGCGTTTCAGATTGTCGTTGCCGCCCGAGCTCATCCGGCCCCCCCGCCCATCTTGATGATGGACACAAGATACACGACGACACAGAAGGCAAAAATACACAGGGCGACGGCAATGTTCTTGCCGCGCTTCTGGCGATGCATATCGCTTTCTGCCCTGTTTTTGCTATCGTTACCTGTCATTACATCCATCTTTCAGAACCGCTGTCCGGTTAGCCCGCTGCAAAACCCAGCACGGTTGAATCCACAATCATCGCGCCGAACAGGGCGAAAAGATAAAAAATCGAATAGCCGAACATCCGCTTGGCGGACCGGTCGGTTTCGTCAAACCAGACCGCAATCGACGCGGCCAGGAAAATGGCGCCCAGCAGAAAAGCAAAAAGCGCATAGGTCACACCGGTCATGCCAAGCCACCACGGCGCGATAGCCACCGGCAGCAGGATAGCCGAATAGACGATCATCTGAATCTTCGTGTTCCGTACACCCGAAACGACAGGCAGCATCGGCACGGACGCTTTTTCGTAATCGCGAAGCCGATACAGCGCCAGCGCCCAGAAATGCGGCGGCGTCCACAAAAAGATCAGTGCGAACAGAACAAGCGATTCCACGGACACACCGCCGGTTACCGCCGCCCAGCCGATCATCGGCGGGAAAGCACCGGCCGCGCCGCCGATGACAATGTTCTGCGGCGTGCGGCGCTTGAGACCGATCGTGTAAATGAACACGTAGAACAGGATCGCGCCGGCAAGCAGGGCGGCCGCCATCCAGTTGACCGCCAGCGCCATCAGCGCGACCGAAAACAGTGACAGGATGATACCGAAGCTGAGCGCTTCGGAGGCGGGAACCTTGCCCATCGGGATCGGGCGACCGCGGGTTCGCATCATAATCGCGTCAATATCGCGGTCGTACCACATATTGATGGCGCCGGCGGCGCCAGCGCCGACCGCAATACACAGAACGGCCACGGCGGCCAGAAACGGATGAATTGTCCCCGGCGCAACCAGCAGACCTGCAAAGCCCGAAAACACCACCAGCGACATTACCCGTGGTTTCAGAAGCGCAACGTAGTCTTTCGCCTGCCCTGAAACAGGGCCGGTTTCTGCGAGATCGATTGAAGAGGACGGCGTTGCCGCCGCCCCTTCAAGCACCATGTCGTAGGATGAGTTTCTCACCGTATCGTCCTGTCAACAAGCTGCATGCGGGTTCACTTGACCTGCGGCAGATCGTTGAAGGTGTGGAACGGCGGTGGAGACGAAACCGTCCATTCCAGGGTAGTCGCTCCCTCGCCCCAATAGCTGTCGCCAACCCGCTGACCCGCACGGATCGTGTAGATCAGCATGACAACGAAGAACAGGGTCGATGCGAAGGAAATGTAGGCGCCCCATGATGAAATGGCGTTCCACTGCGCGAAACCGTCCGCATAGTCGATATACCGGCGCGGCATGCCGGCAAGACCGAGGAAATGCTGCGGGAAGAAGGTGATGTTCACGCCGATGAAGGTCGTCCAGAAGTGCAGCTTTCCTGCCCAGCTCGGGAACTGGCGGCCGCTCATTTTGCCGATCCAGTAATACATGCCGCAGAATATGCCGAAGACGGCGCCAAGTGACAGCACGTAATGGAAGTGCGCGACGACATAGTAGGTGTCGTGCAACTGCAGATCCATGCCGGCATTTGCCAGCACAACACCGGTTACGCCCCCCACGGTAAACAGGAAGATGAACCCGACCGCCCACAGCATCGGCGTGTCGAACTTGATCGACCCGCCCCACATGGTCGCGATCCAGGAGAATATCTTGACCCCTGTCGGCACCGCGATGACCATTGTGGCTGCGGTGAAATACGCCCGCGTATCGATATCCATGCCCACCGTGTACATGTGGTGCGCCCAGACGATGAAGCCGACGAATCCGATCGCCACCATGGCGTAGGCCATGCCCAGATAGCCGAAAATCGGCTTTCTGGAGAATGTCGAAATAACATGGCTGATGATGCCGAAAGCCGGCAGGATCATGATGTACACTTCAGGGTGACCGAAGAACCAGAACAGGTGCTGGAACAGGATCGGGTCACCGCCGCCATCGGGGCGGAAAAAGGATGTGCCGAAGTTACGGTCTGTCAGCAGCATGGTGATCGCACCGCCAAGCACAGGCAGCGAAAGCACCAGCAGGAAGGCCGTGATCAGCATCGACCAGGCGAACAGCGGCATCTTGTGCAGCGTCATGCCCGGCGCCCGCATGTTGAAGATGGTCGTGATGAAGTTGATCGCGCCGAGAATTGACGAGGCGCCGGCCAGGTGCAGCGCGAAAATCGCCATATCGACCGCCGCACCGGAATGGCCCGGCGTGTTCGACAGCGGCGGATAGACCGTCCAGCCCGTGCCAGCACCGCCGCCGATGATGGCCGACAGAAGCAGCAGCGCAAAAGCCGGAATAAGCAGCCAGAACGAAATATTGTTCATTCGCGGGAATGCCATATCCGGTGCGCCGATCATCAGCGGCGCAAACCAGTTACCGAACCCGCCGATCAGCGCCGGCATCACGACGAAGAACACCATGATCAGCCCGTGCGCCGTAATGACGACGTTCCATTCGTGTCCGTCGGTCATGTACTGCACGCCCGGATGATGAAGTTCCATCCGCATGTAGATCGAAGCCAGACCGCCGATCAGGCCGGCAACAATCGCAAAGATCATGTACATCGTACCGATGTCTTTGTGATTGGTGGAATACAGCCAGCGACGGTATCCTTTCGGGATTCCGTGATCGTCATGCGCGTCTGCGGTTGCACCGTAACCCATTTGTTATCTCCTCAATCGCTTCGCGCCGATCACTCGGCTGTATAAGCCAGCTGTGATGCGCCGGCTTCATTGTTATCCAGAGATGGCCGCGGCGAACCGTCGGCAGTGTCGTATGTCTGCTGCGCCTGTTCGACCCAGGCTGCAAATTCCTCTTTCGTCACCGCTTTGACCATAATCGGCATGTACGCATGATCGGTTCCGCACAATTCGGAACAGAACCCGTAGAAGGTATGGCCGGCGAATTCCGGATTGATCTTGGTCCAGGTTTCGTTCAGCCGGCCCGGCACGGCGTCGAGTCGCACACCGAAATCGGACATCGACCAGTTATGCAACACATCGCCTGCTGTTATGATCAGTCGGATATTGGTGTCGACCGGCAGAACAACGACGTTGTCTGTATCCATCAGGCGATGCGCATTTTGCTCTTCCGCTTCTTCATGCGTACGGGCCAGCAAATAGGCGTCGAACGTGAAATTGCCGTTATCGGGATAGGTGTAGTTCCAGTACCACTGATAGCCCGTGATCTTCAGCGTCATTTCCGGATCATCGGTACTGTCGGCCGCATACATGACCTTGAAAGACGGGAAGGCGATACCGACCAGGATCAGGATAGGAATAAGGGTCCAGGCAACTTCCAGCACAGCGTTATGCGTGGTTTTGGAGGGCGTGGGGTTGGCCGATTCACGAAACTTGAAACAGGTCCAAAGCAGCAGGAACAGCACGAAAATCGTGATGATTACGATGATCCACAACAGCAAGGTGTGGAAATCGCCAAGCATTTCGGCAATCGGCGTAGCCGGTTCCGGCAGCCCCAGCTGCCAGGGTTGTGGCTTTGCCGCCATCGCCGGCGCGGCGACCAATGTCGCCAACATTGCTAGTCCGCTCGCCGCAAGGGCCATGATCCGACTTTTCACACCGCTACTCCCCATATCGTAAAACACCCGCCGCGCTGCTTCCGCTCGCTTGCCGACGTGGATGTATCGCATTGTCCTGGATGATCCAAGCAGGTTTTCGCCTGCGGACCGATCCCCCCAAACAATATACGGTATTGTACGCTGTGAAATAGAGCAATCAAGCAATACAACTGCGTTCTGCTGTCGCAGCCGACTGTCCGGATTCTGCAGTCGATTGCGGCTTAACGGTCAACGGTCATTCAACAATGAGTGTATGGACTTTACTTTTTTCGTTCCCACGTCACTCTGGTTATAGTGAGACGTTACATTCTGATCCGGAGCTGAAATTTCATGCCAAATCTGGCCGAAACAGACGAGATATTCTATGAGCGCGCGGGCCTTGACCGAAACCGCACCGAATCGTTGGTCAACGACGCCTTGAAAGGCGCGGATGACGGCGAGCTGTTTCTGG
Source organism: uncultured Flavobacteriaceae bacterium (assembly GCA_964352715.1). GTDB lineage: Bacteria > Pseudomonadota > Alphaproteobacteria > UBA8366 > Aestuariispiraceae > JAVKBW01. The sequence continues at coordinate 91,323 of CAYGSU010000003.1, read as the reverse complement.
AATACCGGCTGTCGGAGGCGATTTCATTCGACGACGGACGCGTTCGATCCGCCAGCTATGACACGGCGCAGGGTTTCGGCTTGCGGTCGGTTGCCGATGATGTGAGCGGCTATGCCCACGCATCCGATTTCAGCGAAGGTGCCCTGAAACGCGCCAGCGATGCGGTGAGAGCGGTTCATGCCGGTCATGGCGGGTCTTTCGCTGCTGCGCCCGCCGGCACCAACAAGGCGCTGTACGGCGATGAAAATCCGCTGTTGGGCATGGCCTTCGAGGAAAAGGTGAAGCTGCTTGAGGAAATCGACGCCTATGCGCGGTCGAAAGATGACCGGGTGCGTCAGGTCAGCGCCGTTTTGGCCGGCGAATGGCAGGCGGTGCAGATCGTCAGGCCGGGCGGCGAACGCATGGCCGATATCAGGCCTCTGGTAAGGCTGAATGTATCCGTGGTCGTCGAAAAGGACGGCAAGATGGAAAGCGGCGGCCATGGCGCCGGCGGCAGGTTGGCCTTCGACCGGTTCGTAACGCCGGATGCGTGGCAGGAACAGGTCGACGAAGCGCTTCGTCAGGCACTGATCAATCTCGATTCCGAACCTGCGCCAGCTGGTGAAATGACGGTCGTGCTCGGCCCCGGCTGGCCGGGCATTCTGCTTCACGAAGCCATCGGTCACGGCCTGGAAGGTGATTTCAACCGCAAGAAGACATCCGCTTTCGCCGGCCTGATGGGCCAGCGTGTTGCCTCGCCGGGTGTCACCGTCGTCGATGACGGCACGATGGCCGATCGGCGTGGTTCGCTTACGATTGATGATGAAGGAACGCCGACAAGCAGCACCACGCTGATCGAGGACGGCATTCTCACCGGGTACATGCAGGACCGCATGAATGCCCGGCTCATGGGCATGCGGCCGACGGGCAATGGCCGCCGGCAGTCCTTCGCGCATCCGCCAATGCCGCGGATGACGAATACCTACATGCTGAATGGCGACAAGGACCCGGGCGAAATACTCGCTTCCGTCAAGAAAGGCCTGTTTGCGGTCAATTTCGGCGGCGGGCAGGTCGACATCACCAACGGCAAGTTCGTGTTTTCCTGCACGGAAGCCTACAAGATCGAGAACGGCAAGATCGGTGCGGCGGTCAAGGGTGCGACCCTGATCGGCAACGGCCCGGATTCGCTGACGCGCGTCTCGATGATCGGTAACGACATGAAACTCGATCCGGGTATCGGCACCTGCGGCAAGGAAGGCCAGGGCGTGCCGGTGGGCGTCGGCCAGCCGACATTGAGACTTGATGGGTTGACCGTTGGAGGCACGGCGGCGTGACGCGAACCGGGTTTTTATGCGCAGTGGCCCTGGCGGCTCTGTCTATAACGGGCATCAGCCTGTCCGGCGAACCGGCATGGGCGCAGGATGCTGAAAAAGCCTCGCTGACCATGACCATTCAGCCGCTTGGCTATGTTTTCAAGGATGACCGGCACCGGTTCATGCATCACCGCATCTTCATCGAAAATGCGGGTGTGGGCGTAACGCTAACAAGCGGTACAGTCTGTGTTGATCACGGCAATGAATGCGTTTCCGGAATGATCGAATACCGTATCGACCCGAACTCCGCGAAATCTCGGCGCGACCAGTATGTCGCGACCAAGACGCTTCCCGATGTCGCCTCCGTCGAATACAAAGGCACGGACGACAATGGAAACCCAGTCGTCGTCAGGGCTGAGATACCGCTGGACAATCCTGAACAGTAACGGCCCGGCTAGCCCATCAGTTTCGCGTCGAACGGGCACCGTGTGAGGTTTTCATACCCGGTTTCGGTTATCAGGATCTGGTCTTCAAGCTTGATACCGTCGCGACCACCGACCTTGCCGGCATACACTTCGTTACAGATCACCATGCCGGGTTCCAGCACATAGTCCCACGCGCCTTCGACACTGTCCTGCGGGTAGGGAATAGACGGAAATTCATCGCACAGACCGACACCATGCATCACAACGGCGTAACGCTGTTCCTGAAGGTAGTCCGGCAGGGTCGCACCGGCTTCAATCAGCTCGCGGAAATGCGTTCCCGGCTTCAGAAGTTCCTGATTCCGGACGAAATAGGTATAGGCGTCATCGTGCAGCCGGCGCTGTTCATCGCTGGGCTTGCCGTCGCCGCAATACCATGTCCGTGAAATATCGGTGCAGATTCCATACGGTCCGATCAGATCTGTATCGAAACCGACAAGATCACCGTCCTGGACCCGGCGCGGTCCGGCTTCCTGCATCCAGGGATTGGTGCGCGGACCGGAACTCAGGATACGGGTTTCGATCCATTCACCGCCGCGCTTGATGTTCTCGGCATGCATGACGGCCCAGAGTTCGACCTCGGCGATTCCGGGTTCAAGCACCTTGCGCATTTCGGCAATGGCGATTTCGGTTGTTGCGATCGAACACCGCATGGCGTTGATTTCATCCGGGCATTTGATTTCCCGTGCATGCTCCATGACTTCCTGACCGGAAAACGTCTCGAACCCAAGCGCATCCAGCGCGCGCAGCCCCAGAATTTCGATCTTGTCGATGGCAAGCCGGCGGCCCTTGCCGCACTGCTGCCGCACCACCTCATCCACCTGGGCGGCGAATTCGTTCGCCTTTTCCTCTTCCTTGTCACCGGCAATGAAATAGATGAACCCGGCGCCGTGACGGCGTTCGTTGATCAGCGGCAGATAGTTCGACAGATGGTCCGAGCCGTGAAAATCCCACAGCACCAGATAACCGTCGGCCGTTACCATCGCCGCACGCGACGGGTTGTGGGAAACCCATACCTGCATGTTCATGGAATCTGTCGCGTAGCGAATGTTCAGCGGATCGAACAGCAGCACAGCGTCCAGTTCCCGCTTCTGCAGTTCGGCAACAACGCGGTGTAACCGAAACTCTCTAATGCGGGTCAGGTTCGGCGCAGTAATGCCCAACGCCGCCCATTCCTGAAACGCCTTGTCCGTCGGCCCGATTTCCACCCGGTCCGGATCGTCCGGGCTGCCGTCCGGCTTCAGACCGATCGCCGGCCGTGTGGCCGGATTAATTTTCGGATTCGGGATCGAATACGTTGAGACAGACATCGCGGTGCATCCTTCAACACAAACATGTCAATCATTTGGACCGGTCTGTTTGTCGGGCGCAATCCCTATTATGCAGGGGATTAGCGAAAAAAACTCACGCCAGAATGCAGGCCACGTCACGTCCTTCGACCTGCCGCAGTTCAGGCCTTTCTTGTGCGCAGGCCGCAACGGCGATCGGGCAGCGCGGGTGAAATGCACATCCGGTAGGCGGATCGACCGGCGACGGCAGTTCACCTTCCAGCTTTATCCTGTCTTTCACATGTTCCGGATCGGCGACCGGCGTCGCTGAAAGCAACGCCTTCGTATAGGGATGCTGCGGGTTGTTGAAAATCGCGTCACGGTCGCCGTATTCGACGGGCCGCCCCAGATACATCACCATCACCCGGTCGGCCATATGACGAACGACGGAAAGATCGTGAGAAATAAACAGGTAGGCGAGACCGAATTCATCCTGCAGATCGACCAGCAGGTTCAGGATCTGCGCCTGAACCGAGAGATCGAGCGCGGAGACAGGCTCGTCCAGAACCAGAATTTCAGGATTCAGCATCAGAGCCCGGGCGACGGCGATCCGCTGCCGCTGTCCGCCGGAAAACATATGCGGATAGCGGTCGAAATGTTCCGGTCGCAACCCCACTTTCTGCAACATGGCGCGGGCTTTTTCCTGCCGTTCCGACGCCGGCACATCCGGCCGGTTGATCAGCATCGGTTCCTGAATGATCGTGCCGACTTTCTGCCGTGGGTTGAGCGATGAATACGGATCCTGAAACACGATCTGCACGGCGGCGCGAAGCTTCCTGCCGGGCTTCGACGCGGTATTGTCGACATGATGGCCATCAATGTCGAAAGACCCGTCGGTTGGCGGTTCAATCATCGTGATAAGCCGTGCGAGGGTCGATTTTCCGCAGCCGCTTTCACCGACAACCGCCAGCGTCTCGCCCCGGTCGAGAACGAAGCTCGCGCCCTGCAGCGCCTTGACGCTCAGACTCTTGCCGAACCGGGCGCCGGAAATCTCGTAATGCCGGGAAAGGTTCGTTGCCAACAAAAGTGGGGACTGCGCCGTCATGCATCGACACTTTCTGCAACGGTTTGCGGCATACCCTGCTGCAAAGGGGTATGACACAGGGCGGATCCGAATTCAGGGCCTTGCCGTGGCGGCTTTTCCCTTCGGCACAGGTCGGTAGCGAAAGGGCAGCGCGGCGAAAACAGACAGCCTGCCGGTCGGTCGAACTGCCCCGGCACGACACCGGCTAGCGACGGCAGCTTTTTCCCTCTGGAGCGCTCCGGCAGAGACGACAGCAAACCGTGCGTGTAGGGATGATGAGGGTTTCGGAACAGGTCGCGGACATTCTGTTCTTCGACCTTCTGGCCGGCATACTGAACCGCCACGCGTTCCGCCGTTTCGGCGACGACACCCATGTCATGGGTAATCAGGATCAGCGCCATCCCTTCCTTTTTCCGAAGATCGAGCAGCAGATCGAGAATCTGCGCCTGAATGGTGACATCAAGCGCCGTCGTCGGTTCGTCGGCGATCAGCAGCTTCGGTCGGCAGGCGATGGACATGGCGATCATGACGCGCTGATTCATGCCGCCCGACATCTGATGCGGAAACGCCGACAGCCGCTTTTCCGGTTCAGGAATGCCGACCTGCTGCAACAGTTCAACGGCGCGTGCCTGCCGTTCGGCCCTGGTGCCGCCGAGATGGGTTTTCAGTGCTTCCTTGATCTGGAACCCGACGGTGAAACAGGGATTCAGGCTGGTCATCGGCTCCTGAAAGATCATCGCCATATCCTTGCCGATGATGCGACGTCGCTGCCGGGCCGGCAACGCAGCCATGTCTACGCCGTTAAAGGACAGGCGATCCGCCGTCACCGTCGCCGTCCAGGGCAGCAGGCCCATCAGCGCCAGCATGGCAACCGACTTGCCGGAACCGCTTTCCCCGACAATCGCCTGCAACTCACCCTGATCGACCGTGAGCGACATTCCGTCAACCGCCCGGAAGGCGCCCTGTGCCGTTCTGAACTCCACATTGAGATTGTCGATTTCCAGCAGCGCCATTGCCCTAGCTCCGCTTCAGTTTCGGGTCGAGCGCATCACGCAGCCCGTCGCCCATGACGTTGATTGATACCACCGTGATCAGGATGGCCAGACCCGGAAAGGTAACCATCCACCAGCCTGTCAAAATGAACTCACGCGCTTCCGCCAGCATCGTTCCCCATTCCGGTGTCGGGGGTTGTGCGCCCAGCCCGAGAAACCCAAGAGCAGCGGCATCGAGAATCGCTGTCGAGAAAGAAAGGGCCGCCTGCACGATCAGCGGGGCCATGCAGTTCGGCAGGATCGTGACGATCATGATGCGGAGCGGCCCGGCGCCGGCGACCCGCGCGGATGTTACATAGTCGCGGCCTTTTTCAGACAGGACCGACGCCCGCACGAGGCGGACATAATGCGGCAATTGTACGAGCGCGATGGCGACCATCGCATTTTCCAGACCCGGCCCAAGCAGGGCGACAAGCACCAAAGCCAGCAGCAGACTCGGAAAGGCCAGGACGATATCCATCAGACGCATGACCATTGTATCGACAAGGCCGCCCTTGTAGCCGGAAACAAGCCCGATCAGAATGCCCGCCCCTGCTGCTATCGACACCACAATACAACCAATGAACAATGAATAGCGAGAGCCGTGGATGATGCGGGACAGAACATCTCTGCCGACCGCATCCGTCCCGAGAAGGAAGGTCGATTGCCCTTCTTCCGACCAGGCCGGCGGCAGCCGCAGCGCGTCGCGGTACTGGTCGGAGGGCGAATGCGGCGCAATCACATCGGCGAGGATCGCCACCAGAATCAACCCGATGAAAAACCAGAAGCCGGCAACTGCCCCTTTGTTTTCCTTGAAATAAGACCAGAATTCACGCAGCGGGCTTGGCCTCTCGTCTGGCGTTGTCGCCTCTGCTTGCGTAAGTTCGCTCATCGCTTCTTCAATACCTGATTTTTGGGTTAATGAGACCGTAGAGCACGTCGACCGTCAAATTCACGACCATGACGATAATGGCGATCATCAGCAGGCCACCCTGCACCACGTAGTAGTCACGGGCATGAATTGATTCCAGCATCCACTTGCCGATACCGGGCCAGGCAAAAATCGTTTCTGTCAGGATCGCGCCGCCGAAAAGCACGCCGACCTGAAGTCCGATTGTTGTAATCACCGGTATCAGGGCGTTTCGCAGGGCGTGCAGGCCGATGATCCGCATCGGTGAAAGACCCTTGGCGCGGGCCGTGCGCACATAGTCATCGCCCAGTACTTCAAGCATGGCTGACCGGGTCTGGCGGGCAATGACGGCAAGCGGAATCGTGGCCAGCACAATCGTCGGCAAGACAAGATGGCTTGCAGCGGATGCGAATGCGCCTTTCTGCCCGGACAATAGACTGTCGATCAACATGAAACCGGTAACCGGCTCGAAATAGAACATCAGCGAGATCCGACCGGAAACCGGGGTCCAGCCGAGGATGCTGGAAAACACGATGATCATCAGCAGCGCCCACCAGAAGATCGGCATAGAATAGCCGACCAGTGCCGCCCCCATGACCGTGTGGTCGGTGGCCCGGCCACGCTGGATGGCGGCGATTATTCCGGCCGGAACGCCGATCACAGCAGCAAGGATGATGGCGCAGACTGAAAGCTCCACCGTCGCAGGAAACAGGCTCATGAATTCCTGCAGCACGGGAACCTTGGTGCGAAACGAAACGCCGAGATTTCCGTGCAGGACATTTGAAATGTATTCCAGATACTGTTCCCACAGTGGTCGATTGAAGCCGAACTGCTCCAGCAGTTGCTGGTACCGTTCCTCATCGATACCGCGTTCACCGGCCAGCAAAAGCACCGGGTCGCCGGGCAACAAGCGAATGAAAAGAAACGAACAGATCGTTACCCCGAAGAATGTCGGGATCATCAAACCGATCTTGCGAATGAAAAAATTCAGCATTCTTTGCTGTCTATCCGATCAGGATACGGCGGGAGCCTGAAATGGTTCGGGGGGCATTAAGCCCCCCGAAACCGTTTCTGCCGTTCCTATTTCAGATCGACGCCATAGAAGATATGACCGCCAAAGGGATCAATCTTGTAGTTGGCGACTTCGTTGCGGATCGGTTCAAATACCACCGAATGCGCGATTGTCGCCCAGGGCGCCTGTTCCTTGAACACGACCTGCGCCTCTTCATACAGCTTGGTCCGCGCCGCATGATCGGAAACAACCTTGGCTTTCTGGATCAGATCCTCAAAAGGCTGGTGGCACCACTGCGCCCGGTTGGACCCGCCTACGGCATCGCAGCCGAGCAGAACCGCCAGGAAGTTATCGGGGTCGCCGTTATCGCCCGTCCAGCCCAGAAGCACGGCACCGTCACGATCTACTTCTTTCGACCGCTTCAGATACTCGCCCCATTCGTACTGGACGATTTCGACATTGACGCCGACCTTCGCGAAATCTTCCTGCATAACTTCCGCCATGCGTTTCGCATTCGGGTTATAAGGCCGCTGAACCGGCATCGCCCAGATCTTCATGTTGAGATTCGTGACGCCTTCTTCTTCCAGAATCTTTTTCGCCGCTTCCGGATCGTAAGGATCGTCTTTCAGATCCGCCTTGTAAGACCAGATGGTTGGCGGGATCGGATTGATGGCGACCTTGCCTGCTCCCTGGAAAACCGCGTCCAGAATGGCCTGTTTGTTGATTGCCATGTTGAGCGCCTTGCGCACCCGCACATTGTCGAAGGGTGCAACCTGCGTGTTGTAGGCAAGGTAGCCGACATTGAGGCCTTCCTGGCTGAGCAGATTGACGTCGGGATCCGACTTCATGGCTGCAATTTCAGCCGGGTTCGGATACGGCATGATATGGCATTCGCCGGCCTTCAGCTTCTGATACCGCACCGATGCATCCGGCGTGATCGCAAAGATCAGGGTATCGATCGGCGCTGCACCGCCCCAGTACTCGCCATGCGCCTGATACCGGATCATCGCATCTTTCTGATAGGCCTGGAACTTGAACGGACCGGTTCCGATCGGCTGCTGGTTCAGCAGTTCCGGCGTGCCGGCGGCGGCAAGCTGGTCTGCGTATTCCTGCGACAGAACCGACGCGAAATCCATCGCAAGGTTCGCGATCATCGGCGCTTCCGGGCGCGTCAGCGTGAACTTCACGGTGTGCTCGTCAACCTTGGTGACCGAGGAAATCAGGTCAGGCATCGACATACCGTCGAAATATTCCCATGCGGCCCCGGCCACATAGGCATTGAACGGATGGTCCTTCACGCGTTGGCGTTCGAACGTGAACACAACGTCATCGGCATTGAAGTCGCGCGATGGCGTGAAAAAGGACGTCGAGTGGAACTTGACGCCCTTGCGAAGATTGAACGTGTATTCCAGACCGTCATCCGAAACCGTCCAGGTTTCCGCGAGCCCGGGAACAACCGTGGTCGTTCCACGTTCGAACTCGACGAGTCGGTTGAAAACGTTTTTCGATGTCGCATCAAACGTCGTGCCGGCTGTATAGAGCGCCGGGTCGAACCCTTCCGGGCTGCCTTCCGAGCAATAGATCAGCGTTTTGGCGCTGGCGGCCGGCGCCATGCCGATGGCCATGCCCAGAGCCATTAGTCCCGCGGCAACAGGAATCGTTAGATTTTTCATTGGATGCCCTCCATGTTCTTATGTTGGGAACCGCCGGAATTATAAGTTCTGGAGCAATCGTGTCTTGCCTCTTTGAGGCGGTTCCGATGGAGAATGGTTCATCGCTTTAGCAAGAAGTGCAACCCTAAATCACGCGCAGAACTATTCGTTGATGCAATTAGGTTTTTATTCTTCCGCGCCTAGATTTATACAAGATCTCAAACACGGGAATAGTGGGTCCGGAATCCCGTACCGGCCTTGCCCTGCGGAAAAACGCCTTCGGAAAGATACCGTTCATGGCAGCGTTGCA
>CAYGSU010000003.1:0-82182 GCA_964352715.1 uncultured Flavobacteriaceae bacterium | reverse complement strand
ACGGTCCAGCCGCCGTTTGCATCCAGCATCAGGCGACGGTCGCCGATGGCAGCGCGGATTTCGCGAACCATCTCAACCTCTTCATCCAGCCCGACCGTGCCGACCTTGCCTTCGAACGTATCCATGTTGAATTCTTCGAGCAGCCGGCCACAGTGCCGGGCAACATCCAGCCCCGTCATTTCGCCGGGATGATTATCGCCGGGCAACCGGAAGGAGAAGTATTCGGTCAGGCCGATTTCCATGCGGACCGCCCCGCCGAGCAGGGTATAAAGCGGCACGTTTTCGGTTCGGGCACGGGCATCCCACATCGCCATCTCGATGCCGCCGAAGGCGCGCTTCAGCGCCGTGATGTTGCCCCAGGGCGTGAACCGCATACCCGGCAGGCAGCGCATTTCCGCCGTGGTGATTTCCCGAATATCGACGCCGATCAGCCGGTCTCGCAGCGCCAGAACATCTTTCGCCCGGTCGCCGTCCGCACATTCCCCCAATCCTGTAACACCATCATCCGTGTCGAGCTCGATAACGGTTTTGGTCAGCGATGCGATCGATCCATAGCTGAAGACATAGGGCGCAACAAAGGGAATGTTGACCGGCGTTGCGCGAATATCGGTGATTTTCATCGCTGTACTTTCTAAAGGATTCCGGCTTCCAGACTGGCCGCCACGGTGAGGCCGAGCTCCTCAACCTGTTCAACGAAATCATCCTGCCATTCGCCCTTGCAGACAAGCGGATCGCGGATCGGTTTCCAGCGAATGCCGGAAGCAATCGAGGTGACGGCACGGCAGGTTCCCGTGCCATCCAGGCCGGCGCGCACGAACAGCGCGTAGGGAAGCGCATCCGTCTTGTCCATGCAGGGATAGTAGCAGCGGTCGAAAAAATCCTTCAGCGCGCCGGACATGTAGCCCAGGTTTTCCGTGGTGCCGAGCACCACGGCATCGGCCGCCAGAACGTCGTCCGGTTCAGTATCGAACGGCGACTGGCAGACCACCTCCACCCCGTCGACATCCTCATGGTTTGCGCCGCGTACCAGCGCATCGCGCAGTTTCTGCGTGTTCGGGGACGGGGCATGAACGATGGCGAGCAGGCGTTTCATGCGTTCGATCCGGCAAGGGCTTCGCATACCGCATCGGTCACGGCCTGCGTCGAGGCGTCGCCGCCCAGATCGTGCGGGCGCACCCTGCCGTCGCCGGTCACCTTCTCGATGGCAGACATCAGGCTGGCGGCAGCGGCGGTTTCGCCGAGGTGATCCAGCATCATGACCGCGCTCCAGAACGACCCGATCGGGTTGGCGATGCCCTTGCCCATGATATCGAAAGCCGATCCGTGGATCGGCTCGAACATCGACGGCGCATCTTTTTCCGGCCGCAGGTTGCCGGTCGGTGCAATGCCGATGCTGCCGGTCAGTGCGGCAGCGAGGTCGCTGAGAATATCGGCGTGCAGGTTCGTCGCGACGATCGTGTCCAGGCTTGCCGGGTCGCGCACCATGCGAACGGTCATCGCGTCGACCAGCATCTTGTCGATTTCAACATCGGGATAGTCCGCGCGAACGGTCTCGAACACATCGTCCCACATCACCATGCCGTGGCGCTGGGCGTTCGACTTGGTGACCAGGGTCAGCCGCTTTCTGGGTCGCGACCGCGCCAGTTCAAGGGCGAAGCGCTGAATCCGTTCAACCCCGGTGCGGGTGAAGACCGCGACATCCATGCCGATTTCCTGCGGCAGGGTCTGATGCACCCGGCCACCGACGCCGGCATATTCGCCTTCCGAGTTTTCACGCACGATGACCCAGTCCATCTGTTTCGCCGTTACATTCGCAAGCGGGCTTTCGATGCCGGGCAGCAGACGCGATGGCCTGACATTGGCGTACTGGTCCAGCCCCTGACAGATTTTCAGGCGCAGACCCCAAAGGCTTATGTGATCAGGCACTGCCGGATCGCCGGCTGACCCGAAATAAATGGCATCATAAGGGCGCAGGACGGACAGGCCATCCGCCGGCATCATGACACCGGTCTGGCGAAAAAAGTCTGACCCCCAGGGAAAGATTTCAACATCGAAGCGGAACGTTCCGACCCGTTCTTGCAGCGCCTGCAAAACCTGCACGCCGGCGCTGATAACCTCGGTGCCGATGCCGTCACCCGGAATGGCTGCGATCCTGTAGGTTTTCATGATTTGTCCGCTTTGGCGCCGCTGATGTGAATGTCCATTTTTTCGGTATAGAAACTGATATGTCCGGCCAGACCCGCCGTTTCGTCATACGGATCGTCATAGGCCCAGGCGCCGTTCTCCAGAACATGCCCGGCCGTTCGCACCGTCCAGTATCTGGCGTCGCCCTTGTAGGGGCAGTATGTCTGATGGTCAGTCGGCTCAAGCAAGTCTATCCGGACATCCGAAGCCGGAATGTAGTAGCGCGGCGGATAGTCGCCTTCCTCGACAACCAGGACGTTCTTCGCATCCGCAACGATTTCGTCGCCAAGCCGAACAACGACATGTATCCGTTGCGGCCGCACCGAAAGCGGGTGGTCAGGGTTTTTCTCAAATCCCGGCGCCGGTTTCGCTATCGCCATCAGTGTTCCCTTCCTGCAGAACCAGACCAGAGAATTTAACCTGAGCACGCAAACGTCAACCGGTCATCCCGCCGGCGTCACAGACGCAACTGATCCGAAATGCTTGGCAAGCGCGCGCATTCGGCGTTAGGCTTGCATGAAGAATAGAAGAACGCGCCGGCTAAGGGCCGCGCACCAAGGGGGCGAAAAGCCAACCGCCACGAAAACGATCGGCTACAGCCTACCGATTGCAACGGGTCCCACCGACGCCTGGCACAACAGAGCCAAGTCATAGACGCTTGGCCGGCCTTCGGGAGGACCTGTTCATGACCGTTATCCATCCATCGACTCCGCGTGCTGCTTTAATCTGCGGCCCCTATCTTTCAGGCAAGACATCACTTCTGGAAGCCATTCTCGTCGAGGCGGGCGCGTTGAACCGGCGCGGCAGCGTTAACGACGGATCGCGTGTCGGCGATGGTTCCGCTGAAGCACGCGCCCACCAGATGTCGACGGAACTGAACGTCGCGACCGCCGATTATCTGGGCGAAACATGGACATTCATCGACTGCCCCGGTTCCGGCGAACTGATTTATGAAACCATGGGTGCGATGACGATTGCGGATGTTGCCATCGTTGTGTGCGAACCGGACCCGTCGAAGGCCGCTGCAATGGCGCCGATGCTGCGGGCGCTCGATGAAAATGACGTGCCGCATATGGTGTTCATCAACAAGGTGGATCACGGTCCGGTCAGCGTTCGCGAAACCATGGAGGCGCTGCAGGGCGCATCGGCAAGACCGCTGGTATTGCGGGAAATTCCGATCCGCGATGGCGAAACCGTGACCGGCCATGTCGACCTGGTTTCCGAACGCGCCTTCAACTGGGAGGAAGGAAAACCGTCGAGCCTCATTTCGATCCCGGAGTCGGTTCAGGACAGGGAGACAGACGCCCGAACCGAACTGCTGGAGAACCTGGCCGATTTCGATGACGATCTGCTGGAAAAACTGCTGGAGGATACGGTGCCTTCCACCGATGAGGTATACGCCAACATGACGAAGGACCTTGCCGGCAACCTGATAGTGCCGGTTTTTTTCGGCTCGGCGCAGAACGCGAACGGCGTACGGCGGCTGTTGAAAGCGTTGCGTCACGATGCGCCGGATATCAAGGCCACTGTAGAGCGGCTTGGCCTTACCGGCGATGAAACCCGGGTCAGGGTGTTCAAGACCATTCATGCCGGCCACGCCGGAAAAATTTCAATCGGACGCATCCTTACCGGCAGCCTGTCTGACGGCGATACGATAGGCGGGCATCGACCGGCCGGTCTGAACCGGCTGTTCGGTCAGAACCTTGAACGGGTAACCGAAGCCACTGCAGGCGAGGTTATCGGGCTCGGCAAGATGGATGAGGTCACGACCGGCGACCTGCTGGACACCGGCGGCGCATCAAGCCGTGATGGCTGGCCCGCACTGCCCAATCCGCTTTTCACTTTGGCGATTCAGGCGGAAAGCCGCGGCGATGATGTAAAATTACCGGCCAATCTGCAAAAAATTCTCGATGAAGACCCGTCGCTCAGTACGGAACACGACGAGATCACCGGCGAATACGTCATGCGCGGCCAGGGCGAAATGCATCTGAAACTGGCGCTCGAAAAACTGAAAAACCGGTCGGGTCTGACCGTCATCGCCTCGCAACCGCGCGTGCCGTACCGCGAGACAATCCGTAAGCCTGTTCAGAAACACGCCCGGCATAAGAAGCAATCCGGCGGACACGGCGAATTCGGCGATGTTCAGGTCGATATCGCCCCGCTGTCGCGCGGTGCAGGATTTGTGTTCGAGCAGAAAATTCACGGCGGCTCCGTGCCGAAGCAGTACATACCGGCTGTTGAAGCCGGTGCGCGCGAGGCATTGGAGAAGGGGCCGCTGGGCTTTCCCGTCGTCGATATTTCGGTGACGCTGTTCGACGGCCAGTATCATTCGGTTGATTCCTCGGAAATGGCGTTCAGAAAAGCCGGCGCAATGGCTCTCCGAGAAGGCCTGCCAGAAGCCCAGCCGGTGCTGCTTGAACCGGTCAACAGCGTCATGATCTCGATGCCGACGGAACACACCGCCAGCATTCAGCGCATCGTCACGGGACGGCGTGGACAGATACTCGGTTTCGACACCAAGACCGGATGGGATGGCTGGGACGAAGTAACCTGCTACATGCCGGCGGCGGAAATGCAGGATCTGATCGTGGAGCTTCGGTCTGCCACTCAGGGCACCGCAACCTTTGAAGCGCAGTTCGATCACCTGCAGGAACTGACCGGCAAGGATGCCGACAAGGTCGTGCAGCAGCAATCCGAAGCGGCGGCCTGACCGGATTAGCAGACGGCCGGCCGAGAGGCAGGCTCTGATTTAATTGAAACGGGTTGGGAAACGACGCCGGAATTGTTACACATTTGTTTCATTTGTGTTGCAGCCGACACCGCTCCCCAAAGAACTGGTTCGAAGTCTTGCCTGATCCCGTTAAAAAACCTGAACACCGCTATGTAAACGATCTTCGTCGATTCGGTTTTACGCAGGATAAGGTTCTCGATATCCGCGGAAAAATTCTGCCGGTCGGGCTGGCGGCGGTGTTCCTTTCCGCAATCGCCGTACTGGTCGGCGGGTCCTATACCACCGTCAGTGAAGACTGGCTGATGATCATGGCGGCGGCGGTTGTTGGCGGCTACATGGCGCTGAACATCGGCGCGAACGATGTCGCCAACAATATGGGACCGGCTGTTGGCGGGCGGGTTCTGACTGTTTTCAGCGCAATTGTCATCGCCGCTGTCTGCGAAAGCGCCGGCGCTCTGCTCGCCGGTGGCGATGTCGTAGAGACCGTATCGAAAGGCATAATCACGCCGGGTAACGATGTATCCGTTGAGGCTTTCCAGCTTCTCATGCTGAGCGCACTGTTTGCCGCCGCCTTGTGGATAAACCTGGCCACGATGCTCAGCGCGCCGGTTTCCACGACCCATGCCATCGTCGGCGGCGTGCTGGGCGCCGGCATCGCCGCGGCCGGTGTCAGTCTGGTGAACTGGTCGACCATGGCCGCAATCGCCGCTAGCTGGATAATCTCACCGGTCTTCGGAGCGCTGGTGGCGGCAGCCCTGCTGTATTTCATCAAGGTCAAGATCATCTACCCGAAAGACAGCAGAAAAGCGGCGGCGACCTGGGTACCCGTGCTGATTGCGGTGATGGCCGCGGCCTTTGCCGCCTACATGTCGATGAAGGGTCTGAACAAAATCTGGCATCCGTCGGTTCTGTCGGTCTGCGTGATTGCTGCTGTAACCTTCGCCGCGGCGTGGGTGGCCTCAAAACCCTACATCGCCCGGCGCCTGACGACGATCGGCAGCAAGAAAAAGGATATCTACAAGCTTTTTGACCTGCCGCTGATCATCGGTGCGGCGCTGCTTTCCTTCGCGCATGGAGCGAACGATGTCGCCAATGCCGTCGGCCCCCTCGCCGCCATCGTCTCTACCGTGAACCATGCGAACGGAATTTCCGACAGCGTGCCGATTCCGCTCTGGGTCATGGTCGTCGGCGCATTCGGCATTTCCCTCGGCCTTGGCCTGTTCGGCCCCAAGCTGATTACGGTTGTCGGGAAAAAGATCACCCGGCTCAATTCGCCGCGTGCCTATTGTGTCGCCCTGTCAGTCGCCATAACAGTGCTGATCGCGACAACGATGGGATTGCCGGTAAGTTCAACCCATATTGCCGTCGGTGCTGTGTTCGGCGTCGGCTTTTTGCGCGAGATTACGGAAAACCCGAATACTCGAAAATTGCGGCCGGGCCACAAGCTGAACGCCACCGCAGAAGAAGCCTTCGCCAGCAGAAATATCCGGAATTCCCGAATGCTCGTCCGACGACGCTATGTTTTTTCGATCGCTGCGGCCTGGGTGATTACAGTGCCGGCATCAGCGGCTCTTGCTGCGTTGTTCTATGCTGTTCTGCGGCTTCTCTGATCCAGTCGCTCAGGTCATCGAACTGACGAATCAATCCCAGCAGGTCCTCTCGGTAGGCGACCCTGGATGCGTCTTCGATCAGGGCCCAGTGACGCTGACGTTTCTTTCTTTCAGGCCAGTCATCAACCTGTTCGGTGACCAGAAACGGATAATACGTCACCGGAATACGGGCGATTGTGCCCGTGGTCTGGCGGGTAACCGAAACCGTCATCGGGAAATTACCAAGCACCACACCCCGCACGCCTGCTTCCTCGAAGCCTTCGCGGTGACAGGTATCGTGATGGGTTTCCCCCTCTTCCTGACGCCCTTTCGGCAGGATCCATCGTCCGCGCGTCTGTGATGTAACGAAAAGCACGGCGATTGCACCCTCTTTGGTGTCAAATGGTATAATGCCAACGCGATGCATTTCCGTTCCTTTCCGCTCACGGCCCCTGTATAGCTGATTCGCTGCGCGACTTTGCCCGTTGATTGTCGTCAAACGATGCAGTATGCAAGCTGAATCCTTGCAATGGTGAGCGAATCCCGCTAGCGGATTCAATAGAAAAATGTTTATTTTTCAAGGCATCGTACGGTGACGTTGAGTCTTGATATTGCGTGAGATATAGAGAATTCATGCTACGTGATCAGTATCCTGCCTGGCGGCGCGGCTCAGGCATCAAGTCATCCTCCGCCCCGCGGCGGGGACGTCTCGCGGCATTTGGCCTGTCTGTCGTCGCGGCTGCCGCCATCGCGACATTTTTGGCGTGGTCAGACACCCCTGAAGAAGTCGTACTCGGACCGGAAATTCCGGGCTTGGAGGAAGCACCACCGCCGGTACCGGCTGTTGTGGCCAGTGTCTCGGAAGAAGCGCTTTCCGCTGAAATCGCCCGTATTCTAACGGTCAACAGAGGCGACACCCTGATGCAACTGCTGCAGCATGAAGGGATTGATCGCAAGGACGCCTACAACGCCATCGAGGCGATGAAAGAAGTGTTTGACCCGCGCTACCTGAGAGCCGGCCAGGAATTGAACCTTGTCATCGTTCCGCCCGAGGATGAAAGCACCCAGCCCCGGTTCATTTCCCTGAGTATGGCGGAGACGCCGGTTCGGGATATCGCCGTCATTGCCGATGATGATGGCGGCTTCAAGGCCGAGATCATCGATCGCCCGACAGAGCAGATACTGGAGCGCACGGAAGGAACAATCGACAGCAGCCTTTACGAAGCCGCCATCCAGGCGTCGGTACCCGTGCGGGTTCTGGCCGACCTGATCAACGTTTTCAGCTTCGACGTCGATTTTCAGCGGGAAATCCAGAAGGACGACGGGTTCGCGCTGATGTACGAATCTATTGTCGATGAACAGGGAGCCGTGGTCGACCATGGCGCGGTGCTGATCGGTGAAATGACCCTCAGCGGCAAGACCCGCCGCTATTACCGCTTCAAGGGGCAGGACGGGTTAGTCGACTACTTCAATGAAAAAGGCCAGAGCGTGCGCAAGGCCCTGCTTCGGACGCCGGTTGAAGGCGCCCGTATTTCCTCCGGATTTGGCAAGCGGAAGCATCCGGTTCTGGGCTACACGAAAATGCACAAGGGTCTGGACTTCGCCGCACCGACAGGCACACCGATTTTCGCTGCTGGTAACGGCACCGTGGAAGCAGCCGGCTGGAATGGCGGTTACGGCAATTATATTCGCATTCGGCACAACGGCACTTTCAAGACGGCCTATGCGCATTTGTCGCGCATCGACAAGCGCATCAAGAAAGGCGCCAGCGTCACGCAGCGCCAGATTATCGGATATGTCGGCACGACCGGCCGGTCAACCGGCCCACACCTTCATTATGAAGTGCACAAGAACGGCAAGCAGACCAACCCGCTGGGCGTCAAACTGCCAACGGGACGCACGTTGAAAGGCGAGGAACTGGCTGAATTCCAGAAGTACCGTGCAACGCTGGAATCGCAGTATGCGGAAATCGCGACCGGTACCCGCGTCGCCAAGGCTGATACAGTCGAATAATCGCTCTAGACCGGCCAGAACACCAGGATAAGCGGCACTGACAGCGCAACGATCAGGATTTCCAGCGGCAATCCGACACGCCAGTAGTCACCGAACCTGTAAGCCCCGGGCCCCATGATCAGGGCGTTGTTCTGGTGACCGATGGGTGTGAGGAAAGCGCACGATGCGCCAATCGCGACCGCCATCAGAAACGGATCGGGCGACAGGTCCAGTGTCTGGGCAATCGATATCGCAATCGGCGCCATCACCACGGTCGTCGCCGCATTGTTCAGCAAGTCGGACAGGGTCATCGTAACAATCATCAACAGGGCGATCATAAAAGCCGGACCGGCAAAGCCCGCCATGCCGGCGATCGTCTCCGCCGCCAGCGCCGTTACACCGGTTGTTTCCATCGCCCCGCCGATGGGAATCAACGCGCCAAGCAGAACGATAACCGGCCAGTCAATCGACGAGTAGATATCCCGAAGCGGCAGAATGCCAAGCAGAACGACACCGATGATCGCACCGGAAAACGCAACGGCAATCGGCAAATAACCGATCGCCGCCAGCACAATCGCCAGAGCAAAAAGTCCGACAGCCAAAGCCGCCCGCTTTTCAGTGCCGACCGACACCGACCGCTCGGCCAGCGGAAGGCAGCCCAGGCGTTGCAGGGTGTCAGGCACATCGTTTTCCAGTCCTTCAACAAGAATGACGTCGCCGGCCCGCAGTTTGTAATCGTTCAGCCGCCCTCTTGAGGTCTTTCCCTGCCGGGAAACCCCCAAAAGGGTAACATTGTAGCGGCCCTTGAGACGTAGCGAACTGACGGTTCGCCCGATGACACTGGAGCCCTGTTGGACAACAGCTTCCGAGAACACAGCTTGTTCCGCCTTTACCAGAATGGACTTATCGGGTTTGGTGCCGGCCATGCGCAAACCCAGTTTCTGCACGAACGCGTCAAGATCTTCTGCTGAACCCTCCACAATCAACCGGTCGTGACCGTTTAATGGCTCGTGTTGCGGCGGCCTCGGATAATGGCGTTTACGACGGACAAGGCCGACAATTGCGACGTTGATATCTTCCGTCAGCGCTTCGATCTCGGAGAGTGTTTTGCCATGTGCTTCGGACGCCTTGGGAACCGCCAGCTCGGAAAGGTAGGCATCGATCTGGAATGCATCGGTCATTCCTGCTTTTTCATCGCCATGAAACGGGATCAGCCGCCAGCCCACGAAGGTGACGAACAGCGTGCCAAGCAATGCAACAGGCAGACCGACATAGGCAAAATCGAACATCGCAAACCCTTCGCCCAGCGATTCCGCCCGGATGGTTGCGATCAGAATGTTAGGCGGTGTGCCGATAAGGGTTACCATGCCGCCGAGGATCGAAGCGAAAGCCACCGGCATCAGAATCAGTTTCGGCGAGCGGCCGACCCGCCGACAGGAATCCATGGCGACCGGCATCAGCAGGGCCAGTGCGCCAACATTGTTCATGAACCCGGAAAGGCCGACCGCTACCGTTGAGAGAGATCCGATCTGGCGGATCGGCGTATCGGCGAAATTTCTGATTCGTTCGGTGATGAAGCCGACCGCGCCTGACTGCTGCAATGCGCGGCTCATCACCAGCACTGCGGCAACGGTAATCACAGCCGGATGGCCGAATCCCGAAAACGCTTCCTCCGATGGTACCAATCCCATCGCGACAGCAACGACCAGCCCGCCGACAGCTACGATGTCGTATCGAACCCGCGCCCAGACAAACAGCCCCAGAAGGGCGATCAGAATGAGGCCGATGGCAGCCTGATCGAAGATCATCGCAATGTATCGATCACGGCCGCCAGCGCATCCAGCCCGGATGCGCCAAGTTTCCGGCAGCGCTCGGGCGACCAGCCATAAACCGGGTCCGGTGCGTTCGCATTATCCTTGAACGGCATTTCCAATGTCATGGAAAGGCAGTTGAACTTGCCGGCGATATGCGCCGAACACAGCTTCATGTTCGCGTTGCCCGGCTGGGCTTTCGGGTAGCCGTGCTCGCGCTGAAAATCAGGGTTGGCGCGCAACAGCGCTGCTTCATAGGTTTCCCGATTGGAAATCTGCCTGTCGGTAACGTTCGGAATGGCGTCTGCTCCCGCAATAAAGTTGTAGGGAAGCCCTTCGTCGCCATGCACGTCGAGACTGAAATCGACCCCGGTTTCCGTCATCTTCCGTTCAACATAATAGACTTCCGGGCTGGTTTCGACATCGGGCTCGGCCCAGACACGGTTCAGGTTCATGCCCGCCGCGTTGTTTCTGAGATGCCCTCGCCGGCTTCCATCCGGGTTCATGTTCGGCACGACATACATAACCCCACGATCCAGTATTGATCTTGCTATCGGATCGTCAGGATCGAGAATGCGGGTCAGAAACCCTTCCATCCACCATTCAGCCATGCTCTCGCCGGGATGCTGACGGGCAATTGTCCAGAATTTCAGCTTTTCCGGGGCATCGTCACCGATCATCAGCAGGTCGATTTCCTCGCCATCGACCGTCTGGCCCAGAATCTCCAGACGGCAACGCGGGTCAGTCTGGCAGGCGGCCACAAGATCGCGATGGCGTTCGCGGGAATAGGGAGCGAAATAGGCGAAGTAGACCGAATCTGTTTCGGGCGTGATCGACAGGATGAGTTTGCCGTCCGTGTAGTCAGTATCGATGCGAAACCATTCATCCCGGTCATAGGATGCGCAGGCCCGATACCCTTCCCACCCCTTGGTGTAGCTCGCCTGCCCGGCATTTTCGATCACCAGATGGCACGCGATGCCGCGGGCGCCGGTCAGTCGGAAATGGAACCACTGGAAGAACCCTTCCGGCCCGGCATCCTTGCGGATCGCCAGCCGAATGTTCCCGGGATCGCTGGAATCGAGACAGTCAATATTTCCGGAATCGAAATTGGCGGCGATGGTAATCACTAAGAAATCTCCCAGAATTCAAAACACTAAGGCGGCCAAGCATATCGTTGACGGCCATCGTCGGAAACGAAAAATGTCTGGACAGCATTTCGCCCTGATATCACTTGGCTGCGTAAAACCGGCAACGCCGGTTCCAGCAGTCAAAATGACATGACATACCGGATCGTCCTGTCGGGAAAGACGATCTGCCGGTGGTGAGGGCCGGACCGGAACGGTTCCTTGATCTCAACGACATTGGGAATCTTCTGTATGCATTCGCCGATAAGGCTTTGTGCATTCGGTGACGCTCCGTTGCGCGCGAGCAGGTAGGTCGGGAAGTCCTCGGTTGTCAGCGCCAGAAACGTCCAGCCGCTTTCCTTCAGAAAATCCCTGACCGCTTCAATGACGCCAAATCCCATTTTACGGGCCGGTGGGCTGTTGGTGAAATCATGCCCAAGAATGAAACCATCGTCTTTGATTTTCGGTGCAAACGCCTGCAAATCTGCCAGAGCACCCTCATAGGAATGGACGGCATCAATATAGACCCAGTCGAGCGACCCGTCGGCAAATGTACCAACCGCATCACTGGAAAACTGCCGGCAGATTTTGACCTGCCCCGAACTGATCTGTGCGGCGAACCTGCGCAGCACATTGTGATACCGGCCGTCTTGCACCGCATCGGCCGCATTGGCTTCATCCTGCTGGTAATCTTCCCGGGCCTGGTGACACCAGGGATCAATCAGATGCAGAAGCCTGGGCATCCCCTTTTGGAGTATCTCTTCAGTGAATTGCCCTTCCAGCACACCAATTTCAGCGCCGACACCCTTGGCAGGTAACAACTGGAACATCTGGCCGCGGGTCAAGGGTAAGATCAGCATCGGCCGGTCCCAAATGTGAATTTGAGACCGGATTATGGAACGATTCTATGGTTCCCAACAAACGCCGAATTGCTGGCTCGGGCCAATCCTGTCCCGGGTGCCGTGAATGGTTTGCACGGCCATCAGTCCGCGCCCGACCGGGTTGGGTTTCTGAAACACGGTGGTGATTTCAATTTCGCCCTTTTCCGTGGCCCTGAAGAAGGTCAACCCTTCCTCGGTCATCTGCAGCCGGACCGGGGTTTCCGTTCCGCCGGATTCCAGCATCGCATAACGGTCCTGCAGTTTTATTCGCGAAAAGGTCAGGCGCGATTGTCCGGTCATGTGTTTCAGGGCGATCCGGTCGCCACGAACATCAGCGGCAATGCCACCGGTAAGTTTGCAGGACAGGGTATCGGCCTGTTCCAGATAGGCCAGTGACTGCGCCTGACCGGGCTGAACCATCGCCATGCAGAGGACGCCAAGGCCTAAAACGATGCCGAGATCGAACGCCCAGTCTCGCATTTTCATGGCTCGGATCAGCCTTTTTAGCTGGCCCGATGGTTTTGATTCAGCTTCCATGAGGTGCATGCTCCCATCGCCTATGATATCCCCGATATTCTTTAAATAGCTACGCAAATACCATGCCGCTTTCGCGGAGCGGCCGAGACGAAAACAGATATCGTCAGGAGACCATGATGGCCCTTGAATTGAGCTTTTCGGAAACCGGTTCGGGATCCCCCGTGATCATCCTGCACGGTCTGTTCGGATCGAAACGGAACTGGCAGTCGATCGGCAAACGGATCGGCGGCAGTCACCATGTTTTCGTCGTCGATCTGCGCAACCACGGTGACAGTCCGTGGGATGAGGCCATGCGCTATGCGGATATGGCGGCCGATATTGCCGCCCTGCTGAAACGGCATTCGTTGGGGCCGGCCGCCATTGTTGGTCATTCGATGGGCGGCAAGGCGGCGATGATGCTGGCGCTGACGGAACCCAGGCTTGTCGAGCGTTTGTGCGTTGTCGATATTGCGCCCGCCCCGTCCGGCGGCACCCTGATCGACTACATCAAGGACATGCGGGCAATGGACCTTTCGGCGTTTTCCCGTCGGTCGGAGGTCGAGGAAGCGATGAAGGAAACCATTACTGATCCGGCGATCCGGGCCTTTCTGGCCCACAATGTCAGAACCGGCCCGGACGGTCTTTCCTGGCAGGTCAATCTTGCCGCGCTGGAAGCAGGCTTCGACGACATCATGGGCTTTCCCGACATGCACCCGAAACACTACACGGGCAAAACCCTGTTTCTGGCGGGCGGCCGGTCCGACTACATTCTTCCGCATCATCATGCCGTTATCGAATCGCTTTTTCCGAAAGCCGATATCGATGTCGTGCCGAATGCAGGTCACTGGGTGCATGCCGAACAACCGGCCCTGTTTATCGAGAAGCTGAGCGCTTTTCTCGGGTCTGGCAGATCATGAACGATTTCAGAGCCTCAACCGCAACATCCGCCGTCGTCGCGGTGCTGGTCGGGTTTGGTGGTACACTGGCGATCATCGTGGCTGCGTCACAGGCCGTCGGGGCGACGACGGCACAAACGGCCTCGGCGGTGTCGGGCCTGTGTCTGGCCATGGCCGCAACGGCCCTTGTTCTGTCGATCCGCCACCGCATGCCGATCATCACCGCATGGTCGACGCCGGGTGCAGCGCTGATCGCCGCAAATCCCGGCATTGCAACGGTGGAACAAGCGGTCGGCGCATTTCTGGCGGTTGGTGTGCTGATCATGATCACCGCTGCCGTAAAGCCTATTTCCAGACTGATCGAGGCGATTCCGGCTTCCATCGCGGCGGGCATGCTGGCCGGCGTGCTGATCGGTTTCGTGATCGAGGTGTTCCGGCTGATCGGCGCGGATCCGTGGTTCGTGCTGCCGCTGGTTCTGCTGTTCTTTGTGGCCCGACTGGCGAGCCCGTCCTGGGCTGTCATCGCCGTACTGATCGCCGGTGTCGGACTGGCCTTCGCGACGGACAGAACCGGGGCTGTTCCGGCGAGCCTGGAATTCACAAGCTTCAGCTTTATCGCCCCATCCTTCGAACCGTCGATTCTGCTCGGCCTCGGCCTTCCGTTGTATTTGGTGACAATGGCCTCACAGAACCTGCCGGGTTTTGCTGTTCTGCGGGCGAACGGCTACGAGCCACCCACCCGGTCCATCCTGGCCGTGACCGGCGCGGCGAGCATTCTGACCGCGCCGCTGGGTGCGCTGACAACCAACCTGGCGGCAATCACGGCGGCGATCTGCATGGGGCCGGATACCCATCCGGACAAGGATAAAAGATGGCCGACAGGCATTTTCTACTGCCTGGCCTATCTGCCGCTTGCCGCATTCGGCGCATCGCTTGTCGGGGTGTTCGCGGCGATGCCGACCGTGCTGATCGCAACCGTTGCCGGCCTCGCCCTCACCGGGCCGCTGACCGGCGCCATAACCGCTGCCCTGAAAGATGAGCAGGAACGACTGGCCGCCATCGTTACCCTGGCCGTTACGGCGTCCGGCCTGTCGTTGGGCGGCATCGGGTCGGCATTCTGGGGCCTGCTGGCCGGGCTGCTGGTCTGGGGTCTCGACAGGATCAAGCGCTGACCCGGTTTTCCGGCTGTCAGTCAAACAGGCCGTGAACGAACCAGCGCGGCGCGGTGATCGTGCCGCCTCTGGCCGTCTGGCTTTCAGCGAACATCCACAGGCGAGCACCGGTGCTTTCCTGAACCGCATAATAGTCGCGCGGACCGGTCCAGGCATTACCGCCGCCAACCGGTTCCAGACGCCACCATTCCGGCGAAATGCGTTCCGGGCCGAGCGCACGCGCCACCGCCAGCCGCCGACCGCGCCAGCGGAAACTGCACAGCATACGGCCGGGTGGTGGGCAGGTCAGCGGCGTCACCGGCTCAGGCCGATCCAGAAGCCGCAAGGGCCGTGGCCCCAGCCGGGCCTGCAGATGGTTGACCCACTCGCCGGGTTCAGGGGGCGTCGCGCCGGCAGGCGAAAACTGCATGACCCGGTCGGGCAGATGGCTGTCGACCGGACGCAGCGTCAGCACACCGCCGTGCCCGAGCCGGGCCGTCAGCCGGTCGAGCAGATCGGTCATGTCCTGGCTGCGCGCACCGGATTTTGCATCGAATGCGGCATCCTGCTGAACCGCCGTGGCGCGTTCCGTCACCGGCGCGGAAAGAACCATCATCTCGATCCCGAAACCCGGGTCGATGTCGGAAAGTTTCTCATGGAACAGCCGCGCCAGATGGGCCGCTTTTCGGGATGGCGCCGCCGTGCCGACCGTCACCTGATGCACATCGCCATCGACCCTGAAGAGCTGCAACCGAATCTGCCGGGCGCCCTGCTGGTCAGCTTCCAGGCGTTCCGTCAGGCGCTGCAGCAGCCGGCCCAGCGCCCCGGCAATATCATCCAGCGTGCCGATGGCATCGGGAAACCGCAGCCGAACCCGATACGGGATTGAAACCGGCGTTGAATTTATCGGGTCGGGACTGTCGCCGAGGGCACGGTCAAGCAGGGTGCAGACTGACAATCCATAGCGGCGGGAAAGGCTGGTACGCGGCATCGTCATCAGATCGCCGATATGCTTCAGCCCGACTTTCGACAGGTCTGCGACAAGCGCCCCGTCAATGCCCAGGGCATGAACCGGCATATCCGCCAGAAGCTTTCTATGCTGTCCCGGCGGCACCACGACCGGGCCTTGTTGAACACCCGAAAACCTTGCCACCGCCTGCGCCGCCATGCGGGTATCGGCAAGCGCGATGCGATGCGCGATGCCAAACCGGGTCAACCGGTCGGACATGCTGTCGAGCAGGGCCTGTTCGCCGCCGAACAAATGCGCACAGCCGGTTACATCGATCAGCATGCCGTCTGTGGAATCCCGCGCGATCATCGGCGAATATCGGCCTGCCCAGCGGATCAGCCGGTCGAGAAACGCCCGGTCCGCCCGAAAATCGACAGGCCGGGTAACAATATCAGGCGACAGCGACCGCGCCGTCGCCATGCTCATGCCCGGCGCCAGCCCCGACGCCGCCGCGGCGGCATTCACCGCCGTTATGACCGGCCGGCCGGCCTGATCGACGATCGCCGCCAGGGGCCGGGCCGCAAGGGCAGGATCCTGACGTTCCAGCCGATCCGTCGACAGGTCAGGCAGCCACAGAGAGACGATCCGGCGCATTCTCCGTAAGCCCTTCCGATGCCTGCAGATCGTCCCCTGTCCCCACCGTCACGCGCCATTCGCCGAGGCTTCCCGCGGCCCCGACCGTGCCTGATGCCGTCGACAGAACCGCCCCCCGGCAGCGCAGCAGACGCAGCGACCAGACCGGGTGCGGTTGCCCCGGCTCGGCAGGCTGGGGATCGACCGACCACCGGGTCAGGGCGGCGCTCGGCGGCACCGCCACGCTGGCGCCCACGCCCTGCGAAAGGACGAATCCGAACCCGCCGCCCGTTTCGGCGGCCAGATGCAGCCGCCGGCTGGCCGTCAGTGACAGGGCGGCGTCGGGCTCCAGAACGACCGCTGCAAGCACGCGCGATTTCAGCCCTTCTTCCGCTGCCCACAGGATATCCTTTGCCGACCGACCCGCCGCAATCGTCAGCCGCGCCGGGTCGAGCCCGGCCCGGACAAGGCCGGGGCCGTATAGCCGGCGGCCTTCCGAAGAGGAAACACACCACAGAACCGGACCGGAAAGCCGGCCAAGCAACCGGATCAGGAAGCCAACAGACGCCGTTCCCGTTATTTCATGCAGCCCTTCCGCCGCCAGGCCGGCATTCGGCAGCTTCCGGTCAACCGGCGGCATGCCGGTCGAAAGAACAGGCCGGGCAAGCGCCGATCTGGTGGCGGTTTGGGCCTTTATCAGGGCGAGCGTTCGCTGCAAGGACGATGCGGCAGTGGGTCCGGGCATGGTAGACTCCATCCAAATATTCATGTTTTGTTCTCTTTAATAATACGAAACATCGGCTGATTTCAAGTCAATTGACGGTCTGCCCGGTGGAGAGGCCGGCCATCGGCATTCGCAACCTGTCCGTCGGGAAACCCGATGACCCGCCCGATTTTCTCTTTCATTTCAATTCTTGACGTAATTTCAGGTATTTGCCGGTTGCTATCAGACATTTGCCGTTGAAAGCGCCGCCGCAACACCGCACAATTCGATCATCCTAAACGCCTTCCTTTGGCAGTCCCTTTCCCCGCAAGCATGCAGGAGCCATCCTTCTTGTCAGATACCGATACGCAAAACGAGAAGACGCCATCGGCTATTCTCAATATGCCGGTTATTCTGTTTGCCAGCGTTCTGGGCGTAATCGGACTGGGGCTCGCCTGGCGCGAGGCCAACTATACTTTCGGCGTGCCCGGCTTTATCGGCGAAACGATCATCGGGTTCGGGGCCGGTCTGTATGTTGCCATACTGACGCTCTACATCCTGAAGATCGTCAAGGCGAGAGACCGCGTAAAGGCGGAATACGAAGACGACGTCAGCATCAACTTCCTGCCGACGATCACCATCGGCCTGATGCTGGTCGGAATCGGCGCCGGGCCGCATTTGCCGGGTTTGGGCGAAGTTCTGTGGGCCATTGGCGCAATCGGAAATGTCATCATGACTCTCTATGTCGTGACCGGATCGTGGTTTGCCCGCGACCATCGGCTGGAACGCGTGACGCCGGCCTGGTTCATTCCCGTCATCGGCAACATCATCGCTCCGATCGGAGGCAGCCAGTTTCTGTATATGGATGCAAGCTGGATGTTGTACGGGATCAGCGTTTTCTTCTGGCTCATCCTGACCGCAATCGTTTTCAACCGACTGATGTTTCATGAACCGATGGCAGCGGCTTCCCGACCGACAATGTTCATTCTGCTGGCCCCGCCTTCGCTGGCATTCACTGCCTATGTCCTGCTGAATGGCGGTTATGTCGATAATTTCGGGCAGATGCTGTTCGGGATTGCACTGCTGACAGCCCTGCTTCTGGCGACCCGCGTCAAGGACTACCTGAAACTTCCATTCAGCCTGTCCTGGTGGGCCTTCACCTTTCCGATGGATGCCCTGGCAATCGCGGCCCTGCTGTATCACCAGCACACCTATTCACCCCTGACCGCCGGACTTGCCATCCTGTGCCTTGGGGTCACCACCATCATTGTCTCGATTGTAACGGTAAAAACGTTTATCGCGGCATCGCGGGGTGAAATACTGCGACCCCGGCCGGCAAACTAGCGGCAGACACGAAACACCAACAGACGGATACCATTCAGATGGCGAACACACCGGCACAGATCACCGCCCGCATTCTACTGGAAACCAACTCGGTTCTGCTTCGGCCCGAGGATCCGTTCACCCTGACCAGCGGCCGCAAGAGCCCGGTCTATACCGATTGTCGTCGCCTGATCGCCTTTCCCCGCGCGCGCCGCCGGCTGATGCAGATGGGCGCGGCGATGATCGAGGAAACCGTCGGGTTCGAGACGATCGACGTTGTCGCCGGGGGCGAAACGGCGGGCATTCCCTTCGCGGCCTGGATGGCGGAGCTGATGGCCCTGCCGATGTGCTACATCCGCAAGAAGCCGAAAGGCTTCGGCCGCAATGCGCGGATAGAAGGCGCGCTGGAAGAAGGCCAGAATGTCCTTCTGGTGGAAGATCTCGCCACGGATGGCGGCTCGAAACTTTCCTTTGTGGACGGCATCCGCGACGCCGGCGCGACCTGTGCGCACTGCTTTGTCGTGTTTCACTATGGCATCTTTCCGGAAGGCATGGCGACGCTGGAAAAAGGCGGCGTGAAGCTGCACGCGCTTTGCACCTGGTGGGATGTGCTGGCGGAAATTACCGAGGCAGGCGCCTTCCCGGCGGATCAGATAAAGGCGATAAAGTCTTTCCTCGACGATCCGAACGGCTGGGCCGAAGACAAAGGATAAACAGATGCTGCAACATGCCGCCAAATCGGCCATCGGTTCATTTATGGCCGTTGCTGTTTTCTGGCTCATGTTTTCCGCATCGCCTGCGCGGGCTGATGACCCGACCACGCTGACCATCGGCATCAGCCAGTTTCCGTCGACACTTCACCCGAGCTTCGATTCCATGCTGGCCAAAACCTATGTCACTGCCATGGCGCGCCGGCCGATTACGATCTACGACCAGGACTGGGAAGTAACCTGCCTTCTCTGTAGCGCGCTGCCGGACCTGAAGGACGGCACCGCCCGGTTCGAAAAAACGTCGGACGGCAAGGACGGCATGGCCGTCGACTATGCGCTGGACCCGGAAGCGGTCTGGGGCGACGGTCAGCCGATCACCACGGAAGATGTTCTGTTTACCTGGGATGTCGGGCGCAACCCGCAAACCGGTATCGACAATTTCGAACTCTACCGCCGGATCCTGTCGATTGAGGCGCATGATGCACAGCGCTTCACGTTGCACTGGGACAGACGGACCTGCGATTACAAATCGATCAACGACTTTGCGCTGCTACCGGCACATATCGAACAGCCGATTTTCGAGGAAGACCCCGCGACCTATCGCAACCGCACGGCCTACGACCGCAACCCCACAGAAGCCGGGCTGTGGTTTGGCCCCTACAAGGTGTCAGACGTGTCGGCGGGCAGCTCCATCACGCTGGTGCGCAACCCGGCCTGGTGGGGCAAGCAACCGTATTTTGACCGCATCATCGTGAGAACCATAGAAAATACCGCCGCCCTTATCGCCAATCTTCTTTCGGGCGATATCGACATGATCGCCGGCGAAGGCGGCGTCACGATGGATCAGGCGCTGTCCTTCGAACGCCGCCACGGTGATGACTACGCCATCGTCTACAAGGAAAGCCTGATCTACGAACATCTGGACCTGATGCTGGATAACCCGACCCTGCAGGATATTCGCGTGCGCCAGGCGTTGCTGCACGGCATCGACCGCAAGGCAATTTCCGAAAACCTGTTCGCCGGCCGCCAGCCTGTCGCCAACGGGTCGGTCAACCCGCTGGATTCGGTCTATCTGGACGACGTGCCCAAATATCCGTTCGATCCCGATGCGGCATCGGAACTGCTGACCCAGGCCGGCTGGACGCCCGGCGATGACGGCATTCGCCGCAACGAAATCGGCGACCGGCTTTCGCTGATCCTGCAAACCACCGCCGGCAACAAGACACGCGAACTCGTGGCGCAGGTTCTGCAGAACCAGTGGCGCGATATCGGCGTCGACGTGACAATCAAGAACGAACCCGCCCGCATCCTGTTCGGTGAAACCATATCCCGGCGCAAGTTCACCGGCATGGCGATGTTCGCCTGGTTCTCGTCGCCACGAAACGTGCCGCGCACCACATTGCATTCGGAAATGATCCCTAGCGAGGAAAACGCCTGGTCAGGGCAGAACTATACCGGATACGCCGACCCGGAGATGGACAGTATTCTGGACGATCTGGAACTGGTCTGCGAGCCGGATGAAAACCAGGCTCTGTGGGATCGCCTTCAGGTCAAGTACGCCGAGGACCTGCCGGTGCTGCCGCTGTATTATCGCGCCGACGCGTTCATCCTGCCGACATGGCTGAAGGGTCTGCGCCCGACCGGGCACCAGTATCCGAGCACCTATTGGGTCGAGGAATGGCACAGAGACGACTGACCGGCCTGCCGCGACGTCTGACCGCCAACAGGAAAGCAGCCTGATGGCGCGGTTTCTGATCGACCGTCTGATACAGAGCATTCTGGTTATCCTGCTGCTGTCCTTTGTCATTTACGCGATGATCGGGTTGATGCCCGGTGACCCGATTGACCTGATGATCACCGCCAATCCGGAATTTACCAGCGAAGACGCCGCCCGGCTGAAAAGACTTTACGGGCTGGATCAACCGATTGTTGACCGCTACCTGCACTGGCTCGGCGCCGCCTTGCAGGGTGATTTCGGCTATTCCCGCATTTATGGTCAGCCGGTGACGGCGGTTATTGGCGAGCGGTTGGCGAACACGGCGATTCTTCTGGGCGTCAGCCTTGTCTTTTCCCTGATTATTGCAATCCCCCTCGGCATCGTCGCCGCGATGCGTCCGCACGGTCTGACAGACTATCTGGTCAACCTGTTCTGTTTCGCCGGCATCTCCGCGCCGCCGTTCTGGATGGCGCTGCTGGCGATCATGTTTTTCTCGATCACGCTGGACTGGTTTCCGGCCGGCGGTCTGCCGCCGGAAAACAGCGGCATGCTTGAATACCTGCATCATGCGACGCTGCCGGTCCTGACGCTGACTGTCGCCTCGGTCGGCGGCTTCACCCGGTTCATGCGCGCCGCAATGATGGAAACCCTGCAACAGGACTATATCCGCACCGCCCGCGCGAAAGGCGTCGGGCCGCTTCGGCTTATTGTCAGCCATGCGCTCAGAAACGCGCTGATCCCGCTGGCGACCATCGTGGCGCTCAGTGTCGGCACCCTGTTTTCCGGCGCCCTGATTACCGAAACGATGTTCTCCTGGCTTGGTATGGGCAAGGCAATTTACGACGCCATTCTGGGTAATGACTACAACCTCGCCCTCACAGGGTTAATGCTGGCGACTATTCTGACCCTTGTCGGCAATCTGCTGGCCGATGTCGCCTATGTCGTCCTCGACCCGCGGCTGAACTTCCGGGGACAGCCATGACAGAAACCATCGCCGACACCACCCGCGACAGGCGCGCCCAATCGCCGATGCAACGGCGCTGGCGCCGGTTCCGCCGGCATCGCATGGCAATGGCAAGTACAGGTCTGCTTGCGCTGATGATCTGCCTCGCCCTGTCGGCCTCTGCCATCGCCGCCCTGCTCGGCATCGATCCGACCGCAACCGATCTGTTCAACCGGTTTGCCGAACCGGGCAATGGCAGCATTCTCGGAACCGACGAGGCCGGCCGCGATGTCTTTCTGCGGCTTTTGCATGGCGGGCAGGTTTCGCTCGGCGTCGGCCTCGCCAGCGCCATCATCTCCGGCATCATCGGTGCGCTGATCGGACTGGTGGCGGGATATTACGGCGGCTTTGTCGATTCCGTTCTGATGCGGGCGACAGATGCCGTGATCGCCCTGCCTCTGCTGCCTCTGCTGATCGTGCTGGCCGCTGTCGACCTGACCAAACTTGGCTTTAGCGTCGAGACGGCATCGGACCCGGCGGTCAGTGCGTTTCGCATGATCTTCATTCTTGCCGTGTTCGGCTGGACCACGGCCGCGCGGCTGGTACGGGCGGAAACGCTAGCAATACGGCAGCTTGATTTCGTGCGCGCCGCCGAAGCGCTGGGCGCAAGACCCCTGCGCCTGCTGTTTGTCCATATCCTGCCGAACATCGGCACCCCGCTGGTTGTCGCGACCACGCTTTCCATCGGAAACGTTATCCTGTTCGAGTCCGTATTGAGCTTTCTGGGCCTCGGAATCCAGCCGCCGATGCCAAGCTGGGGAAACATGCTGACCAACGCACAGGACGTTATCTGGGACGCGCCGATGCTGGCCGTGTGGCCTGGCATGGCGATTTTTCTGACGGTGATTGCCTTCAATTTCCTCGGCGACGGTCTACAATTTGCCCTCAACCCGAAAGCAGACACAACATCTGCCAAAGATTAGCTGAAACACCGACCCTTTCGGTTGTCTTGCATTTGACACAAAGAATGCACCGAAACCCTTGATTTCCTTGAAATCTCTGAGTTTTTCGCTATATATAAGTTGCCTTGCAGACCCGTAGACGTATCGGTTTGGCACATTGTGTGCTACGATCTGGCAACGGTAAGGACGAAAGACAGATGTCGGACTTTGGTGGAGTTGGGTTCAATCCCCTCGTTTCCGGGCTGAGCAGAAGCACGATTGCTCAGGCTCAGGCAGACCTTATTGCCGAAAACAATGATCTCCGCTCGCCGGCAGACGAAGCTTCCCGGGCGTTTACCGACCCCGCATCGGCAGCCATCGAACAGGTTCAGACGACCGAGGCCGTTCAGCCAACAACGGATACGGCGAACACCAATTCGACGAACACCAATGCGCAAACCGGTCAGGGCAGAACGGTTGAGGATCAGGTCGTCCTCAGTTCGCAGGCGCAGGAATTTCTCGATCGCCTGACCGAACGGTCGGCCGCGAACAACAACGAAACGAATTCGATCACAAACAATCCGACCGCCGGCACCGCAACCGATGAACTGACGAATACAAGCCGGGTTGACGGAAACCAGGACGGCCAGAACCAGGTCAGCGGCAGCCGCGAGCGCGCCCAGCTGATTGACCAGTTCGCCTGATCGTATCGGAAATTAACCGGGTTCGGGCGCGTCATCTGACGCGCCTTTTTTATCAGTTTATCGACGGAATGTCTGGCGGCG
Source organism: uncultured Flavobacteriaceae bacterium (assembly GCA_964352715.1). Classification (GTDB taxonomy): domain Bacteria; phylum Pseudomonadota; class Alphaproteobacteria; order UBA8366; family Aestuariispiraceae; genus JAVKBW01. Next base: position 58,603 of record CAYGSU010000003.1, on the reverse strand, counting down.
TCTTAACAACATCCCAATATCAAAGGTCTCGTGAACATGCGGTGGGCAATCGGTTTGGCAGCACTGAGTGCTGGGTCTGCAGTCGTTATCGGCGCCGTGTCTGCGCATAGCGCCGGCGGACTGGATGACATCCAGAACGGCTGGATCGAAACCGCCTTGCGGTATCAGATATGGAACAGCCTCGGCCTTCTCGCGGCCGGCGTGCTCGGGCAGATCTGGCCACAGTCGAAACTACTGACGGCTTCCGCGCTGGCCTTTACGGCCGGTATCCTGATGTTCAGCGGCAGCCTGTATGTCATGGCCACAACCGCGTTCAACGATCTGGGTATCGTGACCCCGGCGGGCGGGATTTGCCTGATCGCCGCATGGCTGTTTCTCGCCCTTACAAGCGTAACCGGTTCCGGCAAACAAAATCAGCGGTAACTGTTGGATATAGCCAGGAATCACAGTAGCAAATAGGGTTGGAAACAAGCGCATTCCAGCGACTGCGGGACAAGCAATTGACAGCGACCCTGAACACCCTGTGCCGTATTGCGGTTTCGACCAGCATCTTTCTGGTTGTCGGCTGTGCGCAGATGCCTGAAAACGGTGAAGACCAGACCGCTGCTGACACACAGAAGACAGTGGATATTTCATCCGCCTCCGGTCCGGTCATCACCGTATCGGAAACGGTCGATGGCCGAACCGAAACGGTCTGCGTCGTCCGGCGACTGGCTGCATCGGCAGGTGACGAGCGCCTGGAGCAGGCGGTGCGGCGTCATGTTGCCGATAGAATGTCTCAAACCGTGAACGATCCGCTGACGGCTTCCGGAACAGATGCAGTGCATCTGACAGAGGAAGAAGCCGAGGCTGCGTATGACTGTGTCGCCGATGAAATCGTAACAGCGATGGCGGCCTCGCCACATGCTGTCGCGAGACTGTTCCCGACCTGGCGCAGAATAGACGGTCCGCCTTTCCATGAATCGTATCTCGGCGGCCGGTATTCCGTGGTTTATGCGAATGATCAGGTTGATACCGATACCAATGAAGGCGCTTTTGTGGATCGCGGCATAGCGGTCGGCGGCATTCTGGCGACGCCCAGCTTCGTTGTCGGCGATGCCGGTATTGTATCGCCGGGACCGATGGTTCTCGCCGAAAAAATGCCGCGTGGATTCACACCGGCCTTCGGAAACTATCGCTATACGATTATCGATGCTGCGGGTCAGGTAAGGGCTGCAACAAACGGCGCCAACCGGGAGCTGATCGCACTCTGCGAACGCTGCACCGACCAGGGCGCTGACCGGCTGTTCGTCGCGCTTCTGCAGGGTGGCGCACCGGATGATACCGACCCACCGCCGGAAGCACCGCGCGCCGTATACGAAGACCCGCCCCTGTCGCTGTATTCGCCACCATCAAGCGCGTTCAAATCGCCGGAACCGGGTTCGGTTTCCGATGGGTTGGACGGGCAGGTACTGGACCCGGATTCCGCCGCCAACGACGGCACCATCAATCCCGAAGATCTGGACGTCGAGCTCGATCCTTCCGTTGACCTGCTGGCGCAGTAGCGCCAGTCAGCGGCCGATACCCAGCAACGCCCGCGCCGCATCCGCATCGGCGACCGGCCGACCAATCATGGATGCGCCATTCGCTACCTGTTTTACCAGCGCGGCATTGTCGGGCGCGAGATTCCCATCTGCGAGAAACAGGTTGTTTTCGAAACCGACCCGGACATGACCACCAAGCGCGGCTGTCGCAATGCCACAGGCCGCCTCCCGCTTGCCGAACGCGCAGACCGACCAGTGAACGGACTGATCCTTCGCAGCTTCGAGAAACGGCAGAAGGTCGGTCGGGTCCGATACCTGGCCCTTGGTATAGCGGCCGAGGACATACAGAACGAAAGGCCGGTCGCCCGGCACGACGCCGCGAGACCGCAAATCGGCAAACCGCGCCACGTCCTCAGCCGAATACAGAATGTAATGCGGATGGATCCGTTCGCGCATCAGCCAGCCGAGAAATGCGGCAGCCTGTTTCTCATGCGCCTGATCGGGGCAGATTTCCCGAACCGCCAGTGAAACCGATTCCGGCTGAACATCCTGCACCATCGCCATCTGCTGATCGGGTGTGTAGATGCCGACAGCCTCGGACGTCACCTGGATAACGATGTCGTCACCGACTTCATCCCGAATGGCCGCCATGGCCAACCGGTAGGCATCCGCATCAAGAATATGGGCTTCATTGGCGTCGCGAACATGCAGGTGGATCAGCGACGCGCCCGCATCCCGGCACGCCGCCGCCGTAAGGCCGATTTCGCCCGGCGTGATCGGCAGCGCCGGATGGTCTTCCTTGGTTTTTCTGGCCCCATTCGGCGCAACGGCGATAACGAGCGGATCGATTGACGGATCAGTCACCTAGGCAACCCCCGCCTCGGCCAGGGCGGCTTCAACCGACGCACCCAGCTTGTCGACGATTTCCTCGATATGGGCGTCTTCGATGATGTAGGGCGGCGCAAGCAGGATATGGTTTCCAAGTTTGCCGTCGATGGTGCCCCCGCCGGGATAGCACATCAGGCCCCTGTCCATCGCATGTTTCTTGATTTTTGCGTGGATCTGCAAACCCGGGTCCAGCGGTTCTCTGGTGCCTCGATCTGCCACCAGCTCCAGTGCCCGGAACAAACCGCGTCCGCGGATGTCGCCAATATGATGGTGGTTACCGAAGCGGTCTACCAGGGCGTCGGCGAGCGCATCGCCTTTGGACTGCACATTGGCAAGAAGATCGTCATCCTCGATTGTCTGCATGACCGCAAGGGCCGCTGCACAGGCTGTCGGATGCCCCATATAGGTATGGCCGTGCTGGAAGAAGCCCGAGCCGTCACGGATGGCAGCATAGATATCTGCCGAAAGCAGGGTCGCGCCGATCGGCTGGTATCCCGCGCCCAGCCCTTTCGCGATCGCGATCAGATCCGGCGTAACGCCATCCTGCTCGCAGGCAAACAGAGTGCCGGTTCTACCCATGCCGCACATCACTTCATCGAGGATCATCAGGATGCCGTGCTGGTCGCATATCTCCCGAATTCTCCTGAAGTAACCCGGCACCGGCGGCACAGCGCCAGCGGTTGCACCGACAACCGGTTCGGCGATGAAGGCGATTACCGTTTCAGGCCCAAGTTCGAGAATTTTTTCTTCAAGCTCATTGGCGACGCGCAGACCGTACTGTTCTTCGGATTCATCTGTGCGTCTGTCGCGATAGGCGTAGCAGGGCGCGATATAATGGCCGGGAATCAGCACCGGATCGAACTGTTCGCGGCGCCACATGTTGCCGCCAACGGCTAGAGCGCCGAGTGTATTACCGTGATAGCTCTGCCGACGGGCGATGTATCGGCTGCGCTTCGTTTCTCCTTTTTCCAGAAAATACTGCCGGGCAAGCTTTAACGCCGTTTCGACGGCCTCGGACCCGCCGGAAACGAGATAGACATGATCGATGCCTGCCGGCGCTTTTCCGACCAGAAAATCTGCAAGCTGTTCCGCCGGTTCGCTGGTAAAAAATCCGGTATGAGCGAAAGCAATGTTGTCGATCTGCTGCTTGATCGCATCAATGACCCTGGGATGCGAATGACCGAGGCAGGAAACCGCGGCGCCCCCTGACGCATCCAGATAACGTTTGCCACTGGTGTCGACGATGTAGACCCCGTCGCCTTTCGCCGCGACAGGTGGAATTGTTTTCGTGTGCCGATGAAGAATGTGAGTCATGCCGATCTCCTTTCATCACAGCCTGAAAACAACCGCGCGGATCACGAGTTGCTTTTGGACTCGCGCTGGATTCTGTCGCCGTTTGTCAATGTCCATCCGACGATACGTTTCAGGGCCTTGCCCAGAGCATCGTCAAACGCCTTGATGATATCTTCCATCTTGCCTGATTTGGAATCGATGGAATATTCGAATGTCTGCGACGCAACGATGCGCCTTTCCGGCATCTTGATCAGCTTCGTGTTCAGCTTTACATGCGCCGACGGCGGTGCGGTCGGGTCTTGCGGGTCGTATTCCGCCTGAAATTCCCGCAGGTCGGTATTGACGATGAAATTCGCCCGCAGACCAATCGCCTGACGGCCAACGGAAACGATTTTCCCGGTATTCTCGAAGGATTCGATCATCAGTCTCTGAACCAGATTCGGCAGCGAATCCGTCCAGCCGGCACCGGCGAAGTATTCCATTTCCAGCTTGTTGCGGTTGAGTGCTATTCGCTGCGAACTCAACCCGGCCGCCGTAATCGGCGTATCGATCAGCAACTGCCAGTTCACCTTCGGCAGGTTTTCTTCAAAGCTTGATTTCGGCGACAGGACGAACAGCCGCGGTGCTTCGCCGGAGCCCGGCAATTCGACGGAACAACCGCCAAGAAACAACGGAAGAAATAAAGCTGCCGTCAGGGCATGTTTCATGATCTTCATTCTGCCTGAAACCCTTCATTCTGGTTTCCAAATAGGAAGCGCGCCGGATCGCGTTCCAGCTCTTTTGAAATTCTGGTCAGGGCCTGCACAAGTATTCTCGTTTCGGAAAGCAGCTGTGTGAATTCGTAAAGACCGGAATTGGTGAATTCGTTGACCGAATCCTGATTGTTATCGATCAGCTCGGCGGCTTGCTTCGCCGCAAGACCGATATTCTGTGCAGCGACCCTGAGATCAACCGCGACCTTGCCAAGTTCTTCCATCGTGGTTCTGGCGCCCTTGGTCAGCGGAACGATATGCGGGCGCAGGTCATTGGTCAGGTCGCCAACGGATTTCATCGTCGCAGTGGTTGTTGTGATCATCGGTTCAGCCGTCTGCAAAACCCGGCTGGATTCCTGAACAAGACCATCGACATTGATCAGTGCCTGTTCCGATAGCGCGGCAATCGTTTCGCCGCGTCCGGCGAAGGCGCCAATCAGGGTTTCCGCTTCTTTCGCCGTCGCTTTCAGCTGCGCCAGCGCATCCCCGCCTTCCCGGACAAGGCGTTGAATATCTTCGCCGCTTTGTGCCAGCGTGCCGGTGAAAGTGCTGAGGTTCGACAGGGTGCCGGAGAGATTTTCCCGGTTTCCCTGGTTCAAGAGGTCATTGGCCCGGTCGACCAGCGCAATAAACCGCGACAGCAATTCCGGTGCTTTTTCAAACACTTCTTCAAGCTGGGACGGGGTGGAAGGAATAACCGGAATGGTTTCTCCCGGCTTGGCTGTCAGCGGCGGCGCTTCATTCGTGCCGCCGGTAATCTGTACATACGCCACCCCTGTCAGCCCCTGAAATTCCAGGCTCGCTTCGGCGTCTTCCTTGATCGGAGTCGATGTCGGCACTTCAATTGTCACCCGCACCTGTTCGACATTGTCCGGGTTGATTTCCATATTCTGGACCGTTCCGACCGGCACGCCGCGATATCGCACGGGATTGCCCGGCCGCAGGCCGGTAACCGACCCGTCGAACAGGATGTAGTAGGATGACGTTTCCGCATCGATATCGATATCGGCCAGCCAGACAATGGCCCCGACGATGCTGACAACGAAGGCCAGAACAAACGCGCCGATAATCGTATAACTCGCCCGTGTTTCCAAAATCCGTTCCCCTTAACCCAACGCCGGCTCAATACTGCCCGCGCCCCGCGATTTTGCATCCAGAGCTGCGCGTGCACGCGGCCCGTGAAAATATTCGTGCAGCCATGGATGGTCGTCGCGCATATGTTCCGCCATCGTAGCCACCCTGACCTTCTTGTCCACCAACGCCGCGATGCGGTCGCAAATGGCGGCCAGACTGTCCAGGTCGTGCGTCACCATGAAAACCGTCAGTCCGAGGCTTTTCTGAAGGGACAGGATCAACTGGTCGAAGGCAGCCGCGCCGATCGGGTCCAAACCGGCCGTCGGTTCGTCGAGAAAGACAATTTCCGGGTCCAGCGACAGGGCGCGGGCAAGCCCCGCCCGTTTCCGCATGCCGCCGGACAGTTCCGAGGGAAACTTCCCGCCGGCTTCCGGCGGCAGTCCGACCATGGCGATTTTCAGCGCCGACAGCTCATCCATCATTTCCGGCGACAGGGAAAGGTGTTCGCGCATCGGCACCTGAATGTTCTCGGCAACGGTCAGCGATGAAAACAGGGCACCATCCTGAAACAGGACGCCGGTGCGCGTTCTCAAGGTATCCTTGGCCGTCTGACCGAGCGACAGAACGTTTTCGCCCAGAAGCTCAATCGACCCGGCCGCCGGCCGTTGCAGGCCGACAATCGTGCGCAGCAGCACGGATTTACCGGTTCCCGAGCCGCCGACGACACCCAGCACCTCGCCCTTCGTGACATCCAGGTCAAGGCCGTCATGGATCACCTGTGACCCGAACTGTGTGCGCAAGCCCCGTATTCGAATGACCGCTTCATCCGGCCGGTTTCCAATGCTGCCGGTCATGTCAGATACCGATATACGAGAACATGACAGAGAAGATCGAGGTCGCCATGATCACCAGAAAGATGGATTCAACCACCGACATGGTGGTCTGCTTGCCGACGCTTTCAGCGCTTCGCTGAACCTTCAATCCTTCGTAGCAGCCGACAATCGCGATGATGCAGGCATGCACCGGCGCCTTTACCATTCCGACCATAAAATCCTGCAAAGTCACGGCATGCTTCAATTGCTGTATGAACTGCTGCGGTTCGACCTCCAGGGCGACATAGGCCAGCACCGCGCCACCCAGAATCCCCATGATGTTGGCGAAAAAGGCGAGTAGCGGCAGGGTGATCAGCAGCGCCATCAGCCTCGGCAGCACCAGAATTTCAATCGGGTCGAGCCCCAGCGTTCGCATCGCATCCAGTTCTTCATTGACCTTCATCGTACCGATTTCAGCCGTAAACGCCGATCCTGACCGACCCGCAATCATGATCGCGGTAATCAGCACCGCCACCTCGCGCAACATGGACTGACCGATAAGATCGACGGTAAAGATTTCCGCGCCGTATTTCCGCAGCAGGTTCGCCCCCAGATACGCAAGCACGATACCGATCAGGAAAATAAGCAGGCCGACGATGGGTAGCGCCCTCAAGCCCGTCAGTTCCATCTGCGAAACGATGGCATGCGGGCGCAGCCGCGTCGGATTGATAACGGTTCGCAGAAGGGTAACCACGACCACGCCAAGAAAATTGGTCAGATCGAGGGCCTTCAGACCGGCCGCCACCGTACCCCGTCCGAGCATGTTCAGCAGCGTCAGCGGTGTTGTTGGCCTGGAATGGATATCCGTCGAGGCCGTCCCGGCATCAACCTTCTTGACCAGTTCAAGCAGCGGTGTGTGACGATCATCCAGACCACGCCAGTCAACCGTAGCGCCGCTGTTTTCCAGCTGCCGCGCCTGACGGAAAATCAGCCATGCCCCGGCTGTATCGAGGCGGGTAACCGCCGACAGATCAAACACGGCGCTGCCGGCCATAGATGCCGCCGTCTTGCGAAGATCGGCATCCAGCGAATCGGCATTGCGCACGATCCAGTGCCCGCCAAACCTGACGGCCGACCGCTTGCCATCCACATCGGAGCGGACCCAGCCTGCCGCTCCGGCATTGTCTTGCGCCGCATCCAGCGTCGCTTCAGCCATCCACCAATCTCCCAAGGGTCGGCATGTTGTCTTAACACTAAGGTGTTGTATACGTTAGCGCATCCATAATCAGGAATGAAAAAGAATGGACCTTGCTGCACACCTTCGAACGATTCCGGACTTTCCAAAACCCGGGATCCTTTTCTACGATATTTCAACGCTGCTGGCACATCCGCCGGCCTGGAAAGAATGTGTGGCGAGGCTCGCCGACCTGATACAGCCGTTCAAACCCGACGTTCTGGTCGGCATTGAATCACGGGGCTTTCTGACCGCAGCCCCGCTGGCCCTTGAGCTGGAGCTTGGATTCGTGATGGTCCGGAAGGCGGGGAAACTGCCGGGAAAAGTCATCAGCCATTCGTATTCTCTGGAATACGGCGAAGACACATTGGAAGTTCAGGAAGCGATTATTGAACCCGGGCAAAGAGTGGTCATTCTGGATGACCTGCTGGCCACCGGCGGGACCATGCGGGCAACCGTAGACCTGTGCAGAAAGGTCGGCGCCACTGTCTGCGCAGGCGCCTGCATCATCGAATTGCCTGATCTCGAAGGCCGATCAAAGATCGATGTGCCGGTCGAAAGTCTGCTGTCCTTCAGCGGCGGATAAGCGTCGGGCCCTATCGCTCGCGAAGCGCATTCTGCTTGGCTTTCAGAATGGGTTTCATCAGATACTGAAGCACGGTTTTCTCACCGGTCAGAATATCGACGGAAGCGGTCATGCCCGGAATGATCGGCTTGTCTTCGCCCAGACTGGTCTGATCGGTCCGCAGACGAATGCGGTAAAAGGTTTCGCCCTGTTCGTCGGTGATCGTATCGGCGCTGATATCGATGAGCTGTGCGTCCAAACCGCCATAGATCGAGTAATCGTAGGCGCTGAGTTTTACGACCGCCGGCAACCCCGGCCATAGCTGCGCCCGATCGGCCGGTCGAATTCTGGCCTCGACAAGCAGGGCATCGCCCAGCGGCACAATTTCGACCAGATCGTCACCGGGCCGCACAACCCCGCCGATTGTATTCAACAGCACCTTGTTGACGGTGCCTCGGACGGGAGAGCGGATTTCCGTTCTTGTCACCCGGTCGACCCCGGCAGTGATTTCCTCTTCCAGCCGGTTCGCCTCTGCGACGGCCGTGTTGAGCTCCTGCTGGCCTTCAGCCCGGAAGGAAAACTGTTTTTCCTCGATACGCCGGTCGGCCTCGCTGATCGCGGTGCGGGTTCGCGGAACGGAAAGCTGGGTGGCCCCGATCTGCGATTCCAGATCCTCGATCTTCTGGCGGGCCCGGATCAGATCAAGACGGGAAGACGCCCCCGACTGAACCAGCGGCTCAATCAGTTCAATTTCTTCCTGCGCAATCAGCAATTGCCGCTTCAGGCTGTCAGTTCGGCCGAGCAGTTCCTGAAGCTCCTGCACTTTCTGCCGCTTTTGATCCCTCAGAATCTGGATCTGCTGTTCAAGCTGTTCCTGTCGCCGCAGAAACAGTTGCCGTTCGCTGGCGGCAACGTCCGGCGCCCGGTCCAGTACAATCTTTGGATATTCGATTGTATCCGAACCGGTAGTCTCTGCGCGCAATCGGGCGGCAGTCGCCAGCAGGCTGATATAGCGCTTCCGCTTTTCCGCCAGTTCGGCTTCTGCGATCTTGTTTTCGATCCGCATCAGCACCTGGTTTTTCTCGACGATCTGACCCTCACGAACCAGCAGGTCCTGCAGGATACCGCCTTCCAGATGCTGCACGACCTGGGTCTGGCTTGACGCGATGATACGGCCTTCACCGCGCGTTACCTCTTCCAGCGTGGCGTTGTAGGCCCAGGCGATGAAGCAGACGAAAAACATCACGATGGTAATCAGCATGATATGCGCAACACGACTGGCGCCCGCGACGCCTTCGCGGGCTTCGGTGCTCGATAGTTCGTCTTCCCAGGTGCTGCCAGCCATTCTGTATCCTTGATGCCGGGGCGAAAGCCCCTGCCGATCAGACCTTTGCGGTTTGAATTCGACCGCTTGAAAGCGCTTCCATTACTTCACCCTTCGGCCCGTCGGCCACGATCCGCCCGCCATCCATTACCAGCAGGCGGTCAACCAGCGTCAGCAGCGACGCCCGGTGCGTGACAAGGATCATGGTCTTGTTCGGCAGCAGGGTCTGCATGCGGGTCTTGAAGCGGCCTTCGGTCGTGTTGTCCATCGAACTGGTCGGTTCGTCGAAAATCAGGATCGGCGGGTCCAGCAGCAATGCGCGCGCAATGCCGATCGATTGCCGCTGGCCGCCCGACAGGCTCGCACCGCGTTCGCCGACCGGCATGTCCAGACCCTGCGGGTGCTTCGAAGTGAATTCGTCAACACCGGCAATCCGCGCCGCCCGAAGGATCATTTCGTCGTCTGCAAAGGGGGCGCCGAGCGCAATATTCTCTTTAACCGTGCCGTAGAACAGATACGTTTCCTGCGGCACAACGCCAATACTGCGGCGCAGATCCGCCGGATCGAGCTGTCTTGTATCGGTATTGTCGATCAGCACCGAGCCTTCGGTCGGTTCATACAGCGCCAGAACCAGACGTTCGATGGTGCTTTTGCCGGAACCGATCCGCCCGATTATGCCGACCTTTTCACCCGTCTCAATGTTGAACGAGACATCGGTGAGCGCTGTTGTCTTGGCGTCCGGATAGGTGAACCCGACATTCTTGAATTCAATATGACCGCTGAAATTCGGACGATGGACAAAGGTCCGCCCTTCCGGCCGTTCGACCGGTGTGTGCATCATTCCGTCCAGCGCGTTCAGCGATTGCTGCGCCTGATGGAAGCGCGTGGCGACACCGGCGATCTGGCCGAGCGGGGCAAGGGCACGCCCTGACAGCAAGGTGCAGGCGACAAGCGCACCCACCGTCAGATCTCCCGCCTGAATCAGGTAGACGCCGAAAACAACGGTCAGCACGGTTACCAACTGCATCGAAAAACCGGAGAAGTTCATCGCAATCTGCGACCAGCGGTGCGAATTCATGGCTGACTTGGCCGTCCGATTGACGAAGGTTTCCCAATGCCGCTGCATTCGGCCTTCAGACGCCGTTGCCTTGATGGTTTCAATACCGTTGATAGCTTCGATCAGGATGGCGTGTTTCTGCTGCGCCTCGCGGAAGGTTTCCTGCACCGCCCGTTTCATCGGCATCTGCACCAGTAGCCCGACGGGTATCACGATGAAGACGACGGCAGCCGGAACAATCGCAATCGGTCCGCCGATCACGAAGATGATGCCAACGAACATGAAGATGAATGGAAAATCGATCAGCGCGATCAGGGTCGATGATGTAAAGAATTCACGCAGGGATTCAAATTCCCGCATCTGGTTGGCAAGTCCGCCGGCGGAGGGCGGCCGATGCGCCATCTTCATGCCCAGCATCTGCTGGAACAGTCTGGCGGCTATTTTCGTGTCGGCCCGTTTACCGGCGATATCCACAAGATAGGCACGTAGAAGCTTGAGAATAAAATCGAACACAAACACCGTGAAAACCCCTGCAAACAGCACCCACAGCGTTTCCTCGGCAAAATTCGGCACCACGCGGTCATACACGTTCATCGTGAACAGCGGACTGGCGATGGCAAACAGGTTGATCAGCATCGCCGCGACCAGAACTTCGACATACAGCTTCCAGGAGGCGACGATTGTGCCCCAGAACCAGCCCTTCGGGTCCTTGACAAGAGTTTCTTCCGCCCGTTGGTCGAACTGGAATTCCGGTCGGGCGAAAATCGCATAACCGAAATATTCTTCCTTCAGTTCCTGATACGAAACCTCGCGCTGGCCGGTGCCCATTTCCGGCAGGACAATCCTGACATTCGCTCCCTTGCCGACCTCGGTCAGGACACAGGCGCGCTTGTCCTTCAGCAACAGGATGCAGGGCAAGGTGAACCTGGCGATATCGTCGAGATTTCTTTGTATCAGCCGGCCCGAAATACCTGCTCTTTCGGCGGCGCGGACGAAAAGATCCGGCGTCATATGGCCTTCTTCAAGCGGCAATCCCGCCGTCAGTGCTTCTGCCGATATGGGGCGTTCAAGCAAGGTGCACAGGATGGTCAGGCAGCCAAGCAGCGGGTCGTCGGTCGTGCGCCGGTTCGGCCGCACGAGCCAGCGAGGCCCGGACCCGCGACGTTCTTCACCTTCATCCCGCTCTTCGGTGCGCCGTTCGTTTTCCTTTTCCAGGCTGCGCCGGTCACCTTCGGCCATCCCTTCAGCGTTCAGAAGCTTGACGATATCCGGGTCCAGCAGATCGCGGTCTCTGGTTCCCGCCCCGCTATCGAACGATTGTGAAACTCGGCTCAGCAACCCATCTGCGGTCGATGGCAAGGGCGGTCCGGCTTCCGCCGCCATTGTTGATTCCGGCAAGGATGGTTCGTCTTGCGCTGTTGGGTCGCTATCGGGCTGATCCCCCGGCTCGTCGACGGATTGACGGGCTTCCCGCTGGATTTTCGCTGCCGCAGCTTTCGCCGCCTCGGCCAGCACGCGCCGGCGCTCGGCGATCTGCGCCTCATCGGGGCCGGGCGATTGCACTTTCAAAGTGTCCTGATCGACGGCGATCGGATCCCTGGCCGGCTCTTCGGGCTGATCTGTCTGTAAAGCCTCATCCGGTTTCGCAGGCGACTGTTTCGGCGCGACCGGCCTTGCCACAACTTTGGTAGGTGTTGTTTTTTCCGATTTTAACGGTGACGCCGGTGCAGCAGGCCCCGGTGCAGGCATCTTTGGTTCTGCTTGATCCGTCGTCTCGCCGCCGGAACGACGTGCCCTCAGGGGGCGGTCGGTTTGCGGCGGAGGCAGACTCGCTTCCAGCTCGCGGCGCAATTCTTCCAGCGCGGCAAGGGTTGGCCCCTGAGAGACTTCCCGAGCCGCAGCGTTCGATGCCGACGGAACCGGCGCTTCGACCGCTCCCGTCTCGTCGTCATCGTCAATGTCCATTGAATAGGCGGGGCCGCCACCGTTTGCCGCCATTTTTCCGGCAACGGACTTCTTGCGGCCAAACAACCGCGACAAGCTGTCTTTCCTGTCGTCACCGCCGGGTGGTGGTTCGCCGCCTTGATTCCCGTTGCTCGCCATCGGGCAGCCCTAAATCCTGAAAAATCCGTATCGGGAAAACATAACCTGTGTTCGCGCAAATGGAAACATCCGTTAAAGACTTCATTTTCTCTTCAAAAACAAAGCCTTTTTCAGACGTTTACTTGCCAAACACTTGGTTTTATTTGACCGGACAGAAGGCCGAATTCTCCGGCCCTCCCTTACACAGAATTTTCGCCACCCGTGTCGTCATTGAGGCCGGGTTCGACCGGTGCGACGAATACAATCCCCGCATCTTCCGATGACGGTGCATTGCCGCCATCGTCGTTGAACAGATCCTCACGCAGGTCGATAAGCTCATCGGCACTCAATACGCCGTCGCTGTTGCTATCGGCATCGTGATCGGCCATTGCGCTTTCGCCACCGAGATCGTCAACCGATACGCCAACCAGCTTAACAGCTTCGTTGTCGCCCAGACGAACGATCGTATCGTTGCCATCGGAGACAAAGCGCACGTCTTCACGTCCGTACCCGCTGACGACAAGCTGATCGATGCCGACCTCGAAATCGTGGATCGTATCGACGCCATCCCCTTCGCGGAAGAAGAAGACATCCTTTTCACCGTCGCCCGTGCCGCCTTCGACGCCGCCCCACAGCTGGTCACCAGATTCGAACGCGCCAACCGAAATTGAATGTTCGACATGGACGACCAGGTCGTTGAAATCGAGGTCCCCGCCACCGGCGATATCCTCGAAACCAAGCTCGACCAGCATGCCATCGCCGCCGGTCGTCGACGCAGGCGTAGCGCTACCGCCGGAGGACGGCTCGTAAATCGCACCCAGGGTGACATCCGTCAGTTCGGTATTGAAGATCGCGACTTCATCAATTGCGCCCTTGAAGAATTCCGATGCATCGGCCTCACCATCGCCGCTTGTCGTGCTGCCGGCGCCCAGGACAATGGGTTCACTGTTGCCGGCAATACCGCCGGTAAAGTCGTTATGATCGACCAGCGCGCCTTCGACATAGAGGTTCATGCCCCCTTCGCCAAAGCTGAAAGCGATGTTGTGCCACTGCCCGGCCTCAATGGCGCCGGCATCGGTTTCGACGTAATGGCTTTCATCCTCGCTTTGCAGCCGAATGACGAGCTTCGTCCCCTGTAGTTCCGCCGTCAGATGACCGCCACCGTCAAAGCCACGGGAATCCCGCGAGAACAGCCCTTGTGTTCCGTTCGTGTCAGCCGGGTTGAAAGACAGCATGACGGTACCGCTGGAGAGCTGGAAATCGCTGCTGTGCGGAATTTCGATATAGTCGTTCTTGCCGTCGAAGCCGGCGCCGAGACTGCCTTCTTCACCCGGTACGCCATCGGCGTCAGAACCTGCGCCTTTCTTGTAAATACCGTTATGATGGCCCGTCGCATCCACCGCCGTGGATCCGGAGCCTTCGCCGAACCGCCAGAAAGCGACCGGATCGTTGGCAAGCACCGCTTCGGCGACCGTATTCGTCGTCGCCGTCGCAAGCGCAGCCTGATTGCCGACCTGGGTTTCATTGGTATGCACCAGACCGTCGGCATTCAAATCGCCGGACCCGGAGAACAGGGCATCCGCACCTCGACCATCGAGCGCCTCGCCATTCGCCATCGCGACCAAATCACCGTCATCATTGCGGGTGAACGTCACCGACGTACCGTCGGTCAGACTGGCATTGAGGTCCGCGCCATCGGGGATGATAAAGAAACCGACATCGCTGGAATTAAAGCCATCGAGCACGATGCTGTGCGTCGACCCGCTCTCGGTTGCGTTGACGTTCGACCAGATGACCGACCCGGATTCCGGGTTGCCGTCTTCGCCGGCGATGAAATAACCGAAGCTGTTGTCGTATCCGGCATCCGACCCGACGAGGGTAACGTTCATGCTTTCCGTTACCTGGAGGCTGCCACCGTCTGTGCCGCCCATGATCCAGTCCTGACCGGTGCCGCCAACCACAATATCGTCGCCGGAGCCGCCGTCGATCACATCATTGTCGGTACCGCCGTCAATGACATCATCGCCCTGCATGCCATACAGCACGTCATTGCCTTCACCGCCGGAAATCGTGTCGTCATAGCCTTCGGATTCGCCCGGAACCACGCGGCTGAAGTTGATTTCCCTGATATAGTAGTCGCTGCTGTCAGTCGTCGTGTCCCGGTTGCCGCCGGAGAACGGCGTCGCCATGAACACGATCTGATCGAATGCCACGCCGCCGGTATCGATTTCGACATGGCCGGTGTGGCCGCTGCCGCCGGACGTGAACAGACCTTCCGCAACGAGTTCGCCGTTACTGAAGACCTGCCACTGGCCCTGTTCGTCGCCCGCCGCACCGCGATTGTCGCCTTCGTTCGCATACAGATTGCTGAAGGTGAAGTCTGCTGCCGTTACCGGCTCATCGAAACTGACGACCACCTGTTCGGATACGGACGAAGTCGGGTCATACCCCAGTTGGTGAGCGGTACCGCTTTCCGGCGTTCCCCTGACGCCGATGCCGCCTCCCACCGTCATAATGCTGCCTGCACTGCCGTCCGTCAGGTCGCCATTGGCATCGACTTCACGGGCCGTAACGGTAAAGCCGTTGCCGGTATCGCGAACATTGTCAGCGGTAATCGTGCCGGTTTCCACCGTCGCCGGCGCTTCACCCGGATCGTCATCGTCGCCGTATATGGTGTCATCACCGGCATTGCCGAAGATAACGTCGTCACCATCATTGCCGTAGATCAGGTCATCGTCGGTGGCAAAGCTGACAGCCGGTTCCGCTCTGACTTCGATGACAAGGTCGTTGAAATCTTCATCGCCCAGCGCCGGCAAATCTTCGAATGCGATCTGCAAACCGCCTGTTTCGGCGTTGTAGCCGGAAATCGTATGCTGCTGGCTGTCCGGGTTGATGCCTATGTTGCCGTCGGACCCGACAGCGTGATAGGTCGGCCCGTTGACCGGGGTCACAGACCCGTTTGCGCCGACATATACGAGATGCGGGTTTGCTGTCGCCGTTGTGGCGGGATTGCCGTCGCCATCGACGAACTGATATGCGCCACCGCTGAGACTGCCATAGTTGTTGGCGGAACTGCCATCGGCGACGATGAAGAAGTTGATCTGGTCGCCTGCGTCGATATTCAGTTCAACCGACTGGCCAGGTTGCAAAATATTGTCAGACGCATTTTCGAAGACGAACTGAACATCCGAAATTTCGCCGTTCGGTCCCACCTTGTAGTAGCCAAGCGAGTTCTTGTAGCCGGCGCCTTCACTGATAAAGGATACGGAAACCGGGTGATCGGCAGCAAAGCTGAGATTCGCAGGATCAACCCCGTTAACATCTTCTTCGGCCATTTCGCGGCGTTCGCTCATCGACGGCAGCGGATCGGTCACTGTCCAGTCATGAGTGATCTCGATGGTTTCTTCGCCACCGTTACCGTAGATAACGTCGTCACCTTCATTGCCGAAGATCGTATCGTTGCCGAGGCCGCCTTCAATCGTATCGTCACCCGGCGACGCAGCACCGAAGGACGCGATGGAAACACTCGTCGAAGCAATCTGCGACGGGTCTGTCGAGCCGTCATCGGCATCGAAATCGAAGGTTTGAACAGTAATATCCAGATCGAATGCCGGCGTGCCTTCCGGCGCCGTCAGCGTCAGACCCGCAAGCTGATCCTGCGTCAGCTGGATCGCGTTGTCCGATATTTCCAGATCGTCGCCGTTGGCGTTGGTCAGCGCTGCGCCGGCAGGGAAGCCATCGATTGTGACAATAAGCGTTTCCGAACCGTCCTGATCGACAAGCCCGGTATCGATATTCAGCGCGACAGCGCCACTGCCTTCATAGACATCGCCGTAGAGAACGTCGTCCGATCCCTGGCCGCTGATCTGGTCATCGCCACCGCCGCCGAAGATCGTGTCTTCGCCTTCGCCGCCTACCAGAACGTCATCCGTGCCGGGATCGCCGCCGATGGCGCCCTCGGCCGTGGCGCTGACAGGCGCACCGTCAGCCACCGCATGCACCACGACATCGCCGGTCGCCGCACTGTCCGAAACGACGCCCGTAACCGTGTTTTCGACATGCGCGGTCGCAACCAGCCCGTTGATATCCAGCCCGGAATCGCCGGCTGCCTGAATTTGAAGCCCTTCAAGCTGATCGACTGTCAGCGTTATCGAGCCCGATGTCGTATCGAGAACGGAACCATTCGCTGCGAACAGGGTGGCGTCAGACGGAATATTCGACACCGTAACACCCGCAACGGTCAGAACCGGCGATGGCGAAACCAGTGTCACATCGATGCTGAGATCGATCCGCTCATCTTCATTGCCCTCGCCGCTGATCGTTACAAGCGCCGACGGATCGACACTCGCTTCGATCACCAGATTCTGCGAGGCAGTCGCCGTATCGCCATCACCGTCCTGCATCGTGTAGGTGAAGCTGTCGAGCGCATTTTCGCCCAGCTCTGCAATCGCGTCCGGGCTTGCCTCGAAGGACCAGGATCCGTCCGCGCCGACTGTCAGCGACCCGTATTGCGTCGCTACCGTGGAACCCGCTGCCACCGTCTGTTCGATGCCGTCGGCATCGCTGTAGGTGAACGAGACGATCTGCATCTGGTCGTCATCCGAACCGGATGTATCGTTCGCCAGCAGATTCACGCCGCCGTCGTCACTGCCGGCTGCAAGATCGAGCTCGCCAACCGTAACCACACCGTCATCCACCGCGACCGGCACATCATCGATGATCGAAATCGAAATCGGCGCCGTGCTTGTGGAGCCATCGCCATCGGTAACCGAGACCTCGAAAGGCAACGACAGATCGTTCGCGCCGAGACCTTCCGGATGATCCAGATTGCCCTGCAGCGAGAAGGAGTAGCTGTATGGCCCCGCCCCTTCGCCGGAAAGCGCCATTTCAAAGACCGGCGATCCGCCCGCATCGACAGCGCTGATCGTTGTGCCGTCTTCTGACAGGGTGAAGGATACCGCTTCGCCATCCGCTGTCAGCGACAGGGCTTCCAGACCATCGACTGTTGCGTCGGAGAAGACGACCGCCCCCTCTTCCGCCGGACCATCCGGTCCGAACTCAACCGAAATAACCTGGTTGATCGTTGTCGATTCCGGCGTTGCGTCGGAGCCGGTGTCTTCCGCTGTCCGAAGATCGTCTTCAGCAACCGCACCAAACCCGCTTTCCGCATCCGGGTTGTCGCCGAAGCTGATCTTCGGACCCGGTCCATCCTGAATGACGATCGGCTGAACGGCTGTCGACTGATCGCCATCGCCGTCCTGCACCATATAGGAAAAGCCGTCATTGACCGCTGCGCCGTCATTCGCGGCCGCCTTGGTCGATTCATAAGACCAGGTTCCGTCTGCGTTTACGGTGAGCTGGCCGAATTGTGTGCCGACCGTCTGCCCGGCATTGGCAATCTGTGTTGCGCCCTGATCGTCGGTATAGGTGAACGCGACAATCTGGCCGCCATCCGCGCCAAGCTGGTCGTTGTCGAGCAGGTTCGCCGCCCCGGCATCGGTGCCGGCTTCGCCGCCCGCTTCGGTGATCGTCTGTGCGGCGTCATCAACCGCTACCGGAACATCGTCAACGATATTGATGGTAATGCTGGCCGTTGCCTGCGTCCCGTCGCCGTCCGTTACACGAACATCGAACAGCAGATCGGAGATGGTGTTCTCGCCATCGCCCGCATCGTGGTCCAGACCGCCCTGCAGGGTGAACAGATAGCTGAAGCCGGTATCGGCATCGCCCTCGATAGCCAGTGTGAAGACATCCTCGCCATCAGCGGCTTCGGCTGAAATCGTGCGGCCGTCTTCCGACAATGTGTAGCTGACGGCCTGGCCGCCGTTCGCGGTAAGGCCTCTGTCATTCAGGCTGTCGATGGTCTCGCTGGTGAAGACTACGGGATCGGTATCCGCCGGGCCATCTTCGCCGAAATCGATTGTGATCGGGCGACCTGCGCTGGCGCTGTCGGACTGATCCGTGCCCTGATCCGTCGCCGTCGCCAGATCGTCTTCGTCGACCGTCGCGCCCGGCGTCGGATCTTCCGGGCTACCGATAACGATTTCAGGCTCGGCGTCATTGGTGATGCTGATCGGCTGAACGGCCGTCGAGATATCGCCGTCCCCGTCCATCAGCGTGTACGAGAAATCGTCGGAGACCGTGCCGTCTGCCGGCAGGTTTACCGCATTGTAAGACCAGGTACCGTCAGCATTGACAGTCAATTGGCCGAATGCCGTCGTAACCGTATCGCCGGCATTCGCAGTAGCAATGTCTCCATCGCCATTGGTGAAGGAGAAGGTAGCGATTTCCGCCGACCCGGCATCCGCACCCAGCGTATCATTCGCCAGCAGGCCATTGGCGGCTTCATCCGCACCCGCCGTCAGAACCGCATCTTCAACCGTAGCATCAATCGCGACGGCGGCATCATCGACTGCCAGCGGAACGTCGTCGACAATTTCAATATCGAAGGATGCCGTGATGGAATCACCGTTGCCATCGGTCGCAACGACGCTGAACGGCAGGGTCAGGGAATCGCCGGACTGATCCAGATTTCCCTGCAGCGTGAAGTCATAGCCGAAGCCGTTTTCCACATCGCCGGTAATGCTGATTTCCGCAATCGCCTGACCGCCTGCTGTCGTGGCGGTAAGCGTCAGACCATCCGCAGACCGGACAAAGGTGACGGCTTCGCCGCCGGATGTCAGGCCGGCTGAATTGAGCGTATCTGAGCTGTCGGCAGAGAACACCAGCGGATCGGTATCGGCGGCACCGTCGACCTTGAAGTCGACATTGATCGAGTTTGAAAGCGTCGTAGTTTCCGGTGTTTCGTCAGACCCGGCGGCAAGATCATCTTCATCAACCGATCCGCCCGCGACGGAAAGTTCCGGAATGTCCGGCCCGTCAAGCTCGATCCGCTCCCAGTCCTGAACCGTCAGGCCGAGCGCTTCGAAGGTCCGTTCTGCGCCGCTATCGGTCGTTTCATCGGCATTGTTCGCGATAAAATCGCGAATTTCCTGCAATTCACGCAGGATATCGGGATTTTGCAGGTCGGCATCCGTGAAACGAATGACAAGCGTGTCGTCACCGATACCGCCGTCATAGCGTTCGCCGTCGCCGCCTTCACCAACGGTAAAGATACCGCGGTCGTTGCCGGCTTCGCCGAACACCTGGTCTTCGCCGGCGCCACCGTCGAGCGTATCGTCGCCGAAACCGGCAGCAGCCGCGGGCGACACGGCGATGGTCTGGAACACCGGCGCCGAGACATCGCTGAAATTCTGCTCGGTATCGACATCGACCGACTGGGCCGAAACCGTCACCTCGAAATCCGCTTCGGTTTGCGGAACGGTCACTGTCAGGCCGTCAAGCTGCTCAGGGGTCAGAACCGCCGCACCGTTCGTCAGAACAATCGTGTCGCCGGCGGCATTGCTCAGCGACGCTGAAGCCGGAAGACCGGCAATCATCAACGACAGGGATTCCGAACCGTCCTGATCGATCAGACCGGCCGTGATATCGAGGCCGATTTCAACATCGCCTTCAAAGCGGTCACCGAATATCGCATCGTCGCCGGCACCGCCGGAAATGATATCCGACCCCGCGCCGCCGAGCAGCAATTCAGCATCGTCGGTACCGGTGATTTCATCATCGGTACCGGCATCGTCAGAAACGACATTGCCTAGCTGAACCTGGAGTTTAGCGCCGTCAGCGACAGCGCGCACCACAATATCGGTCGACGCACCGGCAGAAGATACCGCGCCGTTTTCATTGCTGGTTACGTTGGCCGTTGCGCTGATCGGCTGATCGTCGCCGGAATCAGCCGGCGCCTGGAACGTAACGTCACTAACATCCGCCGCCTGGATCGTGACCGAACCGCCTTCGATTGTCTGCTCGACACCGCCGATGAACACCTTGCTTCCTTCCGGCAGGTCGGAAAGCACAATACTGTCCAGGCTGAACAGGGTCGGGTTGCCGATCGTGACATCGAAATCAAGCGCGATGGGCTGATCTTCCATGCCATCGCCGGAAACTGTCAGCGCTACGCTTGTCGTCGATGGCAGGCCGAGCCGGATATCCTGTGTCGCCGTGGCGGTGTCGCCATCTCCATCGGCGATCGTATAGGTGAAGCCGTCGCCCTGTTCTTCAGTCAGATTGCCGGCAACGGATTCATCGACCTCGAACGACCATGTGCCATCCGGATTGACCTGCAACTGGCCAAACTGGGTTGAAACACTGTCGCCCGCAGCGGCGGTTTGCTGAACGCCATTGGCGTCGGTATAGGTGAAGCCCGTGATCGCGCCGCCATCGTCATCGGCGCCGAGGATATCGTTGGCAAGAAGATTGGCTGCGCCCGCATCCGTACCAGCCGTCAGTTGCGTGTCGGATACGGTCTGAATGGCATCGTCCTGCGCGACCGGTGCGTCATCGGTAACGTTGACGTTTAATGAAGCGCTCTGCGTGCTGCCATCGGCATCGCGGGCCGTCAGCGTGAACGGCAGGGAGATAGCGCCGCCCTGCCCTGCGCCCTGATGATCCAGGTTGCCCTGCAGGTTGAACTGATATCCGAAGCCGCTTTCGGCATCACCGGCAATCGAAATTTCGAATGCTGGCGATCCGCCGGCATCGGTCGCCGACAGCGTCGTTCCGTCATCGGAAAGGGTGAAGCTGAGCGCTTCGCCATCAGCCGTCAGCCCCAAAGCCGTCAGGGCATCGATATTGGAATCATCGAAAGTGACCGGGTTTTCAGACGCCGGGCCATCCGGGCCGAAATCGATATTGATCGTCTGGGTCGCAACGGCTGTTCCTGCGCCCGAGCCGGTGTCCTCCGCCGTATCCAGCGCGGTCTCGTTGACAAGACTGTTGCCAGTCGCTGCGTCAGAGCCACCGAAAGAGATCGACGGTCCTGTGCCGTCCTGAATGCTGATTGCTTGCGTTGCCGTCGAGGTATCGCCGTCACCGTCGACAATCGTGTAGGTGAAATTGTCATCAACGGATGTATCGAGGTTATCGGCAGCGGTTGTTGCCTGATAGGACCAGGTGCCATCCGCGTTGACTGTCAGCTGCCCGTATTGCGTCGTAACCGTTTCACCGGCTGCTGCACTGGACGCCGCGCCGTTGGTATCGGTATAGCCGAAGCTCTGGATTTCCACACCCGCGCGGTCCGCACCAAGCTCGTCATTCGCCAGCAGGTTGGCCGCGCCGAGATCGGTCGATACGGTACCGTCTGCTTCCGTCAGCGTAACGGTCGCATCGTCTATGGCGATTGGAACGTCATCACGCACGTCGATATGGATAACGCCGTCAACGGTATCGCCATCGGCGTCGGTAGCACGAACGGTGAACGGCAGATCGGCCAGTACATTTTCCGCCTGAGCGGCATCGTGGTCGAGATTGCCTTCGAGGGTGAACGTATAGCTGTAACCCGCTGCGCCATTATCCGCGAGGGACATCGTGAAAACCGACCCGCCATCGCTTGCCTGAGCCGTAATGGACGTACCGTCTTCGGAAAGAACGAAGCTGATATCGTTTCCGTTCTGCGTCAGCCCCAATCCTTCAAGCGCCGTCACCGTATCATCGGTAAAGACAACAGCATCAGATGCGGCGGCACCATTCGCACCGAAATCGACCTGAATGGCCTGGGTGATCTCATTGCCCGACTGGGACCCATCCGAACCGAGACTCGCCGCCGCGGTAATGTCGTCTTCATCGACAACGCCGCCACCAACCGCCTGCGGTGCGCTGTCGTCGCCGAACGAAATTGTCGGCACATCGTTTGTCTGGATCGAAATCGGTTGCTCGGCGGTTGCCGTATCGCCATCGCCGTCCGAAACGGTGTAGCCGAACCCGGCCGCCAGCGTACCGGAAACAGGCAGGTCATCTGTCGCAATCGATGTGAATGACCAGGTACCGTCATAGGCAACGGTCAGGCTGCCATATTCAGTGTCGACATTAACGCTACCGCCTGTCGGAACATTGGCGGTCGCAGGATTGCCGTTAGCACCGGTGTAACTGATCGCACTAATACTGATGCCATCAGCGCCGACTTCACCCTGCGCAAATTCATTCGCGAGCAGGCCGTTGGCGACCGTATCGGCGCCGGCTTCAAGCACTTCGCCGCCGGCGGCTTTAACATCCAGTGCAATTTCATCTTCACTGACCGCACCCAGTCCATCATCAACGACGGAAACAGAGAACGATCCGGTGGCGGTTGAACCGTCCCCGTCGGTAACCCGAACCGTGAACGGCAGCGACAGAACATCATCGGCCGAACCAAGATGATCGACCGGGTTCTGAAGAGTAAAGGCGTAAGTGAAACCGTCTGTCGCGTTACCGTTGATGGTAACGGTAAACACTGCTTCGCCATTGGCATTTTCGGCAACCAGTGTCTTGCCATCGTCTTCAAGCTGAACCGTCACGGCAGAACCGTGACTGGTGAGACCAAGTCCATTCAGCGTGTTGACCGAACCTGCGGTAAAGACAACGGGATTCGTCGCCGCAGCGCCGTCCGCACCGAAGTTGATATCGAGATCGATTTCCGAATCGCCCGGAAGGCCGAGTTCCTGCGCTGACGGCAGCCCCGAAGAGGCGTCAATTGAAGGGAAAGCATCGAGGATCGCGACATCGGTGTTAAGCGTAAACGACGCCTCGAACACTTCCGCATCCAGCGCTGCGATGGTCGGCAATGTATCAACCGGTGGCGGCGGCGGAATCGGCGGTACGGGCGGCGGTGGCGGCGCCGAGGATACCGGTGTCGGCGATGAAGGCGTCCGGCCGGGTGACGGCGGCGCATCAGGCGTCGTGTTGATCGGGTTAATGCCCGGCGAAAGCGTCACATCACCGTAATTCGTGACCGGCGCAAAGCTGGGCGGCGCAGACGGTCCTGCTGCCGTTTCAATATCGCCGAACGTTTCCGCATAGGTGCTGATGTCGCTGGCGAGTTCGATCAATTCACTGGCCGGAACAATGGATCCGTTCGGCATCAGAAGATCGGGCGGCGAATCAGAGAATGCAGCATCTACCAGCGATACAAAGATGATCTGCGACCCGTCGGCGAAAATCAGCGTGATATCGTTGTCGGTCTGGATGATCTCGACATCTTCAAGAGAAAAGCCGAGGCGCAGGGGCTGGCCCGGGACAATCGTGTATTCCTCGGTTGCTCCAGCGATCGGTTTCGGAACGTCAAGGGCGCTGCTGTCTTGCGTAAACTCCTCTTCGGCGCGAATGGCGGCACTTGAAATCACATGCGACGGCTGAACGAGCAGAGGCGGCTGGGCGGCGAAAGCGTCGGCGCTTGGCCCGACCAGCTCGATCACACCGCCGTTCTCAAGCTCAATCCTGACAAGTTCGCCCTGAGTGGTAATTTGAGCCAAGGCGATATCGAAATCGGTTTTAAGCACCTGACCGGGTTGAACCGATACCTGTACGGTCTGACCTGCGCCCGGGCTGTTAATGTCGATGGCCTGTTCGGCAAGCGGGTTATCATCAGCAATATAGTTGAAAGCTTCATCCGCCCCGTTGGCGTAACCCACGCTTTCAATTTGATCTGTTATCGCCATGCTTCCGCTTTCTGTCTTTGCCTGGCCAGGACATTTCTGTCAGGGCCTGTTCCTGTTTGATCTTCCGTTGCGCCGTCGTTGTCTCTAGACTTCGACACCGGAGCCGGTATTCAGGCACTACTGCCGATATCTACTACCCTTCATATGGATGATCCGTTCGCACTATTGAAGATAAAAACATTAAAATACTCCTATTATTTAAATAAAATTTTAGATAAATTTTATATTTACGCGCTTGGTGTATACCAAGATGGCGCAAAAGCCCGGTTTGAAAACAAACTGATGGAAGCCGATTTTAAGACAGGATCTTAACGAGACCCAGCTGCCACGGTGCTAGTCTGCGCTAGTATAGGTTCGCATGAAAACCCGGCGACTCAGGGTTTCCGGTGTGAATGTCCTGGCATCAGGGCGCGTTTCCGATGCGATTACAACCTGGTGCCGCCCGCCCTGACGATCGATGGTGAACACCGGCAGGCCGGGGTCAGGCAGTATGGTCCGATAAGAAGGCTCGGGCGCATTCTCTTCCCATAGCGGGTCACCGTCAGACGGCGTCACGGGCACAGAAAATGCGTCATAAGGCAGATCAGGCAGCCCCGGCAATGCCGACATTGATCCACCACCCTGCAGAGACGGCTCCACCATCGGTTCCGGATACGTGGCGATAAACGGCTGTTCGCGCGTCGCGCTGACGGAGTCGAAAATGTCGTCGTCGATCTTTTCACCGTCCGGGCGGTCCGGCACGAACGGATTCAGCGGATCTTCAATATATCCGTCCGGGTTAAGTTCAGGCATGACCGGTCGAAACTCGCCGGTTGATGGCGGAACATCCGGCTCCGCCTGCGGTTCCGTTTCGCCTTCCAGCAGCGATGGGTCAATCAGATCCTTATCGAGAAGATCCGGATCCAGCAGATCGGGCGAATCCGATTCATTGGTATCAAGCGCTGTATCCTGGTTTGTATTCGCCTGTGTGTCGCTGGCGGCATTTTCGCTATCCGGTTCCGGCGCCAGAATATCGGCATCCGGATCCAACAGCGGGGGCTCGTTCGTCACAGCACCGGTGTCTTCGGACTGTGCCGGATCCAGAACGGCTTCCGGGCTGCCCAAGCCGTTCGGATCGAGAATGTCGTTATCCGGAATTGGCTCAAGATCGTCGATGTCCGGCAGGGTTTCCGTGTCGAGAATGGCCGTATCATCGATAACACCGTCGTTCTGCATCGGGTCCAGTTCGGCGCCGTCAACTTCCAGGCCGGATTCAGGCGGGTTGAGAGACGGTTCAAGATCAATCTGCACCGACGGCACCGGATCGTCCGGATACTGGGCTTCCTTCAGAATCTGGGAATCGAGAGTGGCGACCAGAATGCCGCCTGTTGCCAGAATACGGTAAGCTGCAAACAGTTCCGCAAATTCCGAGCTGATCAGGTTTCCGCGCGTAACGAAAAGCTCGTTTTCGGCGTCCAGCAACTCCAGCAGGTTGCGGCCACCGAGATCGAACTGCTGACGATAGGTCTGGCGCACCTGATCATTCGCTTCTGCCTCGCGCGTTTGCGCCGCGACACGTTCCTGCGCGCTCGTCCGGGCATTCCATGAGAGCCGCATTTCTTCTTCCGTCAGGCGGATGGCGCGGTTCAGCCGTTGTCGCGTCTCGCCGATGCGCGCCATCAACTCCTTGCGGGTATGATAGTCCTGAAAGCCGTTGAACAGGTTGTAGTTAACCGTGACCAGGGCTGACGCAATATATTCGCCGCCGCGAACGCCTTCCTGGTTCCGGTCGGCGCTGCCGTTCAGCTCAAGATCGACCGTCGGCAAAAACGTTGACTTCGATCCGTTGTATTCCGCCCGCGACGCTGCAACATCGGCGCGGTTGACCGCAATGGTCGGGTTGTTTTCAAGCGCCGTATCGATCGCCGCTTCCACACTGTTCGGCAGCGCCCAAAGCGGCGGGATCGGCCGTTCCAGCGATGACGGCGATTCGCCGATGATACGAATATAGGTTGCGTCAGCATCTTTCAGGCGCGATTGCGCTTCGGTCAGCGTTGCTTCCGCCGCAGCAAGCCGGGATTCGGTCTGCTGAATATCGGCAACTGTCGCTGCACCGCCTTCTGCCTTGGCTTTCACCAGTTCCAGCGTTTGCTGGTGCACGGCAATATTTTCCTCTGCTAGCTGCACGAGTTCGCGCTGCCGCAGGGATTCCAGATAAGCCTCAATCGCATCCAGCGCGATGAATTCCGACGTTTCGCGAACCCGCCTGGAAGCAGAAATCGTTCGCGCCTTCTGCCGTTCGATTTCATGGTAGGTCTCGAAGCCGTCAAAAAGGGGTTGCGAAATGGACAGTGACGAGCTGAAAGCCGGCAGACGAATTGTGTCGCCTTCGCCCGGCAACTGTTCGCGCCCCCTCGTCGTGGCGTTATTCGTCCATTCCTGGCCTTCCGAGGCTCGCAGGTCGATCACCGGATAGTAGCCGCTATATGCCTGATTCAGCTCTTCGGATATCGCGCGCTGGTCTTCTACGACAATACCGACATCCGGATTGGTCTGAAGCGCTGTCGATACGGCATCGCCAAGGTCGACCGCGTAGGCGATTGTCGGAACCTGGCAAAAAAGGAAAAGTGTGGAAACCGGCCGTATCCATACACGCGCAACGGCAAGCAGGCTCGACGATGCCGCCAAACCAAACTTGCGTCCAAAAACTGGTTTTCCAAACAATTTCAAGAGTTTGCGCGCTCTTCGCCGCCGCCCGTTAGTTCAAGATTATCTCAAATAAAACAATGCAAATACCATGCTAACCCAAGATATAGTATGATTTGCCTCTTACGTTCCATAGCAAATGTCTAGATTTTTATTGGGTTTATGTTTGGGAAACACTTGGCGAACTGAGCAATTCAAGCCAAGCAGAAAGACTCCGCACGTCTAGGAAGCCCAGCAATCGTCGAAGTCAGATTGAGGCCAGCCGGTAACGACCGTCGAGCGACTGGTCGTCCTTCTCGGCAAATGCCACACCGCGCCGGCACAGGGCGATCAAATGCGCCCAGACCGAACATGCCGCAGCGGCATGCAGTTCTGTCGGCACATGGCTGTACAATTGCGAGACAATGCCTTCGATACTTTCGATGTTCCGGGCGAGACACCGTAGGATCTGTTGCTCCCGTTCATGACGATGGTTGATCAATTCGATCAGAAAGTCATGCGGACTGGTTATCGGCGAGCCGTGCGTGGGATATAAAATCGCGTCATCACGCGGCAACAGATTTTCAAGCGACATGATGTAGGCGTCCATGTCGCCGTCCGGCGGCGCGATCACCGTTGTCGACCACCCCATCACGTGATCGCCAGTGAACAGGGCGCTTTCGGCATCATAGGCATAACACAAATGATCAGACGTGTGGCCAGGCGTATGCAACGCTTGCAGCGCCCAGGTATCGCCCTCGATCGTGTCACCATCCTTCAGCTTGTGATCGGGCCTGAACGACAGGTCTCTGCCCGCTTCAACGACGACAGTATCTTCCTCTGCCCGTTCCGAAAGCAGCGTGCTGCCAAAGCCGTATACAGGCGCACCGGTCTTTTCCTTCAGCAGGGCCGCGCCGGGAGAATGGTCGCTATGGGTGTGGGTAACCAGAATGGCTTCAACCGTCTCCTGGCCCAGACCGGCAAGCAGAGCGTGAATGTGGGCCGGCGCATTCGGGCCGGGGTCGATCACCGCCACCCTGCCTGTTCCGACGACATACACGCCGGTACCGTAGAAGGTGAACGGGCCGGGGTTCGGCGCAACCAGCCGCCGGACTGTCGGCGACAATCGATCAAACCTGCCGTATCGAAACGACATCGATGTGTTGAACTGCAATCCATTCACCTTCACGAAAGAGCCGTCTTGTATCGCGCCAAGCGTACCGCACGCGCCGCCCGCAGGGAATGCATCACACATAAAAAAGGGACAGCCTGAAAAGCTGCCCCTTTTTTCACACGAGTTCTTCGAAAAGGCTTATTCGATATCCGTAACGGATTCTGCCTTCGCGATAGACTTGACCAGATCAAAGACACGCTTTCTGGTCATCGGGTCCTTGATCTTGTAGTAGGCGCGGGCCAGTTCGAGGGTCTCGCGCTTCGCCATCGGGTCCGGCTCGAAATCAACTTCCGGCGGCGGCGATTCAGACAGACCGGCGCGCAGACGCGGGCTGTTGTCGGCAATGTCCTGATCCATGTCTTCGTAGAAAAACATGATCGGAACATCCAGTACGTTCGACAGATCCCAAAGACGCGACGCACCGACCCGGTTCGTACCGCGTTCGTATTTCTGCACCTGCTGAAATGTCAGGCCCAGAGCTTCGCCGAGCTTCTGCTGTGACATGCCCAGCATGATCCGGCGCATTCTGATCCGCCCGCCGACATGAATGTCGATAGGGTTCGGCACGCCGGGCCGGCCAGCAGGGATTGGCCCGGTGTGTTGCACGACCTTATTTTTGCTTTGTCGCGGCATAGTTAGTCTCCAGTTGTTAGTCCGTATAGTTGTATAAGTGCGATCGACTTATGCACTATCTTTGGGAGGCATAGTATTAGGAAAAACCCGTAGTCGGCGAACATTCATCAATCCATGAAAGCCGATACAATGTTGCACGCCTCTGCCAACCTTGTGCCAACCTTGGAATTTCGGGCTGGAATGTACGATGTTTTGTACGATCGTCCAAGTCTTGAATCCTGTGCGTACCCTGGTACCGGAAGAGATAACAAATGCGGCTTGCCCGTCACGGGCATTAAGCAACCAACGGCATCGATTGTCATCTTGTGCTTAAGTCAGGTCCGCCGTGATGCTTGATTAATTCGGTTTCTGACTCTACGGAAAAGCGAAGGACAGGAATTCTTGCTTCCTGATATATCAACCTTCAAGCGGGATTAGTCAAATGGGTTCTGAACAAATACAGGAAATCGTCGATCAGGTCGTCGACGTCGTTGCGGTCTACGGGCTGAATGTACTCGGCGCGGTTGCCATTCTGATCATCGGCTGGATCGTCGCCGGCTGGGCACGCAGCACTGTTGCCCGGGCGCTGGGTCGCGTTAAGGCCATCGACAACACCTTGCGGCCGTTTCTGGCAAACCTTGTTCGGTACGTAATTCTTGCCTTCGTTGTCGTGGCCGTCCTCGAACAGTTCGGCTTTGAAACCACCAGCCTGATTGCACTGATCGGCGCCGCCGGCCTTGCCATTGGTCTCGCCTTGCAAGGCACGCTTTCCAATCTGGCAGCCGGTGTCATGCTTTTGGTTTTCCGCCCGTTCAAGGTTGACCAGTATATCGATGCCGGCGGCAATGCCGGAACGGTGAAAGAAATCAACCTGTTCACGACAGACCTGACAACGCCGGACAACGTACTGATCATTGTGCCGAACAAGGACCTGTGGAATACCAGCATCAAGAACTTCAGCGCCTTTGCCACACGGCGGCTGGATTTCGTGCTGGGCATTGGCTATGGCGACGATATCAACAAGGCTTTCGAGGTCATCCAGTCGATCATCGACGGTGACGCCCGCTGCCACAAAGAGCCTGCATCTCTGATCGCGGTGAGCAATCTTGGCGACAGTTCGGTCGACATCACCGTGCGCATCTGGTGCGCATCGTCCGACTACTGGGCCTTGAAATGGGACCTGACGAAAGCATTTAAGGAAGGTCTCGATTCCGCAGGTATCGAAATTCCTTTCCCGCAACGGACGGTTCACCTGATCAATGAAACGCCAGACGACAGCAAGTAACTTCTGATGGGCGGCCTTGAAACACTGGCCCTTGCTGCGGGGTCGGCCTGGGCGGCCGGCATTAACCTGTACGCGACGGTGCTTGTTCTTGGCCTCATGGACCTGTTCGGCGTTGCGACGCTGCCGAACGAGTTAAGCGTTCTGTCTTCACCCCTGGTACTGGGGATGGCCGCCCTTCTTTTCTGCATCGAATTCGTCGCCGACAAGGTACCCGGCGTCGATTCCTTGTGGGACATGCTGCATACGTTCATCCGTATACCGGCCGGCGCCTATCTGGCGGCATCCACCGCCGCCGGCATGGATTTCGGCCTGCCGGAGGAAACCGCCTACATCGCCGCGCTGGTGATGGGCGGTGTTATTTCCGGCGGCAGTCATCTGTCGAAGGCAACCAGCCGGGCGGCGATCAACACATCGCCTGAACCGTTCACGAACTGGTTCGCCTCGTTTGTTGAAGATTTTCTGGCGATCGGCGCCGTCATTCTGGCGGTCTTCGCACCGATGGTGCTGCTAGGCATTATCGGGCTGTTCATCGTGCTGGCTATCTGGCTGCTGCCGAAGCTGATCCGCACCCTTATTCGGCTGTTTCGCGGACCGAAGCGGGAAGAGACGGAACCGGCGCGGGGCCTTACCCTGCACCCCGACCGTCTGCCTCGGACGATCAAACCACCGGACTGACCCACACGGCGTTATCATGGAAGGCCGCGCCGCCGATCGGGCCGGCCGGGTCCGCCCCGGTCAGATAGTTGATGCCCTTGCCGCCGACAAACGCCTCATTCGGCCAGATGCTTTCGGAGACGACCGTTCCCGGCGCAAGGCCACCGAACGCCTTTACATGAATCCTGATTTCACCCCTGTCATTTCCCATCGAGACGAGATCGCCATCAGCCACACCGGTTTTCTCAAGGTCGTCAGGGCGCATCAATAGCGTTGGCCGCCGTTCCTGTTTCACTGATGTCGGTGTCTCGGTGAAAGAGGAATTGAGAAAGTTTCTGGCCGGCGCAGTAACCAGCCGGAACGGTTTCTGCTCCGTCGCCTTTTCGCTTGTTTGGAAGAAGGCCGGGAAGGCGCCCTTCATGACGCGGCCGTCATCCGGCCCGAACCTGTTGAGCCGTGTGCTCGTCCAGTCAGGCTTCAGATGGAACTTGCCGTCCGCATGACCGAAACCGTTTATGTAGTGTGCATCTTCAAAGGCCGGCTGAACGTCGAACCACTTTTCCGCCTCAAGATCCGCCAAACCGCGCCAGCCTGAATTCTTCAGCGTCCAGTCGATGATCTCCCGCGCGGTCATGTCGAAGCCTGCATGGTTCGCCCCGACGCGTTTTGCCAGAGCGCAGATAACCTCGTGATTGGATCGGCATTCCCCCGCCGGCTCGACCACCTTTGGCCCGAGCAGTATGTGCTGGTGCCCGCCGCCCTGATAGAGATCGTCATGTTCGAGGAACATCGTAGCCGGCAACACGATATCCGCCATCCGCGCCGTTTCGGTCATGAACTGTTCATGGACGCAGACAAACAGGTCCTCGCGCGCGAACCCCTTGGCGACCAGCTTCAGATCCGGCGTCACCATCATCGGATTGGTGTTCTGTATCAGCATCGAGGTAACCGGCGGGCCGTCTCCCAGATCGCGTCTGTCGCCTGTCAGAACCGGCCCGATACGGGACTGGTCGAGAACGCGCACAGACGGGTCGAGACAATCCAGTCCGTTGATCAGCGTGCGGTTCCATTTGAAGATCGCACCGTTGGAGTGGAATGCGCCACCGCCCCGATGCGCCCAGGCGCCGGTAACGGCCGGCACACACAGCACGGTATGCATCGCTTCCGCCCCGTTGCGATGCCGGGTAAAGCCGTAACCCAGACGGAAAAAGCTTCGTTTGTTGCGTCCGACCAGATGCGCAAAGGCTTCGATATCTTCTACCGAAAGGCCGGTAACCGGCGACGCCCATTGCGGCGTGTAGTCGCGCAGATGCTCCTCGAACCCTTTGGCATCGTCCGTGTAGCGCTGCAGATAATCGCGGTCGGCCAGTCCGTCGCGAAACAGCACATGCATCATTGCCAGCGCCAGCGCCGCATCACTGCCCGGTTTCAGGACCAGGCCGAGATCGGCCTGCTTTACTGTCGCGTTTTCATAGACATCGACCGCTACGATTTTCGCGCCACGGTTCTTCCGCGCCTTCACCGCATGGGTCATCACGTTGACCTGGGTGTTGACCGGGTTCGTGCCCCAGATCACGACGACATCAGCCTCGCCGATTTCCCTTGGGTCGACGCCGGCAAGCCGGCCCGTACCCGCATTCCATCCGGTCCAGGCGAGCGTGGTGCAGATCGTATCGTGTTCGCCGGAATATCGCTTAACGTGGCGAAGGCGATGCATGCCGTCGCGCATGACCAGACCCATCGTTCCGGCGAAGTAGTAAGGCCAGATCGATTCAGCCCCGTGCTTTTCCTCGTCGGCAAGAAACCGCTCGGCGACAATGTCCAGCGCCTCGTCCCAGGAAATCCGCGCGAAATCCCTGGACCCCTTCGGTCCCGTTCGTTTCAGCGGATGCGTCAGACGATCAGGGTGGTACAGACGTTCATTGTACCGTGCGACCTTGGCACATATTACACCATCTGTGTATGTGTTGTCCTTTGCACCACGCAGCCGGGTTACTCGACCGTCTGCTGCGAATTCAACATCGACCGCGCAGGTACTGGGGCAGTCATGCGGACAGGCGCTGAAGGCATCCGGCCTCGGTTCGCCTGTCGGGGTGATCCCGTCCATGATCACACCGTCACCAGAATTGATTCGACGGTCCGCGCCACCCTGAACAGCGCTTCATCCTCACCATGCCCACCCATCAGCATCAACCCGACCGGCAGATCGCCCGGTCGATGACAGGGAAGCGAAATCGCGCAACGATCGAGAAAATTCCCGATCAGTGTATTACGCAGGGAAAGCCGGTTGTAGTGAAGATACCCTTCGTCGCTTTCAAGATCACTGACCAGCGGTGGAACAATCGGTGTGGTCGGCATGACAACCGCATCGTAAGGCCGGGTGATCTCCGTCACTACATTTCTCAGGTTCGCCCGCGCTTCCAGAAAATCAATGTAATCGGCAACAAGAACCCCGTTCCCCTGTTCGATGCGGGCAGCCACGCGCTGGTCATACAGATGTCTCTTTTCCGCCAGCAGGTTTCGATGAACGGCAAAGGCTTCAGCGGACGGCATGCCGCCACGGGCGTTGATCTGCGGTATTCTGGCGAATTCCTCTAGCGGAATTTCCTCTATCGTAATCCCGGCTTTCGACAGACCGTCCAGCGATCGTGAAAAAGCAGCGGCGACCTGGTCGTCAATCTCATCGAAAACCGTTGTCTGCGGCACGGCGAGGCGGATATGAGCCGCACTTTTCGCCTTGCCGTCGCCCGCAGGTAACCCCGCCATGACGGCATCGATCACCGCGCAGCAATCGACGGTGTTCGCGAGCGGCCCGATGGAATCGAGCGACTTGACGAGCGGAAACGCCTTTTCGCGCGAAACCCGAGCCTGCGTCGGCTTGTAACCGACAATGCCGCAATAGGCGGCAGGTATCCGGCAGGAACCGCCGGTGTCGGTACCGATCCCGACCGCCGCCATGTCGGCGGCGACGGAGACCGCCGCACCAGAGGAAGAGCCGCCCGGAATACGATGGTTTTCCCTGTCGGCCGGGTTCCACGGAGTGCCATAATGCGGGTTGAGGCCGACACCGGAAAACGCAAATTCCGACATGTTCGTCCGGCCCATCAACACCATGCCAGCGGCGCGCAGCCGGGCGATAGCCGGCGCATCGCTGGTTGCCGGCGCGGCATCTTTCAGAACGACGGAACCGGCGGTCGTGACCTGGCCCTGCACATCGAACAGGTCTTTCACCGAAACGGGTATTCCCGCCAAAGGCGAGGGCGCCATGCCGGCCACCCGCATGCAGTCAATGCTGTCGGCCGCCGCCCGGACAGCGCCGGCATCAACAGAAAGGTATGCCGCCAAACCACCGTTCCTGTCTTCGATATGAGCGAGGCAGGATTCGACCAGAACGCGGCTGGTCGTGCGACCTGTTGCAAGATCAGCCATCAGGCCGGCAAGGGATTTTGTCACAGTCTAACCTCGTTATCAGTGGCAGGCATTGAAGTTCCGCGTAACCACGGCGAGCGTATCTGCCAACGTTTGAACCGGCAAACGAAAAGGCCGCCCATCGGGACGGCCTTTCCGCTGCAGGAGAATGCTGAAGATCGGTTACATCTGGACCTGCACGTTGCCCAGCCGGGCCGTCAGCTTCATGTTTTCCGCATAGTCGACAGGAACGGCGATCAGTGCCGGTCCGTCCTGTTCGAAAGCTTCCTTGAGCGCCGGAATGATTTGCGATGCCGACGTCAGTTCGCGGCCCCACATGCCGAAGGATTCAGCCAGCTTGGCGAAATCCGGGTTGCCAAAGGCAAGGTCTGAATGTTTGCCGTTAAAACCGTTCTGCTGTTTCCACTTGATCAGCCCGTATTCGCCGTCAAGCCAGACCATGGCAACAATGTTCAGCTTTTTACGGACGGCCGTTTCCAGTTCCTGAACGTTCATCATGAACCCGGCATCACCGCTGATCGACAATACCTTTTTGTCGGGGTTGGCGATTTTCGCGCCGATCGACCCCGGCATAGCGAAGCCCATGGTGCAGAAACCGTTGGAAATCAGGCAGGTATTGGGTTCCAGACACTGGTAGTAGCGGGAAATCCACATCTTGTGGGCACCAACATCCGACAGCAGGATATCGTCCGGCCCCATGACCTCGCGAACATCCCAGAGTATCTTCTGCGGCTTGACCGGAAACGCCGTATCGTCCTTCTCGGCGGCAAAATCATTCGACATCGTATCGCGCAGTTCCTTGCGCATGCCGATATCGAAAACGGGCATCTTGCCTTCGTACCGCTTGTTGATTTCCTCATTCATCTGCCACAGCGAGTCGGCGAGATCGCCGACAATCTCGACATCCGCCGGGTAATCGCGATCGACTTCCGCTGGCCAGAAATCGATATGAACGATCTTCTTGGCGTCCTTGTTGGTCCGGTTCCAGGCCGCGGGACCGTATTCAACAAGGTCATAACCGCAGGAAATCACGACATCGGCGTCGTCAAAGGCGAGGTTGTTGTAATCGCCGCTGCCCAGCCCCATCGTGAACAGGCAATGCGGATCGTCCATCGGAATGGCGCCCTTGCCCATGAATGTGTTGACCACGCCGACGCCCAGCTTGTGCGCCATGCGCTGCAATTGCTGCGCCGCCCGTTTCCGGATTGCACCGTTACCGGCCAGAATGATC
Source organism: uncultured Flavobacteriaceae bacterium (assembly GCA_964352715.1). Classification (GTDB taxonomy): domain Bacteria; phylum Pseudomonadota; class Alphaproteobacteria; order UBA8366; family Aestuariispiraceae; genus JAVKBW01. Next base: position 23,422 of record CAYGSU010000003.1, on the reverse strand, counting down.
GGGCGTTTGGCCGTGGCGATCAGATCGACAGCCGCCTTGACTGCCTTGTGATCCGCTGCAGGGCGGCGAACCTTGATGGGTTTCATCGGCGTGTCGTCGATTTCCTGCTTCGCCACGTCTTCCGGAAGTTCGATTACCGTGACACCAGGCTTTTCCTGTTCGGCAATTTTAAAGGCCTTGCGCACAACTTCCGTAATGTTGCCGGCAGAAACGATTGTCTGCGCCCATTTGCTGATCGGCCTCATCATGGCGATGGAATCCATGTTCTGATGGCTTTCCTTGTGCAGGCGCTTTATCGATCCTTGCCCGATGATAGCCACGACCGGCGCGCGGTCCATATTTGCATCTGCTAGACCGGTGACGAGGTTGGTCGCGCCCGGGCCGAGCGTTGCAAGACAAACGCCGGACTTGCCGGTCAGCCGGCCATAGGCATCGGCCATGAATGCCGCTGCCTGCTCATGCCGGCACAGTACGAATTCGATCTTGCTGTCCAGCAGGGAGATCATCATGTCGGCGTTTTCTTCGCCGGGTACGCCAAAAATCCGCTCCACGCCTTCTGCTTCCAGGCATTTTACGAAAAGGTCCGATGCTTTCATCTGTCATTTCCTCGTTGTTATTTCGATGATTACAGGCGGTTTACAGCGGCTAGAGTTCCGCCGATCTAACCACCATCATTTTTTCAATCTGCATTTCATGAATGGTATACGGAATACCACCGACCCCGTGGCCGGAAACCCGGGCACCGGCGAACGGCATCCAGTCAACGCGGAAAGCGGTATGGTCATTGACCATGATCGCCGTCCCATCAAGTCGTTTGTAGGCGCGCAGGGCCGTGTCGAGGCTCTGCGTGAAGACCGATGCCTGAAAACTGACAGGCAGGCTGTTCGCCTGGGCAATCGCGGCATCCATATCGTCATACGGGTAGACGCAGATGACCGGGCCAAACACCTCGTTCTTCGAAATCGTTACATCCGCCGGCGGATTGAACAGAACCGTCGGCTTGTAGCAACTGTCGGAAATCTTTTCACCGCCGGAAATCAGTTCGGCACCCGCCTTCACCGCTTCATCGACCCAGTCGGCAACGCGCTGGCATTCGCCATGGTTGATCAGTGGCCCGACTTCGGTTGACGCCAGGGTCGGATCGCCGACCGACATTGCGTCGCCCATCTTGCCCAGCTTTTTCGCCACGTCGCGGGCGATGGACGCATCGGCGAAAACACGCTGTACAGACACACAGACCTGACCGGCATGGTAGAAACCGCCTTTCGCAACCAATGGCAGGATGGCATCCAGATCGGCATCCTTGGCGATAATCGCCGGGGCGACCCCGCCGTGCTCAAGTGCGCACCTTGCGCCGGGCGCCAGTTTCGAGCGAAGCATCCAGCCGACCCGGGCCGATCCGATGAAACTGAAAAAACCGACCCGTTCATCGGCAACCATCGCTGTCGACAGATCCTGCGATTCCGGCAGAACAAGCTGCGCCCATCCTTCAGGCAGGCCCGCTTCCGCCAGAATATCGAGGAAGTTCTTGCACGACAGCGGCGTTGCCGCCGCCGGCTTCACAATCACCGGGCAGCCGGTCGCAATCGCCGGCGCCACCTGATGGACGATCAGGTTGAACGGATGGTTGAAGGCGCTGACCGCCACCACGACGCCAATCGGTTCGAACTGTGTGAACGCGACGCGTCCCGCGGAGCCGGCATTGATGCCCATCGGAATGACCGTGCCGCCTTTTGTGCGCAGCTCCTCCACACAGGTTTCGACGCCATCGGCACCCCGATCGATTTCGACCAGTGAGTCCGGCAACGGTTTGCCGCCTTCCCGGGCGGCCTGTTTGGCGAGGTCCTCTCGCCGTTCGGTAATGATCTCAGCTGCTTTTTTCAGAATGGAAATGCGCTGCGATTTAGGCAACCAGACATCGCGATCCCGATACAGGCCGTGCGCTGTCGCCAGTGCCTTTTCAACGGTCGCTGCATCCGCAGTCGGAATGGAGCCTATCTCGACACCGTCGAACGGTGCCGTGACAATCCTCTCGGCCATTTTTGTACTCCCCAATTTTTCTTACCGCTACAGAGTCCGTTCGAAAATCTGCCATCCACCACAGGCAAATGACAGCTAACCGAAGGCGGTCCCCAACCGCAGAAGCTAGTGAAGCACATAAATCAGTGTTTTGGAGGCCTCAGATGCATTTTCTTGAAAGTTTTTTTATCGTTTCGATCGGCCCCAAAACAGATTTTTTCAGAAAATACAATATTTTACAGTATGTTACCCGCCTCGACGACGATTCCGGCGCGGTCGCTTGCCTTCCGACGGATCGGTCTTTCCGGCGGCAGCTTCCTCTTCGTTCATATAGGTCGTGGGGCCCAGCGCTTTGACGACCTGATAAGATGTCGGTTTCTCGCCCGGTTCGTAGCCTTTGAGGGCTTCGACAATCGCCTTCATGACAACCCCGTCCGACCCGCAACACCCGCCGATGATACGCGCGCCGGCATCGCGCGCCATGCGCGCATAGTCCGCCATCAGTTCCGGCGTACCGGTAAAGCTGAATTCGCCATCCTTGAACTGCGGAATGCCGCAATTGGCCTTGGCGACAACAATCGTATCCGGCGCGGTGACCTTGCCCATATCGATCAGGGAAAGCACGTTTTCGCTTGCGCCGAGACCACAATTTGCGCCGACCGCAAGCGGCTTCACTGGCAGCGACATCATGTGGCTGTAGGCGTCTTCCGGCGAAAGCCCCATCATGGTCCGGCCGGCGGTATCGAACGTCATGGTCGCAACAACAGGCAGACCGGTCGTTGCCGCACCGTCAACGGCGGCTGCGACTTCTTCCTTCGACGACATGGTTTCAACCCATAGAAAATCTGCGCCGCCTTCTTTCAACGCGCGCGCAAGTTCCGCGAAGCTTTTCTTGGCATCTTCATAGGTCAGCGGGCCATTCGGCTCCAGAAGCTCGCCTGTCGGCCCGATCGAACCGCCAACGAATACCGGCCGGCCCGCCTTGTCTGCCACCTCGCGGGCGATCCGTGCCGCCGCAACGCCCAGTTCACGGGTCCGGTCCTGAGCCTTGTGCAGCTTCAGCCGGTAGGTGTTGCCGCCAAACGTATTGGTGAGAATGATATCGCAGCCCGCATCGACAAATTCCTGATGGACGCTGGCGATACGATCCGGGTGATCGACATTCCACAGTTCCGGCGCGTCGCCGGTCTCCAGGCCCCGCTTGAAAAGGTTTGTTCCCATTGCGCCATCCGCAACGAGATACCCGCGCTCGGCCAGAAGCTGATCAAAGGCGTCGGACATGCGTGTTTCCTTTCGATTTCATCTGTCGAACAAGGCAACAGACACCAAGATTTCGTAGTCATACAAAGACATAAAGTTATCGTTATATTAAATCAATATGGAAATCGTATAACTTGGCGTTTCGCCACCCCGCACCTATATTCCGGCTATGACGGATTCGCTCTACAATGAGAAGATTCTGGCGCTTGCCGCAGACCTGAAGAAGGTTGACCGGCTTGCCGAACCGGATGTGTCCGTCACGGTTTCAAGCGCGCTGTGCGGTAGCCGCGTTAAGGTCGATCTGGTTTTCCGGGAGGGCGTGGTGACGGATTACGGTCAGGAAGTCCGCGCCTGCGCCCTGGGCCAGAGTTCGGCATCGCTGATGAAAAAGATTGTCATCGGGCAGTCAGCAGCATCAATCCGGAAGGCTGCCGGGCAGATGCGCGACATGCTGGCTGGTAAATCCGGCCCGCCGGACGGCGACTGGGCTGCCTATGCTTCCCTGCTGCCGGCCAGAGACCATCGGTCAAGGCATGCATCGGTTTTGCTGCCGTTTGACGGTGTCGTGAAAGCCATCAGCCTTCTGGAAACCGCAACCGAAGAAAAGACCGCCGATCATGCAGGATGAATCCGTCAAGAAAATCATCCGATGGATCGCGGCGGTGCCGATTCACATTTACCGGTACACATTGTCGCCGCTGATCGGTCCGCGCTGCCGCTACGCGCCAAGTTGCTCGGAATATGCCGCCGAGGCCATCCAGCGCCATGGCGTTTTCAAGGGCATCTGGCTCGGCTTCCGACGGATATGCCGGTGTCATCCGCTCGGCGGCAGCGGGTATGACCCCGTTCCCGATCCGTGAACCTGCCGGTCAGCATTGTCATTCCCGCCCTGAACGCTGCGCCGGTTCTGCCCGCAACGCTTTCATCGCTTGGCGAAGCGCACAAGGTGGAAATTATCGTCGTCGATGGCGGATCAACCGATGCAACAAGAACCATTGCAGCGGATGCCGGGGCCACCGTGCTGACGGAAACGGCCGGCCGCGGTCGTCAGCTGGCGGCCGGCGGTGACAGAGCCAAGGGCGACTGGCTGCTGTTTCTGCATGCCGACACGGTTCTGGACCCGGGATGGAGCGGGTCAGTAGATGCCTTCATTCACGAAAACGCAGATAAAAACCGTGTCGCCTATTTCCGGTTCGCTCTCGATCAGGATAGCGCTCAGGCCCGCCGACTGGAACGGATGGTCGCATGGCGATGCCGTCGCTTTGCCCTGCCCTACGGCGATCAGGGGCTGCTGATCCATCGCGACCTTTACCGGTCGGTCGGTGGCTATAAAACCATGCCGCTGATGGAAGATGTCGATCTGGTACGCCGGCTTCACCGCCATATCGGCCGCGCCGCCTTTTTCAGCTTGTCGGCAAAAGCGATCACCGCGTCCGACCGTTACCGGCGCACCGGTTATCTGACGCGCAGCAGCCTGAACCTTGCCTGTCTCACGGCCTACTGGCTGGGAGTGCCGCCCCGTTACATCGCCCGTTTCTACGGGTAGGCGGCACGATGCGTATCCATGTATTCCTGTTCGCCAAGGAGCCCCGGCTGGGCCGGGTCAAAACCCGTCTGGCGCGGGATATCGGCGCTCTGCAGGCACTTGTCTTCTACCGCAACACTTTGTGCCGCACGATCAGGGAATTGAAAGGCGACCCAAGGCTGAAGCTGACCATCGCAATCACGCCGGACCGTCTTTCCGGCCGCAAGCCGGCCTGGGCACAAGGCGTGCGGCTGACCGGACAGGGGCGCGGCACCCTCGGTCAACGAATGGCCCGGACGATCCGCACCGCACCGCAAGGTCCTGTCATCATTATCGGCAGCGATATACCGGCCATTCGCCGCAGCGACCTGCTGGTGGCGGCGTCGATTCTGGGCCGGGCGGATGCGGTGTTCGGCCCAAGCAGCGACGGCGGATACTGGCTGGTCGGCATGAAGCGGCTTCGACCACTTTCGCCAGATCTATTCAGAAACGTCCGATGGTCCAGCCCGCACGCACTTCGCGACAGTTGCGCCACCCTGGCAAAAACCAACACTGTGCAATTTGCCGGGCAGCTTGACGACGTCGATGACGGCGTTACCTATCGTCGATGGAAACAGGGGCGGGTGAATGACCGGCAGTGACGCACGATCGCGGATGCAGGCGCAGATACCGGCGATGGCGACTGCGCTGAACAAGCTGGGGCTTGCCGGAAATGCCGGGCCCAACGATCTTCTGCTGCTGCCAACAACCGGGCTGGCGCACGACCACATTCTGATTGGCGAAACCGGTCTCGTCCTTCGCGTCCCCCGGCAAAGCCAGCTCTCGCTCGATGCGCATGCGAACCTGATCTATCAGCAGGCCTGTTTTGAACGGGCCGAGCCGAGCGGTCATACGCCCCGGCTGTTCGGCGCAATCGACCCGCAGCCGGATATTCCGATGGGCGCGCTTGTCGTGGAATATATCGAAGGCTCGCCGGTCGGCCTGCCGGACGGAATGCCAAACGCGGCCCGGACGCTCGCCCGTCTTCATGCCCTGCCGTTGCCGCCGCAAAACGAACGCCCGCCTCTGAAAGCACCCGCCGACCCGGTTGGCGATACGCTGAACGAGGTTCTGACCCAGGCGAAATTCTTACGTGCGGCAACGTCGACCGTGGCCACCGACAGCATTCGCCAGATTGAAGAGGAGATCGCGTGGGCGACCGGTTTTGCGTCCGCCGCCGATCCCGCGCCGGTCACCCTGATCAGCTTCGATGCGCATCCCGGCAATTTCATACAGGAGCCAGGACCTTCGGATCAGGCGCGAGCGGTGCTGGTCGATCTGGAAAAAGCGCGGTATGGCGTTCCCGGCTTCGACCTCGCTCATGCCAGCCTGTACACATCCACAACATGGGATGTCGCCAGTTATGCCGAACTGTCGCCTGACACCGTCTGCGCATTCTACAACACCTGGATGGAAACCATTTCCACCGGCCTGAAGGAAAGCATGCGGCCATGGCTTCTGCCCTGCCGTCGTATCATGTGGCTGTGGTCCGTTACCTGGTGCGCCAAGTGGTCCGTCGAGTCGGGCAAATCACTGCTTGAATCGAAACATGTCACCGGCTCGACCGAAGACTGGTCGGCGGACAATACCGACCGAAGCCTTGTGGAGCATGTCGCCAATCGGGTAACCACCTATCTGGATCCATCGATCATCGACCATGTTCGGCAGGATTGGGCCAACCAATCGCCGCTGACCGAGCTACTGACCTAGGAGATAGAATTGTACTTTGATCCCGAAGCGACCATGCGGCCGGAACCGCTGACACATTCACCCTTCAAGTCGCTTGTCGTGCCACGGCCAATCGGCTGGATCAGCACCGTCGATACCAGGGGCGTATCGAATATCGCCCCGTTCAGTTATTTCAACGCTGTCAGCGACGATCCGCCCTGTGTGATGTTCTGTCCGAACGGAACGCACATCGACGGTGGCGCGAAAGACACGTTGGCGAATATCGAGGCGACAGGCGAATTCGTCCATAATCTCGTCGGATGGGACCTGAAGGACGCGATGAACGAAACCTCGGCGAACAGGCCACATGGCGAAAGCGAATTCGATTTTGCCAATCTGGAAACCGCGCCCTGCAACAAGGTGAAGGCGCCGCGTGTGGCCGCCGCTGCCGCGAGTTTCGAATGCCGCCATCTGACAACGGTCACCATTCCGCCGGGCCAGGGCGATACGGGAAACAACATCGTAATCGGGCAGGTGATCGGTATCCATATCCGTGACGACGTGATCAGGGACGGCAAGATTGATCTGAAGGCCATTCGCCCCGTCGCCCGTCTGGGATATATGGACTACACCGTGGTCGACGAGATCTTTTCGATGCAGCGGCCCGACTGAGACTTTCGGATTTCGTCTGGCCACAGAAAAAATGCGGCGCATCTGGGTCAGGCACCCTAGGTGCCGAGACGCGGCCGGCCCTTCGCCGTGGCGACAATGGATGAATCGATGAATATCTTCGTAACGCCATCGCCATGCGTAACGATCCGGTCATGCCGTTCGACCTTTACTTCAAGGGCTGCTGCGCCGGCGGCAAGGGCCGCTCTTTTCGCTTCTTCCCGCGCGACGTCCTGGGCGATGGTCGCCGCCTCTTCCAGATCGCTGAAATCGCGCACGGTTTCCGGCAGGTGGACCCGGTAACGACCCTGCGCCGGTGACGTGATCAGAATAGAATAACGCTGCGAAACCCCGCCGACGACAGCGCCGACGGCATTTGCAACATGACCGAAGGCAGGCAGCCGCAAGACCGATCCGGTTCGTTCCGCCAGAGCAGGATAGTAGGTTGCGGCCGGTGCGCCGACACCGGCGATCGGCAGCCGGAACGTCAAGGTCAGATCCAGAAGACTGTCACCACCGGTTTCCGATCTGTCTGCAAAGGCGCGCGCCATCAGATAGTCGATCAGCGGCGGCCTCGAATGGCGCGACAGTTCCAGACCTTCGTCTTCGAGTATGGCGGTCAGGATCGCCTCGCCGGATTGCCGGATGACCTGCTCAAAAACCAGTTTGGCGAAAGCCATGCCATCGGTTGCCAGCGGATTGTTGGGTTTGGGTTCGAATTCCGCCCATATCTCCGCGCCGATCACGGCGGCTTCTTTCAGCCACGTATCATGACGGCCCAGCACATGCGCGGCGTCAGACGGCGTAAAGCCGGAATAGATCGCAAGGCCGCGGTCCACCAGCCGCTGGATCGGCTGCCGGGGGATCCTGTCCATGATCAGCGCTTCGAACGCGACCGGCCCGTCCGCCAGCCTGTCCCACACACTCTGTTCAATGGCCGACAGGCGCGAGGCATTGCCGTCCAGCTTTCTGAGCCGGGTCAGAAACCGCGCATCCGTCGACCGGCGGAAACCACGTTCGCGCTGAAGTTTCAATTCCTCGAGCACTTCCGGATGGTCCATAGCCAGAAGGCTCAACGGCACCGCGCGACGCGGCCCGGCACGAAGTCTACCGCCGTCAGCGATGGAAATTTCGCTGTCACCGCCAAGCCCGACCGTATGCACGGCAATCGCTTCCACCATCGTGCGCCATCCGGCCACCGCAGCACCGTCCGGATTCAGGATCGGCGAACCGTTACGCATAAGCGCGATATCAGTCGTCGTTCCGCCCATATCGACCACCAGCAGATCATCGTCTCCGGTCAGGTGCCGCGCGCCGACGACACTGGCCGCCGGACCGGACATTACCGTTTCGACCGGTTTTTCCAGCGCTGTTTCAGCCGTCATCAACGACCCGTCGCCCCGCACCACCATGACCGGCGCATCGACGTGGTGGTCTGCGAGAAAGGCCGAAACCGCCGCGATGAGTTCCGTAATCAACGGCACCAGCCTGGCGTTCAGAAAAGCCGTAAGCGCCCGTCGGGGCATATCGAGATTGCTGGACAGTTCATGCCCGCAAGTCACAGGTTTGCCGCAGACATCGCGAACGATGTTGCGGGCAGTGATTTCATGCGACGGGTTGCGGCTGGCGAATTGTGAGGAAATGGCAAAGGCCGAAACCTTGTCAGCAACGGCTTCAATCGCGGCTTTCAGCGCTGTGGTGTCCAGCGGGGCCTTTTCATCGCCGTTGTTGTTATGGCCGCCATTGACGAAAATTGTCGGGTCGCCGCCGATTGCTTCGCGAAGCCCCGCCCTTTCCAGAGCCGCTTCGGTCTGTCCGATCATGACCAGGCACACCGGCTGACCGTGCGATTCGACAACCGCGTTCGTTGCGAGTGTCGTCGATATCGAAACCAGAGCGATACGCTGAATGGCATTTTCCGGCGCTTCGGCCAGAACCGCGTCGATCGCCTTGCCGATGCCAATGGAAAGGTCAGCCTTCGTCGTCAGGCTCTTTGCGGCAAATTCGACCGTGCCGTCTTCACGGCACAGGGCGGCATCCGTGAACGTTCCACCGGTATCAAGGCCAAGCAATAGAGGATCGTTCATCCAGCGCCCGTTTCACGCGTGTTCATCCAGTCGGACGCAGCCCTGTCACCGAGGTCGGACCAGGACATGCAGTACTCGGACGCATCCCGGGGGACAATGACGTCATCGGCGTGCCGCAACAGCAATTGCCCGTATCCGATTGGCCTCGGGGTCGTTGCCGCCGCCGTTTCACCAACGGCCATTTGCACAATTCTTTCCGGCGACGCAAGACCTGCCTGAATGCTGAGATTGGACGCTCCGCCGAACCGCGCATTGATTTCGATAAACCGGATGCCGAGTTCGGGCGAATAGAAAGCCTGCAGGGTGTTGTGCCCTATCAGCCCAAGCCGTTCCGACAGCGCAAGCGCGGCATCGGTAAGTTGCGGTATCTTTTCGATCTTGGTCTTCCAGCTCTCGCCGGCGCGGGTAGCAATACGACGGCGCGCCACGGCCTGTACCGGCCGGCCTTCAAAATCCATCAGCACGTCGATGCTGTATTCAGGCGCATCCACGAATTCCTGCACGATCACCCCGCCCGCGACTGAACCGAACAGGGTGAGATACGCCTGATAGGAGGCTTCATCTTCAACGCGAAGCGCCGGGTGATTGATGGTTCTGTTGGACGGTCTGCAAAACACCGGATAGACGTCCGGCACCACATCCGCTTCGTAGGTTCTGGGCGTCGGAACGCCGGCCTGGGTGCAGAAAGCGACAAACCGGCGCGTATCACAGCAGATCGCCACGCTTTCCATCGGCGGCACCAGCACGGTCACGCCGCGCGACTGCAGCGCCGAAGCAAGGCTCGCCATGATCGGCAGTTCGCCATCGCGTGTCGGAACGATGAGTTCGATATCGAACGCATCGCAGATCGCGTTGATTGCCTGGAGGAAATCCGGATGGTCGCTGCGCGGCACGATAACCGCCTGATCCGCCGTCTGCATCGCGGCGGATTCCGCCGTGATATCCGCAGCAACAACAATACCGCCAACGCGTCGCGCAGCCTTCTGAAAGGCGGAGACGAGCAGGACTTTGCTACTGGCGCTTAATACAAGGATGTTCATTGGTATCTCCGTTCTGGCCTTAACCCATCCGGTTTCTACCGGACATACGGGGCGGAACCGGACCCCGTAACGGCAAGACAAGCACAGATAGCGGGCCCCCGCCAGAAATTTGGACCAACTTTTCCAGGCTTTTAGACAATACCAAGCATCTCCAGTGACCAGGCCATATCGTCCTCGTTGATCGGATAGCCATCATCTTTGGCTTTAATCAACGACTCCTTCGGCAGTTTCATGATATCGGTCTGAATCTTTTCAGCAAACTTCATGCCGAGTTTGCAACGCCATGCAATCGATACCGCCAGCTTGGGATCTTTGGCATTGAAAAGCCGCCTTGTATCGACCGGATCGGCGTCACACAGCAATGCCGCCGCCTGCACTAGAAACTCTTTTTCCTCGCGTGCCGCGGCCGCTTCCATGACCGATGCCGTCAGTCCGCCCTGCTGATGCAACTGCCGCGCCTTTTCCCGGTCGGCATCCTGCTGGTCGGCAAGCTGCTTTGCTTCATCGACGGTTTCCTGTTCGGCTATTCTGGCGGCGACGGCTGTTCTGAGTTCGGTTTTGGCGACATCGCCAACCGATGGGTTGTTGGCGAGCAGTTTTTCAAGCGTCGCCTGGCCGATATATCGGGCCATGTTGCGGATAAGCTTCAGGCTCATGCCCTTTCGGCCCGCCAGCGTCATGTGCCAGCCGGGTTGGGTGGCCGCAGCATCAACAATCGCCGACAGGGTTTCATCGTTCAGGCTCGCGCTGGCATTGGTCAGCAGCATCGGCACCGCCTGTTCATCTTCGGTTTCCGCAACGGCCTGCGATACGCTGCTGCTGAGGTTCTTGCGCCGAGCCAGCGCGCTGAGAGCGTTCGATTCGCACCCCATCATGACGATTTCGATCAGATCGTCGTCGGTCAGCAACGGCGAATATTCGAGCACAGGCGCCGCAACGATGGCATCGGCATCGCGGGCGAGCCGTCGGATGATCCCGGGAGGGACGGTGTCGAGTGACCGGACCTGCTCGGAAATCATTCCCCGGACCCGGGGCAGGCTGTCCTGGCTCAGGACGTCGATGACTTCAAAGACAAGATCGGCGAGCTTGCGGTTCTGATCCGGCGCAAGATTTGGCAGCAGGCGGCAGATTTTTCGGCTCAGATCAACCTTGACGTATTCATCAGGATCGCGGGACAGCAGCACATCCGCCTGGATCGGCGTGCCGTCGTTGCTTGCGACAGCGCGTCTGACTTCCGGCGATTTGTCTGTTGCGAAATAGTACAGAAATTCCGGCTGCAGCTGGGAATTTTCGGCAAGTTTCGTGCGTTCCTCGACGCTGCCCGATTCAGCAATCTCACGTGCATCCTCATACGCCGGGGCCACGGCGCCGTCCTTGTTTTCGTCGCGGCGTTTACCGAAGACCCATTTCAGCATGTCAGCACTCCTGTCCGTCGCAAGGGTAAGGCGCAACGATATTGCCTTACTGGTATCCCGAAATGGAAGGATATCGTCAACCACGGATGGTTTGATTTTGATTGAACGGTTGCCGTCGCTTACCCGCCGAATACCGGGCTGACGGTCGCTTGATTCGCGTGTTTGCAAACCCGCATGCGGGGCATCTTCTTTCCGAATGCGATCTTTGGATGTCGTATGGAAAGATCACTGCGTCCGCAGGCGTAAGGTTCGTGGTTCAGTTGCCGCCTCCGCCCGATCAAGGCTGTTGGAATATTTGCTGTAACCGGTTTATGCTGCAGGTGAAAATCGCGTATAACAAACAACATATTGTATGCGTCGGGAGGCTGAGCCCTGAAGAACGATCTACTGCGCTGTCTGGTATTCTCTGCCTTTGCCATTGCGTCGACACCGGCTTGGGCTGAAAACCTTTCTTCCTATCCGCCTGTCGATTTCGATAACCTGATCAAGACACATGATCGGCGCGATGGTGCGAAAGTTCGTGTCAGCGGCATTCTTCATCGCGGTTCCGGTGACGAAGGAACATTGCGTAAGGACAGTTTTTCGCTCGGCCAGCTCATCCATGTGCGGTTCGAAAATCTTTCCAGCAAGGCCCGAAAGCAGATTTACAACTACTGTCGCCCCGAATGCGATATCGAGGTTGGCGGCATCTTCAAGGATGGCGCAGTCGGCCGGGCCGTCGGATCCATCGAACTGAAGGCCGCAAGAATCCGTTAGTACTTCGCCAGCTCCCCGAACGGATTACGGGCTGGTCGCCAGAGCGCGCACCGGGGCACGTACCGGCACGCTTCCCGGAAAGAATAACTTTCGGCGTTTGCAATCTGTTGGTCGGTGTCTTCGGCAGAAGTATCCCAGACATAGTCTGATAGTGGCGGTATACTTCCTGTCGTGCCGACTATTGCAGATTTACCTTGAATTAATGCTGCATCGATGATGAAGATTTATTTATCTTGTCAATAAACTCAATATGTTAACCATTTGTAAACTTGATACAATCATTCTGGCAGCATACATATGCGACCGATACTTGCGGCCGCCAGAGATTTCCGAGCTCACGTTACAGAAACGATAAAATTTGCAGCCATAGCGGGGTTAAAAGCGCATGAAAAAATTGAGTGAAATTCACCGTCGGGAACAGGAACTCGAGCGTGAGCTCGATTCGATAAAGCGTGAAAAACAGAAGATCGAAGAATCCGAACGGACGCAGCTGATCAAACGATGGGATGCGGAAGCCCGCGACCTGTTCGGCATGAATGCACGCAGCCTGCTGGGTCTGCAAAAAACTGGCGCAAACAGCGGAAAACGCGAAAAGCGGAATACGCCTGGAAAATACTATTACGCCGGCGAGGTTATCGACGGCAGGGCTGCCCGGCATCGGCCCGACTTTCCCGCTCTCAAGAATGATCGCATCGATGATGTGCAGGCCGCACATGAAGGATACCTGAACCCGCAATGGGTAACCTCCCAGCAACCGGCCATTCTGAACAAACTGGGCATTCGGAAGGAAACCTATGTTCCGCACGACAAACGGTCTTCCTGACGGCTACTAGCCGGCCGGTTGGCGTAACCCCGCGTCGAGCGCCGGAACCAGCGGAACTACCCTGCTGTGACCTCTTGCACCCGCCAATCGCCCCCTGATTTGCACGGGCGTTAACATACGTGGACGCGACGCGACATTTCCTGCCGTCCTGTTGAAACACTAGACCGCATCTTTTGCTAGGTTGATCTGGGCAAGGTAGGAAATTGGTCATTGAACTTCGTCAACATTATCATGGCGGCGTTTTGCGCCGTTTTTGGACTGCGCGACTTCGGCACTCGCCCGACGGTGTCGGGTGAGCGTTCCATGAGGACGCATGGCAGCACGACCGCATCGCGCGTCAGGGCGCCGTTTTCGTCAGGCATGCGCTATGTGAATACTCAATGGAATATTCTGTCATCGCGAGACAGCGGCGTTTCAATCTGCAATGCGGCACCTGGTTCGGTTGGGTCATCTGCAAATTTGGCGCAAGACCAGGACACTGTCGTTCATCGGCTCGCAACATTCGTCAGCGCATTGCGGGCGACCGTTCGAGAAGAGACGCATCGCCGTATCGCGTTAACAAAACAGTCAACAATATATACAACCGTTAACATAAATGCTCTCAGCGCGGCGGACATCGTAAGGAGAGGGTGCAATCACGTTTTACGAAAATATTCACCCGATAACTTTCATATCCAATTGGTTATAATATATAAATACGAATAATCGTCATTTTTTATAAGGATAATTATCTGAAATAATTCCTAGAACGACAAATTTCCCCACGCCTCCCTAGCGATTGACTTTCGCACCGCAAACAGACACTGTTCTCCCACAACGTATGAACCTGTGGAGGGGTGCATGTGTTTGCCTGGGAGGCATCAATGGTACAAGCGACCACTGGATTTGGTGGAGATGCTGTAAACGATCTGTATTCGGATTCCGCTAACAGTTCGGGACGCCCCTTCAAGTCTGCACCGATGATGTGCAGCGCAAAATTTGCAGAAATCAAAAACTCGATTTCATCCGCTGACCTGAAAATGCTCCTCGGCATCGTTCAGGAAATGCTCGGTCGGGAACTTGAAGTTCTCGATAGTGCTGTTGCATCGAAGGATGTCTCCGTTGCGAAGAGCGCCCTGCACAAACTGAAAGGTCTGTGCGGCAACTATGGTCTTGCCGTCCTTGCAGAGGAATCAAAGGAACTTGAATGCATCCTGAAAACCGATGAAGACGAGATCAAGCATCTCGATCTCAATCCCCTTTCTTCCTATATCGCCCGATCGATCGGTGAACTGAAGCTGATTCAGGCGAGCCTTTAAGCTTCCCTATACCTGACAGACGTTTTTCGCGGGCCGGTTAGCCGGTGTCGCGGAATTCTCTGTGCCGAGTATGAAAAAACGCCGCTCAACAACGCGGCGATATCGGTTAACTCTGGAATCTTGACGAAAGCCGCGAATGGAACCAGGCGTCGGCGCTAGGTCTCGGCGGCGAATCGCCTCGGTGCATTCTGCGTCTTCGGTTTTTTCGGTGCTTTCGAGCGACCGAATGCGCGCGGATCCGATCGCCATCTTTGAACTGTCGAAACCGCTATCACCCGATCGATGGCATTGTAGAATTCCATCACCCGGCGCAACTGGCTGCGCTCTTCATCCGGAATCTGACCCAACAGTGCAACAGCAGCGCGTGAAAAAGTCAGACGATCGACACCCTTTGCCTTGAAGATCGTTGCGAGAAGCCGAAGATCCTTCTGATTCAGGATCGTTCTGATCACTACGCTATCCAATGACGCCCAGTCACGAATGAGATTGATCGCCGTTTTCGTATCTTCTTCACCCAAAGCCTCGATGATCTGGGATTCAATTCGATTCGACGTCAGACCCTGCCCGGTATCTTTCTTGAACTTTTCTTCAAGATCGCCGCGAGTCGAATAAAGTTCATCCTTCGCGGCTTCTTCGGCGTTGAACGCCATTTCCATCAATTCGGCCTTCGGAATATCCCATTTCTGGGAAATAGTCTGAAGCAGCGCATTTGACACGACCGAAACCACCCGTTCCACGGCCTGCCACGGCACATCCTTGCGAAGGATCAGCGGTTCATGGAGATCCTTTGTCGACGAACAGAGATCGGCAATTCGAATAAACGAATCGCTTGAAATTTTTGCTGTTTCATTTCTGAGAACAGTCTGGATCGCCTCGGAATCGCCCGTTGTGACAATCGCTGATGATACGAATTCAGAAAGCTGGTTCCGCGCGCCAACAGAAACCCTGTGCGCTGTCGTCTGATTGGCAACGATATCAATCAGATCGTCATCCAGCAAAACCCGGGACGCCATCAGTAAATCTCTGGCGACATCAATTTCATCATTGCAGAGAGTCTTGATCAGCGATCTCGGCGCCTTGTCGTGCTGCAGTAACTCGTCGGCGAATTTTCTGCGGACGATCTTTTCGACGTCGCGAACGATGAGCTGATAGATATCTGAAATTAGGCGCCACTCGCTTTCGGTCGGCTCCTCATCAATCAGACCCAGCACGCTGACGAACTTGTCGCATAACTGCCCCCTGGCTTCCGGCGTATTCGCCAAAGCCAGCGACTGCATCTCGTGCAAAACACTGTGAACACCATTCATACGACGCCAACCGCCTTAAAATTTTTGTCCAAACAAAAACTAAAATTTAGCTTCGATCAGACTATCAAATATTATGATGGTTTTTTGAACATACGTCCAGATAAATCACGCAGATTTTTGGGACGAAGTACCGGAACCCAAATTCGATACATCCAGCAGCCGATATCCGATACCGCGCACTGTTTCAATAATCAGCGCGTGGTTCTTCCTTTCGCGTAGTTTGGACCGGATTCTACTAACCAAAGTATCGACGGTGCGATCCGATGCTTCGGTGCTGTTCGCGCTGATGACATCGAGCAGATAATCGCGGCTGACGGGAACGCCCTTGTGTTGCAGAAGCGCCGCAAACATATCGAACTCGCCGCGCGTCAGGCGAATCAGCTGACCTTCCTGATCGGTAATTTCCCGGCGGGTCAGATCGACATACCAATTGCCGAGCTTTTCAGGTTCGCCACCCTTGTAACCGTTTTTCGACGAGCTGGTGCGACGCAGAATCGCCCGGACACGGGCCCTGAGCTCCGGCAGACTGAACGGCTTTTCAACATAATCGTCGGCACCCAGTTCCAGACCAAGAACCTTGTCTATCTCTGCACTTCTGGACGTGACAAGGATAACCGGAAGCCCCGGATAATTGGCGCGAACCTCTCTCAGGAGGTCAAATCCATCATCATCCGGAAGGTTAACATCAAGTAACAGCGCAGAAAAATCATGCGTTGCTATTTCCAGGCGGCCGGACGCGCCGTCACCGCAGGCAACGACAGAAAATCCTTCGTTTTTGAAATAGGACGACAGGAGACCTCGCGTTGCCTCGTCATCTTCAATCAACAGGATTGACGTCTTGGCCGACATCCAGGCTCCCCTTTAAAACGCGACGATTATGCCAAACATCACAAGACAGCCAATGCATGGTGAAGACACAGTAAGATATTTCGTGCGTGCACTGCAAATTATTAAAATGTTCCCAATTGGTTCGTCATAATAGCGTTGGTTCGTTAATATATGCAAGATTCTTAAGATTTTCCGTCAACAGCCGTACACAACGCCAATAGCCGTTATCATACTGTACGCGCATCCACCCTATTTCAATTGAACCGGAAGCCCAATCGATGATGAAATACATTCATCGTTGGAGGCGATATATAAACCGACATACGGGAGCAGAAGTATTTTCATAGTTTTGTAGTCTGTGAAACATACTTTTTTGTCTGTTTGTATTCGAATGTAGGGGCAGGGTTATGGATATTTTTGTCCATAATATATGAACGCAT
The DNA here is from genome assembly GCA_964352715.1 of uncultured Flavobacteriaceae bacterium. Lineage (GTDB taxonomy): Bacteria > Pseudomonadota > Alphaproteobacteria > UBA8366 > Aestuariispiraceae > JAVKBW01. The sequence continues at coordinate 6,248 of CAYGSU010000003.1, read as the reverse complement.
CTTTTTGGAGTGGATCATGCCCTACAGGCAAAATGTACAATACTTTATGCAAAGTGAAATCGGTGATCGCGGCCTTTCGGCAAGCGAACTCGATGCTCTGCGCGCTCCAGCCAGACTGGCGCTCTATCATACGGTAGAAAACATCAAGGATCCGGCGTATCCGCTGTTTTCACTGCCGCAGAAGGTCGACGACATGCCGGCCATGGTGTCTATTGCGAACCATTTCCGCGACACGTTTTCCGACGTTGTTGTGCTGGGCACGGGCGGGTCGAGCCTGGGCGCAAAAGCCGTGGCCGAACTCAGCGCGAAGGACGGCGGTCAAAGCGGTCCGAAGCTGCATGTCGACATCAATATCGACCAGTACGGATTTGCAAATTTTGTAAACAACCTGCCGCTTTCCACGACCGGCTGGATCGTCGTTTCGAAATCGGGCGGCACGGCGGAAACCCTGATGCAGTTCATGAGCATCCTGCCGAAACTGCGGGCAGAGCTTGGCGATTCGGCCCTTCCGAAACATATCGTCGTGATCACAGAACCTCGTGATTCAGCCCTGATGCGCCTTGCCAGAACATTCAAGCTGCCGGTTCTTGATCACGATCCGAAAATCGGCGGGCGCTATTCCGTGCTTTCTGTGGTCGGCATGCTGCCGGCCCTGATCGTCGGCCTTGATCCGTCAGCCTTCCGCGCCGGCGCCGCAGACGTCATGAATCAGGTCCTTTCGGTAACGCCAACGAATGCATTGGAAGCAGAGCCGATCCTCGGCGCTGTTTACTCGCATGCGCTGTACCAGAACAAGGGCATCGCCAATACGGTACTCATCGCCTATGGCGACAAGTTCGAATCGTTCTGCCGCTGGTATCGCCAGCTGTGGGCCGAAAGCCTCGGCAAGAACGGGTGCGGGACAACCCCGTCCTATGGCATGGGCCCGGTTGACCAGCATAGTCAGTTGCAGCTCTGGCTGGATGGTCCAAGCGACAAGATGTTCACGGTTCTTGGCACCTGCACCAAAACGACCGGCAGGGCCCCGTCCAATCACCAGGATTTTGCAATCGATGCAGACATCGCAGCGATGGCCGGCATGGACTTCATGGCGGGCCGCCGGCTTGAAGACCTGATGGATGCCTGCCGTCTCGGCACGACACAGACCCTGGCCCGGTTCGGCTGCCCGGTCCGCACCATGGATGTCGATCATCTGGATGAATACAGTCTGGGCGGATTGCTGATGCACTTCATGATCGAAACGATCGCGGCATCGGCGCTAATGAAGGTAAACCCGTTCGATCAGCCGGCCGTGGAACATGGCAAGGTATTGGCAAAACAGTATCTATGCGACGAAAAGGGCGACCGCCAGCCGGTATACCAAATGGCGAGCTAAGCTTTTATCGACATTGCCAGAGTTTTGTTCAGGGTCGGCAGCGGATAGCCCCGTTGCCGGCTCTGATCATTTTCCCTTCAGGAAGTTGATCACTTCCTCCATCTGCATTCTTTCGCAAGGATACCCATAACCTCTTGTATCGTATAGTGTTTCTTCTTCGCTAACGCTAAGAAGATGGCGCTGGACCGCGTAGGCGAAATCCTGTCCGAGTTCCGCATACCAAGCCAGGGAAACCGCAGCCAGCCGACCGTCCGCAGAGGCGAGCGCACCTCTGATTTTCACCACCTCGATTTTGGTAATCAGCGACAGGGCATGTACAACAAATGTTTCTTCACCTTTTGAGGCAGCCTCCGCCATCGCCGCGGGAGACAGTCTGTCGTCGTGGTGAAAAATCTCCGCCCGCCGGACTTCGGGATCGAACGAGTCCCACGCATCCTGCAAACTGGCCATGCGTTTTCTGACCGCGTTCTGCAAAGACAGGCCGGTTTGCGCATCAATTGTCGGATTGTTTCTGACGAGTTCCGCCACGAGCCCTTCGCTAACATAGGAGGCGATGCGCTGCACCAGAGAGCGTTCCATGTTGTCCCGGCTTACCAGCGCCTGATGCCAGCCTGAATGCCGCTCACCGGCCGCGACAATGGCTTCCATCGCCTCCATCCCGATTGTCGCGGTCCTGTTGGCCAGCAACACCGGTATCGCCAGATCGTCTTCAGTTTCGACGACAGCCTGGGACACCGCTTCCGACAGGCCCTGACGTCTGGATACCGCGACCAGGGCTTCGCTGCCGATCCCGGTGGAGATGATGTCGATAAGATCGCGATCGCTGAGCAACGGCGAGAATTGCAGGACGGGCGCCGAAACCAGCGCTTCGGCGTCGCGGGCCAGGTCCTTGACGATTTCAACCGGAACATTTTCAAGAGACTTGATTTGTTCGGCAAGTACCGCCCGGATCGTCGGTAGCCGGTCTTTCGCCAGCACATCGACAACCTGCAGGATCAGCCGTTCCACCTGCGCACCCTGCCGGCCGTCGAATGTCGGCAACAAGTTGCCAACCTTGAGGGCAAGCGCCTGTCTTGTATCCTGATCGCCGTTTGTCGCCAGCAACAGGTCAGCCTTGCCCGGCGCCTTGCGGTTTTCGGCAACCGCGCGCTTGACATGGCTGGACCCTCTTTCTGCCATGTAATACAGGGCTTCGGGCGGCGTATCAGCCCGGGAGGCAAGGTTCCGCATGGCTGTTTCGTCACCGGATTCCAGTACGGCCATCGTCTGCAGATATTCGGCGCCGATGCCCGTCGAGGCTTGCGGCTTGTCCTGTTTTTTTCCTGTGAACATGCGTTTGAACATGACAGGCCCGTCACTTCTTCTGGAAATAGACGGAAATAATGGCCGGCGCTGATACCATGTCCCCGATTTGAACAAATATCCCGACATCGGCCCTGTCTGTCTGAACCGCTGGATTGGCCAGCGACGGTCCGCGCGAATGCCACTTGAATGACAGTTCGGCAACAGAACCGGTATCGTTGCGCGGTTGTATGTCGATCAATTCCGGGTTTCCTTCCAGTACACGCCAATGATACGTCGGTTGGCTGCCTGAAGGAACTACCGTATTCGCTGCGCTGACAGTCATCGTCTTGCCATTACCGGCCTGCAAGATGACGCGCGCTGCCGCGCTGGGCGTCGTGAACAGAACGTCTGATGCCGCCTGCGACGGTTTGCTCTCATCCAGAATTGTGAACTCGACACGTGGTGGAAGATTTTCAACTGTCAGTGTCTGCGCCACATCGATGATTTTCTGTAAGTCCAGGTTTTCGCCATCGAAAACGACAGGATGCGCCTTTGGGCCAAGGTAGTCAGCCAACGTGGTGACCTGGTGTTGCCCCCTGCGGACCAGCATCTGGACGGTCGGTGAAATCCTGCCGCTTTCCATGGCCAGTTTCTTCACGTCGGGCGGCATCGCCGCCAGCGCCGCGAACGCCGCTCTGATAAACGGCCGGTCAGAACCGGATTTTCCCTTGCTGATGAAAAAATATGGCGTATTGGCCATGAAGTTGTCATTGCCTTCTTCCTGCCAGCCATAGTCGCGAACGGACGGATAAACATACAGAAGATCGTTTCGATATTGCAGGTAGGCGATAGCGACCAGTCGGGGGTTCGCCAGAGCCAGTTTGGCGACACTCCACAAACCGTTGATACCCAGTGATGCATTGCCGATTGTCGGTGCACTGAAGAAAATCTTGTCGTTGAATGAAAAATCGATGTCTTCCGCGATGGCGGCGGGATCGTATTTGACAAACCCGATTTGCGGGTACCGGTTTCCGCGGATGGAAGAATGGTTCCGGTCACGGTTGTCATACAGGTCGCCGATGTTACCAGCGGCCTTGCCGCTTCGGTACAAGTCGTTCAGGCGATCGGCTACAGGGCCGTCGAGCGTCATTACCTTCGGATCACTGAACAGTCTGGATCTGAACTTGAACTCTGCCTGTAGTGTGTTGGTTTGAGGTTCAAGACGCGTATTTGAGGCAGAGACAAGCGCCACACCGTCCCTAACCAATGCGGCTTCAACAGGCTGTGCCGCCCCATTGGGAGGAGGGTTCTTTTCTGCCTGGTTGACCAGTTCGTTGAACCGCTCCTTATCGGGCAGATTGGCAAATGCAGGCTCTTGCCTGAGACGGTCCGCATTGCTGTAGCCGGAAGAAACAGCAGCTTCCAGATCGGCCACTGCTTCCGGAAGCCTGTCCGTGCCGGCATGGATCGCCGCCCGGGCAAAGTACAGATCAGCAATGTCCGGATAACGCGTCAGCAGCGCATCGATAACGGCTATCGCCTGATCCGGCTGTTCGGCCCGCATCAGCGCCAGGATCTGTTGCTCCGCCACCCGAAGCGCGGGCAACTGGAAGACCGTCGGCGTTCCGCCCGTCCTGGAAACCGGTTCTGCGGATTGCGCAAGCGCCGGCACCGATTCCACGACACTAATCAGGCCGCATAGAAGCAGAAAAAGAAGAGGCGAAATCCGCAATTTCATGGCGCGCACCTTGGCCTGCAACTGGCCGACTAACAATCACCCAGACCGGTCAGGATCGACATTTACTCGATCGAGTAAATTTTCAAAGGCGTCCTGGGTGACAGATCGAGTTTGGGCGACGGCTCGGCTTCTTCCCTGCCGGCAAAAGTAAAGACGCCATACTCGGCCTTGTCACTGATCACATCGTCAATCGTAGCCTCATCCACGACTTCCTTGCCGCTGGAGAAGCCATAAACAAGAGCTGTATCGCAGATGATATTGATCAGTCTCGGAATACCCTTGGTCGCTTGCGCCACCCGCTGGCAGGCCTGTTTGTTGAAAATGGGCGCTTCGCGGCCGGCAAGTCTAGTTCTGTGCTGAATGTAGTCCTCCACCTCTGATTCACTCAAAGGTTTCAGGTGGAAGTCAGCCGACACCCGCTGGGCGAACTGAACGAGATCCGGCCGGTTCAAAAGGTCACGTAATTCCGGCTGACCTAACAGGATCATCTGCAGAAGCTGGTGCTTGTCGGCGTTGATGTTGGAAAGCATGCGAAGCTCTTCCAGTGTCGATGGCGCGAGGTTTTGCGCCTCGTCGACAATAAGCACCGTCCGTCGGCCTGCGGCGTATTCCGCGATCAGAAAGTCGGTGAACCGGCTGTGCAAAGCCACATAGGAGCCGTCGTCATAGGGCTGCCCGAAAGACATCAGAACCCATTGCAGCAGTTCGCCCCGGTTTTCCGAGGCGTTGGAAACCAGACCGACAGTGGTCGTTTCGTCCAGCTCTTCCAGCAAATGCCGGACAAGGGTGGTTTTTCCGCAGCCGATTTCGCCGGTTACCACCGTGAATCCCGCCCGGTTCATAATGCCGTACTCAATCATGGCAAAGGCCATAGAATGAGTCTTGCTCCAGAACATGTAGCCTGGATCAGGAAGAATAGAGAAAGGCTTTTCTGTCAGACCGTAAAATTGTTCGTACACAAATACGCCCGTTTCTACTGTTTAATACTTTGGTATATCAGATAAATAAGGGCGTTTTGTTAATTTTCTACTGATTTCCGATTGCCGCCTTCACTTCTTCCAGCGCCTGTTTGGCTTCTTCCAAATTCGCCATCGGCTGGTTCTTGGCAAGTTCAACCGCCCGCTCCAGCTCCTGCATGGCGGCTGCCGGTCGATCAAGCGCCTTGTAGGTCATCCCCAGATGGAACCTGACAACGGCCATATTCGGAACACCTGCAGCCGCCTTTTCCAGAAACGGTACGGCTTCTTCGTATCTTGCCAAACGGTAGTAGATCCAGCCGACCGTATCCTGGAACTGCGGCACGTTGGAACGTTCGAGAACCGACGCCATTTCAAGCGCCCGTTCCGCCGTTTCACGGTCGGGACGAACCTCAGTCAGCATGCTTACGTAGTTATTGATGAAAACCGGAGAGTCCTTGTTTTCTTCATACATGCTCTCGAAATGCTTCAGGACACCTTCGAAGTCTGAATTGTTCTCCAGAACCTGACCCTTCAGCAGCGCCAGCGTCGGATCGCCCGGAATACGATCCAGCCCTTCATCAATTACCTTTTCCGCTTCTTCCTGCCGGTTCCGCTCGCTGAGAAACGCAAACATGCTGGCATAGGCATATGATTCGTTTGGATTCGTTTCGATCGCATTATTAAGAACGGCCTCTGCGTCGTCCCAGCGCTCGCTTACCGCATAGACACGCGCCAATTCGACCTGGGCGACCAGATTGTTCTCGCTGCTTTCCAGCACGGTCTTCAGGAAGGTTTCAGCCCGCTCGAACTCACCGCTACGAAGATAGGAGCTGACAAGCGCGACCATGGGGCGCAATGCATTCGGGGCCGCACTCTGCGCCCGTTCGAATGC
>CAYGSU010000002.1:122542-133612 GCA_964352715.1 uncultured Flavobacteriaceae bacterium | reverse complement strand
CTCTTGTACAAACAACCCAGTCTGTTCCATGGGCGATAACGGTGTACAAGACAGCCAAAGTTTTTTGTCTCGACAATCCGGGAATGAGGTCTCTAAATCGACGTCTGCCTTAGGGTATTCTTTGTGACTCGCAGGAGGAGAAATAAAGGTGACGAATATTGTGACCTTGGCGGAAACGGAGCAAAAAGCCGCGTATTTCCCGGATATGAAAATCTGGTGGAGCACCCTGGCCTCCGGCACCAACCAGGAACTGAACTGGGCGAAATTCGAGCCCGGGGCGGTTTACCCTCTTCACTCCCACCCTTACGAACAGATGAGTGTCATCATAAAAGGCCGAATGCGCCTCATCGTTGGAGACGAGGTTCAGGAAATCGGCCCGGGCGACATGTGGTACGTGCCATCGGATGTGCGCCATGGCGGACAGTGTCTCGGCGACGAGCCAGTAATTTTTATCGACGTGTACACACCTGTCAGCGGCGGTCATGATGATGCGGTTACCTACTACTGATATTTCCGCTTTCCGACCAAACCTGACCGGTATGACACCAATTATGTAGATTTTCGCATCGACCCTAGAACAAACCACGATACGATTGCCGCCAGGGGAATATCACAGCGATCCTTGAAGCGAGGCTTATTGGCTTCTATTATCTGACGTCACAGAGTCATATTTTTTGGAAACGACAATGGCCGGCGGATGGACCCGCGATGGTGCGGTACAGGATCAGATAGACGACACAATCGCGGATGCGGTGAAACGCGCACGGGCAAATATGCCGTCGGGGGAAGCTGCAAGGTTTTGTGAAGAATGCGACGAGGAAATACCGGAAGCCCGCCGCAAGGCCTTGCCGGGCGTCAGAACCTGCGTCGCCTGCCAATCCGTCCGCGACGCCCATCGGGTCGAGGTGGGGATCAACCGACGCGGCAGCAAGGACAGCCAGTTGCGCTAGGCAATATCTGTTTATCGCGCCCGAAACGACAACCTTACCTTCAGTCGGCAATGCGGTGAAAATTCAATTGCTTGGCGCTGAAATATACTGGTACCGCCTGTCCGTGACTTGATACACTCCCCCGATGAACACACCGCCACCGGACTCCGCCCCTTACCGTGACATGTGTACCGATTGCGGCGTATCGCGGACGAAGGACCCCGGCCGCTGCGGCAGAGCCTGTCAGTTCATAAAGCCCCGATATCCTGAACTCGAAGAACAGGTGCATGGCCGCACCCGTGACGCGGCCCGGCCCGATGAAACGCATTTCGGTCCGTTTCGCCGCATGGTAAGGGCATCGCTCGCCTCACCAAGACCAGGGGCGCAATGGACCGGGATAACGACGCGACTGGCCGAGCGTCTGCTTGAAACCGGCGCGGTGGATGCCGTTCTCACCATGGCAACGGACCCGGATGACCGGTGGAAGCCGGTACCCGTTCTGATCGACCGGGCGGAAGACATGGCGGCGTGCCGGGGCATGCGGATGGGCTATGCCCCGCTGTTGGCCCTGCTCGAGCCGGCACTGGAAAAAGGATATCGGCGTCTCGCCGTGGTCGGCATTCCGTGTCAGGTTTATGCCTTGCGTGCCCTGGAACAGGAGCTGGGGTTCGACCGGCTGTATGTCATCGGCACACCGTGTTCCGACAACACGACGACCGAACGCTTCCACGAATTCCTCGCCCTGTTGTCGGACGATCCCGACACGATCACGTATCTTGAATTTCGCGCCGATTACCGCGTTGAATTGCGCTTTTCGGATGGCCGCATTCGCACCATTCCGTTTCTGCAATTGCCGATTTCCAAACTGCCGCCGGACTTTTTCCCGCTGACCTGCCGTACCTGTGTCGACTACACGAATGTTCTGGCGGATATCACGGTGGGCTACATGGGCGGTCAGGGCGAACAATGGTTACTGGTGCGCAATAGACGGGGCGAAGAGTTACTGGATTTGCTGGACGGCGAAGTCCGGCTGTCCGAACCCGGCAGCGCCGGCAACCGCAAAGGCGCGGTTCAAGGTTTTGCGGGGAACGTCGAACGGGCGGCCGGCGGCCTGCCGCTGCGGGCGATGCCTGATTGGCTGCGCCCTGTCATGGGATGGCTCATGCCGAAAATCGGGCCGCGTGGGCTGGAATTCGCCAGAGCGCGGGTTGAGATGAAGGCTGTGGAAACCGTGCTGCATTTGCGCCGGCAGATGCCGCGCCGGATGCGCAACATGGTGCCGGCCCATCTTTGGCCGCTGGTCGCACCCTATGGGCTTGTACCGCGTGACGGGGAATGTCCGGACACTACCCCGGTGGCGGAAGAAGACCCCGGTTCATGAAAGCCCCCGGTCGCGCAGTATTCCTGAACCGGCTTATTGCCGTGGCGGCGGTTGCGGCGCTGATCCTGTCGCTCGTCGGCCTTTTCGCGGCGGAAGACGGAATCGACGTGACCGAAATCAAGATCGGGTCCACGCCGGCGACGATCTATCGACAGCAATCAGGTGAAAGTGCACCCGTTGTTGCCATTGCGCACGGCTTTGCCGGCTCGCAGCAGCTGATGCAGTCGATTGCACTGGGACTGGCGCAAAACGGCTACATCGCGGTCAGCTTCGATTTTCCCGGTCATGGCCGCAACCCGACGCCACTGGGCGGCAGCATTACCGAGGAAGATGGCGCTACCCGCGTGCTGGTTTCAGAACTGGTGAAGATTGCGCAGGCCGCGCGCCCGCTGGGTGACGGGCGGCTGGCTGTTCTCGGCCATTCCATGGCATCCGACATTGTGATCCGCTATGCCCAGGCCTCGCCCGATATTGCCGCAACCGTGGCCATTTCGATGTTTTCGCCCGTGGTCACCGCCACGACGCCCCGCAATCTGCTGGTCATTGTCGGCGAATGGGAAGCGTCGCTGAGAGACGAGGCAGCGCGGGTTGTCAGCCTTGCAACGGCACCGGACATGGCCGAAGCCGGCAAAACCTATGGCGACCCCGCGCAGGGAACCGGCCGGCGTTTCGCCGTCAGCCCGCATGTTGAACACGCCAGCGTCTTGTTCAGCCGGGAAACTGTGCGGGAAACCGTCGCCTGGCTGGACCGGGTATTCGGAACACCACGCCCCGAACCGATTAGCCTCGACGCTCGCGGACTGTGGATCCTGCTGCTGCTTGTCGCCGTGGTGGCATTGGCACGCAGCCTCGCACCATTACTGCCCGTTGTCTCGGAGCCTGCAGCCGGCGCAGGATTATCGTGGCGCAGACTGTGGTTCCCCCTGCTGACACCGATGGTTCTCACCCCGCTTTTGCTTTACATCGCGCCAACGCAGTTCCTGAATGTTCTCGTCGCAGACTACCTCGCGCTTCATTTTGCAGCCTATGGCATTATCACGGCGATCTGTCTGTATGCGCAGCGGCGCGGCGGTTCAGAACGGTGGGATACACGGGTTTCCCTGCGAAATCTGAGTCTGGCCTTCCTGGCCGTTGCCGGATACGGCGCGGTGATGCTTTTCATGCCTGTCGACCGTTTCATCACCTCGTTCCTGCCCGGCAGCGAACGGTTGATCCTGCTTGCGGCAATGTGCGCCGGAACCCTGTGTTACTTCCTTGCTGACGAATGGTTGACGCGGGGTGCGGGCACAGGACGGGGTGCCTACTTCGCCTCCAAACTCGCTTTCCTGGTATCTCTGTGCGCCGCCATCGCGCTTGATCTGGACCGGCTTTTCTTCCTGATCATCATCATACCAATCATTGTTCTGTTTTTTCTGGTGTACGGATTCTTCAGCCAGTGGTCCTACAGACAGACCGGCCATCCCCTTGTCGCTGGATTGTCAAACGCCCTCGCCTTCGGATGGGCGATCAGTGTGACATTTCCAATGCTGGCCGGGTGAAGGGCAGTTCTAGTTCAGCTTTACCTTGGCATGACTGAGCCGTGTTTGAGCGATCATCGCAAGGGCTGCCGCAAGCATGCTGGTTTCGACAAGTGGCAGAAAAACCGAAACGTGGTCCTCGGAATCCGTTGTCAGGTGAATAATCAGATCGCCATTGGAGTCAGATTTTTCGTCGAGTTTCAGTTCAAACTCGTCAATTGACTTCACGCTGATGTCCATCCCGTCCCCCTGGGCAACATCATTCCGGTTCAGCACCTGACACAGGGGAATCCTCCTTCCCATGCAAGCGCTATCGCCGACGGTTGCCTCGATTCCTGCCCACAGACGCCATAACGACGTCCTAGAGGTGCTTGTCTCAATATCTCCTTACGGATCATCCGGATATTTGGATCAGAAAGAATCGATCTAATTGCGGAAAAAAATTTCGACTGGCGGAAAAGATATTGGTCCATTTCCCGATCGGCGACGTATTCAATATAGCAACCTACTGAAAACCATCGTCAAAACTGGCGGTTTCCCTATCAGAACCCCGAAGAGAAGGACTATTCCCGAAAAATGCCCAATTGTTCCTGTAGAACCTGCGTTAAAGAATTCGACCCCTCGGCCGGAAAGGGCATGGACCTATTTATGACGCTGCACCTGTCCTGCAGGCGCTGCGGCGACAGACGATGCCCGAATATCGAAAACCACCGCCATCCCTGCAAACGCGATACCGTCATGCCACAGGCCAGCGCCGCGCCATCCAACCCGTAATGCGTCTTCTGGCCCTACTTTCGCTGGTCGCTCTGACGGGCTGTTCCGTGTTTGGCATTCGGTCGGAATACAATCAGCCGGACTATACCGTGACGGAGCGAATCACAGATGATTTTGAAGTGCGTCGATACAGCGAAAGACTGGCGGCTGAGGCCAGTGTAGCGGCCGACGCCACGGATGATGGAAGGAATGCCGCCTTCAGGCTTCTGTTCGCCTATATATCGGGAGAGAATACGACATCGGATAAAGTCGCCATGACTGTTCCTGTCGAAATGTCAGACCCCGCAGCGGCCATCGAAATGACCGTTCCGGTCGAAACATCGACGGATCAGTCAGGAACGACCATGCGGTTCTTTCTGCCCGGGGCGTATATCCGGGAAACAGCGCCGGCACCGACGAACGAACGCGTAAAAATCGTAACAACACCGGCGCAAACCATGGCGGTGCTTCAGTTTACCGGATCGACCGAGCGGTCTGCTGTTGCCGAAAAGACCGATGACCTGCTGAAGCGACTGGAGACTTCATCCTGGCGCCCCGTCGCAGCGCCGGTCAGCTATTTCTATGATCCACCCTGGACATTGCCCTTTCTTCGCCGCAACGAAGTCGCGGTAGCCGTGGAACCCCGGTAACCGGTTGGGACAACGCTGAAGCGTCAGCCTACCCTTCAGCTTTCCTTCTTTTTATGCGGTGAAACTACACCGAAAAGATGCGCCAGATCCTTGAAGAATATCCTGATATGGGCCATCGGATCGCTCCGAACCAGCTGCTTGTTCATGTAGGCTTCCCAAGTCAACCGTTGCACGTCGGGGTCGCGGCAAATGCTCACGAACCGTTCGCGCCTTTTATCGCTGGAATACCAGAACTTCTGCATCATGCCGAGAATCCAGAAGACGCGACCGTGCTCTTTCATGAACGCCTTGCGAGCCCCGGCCAGCGCCTTTGCATTGCCAGTACGCAGGAATTCGTCCACCGCATCCGCAGCAAACCGGCCGCCGGCCATGGCGTAGTAAATTCCCTCGCCCGATGCCGGTGCGACGATGCCCGCCGCATCGCCGGCCAAAACGGTCGTTTTTCCGTCATCCCACCGCTTCAGCGGCTTCAGGGGAATCGGCGCGCCTTCGCACCGGATGGTTTCTCCGTTCAGGTTTGCCTGCTGCCTCAAATCCGCGACGGCGCCGCGCAGCGAAAAGCCCTTGTTGGCGGAACCAACGCCGACACTGGTGGTATTTCCATGCGGGAACACCCAGGCGTAAAAATCCGGTGACAAGCGACCCTGATAGTAAACATCGCATCGGCTGGCATCGAAATCCGCCAGGTCTTCAGCCGGCGATTCGATGATTTCGTGATAGGCGAAAACACAGGGAATCCGATCAGCCCCGTCAACGGTCTGTTGCGCGACTTTCGACCGAGCCCCGTCAGCGCCGATTACGGACCAGGCGGCGATATGTTCCACCTCCTGCTTGTTCCGACCCGACCCCGGCATGTAGGAAATGATCGCCCTGCCGGTATCATCATGATTGATGCTCACGAACGTTCCGGTGCGACGTTCTGCGCCGGCAAGACTTGCCCGTTCCCGCAGATATTCATCGAAAAATTCCCTGTCGACCATGCCGACATAGCCACCGTCAATCGGCATATCGACCTTATGATCAGTCGGTGAAATCATCCGGGCAGACCGCGCCTGAGCGACGATCTGGGAATCGGGAATATTGAAGTCTCGGATCAGTCGGGGCGGTATAGCGCCGCCGCAGGGCTTGATGCGGCCGTCTCGATCCAGCAGCAGGACATCGCGCCCCTTGCGGACCAGATCCAGGGCGGCGGTCGCACCGGCCGGCCCTCCTCCAACAACGACGGCATCATATGTTTTCATGATATCTCCGACCACAATCTGTTAATTGGCCGCGAATTCGATACGGCGCGAAGGTGAAGGGGGTAGTTGACTTGTCGATACCGGCTCTGCCGGCGCCGAGGTGACCTGCGCGGCGAGCCGGGCAGCAAATAGAAATAGAACGCCTTCAAGAGCGAACACCGTTGCATAGGCGACAACAGGTTCAGCGAATACCTGTCGGGTCGCATCAATCGCGACGGTTCCGAGAAAGCCGCCGAGACCGAAGGCTATGGCCTGGGCAGCCCCCCAAAGACCCATCCGCGTGCCTTCTCGCGATGACCGGCCGGTATTGACAAGACCCATCATCGAGCCGATTGCCGCAACCGCGAACGCGCCGTTGGCGACGCCAAGCGCAAAGACAGCAGGCCCCAGCGGAAAGCGGGAACTGAAGAAACCACCCACAGCAATCGCGAACAACGCCGCACCGGACGCAAGACAACCGGCTATCGCCCAGGCCCGCAAGGATCCGAGCCTTAGGGCGCCAAGGCGACGGTGGCCGAAGCCGCCGCCGACAATGGCGACAAGAATCATGCCGACAAACACGCCACCATGCTGCATGCCCGCAAGCTGCGTGGATTCCCCCGGCGTCATGGAAAACACCGCGCCGGCGAACGGTTCCAGAATCAGGTCCTGCGCGCTGTAAGCCAGCATCGATACAAAAATGAAAATCGAGAACCGCCGCGCTTTGGGTTCGGACCAGACTTCACGAATGGCGACAGAAAACGGTGCCGGTTTCTTGTCAGCAGGCGCTGGCTCAATTGATCCTGCCGCACTTTTCTTCTCGATCTTCCAGACGGCGACGACCGTCAAGACAACAGCCGCAGCCGAAACGATACCGACGACGGTGATCAGGCGGCTCATCGTAAACGGATCAAGATAGGCCCCGGCGATTGTCGCGGTTATCACCATGCCGGCAATCATCATCAGCCACACGATAGTCGCGGCTGGCGCCCGGCGTTCCGGCGAGACGGATTTGGCCAGCAGCACGAGAAGCGATGTTCCAGACGCACCAACACCACCGCCGATCATCGCGAAAGCCACGACGGACGCAATCAGGCCATAGACCTGATTATCCTGCAGAAGCGCCGTCGCCCCCGCGGCAAACACGCCGCCCAGCGCCAGAACCAGCATGCCGCCGACGATCCAGCGCGTCCGCGACCCGCCGATATCCGATCCATACCCCCATCGCGGCCGGGAAATCTGGATTGCATAGTGAAACGCAACCAATGCGCCCGGCAGCATTGCCGGCAGCGCCAGCTCGACAACCATGACCCGGTTCAGGGTGGACGTCGTCAGGACGACAATCGCGCCCAACGCCGTCTGGACAAGGCCAAGACGGAAAATGCCAATCCAGGAAAGCCCGGGTTGCGTCATTGCTGTTCTCCGCGCCTGATCATGCCGAATAGAGCGCGAATGCGCTCACCAGCATGCCGATCACATAAAGCGTTGTTCCCGTCGCGTTGTACCAGGGCGCCCGTTCTTTCGGCTGGCGCAGAAACCGTTCCATGAGAATCATCTGGACAATCAAAAGCGCCATGATAGCGGACGCATGATAGACAAAGCCCCAGTAGTGCAGTAGCAGCGTAACGACAAGCTGCGGCACCGCCATGACTATGCAGGCAACTTTCGCGGCACGATCGACGCCGAGTTGCGCCGGCAGTGACCGGACGCCCATTTTCAGGTCACCCTCAACCGCCTTGAAATCGTTCAACGTCATGATTCCGTGCGCGCCAACGCTGTATAGTCCCGCAAGCGCCAGAACCCGCCAATCGGGAAAGGCAGCGACCATGATCGCAGTAGCCGTAAACCAGGGAACGCCTTCGTAACAGATCGCCACTGCCGAATTGCCCCACCAGCCGTTGTTCTTGAGCCGGAACGGAGGCGCGCTGTACGCCCAGGCGAACGCCAGCGCAACAACGGCGGCCGAAAAGCCCCAGATACCCAGAACCGACGCTATTCCAAGCGACAGAACGGTCCAGATAATCGCGATGTAGAGGCCCCATTTGCCGGGTATCCGGCCGGAGGGAATTGGCCTTTCCGGCTGGTTGATTGCATCGACATGACGGTCATACCAGTCGTTTACCGCCTGGCTTGCACCACACACCATGGGGCCGGCAAGAATGACGCCGGCAACCAGTATGTGCCAGCGTGTATCTTCGGGAATGCCGGATGAAACAACGCCGCATCCGAAGGCCCACATCGGTGCGAACCAGGTGATGGGCTTCAGTAGCTCCAAGACAGATTTGGCGTTGGGTACCGACATATATGTACATTATAGTTGACAGTTTATACCGTCAATTAAAATGTACAGTAGGTTGTTTAAGTTGTGAGAATGGAGTTTTTCTTAATTTTACCGGGAAAAATAAAGGCGTAAAGCCCCGTAAAAATTGCTAGTTCATATGATTTTCATCTGTGCCGGATGGCAGATCGCCAATTCCGTAGCGATGCAGTTTCGCATACAGGCTTTGCCGACTGACACCAAGCAATTCTGCGGCCGATGCCCGGTTGTCGCGTGTTAACTGAAGCGCCGCTTCGATGGACAACCGTTCGATCATTTCGGTTGCCTCGCGCACCAGTTCCTTGAGCGATACCTGTCCGACGAGTTCGGTCAACTGCTCGACCGAACGCGGCCCGGGTATCTGGTTAGCCCGCTTTTCCTGGCGACGGCTGGTTACGGAGCGAATTGAAAAGCCGAGGCACGGCTGTTCCGTGTCCATGACGGAAACACCGGAGACTTCGATTTCCTCCGTGCTGCCCAACTCGCCACGCAGAACAGTCGAAAACATTCTGGCTACGCCCTGCTCGCGCATATTATTGAGCAGCGATTTCGTATCGAATTCCGACTTGCCGACCCATTGGCCGATGAACTGCCCGATTGCGCGTTCCTTGACCGGAATTTGCGCCAAATCAAGAAAGGCGGAATTTGCCGCCAGAATCTTGCCGTCCGGATCCGTCACAACAAACCCTTCAGGCATGCTTTCAATCACATCCAGCAGTCTGGAATGGTCCCGTTTTCCGGGAAGATCGCCGACACCGTCAACAGGCGATAGACGAACCAGGAAATGCGCCGAGCTGCCTTGCCTGAAAATGGAAACCGATACCCTGAATTTTTCCGCATTGCCGGGTCCGGTGCCGACATAATCCGATGCCGACTTGCCGGTCTGGCGAACGCCGGCCAACAGGCCCGAAATGGAGGAGTTGTCTGTTGTATTCAGAACGTCCGGGAAGACTTTTCCGATCAACTCGCCGGCTGTGGATTCCAACATGATGATCGCTGCCGGGTTGGCATCTGCTATTCGTCTGGTTCCGGCATCGACAATCAGAACCGCCTCCGCCGCAACCTGGAACAAGGCACGATACCGTGTTTCTGCATGTCTTAGACGCATATACTCACGCTCCATTCCTTGCTGAGCCCGGACCAGTTCCTGCTGCAGTTCAGCAAGTCGTCTCATTTCCTGGCCCAACACCAGAGATTGCCCGCCTTTACCAAACGGCAAAGCTACATATCGCACCGGCAAATCAGCCCCATCGGGAACAGGGTGATTGATTTGACGCCAGCGGGGCGGAGACCCGGACTTTGCCGCCTTAAGCAATTCCGAAACCTTGGTCTTGCTTTCAACCGTGACGGTATCCAACCAGGGACGCCCGACCCAGTCCGTATTCCAATCAATCCTGAGGTCGTCCTTTACGTACGCCACATCGCCAATAGTACCATCGCCACGAACAACAAAAACAATATCCGACGCCAACGAAATGACGGAGGCTGCCAACTCTCCTGTCATTGCTGCTTTATTCTCATCAGCCAACTGAAGCATTGCCTGAGAGCTGCCTAAGGTTACATCATCCATGCTGCAAAATCGCCAAAACCAGAATTATTGCATGGGTTCCTATCAGCCCGAGTTCATTTAGCCAAGTAGCTCATTCGCCTTAAGCACAGCCTGCCTGCCGTCGATCCCAATGACGTCGGCCTTAAGATTCGCGGCAAAACTCTGATTCGCTATCATCGCACGGCCGCCAGCCAGAACACCCATGTCCCGATTGGTTGATGCCGCACGAACTCTTTCGATCATGTGTTCCAAGCCTGTTAAATGAAGATCGCAGCTAACAGAAAACCCAACGATGTTAAATGTTTCATCCATCATCAGATCAAGCACTTCCTCTTCCGATTCCGGCGTTCCTGTCCACACATTCCAACCGGCGCGCCGGAAAAACTCGCCCACCATAACTGCCCCGAAACCATGCTGTTCACCCGGTACGGTAACAAGCATTGCGCTTTTGTCAGACATCTCCGATGCCTTCGGCCCCGGTTCCAGACTCAACGCGTGAAGTATCTGCTGCATCCGCGACATACCAAGCGTCACCGATGTAAAATCGCAGACATCGTCCACCCACCGTTCGCCAAGCAACCGCGCCGCCGGCGCGAAGAGATCCAGATAAATCGACTCCATCTGGATGCCTTGAGCCGTCAGCTTTGCGACAAAGTGATGAGCAGCGCTTATATCCTGGCTCAGAACGATTTCGGCAAACTCCTCAACATCGTTCATCGTCGGTTTGAGAATCGACGCGGCTTGCTCGACACGA
>CAYGSU010000002.1:79026-122442 GCA_964352715.1 uncultured Flavobacteriaceae bacterium | reverse complement strand
ATAAATTAAACAGCCTATTCGATGAGCGTGTCAAGAAAACTTGATACTGTCTATATCGCATTACAATCTGTCAGTCCATTTTTATTGACACCACTTTGAATCTGGCGTTAACCTGATCATGCCTGAATTGGCCAGCGACCTTGATCCTGTCGAACAACCGATCAGATCAGCGCCCCTGGCAGATGCTCTGGCAGATAAGGAAGCGGAAAATCATGATCCTATATTTTGATGTCGCCGGCGTCGTTGATAAATGTATATCGAGATTCGACGGTTGTCCTTTTTCCGCTCACGGCGCATCGATGCCGCGCCATCGCCACCGGGCACAACAACACAATTCGCAACTCTACACACCGGAACAGCGGCGACGGCGCGACGCATCGCCCTGGACGCTGGTACAAGGCATTCTTGCACCGCTCCAGTTCGCTGTTTTCCTGATCAGCCTGGCACTGGTACTTCGCTTCATGATGACCGGCGCCGGGTACGAAGCCGCAACGGTTTCCATCCTGATCAAAACGCTTGTTCTGTATACGATCATGGTGACTGGCGCGATCTGGGAACGCGATGTCTACGGACAGTACCTTTTCGCCCCAGCCTTCTTCTGGGAAGATGCAGTCAGCATGATCGTGATCGGCCTGCATAGCTTTTATCTCTACGCGCTGCTCACGCAATCACTTGGTGCGCACGACCTGATGATGGTGGCACTCGCCGCCTACGCCGCATACGCTATCAATGCCGCACAGTTCCTGATGAAACTTCGTGCCGCGAGAAAAGAGAAAGAAGGCAACGGTCAGCACGGTAGTAACCATTCCGTTGTCGGCACTCACAGCCCGGCAGAGTAAAGCCGGCGGATCAGCATCTGCTTCCCCTTCTCCGAAACATTTATTTGCGATCTAGCGACGGCGGATGCGAACCGTGATGTCGTCAAGGCTGCGCGTGGTCAGGCGAGCGGCCGGCTGGACCCGGGCCGGATCGGTTGCTTCCACATCGTATCGTGCGACAAACCGGGCCAGAATCAGAACAGCCTCAATCAGCGCAAACGCCGCGCCGACACACACTCGTGGCCCCAGCCCGAACGGCAGATAAGCGCCTTCCTGATGGTTCGGCGTCAGGAATCGCTCAGGGTCGAACCGGTCAGCAGCCGGCCACAGGTTTTCATGCCGGTGCAGAACCCAGGGCGATATCATCACCATCGCGCCACGTGGCAGATCGACTCCACCGATATTGGCCGGTGCGACAGCTACTCTGGGGATGAACGCCAATGGGGGATAGAGTCGCAATGTTTCACGAAAAACACTGCGCGTGAGCGAGAACTTCTTCACCGCTTCAATACTCATCTCACCGTCGGGGCCGACCTCTTCCCGCAGTCGGTCCATCAGGTCCGGCTGCTGCGACAGAATGAAGAGACACCAGGCAAGTGCGCCCGCTGTCGTTTCATGCCCGGCCAGAAAAAAAACGCCCAGATGATCAATCAGTTCTTCCCGGTCGAATCGGGAGCCGTCTTCGGTATCCCGCGAAAGAACGATGTCACCCGCAATGTCGGAATACCGGCCGGCCGGCGCCGCGAGCCTTTCATCAAGAATATCGCCGAGAAGCCGGCGGACACGGCCCGCCACCTTGCGTGTCGCGCGCGGCTGTTTTATCGACGCCCAGGGACGCCCCAGCCACAGGCGCATCACCTGGATATTGGCAACGGAATTCTGAAATTCGGCAAAACAGTCGAACACTTCCCTGGACGCACCGCTGTTCAGGGACTGGGAGAATATCGTTCGGCAGATGATATCGGCGGTAAGGTGGCTCATCGCCTTTTCCAGAGAAAATGATTCTCCAGTTGCGACATACGTATCAAGCTGTTCCCAGTAGGCGTTGATTCCTGCCTGCATCGCGTCAAAGGCGTGGGTTACCCGCATATGGGCGAAGGCAGGATCAATAATCCGGCGCTGACGTTGCCAGTCCTTGCCGCTTGATACAAAAACACTTTGACCGACAAGCGGCTCAAGCGCGCCAACCATAAGATCGTTTTTAGGATAGAGGTCGGCTTCCGCCGTCATAATTCGCTTGATGATCTGTGGATCGTTAACGAGCACGATTTTCCGGCGTGTCCAGCCTACCGGCATGATCATTTCCTGAAACGCCTGCTGCGGCATCAGGCTGAGCATATCTCTTTTCGGTGAAAAGATTGCCCGCGCCAACGCTCTTACAGGTGTCGTCGGGACAGGCGCCGGCGGGCGATAGAGCAAGTCAGGGTCCTGATTCATTGCCTACTCGGCGGCATGCGGTACCCGGGAAACCGGGCGGTTGCCAGGGCGAGAGGCAGGCGGGGCGAACGGGTCCCGGCCTTCCCACGCGCCTTCGGCCTGCAGAACATGAAACCGCGAAAACAGCTCTTCCTTGAACCAGCCGCCTGCCCTGACCTTTTCAATCGCATCCCCATGAAAACCCGCATAGGCAAACCGCTTCATTGCCTCCACATCATCCCAGACAGTGAACGTTACCTGATGCAGCCAGGGAACCTCGCCCAGCCCGATCTTGACCAGCAGGCTTTTCTGCCCGCGAATCGTTTCCTCGATATCGGGTACCTGACGCCAGAAAGCCGGTACATGCCGTACCCTCACCGTCGCCCTGGTCAGAACGGCGATCTTGCCGGCTGCATTTTTGTTATCTTCATTGGGCACCACCTGCCCGCCCCTAGGTGCATCGGGGAAAACCTCGAACGGAGATGTGCCATCCCATTGCCCCCGGCATTGCGAACATTGCAGATATACCGTCCAGCTTTCGCATGCAGCCTCCCGGTATCGCTGGAACACGGCTGATCCCGCGATCGCTGATTGCGCTGCGTCAAGATCTGCCCAGGTCCCGAGAATGCCGTAAACGCCGGTATTCGGAATCGGGGTGAAACCTTCCCCCGTGCCGGACCCGAATAGTTTGTGAAACCCGATGCCGGGGATTCGGGCCAACGGACGCCGCGCCCACCCCATCTGGGTAAACGCCCAGACTTTCGACCAGGCGGTGTCAAAGCGGAAAAGCGTTATCGACGTTATGCTCATGGATCAAATCGTCCTACGATCAATCCAGTATGTCCACTATTATTGACATCCACTTAATAGCTGAGGGCTTTCAAGCAGTTTCAGCGCATCATAAACCAATACTTATCAATATTTTAGGGTTATTGAGCTGCTTTTATTACTTGCGAGCAAAAGCCAATAACCGTTAATGTAAAGTTATGTTGACGCATGGTAAGAAATCAGTGGTTCGCCCTGAAACCCAAAACAAAAGCCGTCATGCTATTGTCATCGGCAGCGGTTTCGGCGGCCTTGCGGTTGCCGCCAGATTGGGCACCAAGGGATACCGGGTCACCGTTCTCGAAAAACTCGACGGGCCCGGCGGTCGCGCCTATGTCTTCAAAAGCAAAGGCTTCACATTCGATACCGGGCCGACAATCGTCACCGCCCCCCACCTGCTGGATGAACTATGGGCAGATTGCGGCAAGGTGCTTGCCGACGATATTGAACTGAAATCGCTGCATCCCTTCTATGACGTCCGCTTCGATGACGGAACGGTTTTCACCTATAGCGGCAATGCCGACGAAATGCGGCAGCAAATCAGCGCATTGTCGCCGGAAGATGTGGCCGGGTACGACGCCTTCATGGCGCATTGCGAGAAATGCTACGACTATGGATTCGTCGAACTGGCGAATGTCTCTTACAACACCTTCGGGTCCATGGTTCGTTCCACGCCGAAAATCGTTCAGCTTGTCGGCCTGCGTACGGTGTACGGCATGGTTTCGAAATTCATCAAACACCCGAAACTGCGAACCGCGCTCAGCCTGCATCCGTTGCTGATCGGCGGCAATCCATTCTCGGTAACCGCCATGTACTGCTTGATCAACTATCTCGAGAAAAAAGGCGGTGTCCATTTCGTCATGGGCGGAACGGGGGAACTGGTAAAGGGCATGGTCGGCCTGATACAGGGCCACGGCGACACCATCCGCTACAACAGCGAAGTCGCCGAGATCCTGGTCGAAAACGGGCGTTCCACCGGCGTTCGCCTGCACGACGGCGAAACGATGAAAGCCGATATCGTGGTCTGCAATGCGGATGCCGCATGGTCCTACGAAAACCTGTTGCCGAAGCAAAAACGCCGTCGGTGGAAAAGCCAGAAACTTGCCCGGCTGCGATATTCGATGGGACTGTTTGTCTGGTACTTCGGAACCGACCGGAAGTTCCCCGATGTCCGGCATCATTCCATGATCATGGGAGCGCGATACAGGGGGCTTTTGAAAGATATCTTCAGCAATAAAACCCTGTCTGAGGATTTCAGCCTGTATCTGCATCGGCCAACCGCAACAGACCCTGCCCTCGCCCCGCCGGGATGCGACACATTCTATGCCCTTGTGCCGGTTCCGCATCTGGATGCCGGGGTCGACTGGGCTCGTCATGGAGAAACTTTCCGCGCGGCGGTTCAGCAGCGGCTAGAAGACACGGTCATGCCGGGGTTGGGCGACAGCATCGTCACCTCGCACTTCGTTACCCCGCAGGATTTTGAAACGAGGTTGAACTCATACAAAGGGGCCGGCTTCGGCCCCGAACCGGTGCTGTGGCAAAGCGCCTGGTTCCGCCCTCACAACAACAGCGAAGAAGTCGAAGGACTGTATATGGTTGGAGCAAGCACCCATCCGGGCGCCGGGATACCCGGTGTCGTGACGTCGGCCCGTGTTGTCAGCAAGTTGATTCCCGATGCGCACGAACTGGTTTGAATGGCGCTTCGCCAGCCTTGACGACAGGGCAGCCTGCCGCAACCTGATCAGGCACGGATCGCGAAGCTTCCATACTGCGTCGCTTCTGCTGCCATCCCATCTCAGAGACCCGGCCTATGCGATCTATGCATTCTGCCGGATTGCCGATGATGATGTCGACCTTGGCACGTCACAGGACATGGCGATTACTATTCTCAGGGAAAGGCTGGATGCAGTCTATGCTATGCAGCCTCTGAACCATCCCTGCGACCGGGCGCTGGCCGACGTCGTTATTCGCTACGACCTGCCGAGAGCGCTGTTTGATGCGCTCCTTGAGGGTCTGGAATGGGACGATACAGGCCTTAGCTACGAGACGATGGAAGACCTTCAGTCCTACGCTGCCCGCGTCGCCAGCGCCGTCGGCACGATCATGACGTGCCTGATGGGTTGCCGGTCGCCCGACACGCTGGCGCGGGCCTGCGATCTGGGCGTTGCAATGCAGTTGACCAATATTGCGAGAGATGTCGGAGAAGATGCGAGAGCCGGCAGGGTTTATCTGCCACATGCCTGGCTGAAGGAAGCCGGGCTGGACCCTGACGCGCTGATCGCCGATCCGAAACCGTCAGACGAGCTGAGCGAGGTCGTGCGGCGCGTTCTGGAACACGCAGACATGCTGTACGAACGATCCGGTTCCGGCATACTCGGGTTGCCGCGCTCCTGCCGCCCCTCGATAAATGCTGCACGGCGGATCTATCAGGCGATCGGCAATGCTGTTGCGGAAAACCGATATGATTCCATTTCTACCCGGGCTGTCGTTCCTGGCGGTCGAAAGCTGATGATCGCGTTGAAAGCGGGGCTGGAAACCTGCGTATTGCGGGGCAGTGTTCCTGCACCGTCGCTGGAACAAACGAAGTTTCTGGTCGATGCCGTAACCAACCATCCGACCAGCCGGGTGCATGAACCTGTGACGGGTTTTGACAACAGGGTTGGCCGGGTCATCACCCTGTTCCACCGACTTGAACAACGCAGCAGCGACAAGTCGGCAAAAACCAGCGTGATCTGATAATGGGACCGGACTGGATTCCCCTGCTGGAGGGATTGCTGATTTTCGCAGCCGTCTTCGCGTTTGGCTTCCACCAGCTCTACCAGCTTCGAAAATTGCGCAAGAAACGGGAGGCCGAAAGGGACACGGAAAACCGCGCCTAGCCACCGGAACGGCGTGGCATCCGGAACGGCAGCATCATCTGCACGACCGGCGATGTGAATCTGGGTATCGACAGGCTTTCGTGAACTGCCCTTGCAGATTGCCCAAGCAATGATGTTTCAATAGCTGATCGGGCATAGAAGGGTGTGTCTTCAAACGTGTCTGTGACACGCGGCGCGTTGCCTGATTCACAACGGGTCTCGCGTGTTATTCCCCATAATGAGCGTTTCATGGTCGCAACCGGAGGCGGCTCAAAAGGCGAAAGACTGCCGCTCTCATCAACATGCAGCGCAAGGTTGGAACGGGACCCGTCCGGATAGATCGGATCGTATAACAAGGCAGCCGAACCATCTTTCAGATGCGCGCGTGACCACGTCCAGCTTGCAAAGCCATTGGCGACAGGCTCGTCGCCCTCGTTACTGTCCAGATAACCGGGTCCCTGCCAGCTCAGGACCGGGTTTTCCATTTCGACTGAAACGCGAGCGAGCGGGCAAACCGGCCACCAGCGATGCAGCCCCGCCGGGTCGAGGGCGAAGCTCTGATCGGTAACAAAAGGGGTGCAGACCGTTACCCTGCCGCGAACGCGCCGGGGTATGGGAACTGCAATTTCATCAATGTCGACAACCAGTTTGCCATTATCCCATTGCGCCTTGCTGGGGCCGATGGCGATCAGGTTTTCTGTGGTTGTGAGGGCGGGACGCCCCCGTTCGGTCATGGTCCAGCGCCCGTGCCGCGGGCCGTAGAGTGCTACATTGACGGCAACGAAGTTTCTTGGATCCGGCTGCCCGGACCGCTGCGCCAGGGCATAGTAAGGCGAAAACACACTGCCGATGAACAGGATAATGGTCAGTCCGTACTTGCCGTCGTCACTCAGCGCGTCGACGTACCACCAGCGATAGCCGCCGGACGGGAGCGGCGTATCGAAATGCGGTCCTTCTCCAGGCTTTCCGCCGCCATAAGGCCAGACAGCGCCGCCATCGGCACCCCCGGCCCCGGATGTATGCTGCCCCCGGCCAGATACAGACCCGGAATGGCCGTTCGGCATCCCGGTCGTTGCAGGCTCGCCTGCCATCCATGCGAGGCAGCGCCGTATATCGCCCCCCCGGTCCCCGGAAACAGCCGGTTCCAGTCCTTCGGCCCGGTCCGTATCGTTCGATCCGGCGGGCGATCCAGCGTCAGGCCGCATCTTTCCAGCAGCGTGAATGTCGCGTTCTCGCATGCATCGATCTCCATTTCCGAAAGAGTTTCCGTGTCGCCAACCGGTGGCGCATTGACGATTACAAGGAATCGTTCGCGCTCGCCCTCAGGCGCGATGTCACCGTCGCCCCTGTCTTGCGCACAAACATAGACTGTCGGTTCTGTTGGAAAAGCGCGGTTTTCAAAGATGTCACGAAACTCGCGCTGATAGTCACTAGAAAAGAACACTGAATGCCGAACCAGCGGGAACCCGCGCGCTTCCGTATCCAGCATCCAAGTGAGGGCAGATAGCGATCTCTCCGACCGGGGCGTTTTTTTCACCGCCCGCTGCACGCCTGTTCCCAGCAAGCCGGCCGACAAGGCCGAACAGTCGCCGTTCATCACGACAGCATCCGCTTCGATATGGCTTCCATCATCCAGACGCACACCACTGACCCGGCCGTTGTCAGTGCAGATTTCCGAAACATGCGCACCACAGCGAATGATGCCACCGCGCTTTTCAATCAGACCGGACAAGGTTGAGGCAAGCGCGCCCATGCCCCCCTTCAGGTACCATACCCCATCCTGCTCGACATGTGCGACGAGCATGAGGGTCGCCGGCGCCAGATAGGGAGAAGATCCGCAATAGGTTGCATAACGACCGAAAAGCTGTCGCAGGCGCGGGTCAGTAAAGTGCCGGGAGATGCCGCGCCACATGGTATTGAACGGCTGCATCTTGCGCATAGCACCTAGCCCGCCGATGCCGAACGCTTTCACAAGCCCCAGCAGGTCAGCGGATTCCCGGCACAGGAACGGATCCTTCAGAAGCTTGAACATCGATTCCGTTTCATCGCAAAAGGCCAGATATCCCCTCGCTTCACCCGGTCCGGCAAAGTCACGGATTGCGTCAGCGGACTGATTCCGGTCGGCGAACAGATCCAGCCGGGCACCATCGAGCCAGGCATGCCGGGCAAGGATCGAGGCCGAAATCAGGTCCAGATGATCGTCCAGCGATTCGCCGATGCGGTTGAACAACCGGTCGAACACCCAGCGCATCGTAAAGACAGTCGGGCCGGCATCAATCGGCTTACCACCAACGGCAACCTGGCGCAGCTTGCCGCCGGGCTGGTCGGCGCGTTCAAGCAAGGTGACGCCAAAACCACGTTCCGCAAGCACAAGACCCGCTGTCAGGCCGCCGATACCTCCGCCGACAACAATGATTTTGTCTTTTGCCACGCCTGCCGAACCTCATTTGTCATTGATCATTAACATTATGAGTGTATAGTTTATTTGACAACTAGGGATCTACGGCGTGTCAACGCCGGCAGCAAGCAACAACCGGAGCTTCGAGATGAAGGTTGAAAGCCGTATCGAAAAAGGCCTGAATGAAGCCCTGAGGCGCGTGATGCGCACAGGCGCACCGCCAACGCTTGCAGCCGCCATTCGCCACTCGGTGTTCCCCGGCGGGGCCCGCATCCGGCCAAAACTCTGTCTGGCTGTTGCCGCGAGTTGCGGTGACGACAATCCCAGCCTGGCGACGTCTGCCGCCTGCGCCATCGAGTTTCTGCACTGCGCCTCGCTGGTGCATGATGATCTGCCCTGTTTCGACGATGCCGACCTGCGGCGCGGCAAGCCTTCGACGCACAAGGCGTTTGGCGAATCCACTGCCGTTCTGGCTGGCGATTCCCTAATCGTGCTGGCGTTCGAAATACTCGGCCGCGAAGTCAAGACATCGCCGGACCGGGCCGCCCATATCATCGGGATCGTTGCCAGTTCAGTCGGAATGCCGTTCGGCATCTGCGCAGGACAGGCCTGGGAATCGGAAGATGACGCCATTCTGGCGGACTATCAGCGATCAAAGACAGGTTCGCTTTTCGCAGCGGCCACGGAAGCCGGGGCAATTGCCGCCGGCGGCGACGCTACGGTATGGCGGATGCTGGGCGAGCGCCTCGGCGAAGCCTACCAGGTTGCCGACGACATTCACGACGTCGCCGGGTCGGTTGACGATCTTGGCAAGCCGGTCGGACAGGACATCTCGCATCATCGCCCGAATGCAGTCCACCATCACGGAATGCAGGGAGCGACGACACTGCTGAAGCAGCTGGTCACGGATGCTGTAGATGCTATTCCGCCGGGTCCAGGTGCAGAGATGCTGCAGAAGATCATCATTGCCGAATCCAAACGCTTCATGCCGCACGAGTTGATGTACAACGCCGCCTGACGAAGGGGTTGAGCCATGGCCGCAGAGTCTGGCTATGACCTGCCATCCATTCCACCGTCTAGTATTTTCGACCGCTTTCGAGGGTTCCTGCCAAAAATCGCAGCGAGCCCACGGTTCCGTTCCTGGGCTGCCCGCTTCCCCCTGACACGCCCCGTTTCCAGACGGCAAACACAGACCCTGTTCGATCTGTGCGCCGGTTTCGTCTATTCGCAGATACTTGATGCCTTCGTTGACAGCGGCGCGCTCGATGCCCTGTCGAAGCGCCCGCATTCAATTGACGAACTTGCATCCCTGACCGGGCTCTCACCTGATCGGGCCGACCGGTTAATGCGCGCGGCGGCCGCCCTTACCCTCGCACGGCGCTGTTCCGGCGACCGATATGCGTTGGGCCTCAATGGCGCAGCGCTTGTCGACAACCCCGGCGTTCTCGCCATGATTCGGCACCATCGCGACCTGTACCAGGATCTCGCCGATCCGATGGCGTTGCTGCGTGGCGATATTGAAATGACAGAGATGCAGCGCTGCTGGGGCTACCTTGCCGATGACAGGTCCGATTCGCTGAGTACAGCGAAGGCAGCCGAATACAGCGAACTGATGGCGCTTTCCCAGACGATGATTGCCGAAATTGTAACCGCAAGCTTCAATTTCAAACCCTACCGAACCATCATGGATGTGGGCGGTGGCACCGGCGTTTTCCTGAGCTATCTCGCCGATGTCGCCCCCGACGCGGAGTTGACGCTTTTCGATCTGCCGCAAGTGATGCCAGCCGCGCGGAAGAACATAGAAACCGCCGACCTTTCGGATCGAATCAAAACGACAGGCGGGGATTTCGCTACCGGCGATCTGCCGGCACCCGTTGACCTGATCACCCTGGTCCGGGTCACCTTTGACCACAGTGATGACACGGTTCTGGCTCTATTAAAGGCCTGTAGAAAGGCACTGTCTGCAAACGGTGCGCTCATGATCGCCGAACCGCTGTCAGGAAGCCCGAAACCTGACCGGACGGCAGACGCTTATTTCGGTTTTTACCTGCTTGCCATGGGGCCAGGGCGCACCCGCCGGTTCGATGAACATTCGGACCTGCTGAAGCGGGCGGGATTCGGCGCAATTGAACAGGTCCGGTCGATACAGCCGTCGCTGGCACGGATCATTCTGGCCAGACCCTGACAACCCGGATTTACAAATAAACCTACCGCAATAGTGTAATTATTAATTGACATTTAAAACTGTCATTTTATTGTTACACTACAGAAGAACGATAATACAGAAAGCGCAACGACGCGCATTCGGCAGGGGCGGCATGCAAGCCAACGCAGTTACACTCAAAGAACCGAAAAGCCTCTCGATCAGCAGGTTGCATCTCAATGCGCCAACCGACGGTGATATTGTCGTCGATGTGAAGTGGAGCGGCATAAGCACGGGAACTGAGCGATTGCTGTGGTCCGGCCGGATGCCTCCCTTCCCCGGTCTCGGTTATCCCCTTGTGCCTGGATACGAAACAGTCGGCGAAGTGATCGCCAGCAATGCCGATTCAGAAATCGCGGTCGGCGATACAGTCTTCGTGCCGGGCGCATCCTGTTACAAGGAAGCCAAAGGTTTGTTCGGCGGCGCATCCAGCCGCCTCGTCACGGCGGCATCCCGCGCTATCACAATTGACCGGTCTCTTGGCGAGAACGGCGTTCTGCTGGCGCTTGCGGCAACGGCCTACCATGCGGTGCAGGACCCGGGCCGAACGGATGTATTGCCTGATTTGATCGTTGGGCATGGTGTGCTTGGACGTCTGCTGGCGCGGCTCACCATCGCGCTCGGTGGCGCAGCGCCCACCGTGTGGGAAACAAACGCCGACCGCCATAGCGGCGCTGCGGGTTATTCCGTATGCAATCCGGACGACGATGACCGCAGAGACTACCGTCGAATTTACGACGTCAGCGGCGATGCCGACCTGCTGGATACGCTGATCGGAAGACTGGCGCCTGGTGGCGAAATCGTCCTGGCCGGTTTCTACGACCAGCGGCCGTCCTTTGCCTTCCCTCCCGCGTTCATGCGGGAAATTCGGCTGCGGATCGCGGCTGAGTGGAAACCCGCCGATCTGGTTGCCGTCCGCAACCTCATCGACGCCGGAACGCTTGATCTGAACGGCCTCATTACACATCGGCAACCCGCCAAAAGCGCACAGACAGCGTATGTCACGGCATTCGAAGATTCCGATTGCCTGAAAATGATTCTCGATTGGGAGACGCATTCATGACCAGCACAACAACAGCCGCCAAAACCGTAGACGCCATGACGAAGGCGCTGCGTGAAGAGGCCGCAAGCGAACCGCCGAAGGTCGCGACAGGGCCGGTCACAAAAGAAACGCAGATCATCGCGATTTACGGCAAGGGTGGCATCGGCAAAAGCTTCACCCTGTCCAACCTCAGCTACATGATGGCGCAGCAAGGCAAGAAGGTGCTTCTGATCGGGTGTGACCCGAAGAGCGACACCACGTCATTGCTATTCGGTGGGCGCAGTGTTCCGACCATCATTGAAACATCCGGCAAGAAGCAGGCAGCCGGTGTCGAACTCGAAATCGGCGATGTGTGCTTTGTGCGTGACGGCGTGTACGCCATGGAACTTGGTGGCCCGGAAGTCGGCCGGGGCTGCGGTGGCCGTGGCATTATCCACGGCTTTGAAACGCTCGAGAAACTCGGCTTTCACGACTGGAACTTCGATTACGTGTTGCTCGATTTCCTGGGTGACGTCGTCTGTGGCGGGTTCGGCCTGCCGATCGCACGCGACATGTGCCAAAAGGTCATTGTCGTCGGATCCAACGACCTTCAGTCGCTGTATGTCGCCAACAATGTTTGCTCTGCCGTCGAATACTTCCGCAAACTGGGTGGAAATGTCGGTGTCGCAGGTATGGTCATTAACAAGGATGACGGCACCGGCGAGGCCCAGGCCTTCGCTGACAAGGTCGGCATCCCGGTTCTCTCAGCCATTCCCGCCAATGATGACATTCGCCGCAAAAGCGCGAACTACGAAATCATCGGTCGACCTGACACGGAATGGGCTTCGATTTTCGAAGAGCTCGCGCTGAACATCAGCGAAGCACCGCCGGTTCAGCCAACACCGCTGGAGCAGGACGGGCTGCTCGGATTGTTTTCCGCTGAGGAAACCGGGGCGAAATACGTGCTGCAGCCGGCCAAGCTTGAAGACATGTGCAGCATCAGTCGCCTGAAGAAAGATTCCCTCGAAGTCATCTACGACGCGGTATGACCCAAATGACCTATGACACCATCACCTCTGATCTGAATGCCGCTGCTGAAGCAGGAGCGGAGTCAGTGATCGAGTCCGGCGACGGTGTCGGGTGTCATGCAGGCGCTGCCGAAATGCTCGAAGCGAGCAAAAAGGCCGGCAAAAGCGAAATTCTCGAACAATACGCCGAGGACTATCCGCAAGGACCGCATGACAAACCGCAAAGCATGTGCCCCGCCTTCGGCTCGCTGCGTGTCGGCTTGCGGATGCGTCGCACGGCCTCTGTTCTGTGCGGCTCGGCCTGCTGTGTCTACGGGCTGACATTCACGTCGCATTTCTACGGCGCCAATCGCAGTGTCGGGTATGTACCGTTTAATTCCGAAAGCCTGGTCACCGGCAAGCTGTATGAAGATATCCGCGATGCAGTTCACGAACTGGCCGATCCGGAACATTACGATGTCATCGTCGTAACCAATCTCTGCGTGCCGACGGCATCGGGCATTCCATTGCAGATGCTGCCAAAGGAAATCAACGGCGTACGCATCATCGGTATCGACGTTCCCGGTTTCGGGGTTCCGACCCATGCCGAAGCCAAGGACGTGCTGGCCGGCGCCATGCTGAAATATGCCCGGACCGAAGCTGAACTCGGCCCGGTCCAGGCCCCCCGTGGCGGCCGCAACGAAAAACCCACCGTTGCAATGCTGGGCGAAATGTTCCCGGTCGATCCGGTAACGATCGGCCAGATGCTGGCACCGATGGATCTTGCCGCCGGGCCTGTGGTTCCGACCCGCGAATGGCGCGAACTATATGCAGCGCTGGACTGTGCCGTGGTCGGCGCTATTCACCCCTTCTATACCGCAAGCTGCCGGGAATTCGATGCAGCGGGCCGCAAGATCGTCGGATCGGCTCCGGTCGGTGTCGATGGCACTGCCCTTTGGCTGGACAATATTGGCGAGGCCTGCGGCATCGCCAAAGACAAGGTTAATGCCGCGAAAAATGCAACGCTGCCGGCCGTATCGGAAGCCCTGTCGAAATCCAGAATCAAGGGCCGCGTCACCCTGACCGGCTATGAAGGCTCAGAACTGCTGGTGGCGCGTCTGCTGATCGAATCCGGTGCCGAGGTCAACTATGTCGGTTCCGCCTGTCCACGCACGAAGTATTCGGATGCGGACCGTGAATGGCTTGAAGCACATGGCGTGAAAGTCAATTTCCGCGCCTCGCTGGAAGACGATCTCGCCGCAATAGAAGAATACAAACCCGATCTGGCCATTGGAACGACGCCTGTTGTTCAGAAGGCGAAAGAGAAGGCCCTGCCCGCTCTCTATTACACAAATCTTATTTCCGCGCGGCCCCTGATGGGCGCGGCCGGCGCCGGGGTTCTGGGCCAATTGGTCAATTCGGCAATCGCGAACAAGTCCCGCTTCGACAAGATGCATGCGTTCTTCGAAGGTGTCGGCAAGGGCGACTCGGCCGGCGTCTGGGAAGATCTTCCCGGCGATCAGTCCGGCTTCAGAAAGCGCAATGCCAAGAAACGGGAACGGGCCCTGGCGGCGAAAAGCGCCAACAAGGTGGATGGAGCGATCGGATGCTAGTACTCGATCATGATCGCGCCGGCGGGTATTGGGGTTCCGTCTATGTCTTTACGGCGATCAAGGGCCTGCAGGTTATCATCGATGGCCCTGTCGGATGTGAAAATCTGCCGGTAACCTCTGTGCTACACTATACCGACGCCCTGCCGCCGCATGAACTGCCCATCGTGGTAACCGGTCTTGCCGAAAAGGAACTCGGTCAGACCGGTACGGAAGATTCGATGCGCCGCGCGCACAAGTCTCTTGATCCCGATCTTCCGTCTGTCGTCGTAACCGGCTCAATCGCCGAAATGATCGGCGGCGGCGTCACGCCTGAAGGCACCGGGATCAAACGCTTCCTGCCCCGCACGATCGATGAAGATCAATGGCAGAGCGCAGACCGCGCGCTGTACTGGTTGCTGTCCGAATTCGGTTTGTCCAAAGGCAAGCTGCCGAAAGAGAAAAAGCGCGACGAGAATGCCAAGCCGCGAGTCAATATCATCGGACCGGCTTACGGAATGTTCAACATGCCGTCGGACCTTGCCGAAATCCGCCGTCTTGTCGAAGGCATCGGCGCTGAAGTCAATCTGGTCTATCCGCTCGGGTCGCACCTGACCGATACACCACGGCTGGTTAATGCCGATGTCAATATCTGCATGTATCGTGAATTCGGCCGCCTCCTCTGCGAAGGGCTGGAGAAACCATATCTTCAGGCGCCGATCGGCGTCGAAAGCACAACGCTTTTCCTGCGCCGGCTAGGCGAACTGCTTGGCATCGATCCGGAACCGTTCATCGAGCATGAAAAACACACCACGATCAAACCGGTCTGGGATCTTTGGCGTTCGGTAACCCAGGATTTCTTCGGCACCGCCAGCTTCGGCATCGTTGCGACCGAAACCTACACACGGGGCGTCCGGCATTTTCTGGAAGACGAGCTGGGCCTGCCATGCAACTTCGCGATTGCCCGCAATGCCGGGAAAAAGACGAACAACAATGAAGTCCGCAAGGCGGTTCATGAAAAGACGCCGCTGGTTCTGTTCGGCAGCTACAACGAGCGCATGTATCTCGCAGAAGCAGGCGGCAAGGCAATGTATGTCCCTGCATCGTTTCCGGGCGCCATCATCCGCCGGCACACCGGCACCCCCTTCATGGGATATTCGGGCGCTACCTATCTGGTTCAGGAAGTCTGCAACTCACTGTTCGATGCGCTGTTCAACATTCTGCCGCTCGGAACAACTCTCGACAAAACGGAAGCAAGCCTGGCGAAGGCGCACCGCGAGCTTACCTGGTCGATGGAAGCCCAGAACGCGCTGGGCCGCATACTGGAAACCTATCCTGTTATTACCCGCATTTCGGCCGCCAAACGGCTACGCGATGCTGCGGAAAAGAATGCGAGAGTCGATGGCCTGGAAGAAGTGAACATCCAGTGTCTGGACCGCGCAAGATTATCACTCGTAACGGGGAATGCCGCATGAGCGTGCGTCACCATACGAGCATCGGAACACGCCCCGCAACGGGCGTACCAACCAAGGGTTTGGCTGCGAGCCGGACCGGAGGCCCTGGCCGCGTAGGGTTTTATGCGGTAACGGCCGTTAGGCCAGTAAGCTAGGAGGACGTAATGGCTGAAAGTATGTCAGGCCTTACACCCGACGAAGCACAAGAGTTTCATGGACACTACATGAAAGGGTTCATGATCTTCACTGCTATCGCGATTGTCGCTCACTTCCTCGTTTGGATTTGGCGTCCATGGCTGCAGACAGAGAAGATGGCTCAGGCTTCTGACTTGCTGCAGAACTCGGCTCACACTCTGACAACACTGTTGACATAGGAGGGATATCAAAATGTGGCGTATCTGGCTCATTTGGGACCCTCGCAGGGTGCTAGTCGTGCAGGGAGTGTTCCTATTCGCTTTGGCAGCAATGATTCATTTCATTCTGCTCAGCACGGAACGCTTCAATTGGCTGCTGCCGCCAGGTTAGGCGTTAGCGGTTTGCAGCAACGGCTACTTCCGGCCTTGCCGGTTGCAGTCGAAGCTCTATCCGGTTTGGTGGGTGGATCGATGCTTATTTGTATTGATCCCCCACTGACCCCGGCAACTTAAAATCGGATGCTGGCTGATAACTCAGTGTCTAGCGTTTGGTTCTAAACTAGGAACGACAAAGATGGCGATGCTTGATTTTGAAAAGAAATATCGCGTCCGCGGCGGAACGCTGATTGGCGGAGATCTGTTCGATTTTTGGATCGGACCTTTCTATGTCGGTTTCTTTGGCGTTACTGCGGCATTTTTCTCCATTCTTGGAACGGCTTTGATCTTTTATGGAGCGGCGCTTGGTCCAACCTGGAATCCCTGGATGATCAGCATTGCACCGCCGGACTTGTCCTATGGATTGGCGCTCGCTCCACTCGCTGAAGGCGGACTGTGGCAAATCATTACAGTCTGCGCGTTAGGCGCTTTCGTTTCGTGGGCATTACGTGAAGTCGAGATATCGCGGAAACTCGGTATCGGCTTGCACGTACCTTTTGCCTTCGGTGTCGCGATTTTCGCCTATTTTTCTCTTGTTGTAATCAGGCCGGTTCTGCTTGGCGCATGGGGACATGGTTTTCCCTATGGCATCCTGAGCCACCTCGATTGGGTGTCGAATGTCGGATACCAGTATCTGCACTTCCACTACAATCCGGCCCATATGATTGCGATATCATTCTTCTTCACAACGTGCTTTGCGCTTGCCCTGCACGGCGGCCTGGTCTTGTCCGCCACCAATCCCGGCAAGGGAGAGACGGTAAAGACAGCAGAGCATGAAAACAGCGTCTTCAGGGACACGATCGGCTACTCGATCGGCCCGCTCGGCATCCACAGGCTCGGTTTGTTCCTGGCCCTGAACGCCGGTTTCTGGAGCGCGATATGCATAATTCTAAGTGGCCCGTTCTGGACCCGTGGTTGGCCTGAATGGTGGAACTGGTGGCTGGATCTGCCGATTTGGAGTTAGGGAGGCTCTTACGATGCCGGAGTATCAAAACATATTTACACAGGTTCAGGTTCACGGTCCTGCCGACATGGGGATCGCAACCAAGAACGGTGTCTGGGAACGCGGTAGCAAAACCTGGACAAGTTACTGGCTCGGAAAAATCGGCGACGCACAGATCGGACCGCTTTATCTGGGATCGCTGGGTGTAGCTGCGTTGATGTGCGGGGCGACCTGGTTTGTGATGGTCGGTCTGAACATGCTGGCCCAGGTGAACTTCGATCCGATCGAGTTTGTCAGACAGCTATTCTGGCTATCTCTCGATCCGCCTGCGCCGAAATACGGACTGAGCTTTCCGCCAATGGCTGAAGGCGGCTGGTATCTTCTTTCCAGTCTGTTCCTTCTGGCGTCGGTCCTGCTCTGGTGGGCCAGAGTATATACCCGCGCCAAGGCACATGGCATGGGCACTCATGTTGCCTGGGCCTTCGCATCGGCGATCTGGCTTTTCCTGGTGCTCGGGCTTATCCGCCCGCTGCTGATGGGGTCATGGTCGGAAGCGGTTCCTTACGGGATCTTCCCGCATCTTGACTGGACGGCGTCATTCTCGCTGCGCTACGGCAACCTGTTCTATAACCCGTTCCACATGCTCTCCATCGCCTTCCTGTATGGGTCAGCCCTGCTGTTCGCCATGCATGGTGCGACGATCCTCGCTGTCAGCCGCTACGGCGGCGAACGCGAAATCGAACAGATCGTCGATCGCGGCACGGCATCCGAACGGGCCGCCCTGTTCTGGCGCTGGACAATGGGCTTCAACGCAACGATGGAATCCATTCACCGCTGGGCATGGTGGTTCGCCGTGCTGACCACGCTGACAGGGGGCATCGGCATCCTGTTAACCGGCACTGTCGTCGATAACTGGTTCTTGTGGGGTGTCAAGCACGGCATCGCACCGGGTTATCCCGACGTTAATGGCGGGGTGGTAGATCCGGCCGTGATGGGAGGAAACTAATATGAAAACCGCTCTAATCATTGCCGCACCAGTCGTCTTTCTGCTGGCTCTTGCAGCCAACAAGGAATGGGAACTGACGCCCAAGGACTCTACCCAGACCGGTTATCGCGGCACGGGCATCGTCGAGCTCCAAAATCCCAGCATCGAACAGGACATTGCCGACAGAAACCAGCCGCCGGAGCCGTTTGGCGCCGTCGAGCCGGAAGGTGATCTTGCCGGTGATGTCTACGAAAATGTTCAGGTACTCAACAATCTGAGTGACGCTGAATTCAACTGGTACATGGCTGCTGTGACGCAGTGGGTCTCACCGGAAGAAGGCTGCGTCTACTGTCATGATGAGGAAAATCTGGCATCGGACAGCAAATATCAGAAGATTGTTGCCCGGCGCATGATGCAGATGACGCAGACCATCAACACTGAATGGAATGACCATGTAGGTCCTACCGGTGTGAACTGCTTCAGTTGCCACAGAGGCAATAATGTACCGCAATACGTCTATACCGAGGATGATCATCATCCGGCTGCCGGCGCCGGGTTTGCCGCCAGCCGCAACAACCAGAACCTCGGTACCAAGGTTGCCGGCTTCACGTCCATGCCCTACGACGCGATCGGCGCTCTGCTGACGACTGACGATGCCCAGATCCGTGTCCAATCGGCTAACGCCCTGCCAACCACACTGAACGGCGTGTCGATCCAGGATACCGAAACGACGTACTCGCTGATGATGAACATATCGCAGGGCCTGGGCGTCAACTGCACCTACTGCCACAACACCCGCTCCTTTTCGAACTGGGGAGAAAGCAGCCCAGCCCGTGTAAAGGCATGGCATGGCATCAACATGGTGCAGACGCTTAACGGCACCTTCCTCGAGCCGCTGGCATCTGTCCTGCCGGACAACCGGCTTGGCCCGAAAGGCGATGCCCCCAAGGCAAAGTGCGAAACCTGTCACCAGGGGATTCCGAAACCGATGTACGGTGCGAACATGGTTGAAGACCATCCCCGGGCTCTGGCGACGGTCACAGAATAGATCGCGCTACTGAAAATTCCCAACCCACCCATCACAATCCATCAGTGATGAACTTAAAAGGGCCGGCAACGGCCCTTTTTTTTGCCCTGGCGCCGAGCGCTATTGGCCCGTCAGGCCATCCAGATCAAACGTGGGCAAAACATCAGGGCCTATGGAAGAAGCGGCCCGGAAGATCTGTTTCAACGATGGGGAAACCTAAGCCACCCGCGATGATCCATCCGTAACCATCGCCGTTGCGACCATAGAAAGATCACCAAAGACCCTTCTTCTTGTCCCGAGACCGGTTTCAATCGGCTGGCCACCACAGGTCAGCCACTAAGGGTCTGGCCCAATGATGGGTAGAGCCCGCAGCCGTGAGTCAAAAAGAAGAAACGGCCCCGAAGGACCGTTTCAACACGCAACCGATGTGGGTGATCCCGGGGGAAGTAGGATCCTCAGGCTGCGACCGTCTCCATCCCCAGCGACGCCCAGATAGCCGTCAGGGCAGAGACAAGTTTGTTGATATCCGCTTCGCTATGCAGCGGACCCGGCGTGAATCTCAGGCGCTCGGTCCCGCGCGGTACGGTCGGATAGTTGATCGGCTGTACATAGATGGAAAACTCATCCATCAGCCGGTCGCTGATCTGGCGGCACTGAACCGGATCGCCAACCATCACCGGCACGATATGGCTCGGGTTCCGCATATGCGGGATACCTGCACCGTCCAGCTTGCGCCGAAGCATCGCCACGCGTTGCTTCTGCAGGTCTCGCTCAAAGTTACTGACCTTCAGATGCTGGATGCTTGTCCGCGCACCGGCAGCCACGGCCGGCGGCAGGGCTGTTGTGAAGATAAACCCGGAGGAATGGCTACGAACGAAATCACACAAGGCCTCGGACGCCGCGATATAGCCGCCGATGACACCGAACGCCTTTGCCAGCGTGCCTTCGATAACCGTTACCCGGTCCATCAGGCCTTCGCGCTCTGCAATACCCCCGCCACGCGGCCCGTACATGCCGACGGCATGAACCTCGTCCAGGAACGTCATCGCGCCATAGGCGTCTGCGAGATCGCAGATCTCCTTGATCGGTGCGATATCACCATCCATTGAATAGACGGATTCGAAAACGATCAGCTTCGCGCGGTCAGGATCGAGACCGGCCAGAATACGCTCCAGATCCTCGAGGTCGTTATGCTTCCAGATGATTTTTTCGGCCCGGCTGTGGCGAATACCCTCAATCATCGACGCGTGGTTAAGAGAATCGGAAATGATCGCGCAATTCGGCAGCATCGCCGCCAACGTGCTGATACCGGCCCAGTTCGACACATAACCGGAGGTGAACAGAAGGGCGGCTTCCTTGTTGTGCAAGTCAGCCAGCTCCTGTTCCAGCAAAACATGATAGCGGTTGGTGCCGGAGATGTTTCGCGTACCGCCTGCCCCTGCGCCGCATTCATCGAGCGCTTCGTGCATCGATTCCAGAACCGCCGTCGACTGGCCCATGCCCAGATAATCGTTGGAGCACCAGACAGTGACGTCACCCACCTCAACACCCTGCTTGTGGTGCGCGGCCTTGGGGAATTCTCCCCGTCGCCGTTTCAGATCGGCAAAGTAACGATATCGTCCTTCATCTTTGAGCTGGTCGAGGCTTTGTCTGAAATAATTTTCGTAGTTCATTTGGTTTCCCCCTATTTCACTTCGTCATAACGGGCAGTCGATTAGCTTTCACCTTGTTGACGGTGCCCGTATTCAATGCCGATGGCCCGACATCGTTTGCAACATCGGGCGTCTTTCTGAAATTCAGAGCCCATCGCCACAACGCGCTATCCGGAATGGGCAGCATCAGCAACCAATGTTCCAGCGTACCAAGCAAGATAAGGGCACCGGTCAACATGTAACCGGTCACCAGATACGGCGTTGCGCTGGAGCCAAACGCCGAATGAAATACGTATGCCCCGGCAAGGGTCGCTACCGTTACCGAGAAGGGAAACAGCCAGTTCAGTTTCTTCGCACCGAAATAGCTGTTCAGGAAATCCATGTGGCCTGGAAGGAACTCATCACTCATGTTCGGCACGCCAAGGAAGATGTTGAGCTTGGCGCTGAGGCGCATGGCAAACAGAACAAGGAACGTCCAGGTGCCGACCTGGTTCGGGGCATCCCAAAGCAGCAGGACGATAAGCCCGAAGGTAAGCGCAACCGCGATTTCATGATATGCAAGAACCTGCACCGCCAGGACAAAGCGGCGTCCGATCCCCGCATCCGGCGGACACCGCGCACGCCGCGGCCCTGTAACGATGCCCAGCAGGAATGCCAGCTCGTGCCAGCCCCAGATAACGATCGTCGCGGTAAAGGCGATATAGGCCGCCGCCGGCGTGGTTTCCCATGCCGTGAAATACAGCGCACAGATCGCAATTGCCGTCACAAAGGTCGTGGCAACCAAACTCCAGACATGGGTCCGTTTGGGCATGCCATCCAGCAGCAGAACCAAACCTGTGCTGAACCACCATATGAAAGCGGCGACGATTATGGGCAGGGCATATGTCATGACACTCAATCTGCCGACCGGTTACCAGGCAGGCTGCAAACGGCTGGTTGCCGGCAGCTCCTTGTGTTTACCGGGCAGAATGTAGAGCCTGCCGAATACAGCGGCTGTCCGCACACCCAGAACGGCAAACCGAACCCTGTTCCAGATACCGCCTTTCCGTTTGGCCTCGTCCATCCTGTCCGCAAGACCTCGAATGGTTTCCAGACCGTTTCTGAACCGCGGATCGTCAATGTTCAGCGTTACCGGGAAGACCTGCTCGCAAATCTGCAGGCAGATCCGGAAGACCTTGTAGTCGTAATCGGTCGGGTCGACACCCAACGCTTCGTGGAAGGCAGGGCGGTTGTGGTCGCGCACATACATGGTGGCAAAAACGGCAAGCTGGAAGAACTTGACCCACAGCGTGTTCCGCCCTTTCAGCAAATGCGGGTTGGCGCGCATCAGAAGCGCAAAGGCCTCGCCATGACGGAACTCGTCGTTACACCATTCCTCGAACCATTTGAAGATCGGATGGAAACGCAGCTCGGGATGCTGTTCCAGTTGCCGGAAAATTGTAATATACCGCGAATAACCGATTTTCTCGGACAAGTAAGTCGCGTAGAAAATGAACTTCGGCTTGAAGTAGGTGTACTTCTTG
The DNA here is from genome assembly GCA_964352715.1 of uncultured Flavobacteriaceae bacterium. Lineage (GTDB taxonomy): Bacteria > Pseudomonadota > Alphaproteobacteria > UBA8366 > Aestuariispiraceae > JAVKBW01. The sequence continues at coordinate 100,154 of CAYGSU010000002.1, read as the reverse complement.
GTCTTGGTCAGGAACCCAAGATCAACGCCGATGCCGAATTCCTTCAGCGCATCATTGATGAAACCGGCATGACGGGATTCGTCACGCGCCATCAGGCTGAACAGTTCGCAGATGTCCGGGTTCGTGCCACGCTTTTTCATTTCCGCATACAGGATGCAGCCGGAAAACTCGGCGGTCAGCGAACTGACCAGAAAATCGACAAATTCCTTACGCAGCGCCGGTGGCAGATCATCAAGGGATATCTTGTCCCAACGCTCGTCACGCTTGAAGTGTTTCCTGTTCGGATCGGACTTCATTTCGGCAATGAGCTGGTCCCATTCCTGGCGCACCGGCGAGACGTCGATCGCGTCGAGCTCGTCGAAATCCGTCGTATAAAAACGCGGGCTAAGGACAGTATTCTCCTTGGCGATCTCCATTGCATCTTTTGAGGTAATGGACAGAGTTTCTATTGTCATAGTGTTTTCTCCGACGAAAAACTGACTTCAAACATTTCAAGGTATTCGAAATCGCTCCTGAACTTCGTGAGGGCGCGGCACAGCGCCGTTGCCCGTTGTACGGTTGCGGTTCTTCTGAAAATGCGCTTTTCCCCGTAGGGAACAGTAACCGGGTCACCGTGGACTTTCACCTTGTCACCCGGGAAAAGCGCCGGGTTGCCATCCAGTTCGACAAGGGCATGAAACTGTTCAAACGTATTCTGGATATCGACGGTGCAATCGACATCGAAGCTTTCGCCGTATAGGGGACGCATGAAGCTCATAGCTTGTTCCCTTCTGACGGCAACAGCTTGGCAAAGACACCGAGATTGGTTGGGCCGAAAGACACCAGTTCAATTCTTTCGTTGGTTACCGGATCGACCAGCGCCAGACGCCCATCCTTGAACCGTACAAGCCGCATCGGAACCTCATCGTCCAGCCCGTTTGCGTGTCTTTCGCGAACCAGGCTTCGCAGAACGCCTCTTGCGAACCCGTTGGTTCCCGGCTCGAACACGGTTACCACCGCGCCGGTTTCCGCAGACAGAACCTCGATACCGCCCTGCTGTCTGTCACGGAAATACAGATCCCGCTCAGCCGTCGCTTCCTCGGCGACATTGGCCGTCGGAACGGCGATGATGCCTGCTCTGGAAAGGCCTGCAAGACTGATCGTCAGCACGATCAGCAGCCCTGCACCGATCAATGCAATTCTTGGAACTTCCATATCGTGATGATGATCCACGGCGCGGTCTCCTTATCTTGTCGCTGCAGCAAGCCCGGTATCGACGTCGGACGAAGCGCCTGTAGGTCTGGACGCTTTTTCCAGCCTGTGAACTTCACCTGCGCCGAGCTCTTTCTTCATGGCGTCGGCCAACAGCCGTGCGACATGTTCGGGATCCTTCAATGCGCGCAAAGTCGGCTGTGGCTTTCTGTATTGTCCGGGCCGAACGAATGGCCAGAGATGCAGAAAGGCGATCTTGTCCTTGCCGACAAGTTTCAGCGGCAGATCGCCAGTTCCATCGCCACACTGCCTCAGCGAGGCCGACTCGATGCGGCAGAACGGTATATTGAAGGCAATCGGCAGAGCCACGCCAAAACGCATCACCACACGCCGCGTTGTAATCGTGTAGATTGTTGTTCGGGCGTAGGACTGTGCGATGACGGTCAGAATGGCAATCCCCAGCGCGGCATAGGGCACGGTGTTGATCAGCACATCCAGGACGGCTCTGGCATCGCCGCCGTCATATACCGTCGTTGCGCACCACCACGCGAGAAGAACAGCGAAGTACACAGCAATCTTGCGGATGTGGAACACGCGCAAGGCAAGGCCCCACCAATCGGGCTTACCCTGCCAGACGATTGTTTCACCGTCCGGCAGGTTTTCCGGCAGACCTGGTACCGGTTCGATATCCAGCTCCTGTATGGTCATACGATTGGCTCCGAACGTCCGGGTGTTGCATAGAGCGTTCCGGCACCGAAGTATCCGTAGATCTTTTCTTCCTCCAGCCGGGTAATCTGTTCCTGGCTCGCCGTCTTCGGAATGTTGGCGAACTGCGTCGAAAGAAGCGCCCGTACCTTGACGGCTTTTCTGCCTTCAATCGTTGTCAGGTTCAGCGGCAGCAGAACCGGCGCACCGGTCCCGACATCAGCTTCAAGGAAGCGGATCAGATGTTCGGACGGGTCAACCCACAGATCGCTGACTGTTCCGGCCACTTTGCCGTCAGCACCGAAAACCTGCATCCCGATCGGGTTGGGGTCTCGCTCATCGACATGAAAACCGGCTGCGTTACGCATCGGAATGATTTTCGGTGAACCGTCGAAGTTGGCGTCCGGAATATCATCGCGTTCGGCATAGCCGCCGGGACCGACTTCCGCCAGCATCGGGTCGCCTTCCGGATCAATCGGAAATCCGCCGTTCGCCGAACCGCCGGATGCTTTCAGAACCCGGGTATCGGCATTCCCCAGATTTGGCACCGTATAGGTTTTGCCATCCGGCATCAGAAATGTCTTCGGCGATGGCAGGCCGGTCAACCCGGCAATTTTCTTGCGCTGGGCTGGATCAAGCGAATCCGTTTCAAGCGGATAGCCTTCCCGCTTGTTCTCCTGGATCAGGTATAGAATTACACCTGCGAAGAATATCCAGAAAACATAGAGTGTGATCTGAGCCACATCGACGTATTCCGTAATTGCACCAATTTCCATCATACACCTCCAAAAACGGGCTTACCCCGGTATCTCCGTCATGCCGAACCTGGTCTTGGAACGGCCGTTCAAAACACGCGATGATCCGGCAAGCGGTCCAATCGCGACGAGTGCAAAAAACAAAAGCAGTATTTCCAGATGATAAACGACGGTGTAACCAGTCGACACGCCGTTCATTGCAGTACCCAGGGCACCGCTTGCTGCGAGATCGCCCACAACATCGCGAATGTAACCGCCGATCGCGATTGCCGCGCCTGTCGCCGTTGCATGAACAGCACCCCAGGCGCCGATTGCCATGCCGCTGTTACCGGACCGTACAAGCGCCATTGCCGCCGTCATGGTTCCCACCGCGAAAAGGCCGCCACCGAAACCGATAGCCGCCGTTCCTGTGCAGAACAGCGCCAGCGATGCGATCGGGCCGGAAAAGATAACCGACGAAAAAGCGAAAACGCCGATAACAATGCCGTACCCGGCAATGCGGTAGGCATCTGCGCCCCGGGTCAGCATACGGGCAGCAAGACCGAAACCCAGCAGTGTTCCGCCGGCCAGCAGGGCCGTCAGCATTGTCGTATGCGAAACCGACAGCCCGAGCACTTCCGCGCCATACGGTTCAAGAAGAATGTCCTGCATGCTGAAGCCGGCAGCAGCGAGACCAACAGCGACGAGCAGCCTTTTTACCCGGATGTTTCCGCTGAAGTCCTGCCACATTTCCTGGAACGAGGGTTGTGGTAAATCATTGGCCGTCCGTTTGGAATTCCGCGCTTCCTGCTTCCACATCGCGATGAAATTCAGAACGATCGTTACAACGGCAGCGCCCTGGATAACCTGGATTAGTTTCTTGGCGGTGAAATCCTCAAGCACTGCCCCGAACACCAGCGAACTCGCGACCATTCCAACCAGCAGCATCACATACATCAGCGCAACGACACGCGGTCTGTTGTCAGGTTTCGCAAGATCGGTTGCAAGAGCGAGGCCGGCAGTCTGGGTCGTGTGCAGACCCGCGCCGATCAACAGGAAGGCGAGCGCGCCCCCGACATGGCCCCAGATCGGGTCGCCACCGCGGACATCGCCCGACAGCACAAGCAGAGCAAACGGCATGATCGCCAACCCGCCAAACTGCAATAGTGACCCGTACCAGATATAGGGAACCCGCCGCCAGCCGAGGAAAGACCGATAGGTATCGGATTTGTAACCGATCAGGGCGCGCAACGGCGCAAAGACGAGTGGCAGTGATACCATCGTCGCGACCAGCCAGGTGGGCACGCCCAGTTCGATGATCATTACGCGGTTCAGGGTACCCGTCAGCAGCACCACGGCCATGCCGACCGATATCTGAAACAGCGACAGACGCAGAAGCCGGCCAAGCGGCAACTCTTCCGATGCTGCGTCCGCAAACGGCAAAAAACGCGGACCAAGCGTCGACCAGAAGTTGGCGATGACCTCGTACTTTTGCGGTTTCTTCTTCGCTGTCATCGACGCGTCACCTCTTGCGCCATCGACAGGTAGAATCCGCTGTCGATACGTTGATGCCGGCCCGCCGACCAGCCTTCCATCGAAGGCGATCTTCTGATCAGGTCATGCAATTTGCGCGGCGGTACCGGAACAATGGCCGGTGCACGGTTGCCCTGCGGGAACAGCCGACCAACCGTGTGCATCACCGCAAGCAGGGGCGTTCTGGGGGCGACCGTGAACAGGATCGAGTCCGATGTCCGTTCCGTCAAACCACCAAGCATGCTGACAATATCGACCGTGTTGTAATGGATGAAACTATCCATCGCGACGACATGGTCGAATTCACCCAAAGCCGGGTCAAGCATGTCACCCGCCATAAAGGTGATCCTGCCTTTGCCCAGATCTTCGGGCAGGCGGTCCCGCGCCAGATCGACCAAGGTTGGCGAAAGATCGATAGCGACGACATCCGCACCGCGACGCGCCGCTTCAACAGCAAACGCACCGGTGCCGCATCCTGCATCCAGGATACGGCGTCCGCTTAAGTCTTCCGGGAGGTAACCCAGCAGCGTGGCCCGCATGCGGTCACGCCCGGCCCGTACCGTTGCCCGGATTTTCCCGACCGGTGCATCCGATGTCAGCTTCTTCCATGCATCGACAGCCGTGCTGTCGAAATACGTTTCGATTTCACCGCGCCGTTCGATGTAAGCTGCTGTCTGCATTAGTCAAATCCCAGAAAATCGAAAATTTCACGGTCTTTCATGGGGATCGCATCTTGCGGTTCCACCCCATCCCAAAGCTTTTGCGCCAGTTCAAGGTACCCTGCCTTCACGATTTCGAGCGCGGGCGTTGAGTCCATTTCGAACAATGTGGATTTCTTCAACCGGGACCGGCGAATTTCATCGAGATCCTGGAAATGCGCCAGGGTTTCCAGGCCGATTGCTTTATTGAACCGGTCGATTTCATCCGTCGCTGCACTGCGGTTTGCAATCACGCCGCCGACCCGGACTTCGTAGTTTTTCGCCTTCGCCTTGATGGCGGTCACGATACGGTTCATTGCGAAGATTGAGTCGAAATCGTTTGCAGTTACGATCAGCGCGCGTTCGGCGTGTTGCAACGGTGCGGCGAAACCGCCGCAGACAACATCACCCAGAACATCGAAAATCACGACATCGGTATCTTCCAGAAGGTGGTGTTCCTTCAGCAGTTTGACCGTCTGGCCAACCACATAACCGCCGCAGCCTGTACCCGCCGGCGGACCGCCTGCTTCAACACACATCACACCGTTGTAGCCTTCGTAAACGAAGTCTTCGACGCGCAGCTCTTCAGCATGGAAATCGACGGCTTCGAGCGCATCGATAACCGTCGGCACCAGACGCTTGGTCAGGGTGAAGGTAGAATCGTGCTTCGGATCGCAACCGATCTGAAGGACGCGTTTCCCGAGCTTCGAAAAAGCCGCGGAAAGGTTGGACGATGTCGTGCTCTTGCCGATGCCGCCCTTGCCGTAGACCGAAAACACTTTCGCGGTTTCGATCTGCACATTGGCATCCATTTCGACCTGCACGCTGCCCTCGCCGTTTCCGACCGACCTGTTCAGCGCGCTGCTCTCTCTTGGCAGCGATCCTAGTGAAAAATTCATGCCGCCATTTCTCCCCCAACACCTTCGAGTTTATCTTCCATCTCGTCGCCTGCCTCACGCAGAGCTTCGAGCATGTCGTCATCCGGTTGCCAGTAGTTGCGCTCATGCGCCTCAAGCAACCGGTTGACGACCCTTGCCGACGCCTGAACGTTCAGCGCCGAAAGTCTGTCCCGCATTTCCGGGTCCATTACGAATGTTTCTGTAAGTTGACGGTAGATCCACGGATCCACCTGACCGGTCGTCGCAGACCAGCCCACAGTATTGGTAACATGCGCCTCAATCTGGCGAACGCCTTCGTACCCATGTTTCAGCATGCCTTCGTACCAGGCCGGGTTCAGCATCCGTGTGCGGGTCTCAAGTGCTACCTGTTCATTCAGGGTGCGGATTGCGCCGTCACCCCGTGTGTGGTCAGCGATATAGACCGGAATGCTTTCACCGCGAGACTGAGTGGCCGCCCGCGTGATGCCGCCGAGCGAGTCGAAGTAGTGGTCGATCGTCGTGACGCCGACTTCCAGGGATTCCAGATTCTGGTATGCCAGATTGACCTTGCCCAACATGCCTTTCAGCAGTTCTTCATGGCGCACCGCTTCGCCGGACTGCGAATAGGCAAAGCATTTCCGCTGGGTGAACATTTCAGCCAGATCGTTTTCGTCTTCCCATTGCCCGTTATCGACAAGGTGATTGACGTTTGATCCGTATGCGCCATCGGCATTGCTGAAAACGCGCAGGGAGGCGGTTTCAAAATCGCAACCGTATTCTTCCTGATGCGCCAGCGCATTGCGCCGCACGTAGTTCCGGTCCAGCGGTTCATCGGCATTTGCCGCAAGGTTGGCTGCTTCGGCCAGCATTTTCATGTGCAGGGGAAGCAGATCACGGAAGATGCCGGACACCGTCATCACGACGTCAATCCGCGGACGGCCGAGTGTTTCCAGATCAATCAGTTTAGCCCCTGCTACACGACCGAAACTGTCATAGCGGGGCTCAGCGCCGATCAGGCTCAACGCCTGACCGATCGGCGTTCCCTCATTTTTCAGGTTATCGGTTCCCCACAGCACCAGGGCGATGGATTCCGGATAGGTTCCGGTATCGGCAACATGCCGGGCGACAAGATGCTCGGCCTGCCGCGCGCCATCCTTCATGGCGAACGGGCTGGGAATGAGAAACGGATCGAAACCGTGAATATTTCGCCCGGTTGGCAGGATATCGGGGTTGCGCAGCAGATCGCCACCGGCTACCGGGCGGATAAAACCGCCATCCAGCGCATGCAGCACGGCAGGAATTTCTGCATCTTTTGACAGCGCCGCAGCAATCCGTTCGATGTCAGGCTTCACCGCAACCGCATCGCCGGCAACGGGCATCATGGCGTCGATATAGTCTTGACGTTCGGCGTCGCTCGGCGCCTGCCCCAGAATATGAAGGCCATGCGGGATCAGTGTATTCTGCAATTCAATCAGCGCATCATGTACCACAGGCACTTCGGCTTCTCCGGCGTCATCCCACAGGGGTGAAGCCGGCGTCATGTCAATCATGGCGGCCTGGGACTGGATCAGTTGCGCCAACCGGGCGCGTTCCGCCTGCTGTTCCGGTGGCAATGCGCGCCAGCGGTCAATCGAGCCTTTCAGATCGGCAAGATCCTTGTAAAGGCCGGCTTTCTGCACTGGCGGCGTGAGATAGCTGATCAGTGTTGCGAGAGAGCGCCGCTTTGCGATCAACCCTTCGGACGGGTTATTGGCGGCATAGATATAGAAGTTCGGCAGGTTGCCTATCAACCGGTCCGGCCAGCAATCCGCTGATAGACCGGCCTGTTTACCCGGCATGAATTCAAGCGCGCCATGCGTTCCGAAATGGAGTACGGCGTCAGCACCAAAATCATTCCGCAGATAGCGGTAATAAGCAGAAAATGCATGTGTCGGCGCAAAGCCCTTGTCGAACAGAAGCCGCATCGGGTCGCCTTCGTACCCGAAGCCCGGCTGGATGCCGACCATGACATTGCCGAAGGATGCGCCGAGAACATGGATGGTGGATCCGTCGGTCTGCAATTTTCCAGGCGCCGTTCCCCATTGCGCTTCGATCTCGTCCAGATAGGGTTCCTGGCGCACATGATCGTCAACGGGAATTCTGGCCATCACATTTGCATCGGAACCGAACTGTTTGGCATTACCTTCCAGAAGAAGTGTCCGCAGCGCATCGACGGAGTCGGGAACGTCAACCAAATAGCCGTGTTTTTTCAGACTGTTCAGCACGTTGAACAGCGACCCGAAAACATCGAGAAACGCAGCCGTGCCGGTCGCGCCGGAATTTGGCGGGAAGTTGAACAGTGTGATTGCGATCTTGCGGTCGGCGACCTTGGTACGACGCATGGCGATCATTCGATAGGCCCGGTCAACAAGCGCGTTCGCCCGTTCCAGTTCAGCCGCCATGACAGGTTCTGACGCGTTACTGACCGAACGGCCGCCATAGATTGCCGAGCCAATTGCGCCATCAAGCTCCGGTATCGCAACCATCATTGTGGCTTCGACAGGCAGCAGACCACGTTCCGACTCCCGCCATTCCTCAACAGTCTGGAATTCGAGCGCATGAGCCGAAATGTAGGGCACATCAAGCTCGGTCAGCATTTCTTCCGCTGCCTGCGCATTGTTGTAGGCCGGGCCGCCAACAAGGGAGAAACCGGTAAGCGACAGCACCGCATCAACCTGCGGCTTGCCGTTGGCGAAGAAGAACTTCGTGATTGCCGGGCGGCTGTCGAGCCCGCAGGCAAACACGGGTATGACACGAAGACCTTTGGCTTCCAATGCCTTGATGACGGTATCGTAATGGCTGGTGTCGCCGGCCAGCACATAGGCGCGCATAAGGATGACACCGATTGTTCCGGTCGGTGCTTTCGGCTTCGGAAGATCGTGAAGGTTCTCCGATGTCCGATCCGCAAGCGACGGGTGATAAAGACCGGTGTCGGGATAGGTAACCGGCAGAGCCGGCTTCAACACGCCACGCAGCGCCTTGTTCGACGCGGTGGAATAGCGGTCGATGAGGAACAGAACCATGTTGATGAGGTTTTCGTCACTGCACGCCAGCCAGTACTGCATGGTCAGGAAGTAGGCCCGCAGGTCCTGTGCGGTACCGGGAATGAACCGCAGCATGCGTGGCAGGCGACGCAACACCGCCATCTGCTTCGCGCCATCGCTGGAGCCTGATTTTTTCGATCCGCGCAACCGCTTCAGAAGCTCAATCGCGCCGCTGTCCTTTTCGCCCATCTTGAACCGCCCCATGCGGGTCAGACGGACAATCTCGCCTGATGACATGCAGCACACCATGGCGTCGCATTCTTCACGCCGTGCCTGAAGCGCAGGCAAAACGGCATTAATGTGATCTTCCATGAACATCATCGTTACGATGATGATGTCGCCTTTGGCGATATCGTTCCGGCAACGCGCCAGGGAATCCGGGTTCTTGCTCCACGACGATGCTGCATGAAGCGTTAGCTGGAGGTTCGGTAGCCGGCGATGCAGCAAGGTGTTTGCGCGTTTCACGGTCGCGGACAGGTGATTGTCCAGCGTAATGATGACGACCCGTACGGGCGTCACACTATCTTCCGAAGTGCGCTTTTGCATCATACAGGGTCTCTAGGGTTATGGTTTGAAGGCCGCGCTCGGCAGCAAACTTTTCTGTGTTTCTTCTTGCTTTCCCACGCACGAAGAATGGAATCTTCTTCAATTCTCCCTGAGCGTCGGAAGACCAGTCGATATCTTCATTTGCGGGATCGCCAATCGAGGTTGTTTCGGTTGGTTGCTTCACTTTGGTTTCGGCATTCAGGTGAGACGGTGCGGCATCGTCCTGGAATTCGAAATCTTCCCGGAACATGCCGATCAGATGTTCTTCCAGTCCCATCATCAGCGGATGCACCCAGGTATCGAAAATGACATTCGCGCCTTCGAAACCCATCTGGGGTGAATAACGAGCCGGGAAATCCTGCACATGTACCGGTGCGGAAATGACCGCACAGGGAATACCGAAGCGCTTTGCGATATGCCGTTCCATTTGCGAGCCGAGAACAAGTTCAGGCTGCAGTTCGGAAATCGCCTTTTCGACGTCGAGATAATCGTCGGTGATCAGGGCTTCCAGATCCAGCGCCTTCGCGGCGGCGCGCACATCCCGCGCCTGTTCGCGGGCATAGGTGCCAAGCCCGACTACCGTAAAGCCGAATTCTTCCGATGCGATTCTTGCAGCGGCGATTGCATGGGTCGCATCACCGAAAATGAATACCCGCTTGCTGGTCAGGTAGGTCGAGTCGACTGACCGGGAATACCATGGGAAGCGCGACGGGATGTCGGACAGAAGCGCGGAGGCATCAAGCCCCGTAAGCGCCGCAACTTCCCGAATGAAGTCGCAAGTCGCTCCGACACCGATCGGCACGGTCGTCACGGTTTTCTGACCGAATGTCTTTTCCAGCCAGCGCGCTGTTGTCGTCGCGATTTCGGGATAAAGCGCAACGTTGAAGTCAGCGTCCGGCAATCTTGCAATATCGGCAACTGTAGCATCGAGCGGTGCGACGACATTCACCGCAACGCCGAGCGAATTCAGCAGCCGGGTGATTTCAATGATATCGTCACGATGCCGGAAGCCAAGGGCCGTCGGTCCCAGCAGATTGCAGCTTGGCCGGCCATCAGATGCCGGTTTTTGCCGGTCACCTGCGTTCGCCAGTGGCAGACAGATGGTGCGGACCAGATGATAGAAGGTTTCCGATGCACCCCAGTTTTCCTTGCGCTGATAGGAAGGCAGTTCCAGCGGAACGACCGGCACAGGAAGCCCCAAACGCTTTGCCAACCCGGCCGGGTCGTCCTGAATGAGCTCCGCCGTACAGGATGCCCCGACAAGAAGGGCCTTCGGCTGAAACCGTTCAAAGGCGTCTGCAACGGCTGACTGGAAAAGATCGGCTGTATCCGCACCCAGATCACGCGCCTGAAAGGTTGTGTAGGTAACCGGCGGGCGTTTCTTGCGGCGCTCGATCATTGTGAACAGCAGGTCGGCATAGGTATCGCCCTGCGGTGCATGCAGCACGTAGTGGACATCCTGCATTGCCGTCGCTACGCGCATCGCGCCGACATGCGGGGGGCCTTCATATGTCCATACGGTCAGGTGCATGGTGTTAAACCTTCAGCCTTTCCCGCCGGTACAGCGGCCGATGAAACAGCTCGGCAAGATCGCCCGCCTGGTCGAAACCCTGAATGGGCGTGAAAACCAGCTCGATCGCCCACTTGGTCGTGAAGCCTTCTGCTTCCAGCGGATTGGCCAGCCCGAGGCCGCAGACGGAGATGTCCGGTTTTGCATCCCGGCAGCGGTCCAGTTGACGGTCGACATCCTGGCCTTCGCTGAGCTGAACGTTTGCCGGCAGCAGATCAAGCTCCACGGCCAGATGTTCGCGATGAAGGAAGGGGGTTCCGATTTCAATCGGCTTCATCCCCAGCTCACGAGACAGGAAACGCGCCAGCGGCGGCTCAAGCTGTGAATCGGGGAAGAAGAAAATCGTCTTTCCGTCCAGCACGGGACGGTATTTTTCCAAGGCGCGATTGGCCCTGTCGCGGGCCGGACCAACGGCCTGTTCGAAGACCGCCGGATCGACATCGAAGGCGTCAGCCGCGGCCTTCAGCCACAGTTCCGTCCCTTCCGCACCGAGCGGAAATGGTGCGGGAATATACTGTGCGCCGCGGTCCTTCAGGGCCTTTGCGGTGTCGGCCAGAAACGGTTGTGCCAGCAGAAACAGGGTTTCGCTGCCCACGGCTGGCAATTCGGTACTGCGGCGCGGCGGCAGGAAGGAAACATTTTCCAGCCCCATCGCCGTGAACAGACGCATCATCTGGTCTTCAACGACATCGGCGAGGCAGCCGACAACCAACAGCGAGCGTGTCTTGCTTTCCGGCAGTTCAGGCACAAGCGATGCCAGACAGGCGTCTTCGCCCTGGGTGAACGTTGTTTCGATACCGCTTCCGGAATAATTCAGCACCCTCACCCGGGAAATGTACTGGTGCGACAGCCGCTGGGCTGCGCGCGCCAGGTCGAGCTTGATGACCTCAGACGGGCAGGAACCGACGAGAAACAGCGTTTTGATATCGGGCCGGCGCTCGAGGAGCTGAGCGACTACCCGGTCGAGCTCTTCATTCGCATCGGCAAGACCGGCAAGATCGCGTTCGTCGATGATGGCGGTGGCGAAACGGGGTTCTGCGAAAATCATCACGCCCGCAGCGGACTGGATGAGATGGGCGCAGGTTCTGGAACCGACAACGAGAAAGAAAGCGTCCTGAATCTTCCGATGCATCCAGACAATGCCGGTAAGGCCGCAGAACACTTCCCGCTGGCCGCGTTCCTTGAGCACTGGCGGCTTGGCGCAACCAGAGCCGGAACCCATCACGGCCAGATCATCGGATCTCATTTTCCTTACCCCCTTATTCGCAACCGGCCCTTGTGGAACAGGTCTTTTCGTTCCGTTCTCTGCCCGTTGCACAGGATCATCCTTGTGCAATCCCATTAGCTAAAAGTGTAATTGCGGACCATTAAATATGTCAAGTTTATTTGACGTAAAATATTTTGGACATAATAAATGGGATTCTGTCGGCAAGACACGAAAACAGCAAGAAAACCTGTTTTAAATCAGCCGCTTAGCGGAACTACCCGTGCCAGAAAGCCGGAGGGATTCCAGAACCCGCGCGGCGATGCCTTCTGCATGCAGGCCGGATTGCCGGATTTGATTGCCTGGCGCATCGTGATCGATGAACAGGTCCGGCAGGTACATCGGAAGCACCCGATTCAGACAGTCCTGACGCCGCTGGTAGACCAGGCTATCGAAAACCTGTGCGGAAAACCCGCCAACAGCCCCTTCTTCGAGTGTCACCAGAAGCGGATGGTTTCGTGCAAGCTGCGCCACAAGCGCGTGATCGACCGGTTTTGCGAAGCGGGCATCAGCCACAGTCGCCTTTATGCCCTGTTCGGCCAGCAGTGAGGCGGCCATCAGCGCATCGGCAAGGCGCGTGCCATACGAAAGGATCGCCACATCGCCGCCTTCAAGGACGATTCGGCCCCTGCCGATCTCAAGAACGTCGCCTCTGTCAGGAAGCGCCGACCCTGTTCCTTCGCCGCGCGGAAAGCGAATCGCCGACGGGCGGTCGTCAATCGCCGCCGCCGTGGCGACCATATGCATCAGTTCCGTTTCGTCGCTCGGCGCCATCAGCACAAAGCCGGGCAAACATCCAAGGTAACTGATGTCATATGACCCCTGATGCGTCACACCGTCAGCGCCAACCATGCCGGCGCGGTCGATGGCGAACCGAACGGGCAGCCGCTGAATGGCGACATCGTGTACTATCTGGTCATATGCGCGCTGAAGGAAGGTCGAATAAATGGCGGCGAACGGCCTGTAACCTTCCGCAGCCATGCCGGCGCAGAACGTTACGGCATGCTGTTCAGCGATGCCGGCATCGAAACATCTGTCCGGAAAGGCTTTTGCAAACTTGTCGAGCCCGGTGCCGGACGGCATCGCGGCGGTGATTGCCGCAACCCGTGAATCCGCTTTGGCCTCGGCAATCAGCGCCTTGGCGAAGACATTCGTATAGCTCGGCGGTCCGGCTGGTGATTTCGCCTGTTCGCCCGTGCGGATATCGAATTTCTTTACGCCGTGATATTTGTCCGCTGCCTTTTCCGCCGGGGCATAACCCTTGCCCTTGTCGGTGAGCACATGAACCAGCAGCGGCCCGTTTTCGTATCGCCGCGCCTGTTCCAGAACAGTCAGCATTTCGTCCATATCATGCCCGTCGAAGGGACCGGCATACCGAATGCCCAGATTATCGAACAGTGTCGGCTGAGGTGAAAAACTCGGCAATTTCGATTGCTGAAGCGCCTTTTTCCGAACCGTCTTCGACGGCAGACAGTTTCGCAATGTCTGTAAATGCCCTTCCAGCGCGCCGGCTGGCGGTGCAATCGACATCGAATTGTCGTTCAGCACAACGATCTGCCGACGGCCCTGCGCGCCGGCATTGTTTAGCCCTTCAAACGCCATGCCGCCAGTCATCGCACCGTCGCCGATAACGGAAACGACCGAGAAGTCCATACCATCGAAATCGCGCGCAACCGCAAAGCCCAGCCCGGCCGATATCGATGTTGAGCTATGCGCCGCACCAAACGGATCGAACCGGCTTTCGGTGATCTTTGTGAAACCCGAAGGCCCGCCGGACTGCCGAAGCTTGCGTAGCGATGCGCGACGACCGGTCAATATCTTGTGCGGGTAGCATTGGTGACTGACATCCCAGAGGAGCTTGTCGCGTGGGGTATCGAACACCCGGTGCAGGGCAACGGTCAATTCAACAACACCAAGGCCGGCGCCGAGATGGCCACCCGTTTCCGAAACGATCGAAATCATTTCCGAACGGACTTCATCCGCCAGCCGTTTCATGGCCGAGCGCGGCATCTTCCGGATATCTTCGGGCTGGGACACTTTGTCGAGAAGCGATGAACGACTGTTTTCCTGTTCTGGCAGTTCAACCAGATCGGCTATTGGCCGGTGAAGGTTCATCTTACGCCCCCGCAGATCATTGATAACTGGCATCTGAGTGCCATAACCAATTAAACCCTCAATCGGTAAATATGTACATTATTATTTACGTCTATTTTATTTGACACTTTTCCATGAAAGAAAAACTGCTAACGCCCGTAACAGAAAATACTTTTTTATCAATCTGTTATCTGCTGATACCGCTTCTCAATATGAGAGAAAATCAAGCCCGGCGATTCTTCATGCGCAAGGTGTCCGAGGCCTGGCAGCGTGACGATTCTGGCTTCCGGCGCTTCCTTTTTAACGCGCGCCGCGACAGAAGGCAGGACGGTTTTGTCTCGCTCACCAACCACCAGATCCAGCGGAACGGGTAACAGGCGCATCTCTGTCAACAGGGTGCTGAGATCCCAGTTCGCCATCATCGCCAGCGCCGCTGCGACATGCCCGGGTGAGCGGGCAAGCCGCCAGTAACAGGCAGCATCCTCGTCTTCAATGACGGACCCGGTTTCACCGATCAACCGGTCGATCACCGCCCGGTTGGATGCCCGCGCCGCGAAAATGTTCGGCGCCAGGGATGTTGTAGCCAGAACCTTGGCCAGCGGCGAGAAAACCTTGCCGGCAATGCCACCGAACGGCAGAAACGCGCCATTCAGACTGACAATGAACTTTGGATTGATTGCACGGTCCAGGCAGAGGCGAGCCAGAATGGCCGCGCCGGCCGAGTGGCCGACCGCGACATCCGGCGTCATCTTCAGCGTCGCAAGCAAGTTGGCGACGGCCCCAGCCATACCGGACAGCGACAGCCGGTGCGCAGCCGGGGCAGTCGTAAAGCCATGTCCGGGCAGATCTATCGCCAGAACGGAAAATCGCTCGGCCAGCAATGGAAACAGCCGCCGCCAAGAATGGGTGGAAGATCCGGTTCCGTGTATCAGAAGCAGGGCCGGGCCGTCGCCGGCTGACTGTACATGCCAGGTTAGGCCGCCTGCTGTGACAAATCGGCTGTAATCGCGATTCGGCCAATCCCTGCCGTCACGCTGCCAGTCCAGCCGGTCGTCAAGCGCGCGCATCGCCGATTGCCCTGATGGCTGTATTCATGCCGGCCGCATCGGCCTGGGGAAGCGGCAGATAGCTTGCGTGCATCGCCTTGGCCAGAGACGCCGCCCGCCTGTCCGGCCGCGTAGCCGTGTCGATCAAGAGCCCCCGGAAACCCGCCACGTACAATGCCTGTGCTGACTGTTCCGCATCGGCGCTGGCCCTGCTGCGGTCTGCCGTGCCGTCTTTTGCGATGTTGGCGCGGCCGTCTGTCAGGACGACCACCAGCGGGGTCCTGCCCTGCCGCTTTTCCGAAGTCGCAAGCGCTAGTGCGGCGTCAAGGCCCGCCGCAAGCGGTGTGCCGCCCCCACCGGGCAAGGCGGCCAATGCTTTTTTCGCCCGCGTGAGCGATCGTGTCGGCGGCAACAGCACTTCCGCACCATCCCGCCGGAAGGCGATGACCGCAACCTGATCGCGCCGCACATAGCAATCCGCTAGCAACAATTCGACAGCGCCCTTTGCTTCAGCCAGCCGTCGCACCGCTGCCGACCCTGACGCGTCGACCACAAAAATCGTCACAGTTTCAGCACGGTGCTTCAATTGCGCATAGCGAAAATCTTCCTTCGCGACCAGAAGTCTGCCCTTCTCGGCATTCGATGCCTTTCGCCGGATCGATTGCCAGGGCGCAGCGGCCCGCAGCGTGTCGATAACTTTCGGCCGAGCGCCGGCATAGGGCGGTCTGGTCTGGACGCCGACCGGGCGACCGCGTTTTGCCTGACGCTGTTCCTCGCCACTGCGTCCTGACCCGACACCGGGGCTGCGTCGAACCGCACCCGAGATCAGACTATTGAGAAGATCAGCCGGGATCACAGCCTTTGCCGCCTCGACCATCCGGTCTTCCGAGGCGTCCTCGGTGCGGTTTTGCGGATCATCGCTATCGGTCGGTTGCGGCGGCTCAACCGGCTGCTCCGGTTGCTGTTCGGTCTGGTCTTCATCAGGGGGCGCCGGGATCTGTGTTGCGCGCGGCAGCAGGACCAGCCGGAACGCAGCATCCATATCCGCTTTTTCCACACGGGAACGGCCGTCCAGCGCTGCGCATATCCGGGCCGCCGCCAGCGCCTGCAGAACCGGCCTCGCCGATGAAATGCCAAGCATCATGCCGGTCGCCGACAAGGCTTCCATATCCTGATCGTCAACGGTGACCGAGCGGGCGTTTTCCCGCGCCTCCTGCACATATTCCGGCCCGATATCCATCGCGACGGCATCACGCAGCGACAGTGTTTCCAGATCGAAATGAAGAGCGACCCGATCGGCCAGAACGGCTGGCACCGCTTCGTCAGGGGATTGGCTTTCATCAAACAGGATCAGTCCGAAACGGGCGGGAGACCGGTCGGTGATCCCGTCCCGCTCAATCAGGACTTCGCCGTTATCCATAACCGATGCAATCTGCGCGGCCTTTTCCCTGTCCAGGCGCTCCGCACCGGAAACAGTGACGACACCGCCGTCACTTTCGGCCAGCAGCCCCCGAGCCGACACCGGGCGTCCTGCCGCAAGCGTCGCCGCCAGATCAAGCCCACCCAATATACGGTCCAGCCCGGCATGAACCGGTAGTTTCCGGACGGTCATGTCGGACGGCAGCATGCCGGTGAACAAAGTAAACCAGCGATCCCTGACAGGGCCGGACCGCGCGTGCACGACCGCCCCGGACAACAGAAACGGGTCAACCGCCAACAGCGTTGCGGCAAGAACCGCATCGCCCCAAAGATCGATTTTTATGGTCCCTGACGGTTCGTCGATGGCGGATGCCGTCTGCATGGCTAGCCGAACACCTCTTCGACCGCCCGCTCTATGCGTACCGCAGACCCGGTCTCATCCAGCGGATCGCGGCGCAGGCGATGCCGCAGGGCCATTGCCGCGACATCCTTCAAATGCTTTTCGCCGATCTCGCCTGCCCCTTCGAGAGCAGCCATCGCTCGGGCGGCACGAATAAGGGTCAGCTCGCCCCGCAAACCGTCGGTTCCCAGCGTCAGACACAGCTGCGCCGTTTTCTCCAGCGCCTGGTCCGGTGTTTCTACAGAATCCAGAATCGAGCGCGCCTTCAGGATCTTGCTGCGCAAGCTGCTGTCGCGCCGTTTCCATGTTGCGATGAAGCCGGCTTGATCGCGATCAAAAGAATCGCGCTGGCGGACCACCGACACCCGTGTCGCAAGGTCCCGGGGCGTCGACACTTCAACCGATACCCCGAACCGATCAAGCAATTGCGGCCGCAATTCGCCTTCTTCCGGGTTGCCGCTGCCGATCAGCACAAACCGCGCCGGGTGTCTGACGCTCAGGCCTTCCCGTTCGACAACGTTTTCGCCCGATGCGGCGACATCGAGCAGCAGGTCGACAAGGTGATCCTCCAGCAGGTTGACCTCGTCAATATACAGAAAGCCCCTGTTGGCCCGCGCCAGCAGACCCGGATCAAAATGCTTTTCCCCGAAAGCCAGGGCCTTTTCCAGATCGAGGGCCCCGACCACCCGGTCTTCCGTCGCGCCCAGCGGCAGGTCGATCACCGGCACCGGAACCTTTTTCGCCTTGCGCTTTTCCGACGGTTTGTCGGCGCAACGGTGCGGGCATAGCGGCGACGGCGCATCCGGCGCGCAATTATAGGGGCAATCCGCGATGATCTGCATCGGCGGCAAAAGCTGGGCCAGCGCCCGCACGATCGTCGATTTGCCCGTTCCGCGGTCTCCGAAGACAAGCACACCGCCGATTTTCGAATCGACCGCCGCGATCAGCATCGCTCGTTTCATTTCTTCCTGACCGACGATCGCGGAAAACGGGTAAACAGCGCCCATGACGTTCTTTCTTAATGTTTTTTCCAATGATGCGCCGACAGTAGACCCGATGGATTGGAATGCAAACCCGTCAAACCGGCCGCCTTGCGCATCGCAAATTCAGCCGAAAGAAGATGCGGTCCTTCCGGAATATTGTCAATTTTACATGACAGCAAAGGTGTCCATATGTAATGTCGAATTGAGGCCTTCACGAACAATTCTCGCGAGACCGCAAGATGCAGGAATCAGTCATTCTGGTAGACCCGTCCAACCGGACGATAGGATACGGTGAAAAATACGATATTCACCGGCGCGGCATCAGGCATCGCGCCTTTTCTGTTTTTCTGGTTGATGACGAAGGCCGAACCCTGCTGCAGCGTCGGTACGAAGGGAAATATCATTCCGGCGGCCTGTGGGCGAATTCATGTTGCGGGCATCCCCGCCCGAAGGAATCGATACGCCGGGCCGCAGAACGGCGACTCAACGAAGAGCTTGGGGTCCTTGCTCCGCTGAAACCGTGCTTTACAACGGCTTATTCTGCCCAGTTGGACAACGGCATGTCAGAGAACGAGATCGTTACGATCTTTGTCGGACGGTTTACCGGTGAGCTTAATCTGAATCCGCTGGAGGCGACGGACACCGCCCTGGTTCCGCTCGATGCCCTTTACACCTATGTCGAAGATGACCCGTCGCGGTATTCCGTATGGCTGCGGCATTACCTGCGCAATCATTATGCGCAACTCGACAACGCCCATAAATGGTATCGCGACCCGCGCCTTTCGCTCGGTCTGGCCGCCAATATGTAACCGGCCACCCGGTGCATACCCTGCTAGATGGCGCCCTTGTTAAGCCGCAGCACGGAAATGTTCAGCGCCCCGGCAATCGTCACCCAGATCAGATAAGGCACCAGAAGCCACGCGGCCAATGGCAGAATATCGAAGAAAAAGTAGATATTTGCCAGCACGGCCAGCCACAGAAGGATGAGGTCTAGAAACGCCAGGCGCATTCGCCTCATTCCAAAAAACACGGCCGACCACGCCGCATTCAGTGCAAGCTGAACGCCGAACACGGCAAAGGCCGGCAGCAGCATGCCTTCGGGCGCTGTTTCCCAGGCGAGCCAGCCGGCGATTGCGATCATCAGATACAACACCGACCAGACAGCGCCAAAAACCCAGGGCGGCGGGTTCCATGACGGTTTTTCAAGCGCAAAATACCACTCGCCGGGTTTGAAGAATGACCCCGAGCAGGCTGCAGCCATCACCACCAGCATGAATGCGCCAAGTGACCAGAAATTCAGATCATCCATTTAAAACAAAAACCCTTCGTCGCATTGTCGCGCGCTGACCGCTTTCGTCGTGAACAGCCCGATACTGTTACCGGTTATGGCCGAACAAACCAATACGACCCCTGTTAATGATCAATTACTGGGTGCGATAACGTCAAAACCGCTCAGGGGCGCTAAAATACTAACGCCACGGACAACAACGTACGGAAACAAGAGAACAGCTTTACAACAACCGGCGTTTCAACGTCAGCCGCGCGGCACGTTCTCTTTCGACATGTACCAGAGCTTCTGGTCATGAATACGGCCAAGCAGATCACGAACCGCCGTAAGCATTTGCATGTTCGCGTCTACTTCATCGCTGTCGGCCAGTCGAAACGTTTCGTTATCGGCATCAAGGACCCGCTGAGTCAGATCGCCGACCGTGTGAGTCAGAGAGTCTTCAATTATCTGGATATCTTTGATACCGAGTTCAAAATGTGTGCGGAATTTGCTCATCAGACGTCTCCGAAATAAGTATTCTACGCGCGGAACGTCACAATGGATCATAAATTCTGGCTTAAATTGTACAATTCGGCAATCCTGACACCGACAGACACAACATTCTTATGGTCAGCCTGTCACCAGACCACCAAACGCCAATTGCCGAAAGCGCCTCTATCGCAACCACTCCGCCTGATTCATTTCAGGTATATACGGCAGATAGGCCGGCGAGCCTTTCCGGTCGAGGTCCCTTGCGTATCGATGCCCGTCATGAACCGCGAAGGCGATGATGCCGGGGGCTTCGCAATCGCCGATCCGGTCGACTGATTTGATGCCAGCCTTCTCAAGATCGTCCGGGCGGGCCGACAATGCCTGGTACAGACTGTCATTCGGCTTCCGGCCGGATACGATGACGACCGAGACCGCATCGAGCCGCCTGCCCTCGCCGCCATAGACGCATTCGAGCTGGACATGGTCTTCGCCGACAGAGGTAAGGCTTTTCAGACGAATGATCTCGATACCCAGCTCCATCATGCGGGCAACAACCTTGTTCTGCTCCATGGTCAGCGTCAGGTATCCGGCGATCTCCGGCGACGGGGTTGCGATTGTTACCGCATGTCCGTCAGCATGCAGTTTTTCGGCGATCACATTGCCGATATAGCCGCCATCGGTATCGTAAATGACGACCGGGCCAGTGGCTTCAATGCCGTTCATGATATCGTCAGGTGTCAGCACGGTCGGCCCATCGGTGCCGGGTATCGGCCAGTAATGAGCCCGCCCGACTCCATCGCGGCGCCATGACGCCCCATTACGGTTGCCGTACTCAACACTGTCCTGCGATTCAAACCGTTCGCCCCTCTATTGCTTGCAAATGACGCTAACGACGAATCCCTGTCCGGTTCGTTAGCATCAGATTGAAACTTCCTGTTCTCCTGCATTGTTCGGGCCTCGGCCAGGCGACGTAACCGGCCATATCGGACTGTCCGACATGACGAAAATAAATCCTGTAATACTCGCTTTTTGTGAAAGCATCCGGCGCAGCTTGCTTGAGGGAATAGAAGCCGCCTGGAATACCGCGAAGATAGGCATTGTAATAAGGCCCCAACAGATAACCGCCGTTAAGCCAGATGTTGTCGAAGTATCTGCGTTCAGAAGACAGCAGATGATCGGCGAGGATAACCGGCGCGGTGTTTCGCTTGAATTCGACAATCATCGA
>CAYGSU010000002.1:0-78926 GCA_964352715.1 uncultured Flavobacteriaceae bacterium | reverse complement strand
CCGCATTTTACTTGCCGAACGAGATACGATTGCTAGGCTTCCCGCGAAACAACGCAAATACCAGAGCGAGAAAACAAGATGGATCTGTTCAGCCTGAAGGATAAAACAGCGATTGTAACAGGCGGATCGAGAGGGATCGGTCGTGCAATTGCATTCCGCATGGCGGAAGCCGGTGCGCGTGTCGTGGTGACCAGCCGCAAGATCGAAGCCTGCAACGAAGTTGTCGAGGAAATTACCAAAGCCGGCGGCAAGGCAATTGCAATCGCCTGCAATATTTCAAGTCTCGCCGATATCGACCACATGGTTGGCGAAGCGAGAAAAGCCTTTGGTGGCATCGATATTCTTGTCGGCAACGCCGCAACAAACCCGCACTACGGTCCAATCACCGATGTCGAAGAACCTGCCTTCAACAAGATCATCGACACCAACCTAAAATCCAATCTCTGGCTTTGCAAAGCCGTGTTGCCTGAAATGGCGGAACGAGGCGGCGGTGCGGTCATTCTGCTGCACAGCGTCGCCGGCATTCGCGGCACCGATGATATCGGCGCGTATGGCATGTCGAAAGCCGCCGTCGGGTCGATGGCGCGCAGTCTGGCCGTTGGTTGGGGCAAGAAGAACATAAGGGTCAATTGCATTGCACCCGGCCTGGTCAAGACAGACTTCGCCAGAGCGTTATGGGAAGACCCCGAGCGCCTGAAAAAGGTCGAGGCGGTTTATCCGTTGGGTCGCATCGGCGAGCCGGACGATATTTCCGGCGTAGCAGTCTGCCTCGCCGCCCCCGCCGGCGCTTTCATTACGGGACAAACTATTATCGTCGATGGCGGTGTTACAATGGCCAGCGCCCGAAGCTGACCATCAGCACCGGAACATCAGCAGACCGAATTCGCCATTACATGTCCTCGACCACCTGACCCACCTGTCCGGCTTTGCCGTCCGGCATCTTCACCACGATCAGCGCGCCGAGCCCAATTACGCCCGCCACCGCCAAGGCGATGCTGTAATCAGCGTATAGATCGAACAAAATGCCGGCGCTGGCCGGACCAAGCAGCCCGGCCGCCGCCCAGGCCGTAAACACCCTGCCGTAGACAACCGTGCCAGTGGCGACGCCAAAACACTTGGAAATAAACGCCGGATAGACCGATATCGTGCCGCCATAGATAAAGCCGACGATGGCCAGCCCCATCATCGTAATTCCCATACCGCCAAAGACAGCCATGGCGAACAGCGCACCGGACGAAACAATCGCAAGGCTGCACAGGATCGGCCGACCCGGAATTCTGTCCAGCAGAACCCCGCACAGGATACTGCCGACCATATTGGACAGTGCAATGATGATCGGCGCGGCGACGACCCACCAATCGTCAACGC
This sequence comes from uncultured Flavobacteriaceae bacterium, assembly GCA_964352715.1. Taxonomy (GTDB): domain Bacteria; phylum Pseudomonadota; class Alphaproteobacteria; order UBA8366; family Aestuariispiraceae; genus JAVKBW01. Next base: position 77,558 of record CAYGSU010000002.1, on the reverse strand, counting down.
CCGACGTTCTGGCGATTCCCGTGGCATGGCCGATTGCCATCAGTCCCGCCGTTACCGAACAGGCATAAGCAAACCACAGAATCGCGACGGTTTTCCCCTTGATTGTCATGGCGCCGTCGGCCTGTACCGACTGCACATGGCCATACATTGCGCCGGACAGGGCCAGCAACAGCGCACTTGTCGCAGCGACAGCCACCACGGCCACGGCCATCAGACCAAGTGCACCGGGCCAGCCGCCCGCCTGAAGAGCAAGCGACAGCGGAACCGGCGCAACAACCGCACCGACGGCATAGGCGGCGGTAACGGCGCCCATGGCAAATCCGTTATTCGACGGCACGGCCTGTCCAGAGAACTGCAAAGCATAGCCGTATCCGAGCCCATTAGCCGCGCCAAACAGCAGGCTGTAGCCAATCCAGCTCATGGCGAGCGAACCGCCGAACCCGGCGACAAGACACCCGGCCGCCGCCAGCAGGCCGGTCCCCGCCACGAAGATTGCGGGCCGCACTTTCGCATAGGCGCGATGGCCGACCAGAACGGCAATCGCAAGGGCGATCAGTGCAAAGGAATAGGTCAGGCTGGCCTGGGTCCGACTTGCACCGAATGTCGTTTCCATCGCCGGCAACAAGACCGAAAACGCATGGATTGATCCCAGAATCATCGACAGCAACATCGCGCTGACCATGATCAGCACTGACTGTCTTCGCGTATATGCCGGCACCTCGGACGTTGATTGGGCGATTGCCACGGGCGTTGCTATTTCCTTCGCAAGAGAAACGGGGTCAGATCACGGCCTTCTCGACCGTGCTTCTTGCCTGCAATGTCCGGGAAAAGCCAAGCGGCGTCAGATCAAGCGTCCGATACCCACCGTGGATGATGTATTCGGCCGTTCCCCGCCCCATCGCCGGCGATTGTTGCAATCCGTGCCCGGAAAAGCCATTCACGAACATGAAGTTACCGACATCGGGATGAGGCCCGACAATCGCGTTCTGGTCGAACGTGTTGTAGGCGTAATGACCTACCCAGGAATTCACCAGCTTGATCGCTTCGAACTGAGGAATTCGCGTTGCTATGGCGGGCCATGCCTTTTCTTCCCAAAGGCTGTGATCTTCCTGGAAATCCGTGAATTCGACCGCCGGATCGTCGTCAGGCGGGCACCCGGCCATATAATACGCCCCGTCAGTGCGCATATGGACACCGGACGGATCAATCGTCAGTGGCAGGTCGCGATCCAGCGGTGTTTCCGCATCGAATACAAAGGTGTAGCGCTTTCTGGGTTCGACCGGAATGTCGATGCCGGCCATGCGCGATGTCAGCGCTGCACGCGGGCCGGAGGCATTCACCACCGTGCCGCATGCAATCGTTTCGCCGGACTTCAGGGTTATGCTTTCGACACGCTGTCCGGTCTTGTCGCGGGTCATTGCGACAACTTCATTGTGGATATACTCGGCCCCGCGTTCCCGCGCCGATCGTTTGAACCAGTCGAACATCGTGTTGCCGTCGAAATACCCTTCGTTGACCGGGTTGTGGCTGCCCAGGACGATATCGTCGAGCGCATAGAACGGATACGCCTGCCGGATATCCTCGACCGACAATATTCTTGTTCCTGCGCCACAGGCCGCCTGCATTGTCTGGTTTTCCCGCAGCACTTCGGCAAAATCCTCGCTGCCGGCTAGGAACAGATAGCCGAATGACTGCAGGGTAAGCTCGGGAACGCGCCCATCATTGCCCATGAAAGACCGGAAGTTCTTGATGAAGTCGGCCCCGAACTGAGAAATCCTGACATTGATTTCCTGCGAGAACTGCTGCCGGATGCAGCTATTCGTATGCGATGTCGACGCGAACCGATAATCGAAATCGCGTTCCACGACCAGGATCGATCCGTCGAAATCCGGGTTGTCGGTCAGAAACCACGCCACCGACGAGCCGAGTATCGCGCCACCAACGATAACGACATCATATCGTGATCGGGCCGGCGTACTGATGATAGGTGAAGGCGACATGGCGGTAGGGTTTCCTACGGTCAGGCAGGTTTGCGTTTCATCAGCGCGCGAAGATCGGAAGCCGGATCCTCGATCTCGGCCTTGGTGACATCGCTCAGTCCGGCGAACAGCTTCTTGCCGAGCATGAAGGCCGGCACTAGGTTGAACGCTTCGACAGAAACAAGCTGTCCTTCACGAAACGAAAAGGCCGCGCCGGATTCCGGCCCGTCGCCATCGCGCCAGACCACTTCATCCCACGCCATCGGAACGCCGACGGATTGCAGCTTGCCACCGTGCTGGTCCGACCAGAACCAGGGCGTCTCATAATCCGGTCGTTGGATATTCAGGGCGTGATGCGCCGCCAGCGATGCCGTGTATTGTGCATTGTGGATGGATTCCACCCGCATCGAGGCGAACGGCCAGTCGAGTTTGGCGATATCGCCAATGGCGTAGATTTCCGGATGTTTGGTCTGACAGTTCCGGTTGACCGCAACGCCGTTGACGTTGGTTTCGCCAAGGTCTTCCAGCAACTCCAGATCCGGAATAACGCCGATACCGACAACAACGACATCCGCCGCGATCCGGTCGCCATTGGTCAAAACAACCTGCTCGACCCGCCCGTGCCCTTCGAGCGCCGATGTGCCAAGCCCCTTCACCAGCTTTACGCCATGGCTTTCATGCAGACGTTCGAAAAAGGCGGATGTTTCCGGCGTGGCCACCCGGGCCAGCAGCCGGTCTTCCATTTCAATCACCGTGACAGTCTTGCCCATATCGCGCATGCATGCTGCGGCTTCCAGACCGATATACCCACCGCCGACCACAACGACATTCGTTGCCGAACGCAGATCATCCCGTAAGGCATAGGCATCGCCCAACGTTCGAACATAATGAATACCCGGAAGGTCATGCCCCGGACAGTTCAACCGGCGCGGGCTGGCCCCGGTCGCAAGCGCCAACCGGGAAAAAACGAAACTCTCACCGCTATCTGTCGTAACCGTACGGTTCAACGGATCGATTCCCGTCACCGAAACGCCTGTCCTGAGATCGATATCCTGTTTTCCGTACCAGTCGGCCGACTGGATGTAGTTCCGGTCCTCCGGCCAGTCGTCCTTCAATGCAGATTTTGAAAGAGGCGGTCGCTGGATCGGCGTACCGGTCTGCCGTTCGAGCATGACGATACCGTCAGTCCAGCCCTTCTTGCGCAATGTACCCGCCAGCGAAACGCCTGCATGGCTTGCCCCGATAATAACAAACGGATCGGTCACGATTTCTGGCCTCTCTGAAATGCATGGAGACTGTATTGCAGCATCCGTCTACCAGTGACGATTGGATCGCACAATTCCAGTCTGCCCCCATTTCAGGGGAAATCAAGCCCGCAGGAACGCGCTTCACCGGTCTCCGGTCAAACCGGCCAGGGCAGCGAATAGGTCTTCACATTGGTGAAGAATTTCATCGCTTCCAGCACGCCTTCCTTAACGCCGTTACCGGAATCCTTGACCCCGCCGAAGGGCGACATCTCGATCCGGTATCCGGGCTGTTCCCAGATATTGACCGTGCCGACATCCAGCCCGTCGATGAAGGCGGTGATGCGGTCAAGCCGGTTGGTGCAGACGCCGGCGGAGAGACCAAAGGGCGTCGAATTGGAAATCGCCATGACCTGTTCGTCATCGTTCGGCACCCGCACAATGGGGACGATGGGGCCGAATGTCTCTTCATAGACCAGCTCTGATTCATGCGGCACATGGTCGACAACGATTGGCGGCAACAGGGCGCCCTTGCGGCCTGGATCATACAGAACTTTCGCCCCCTGCTTTTCCGCCGCATAGACGCGAGCCTCGAACAGGGCAGCCGCTTCGGCATGGATCACACAGCCAAGCTGGGTTTCCGGATCCTGCGGATCCCCGAACTTTATCTTCTTTGCCCGTTCCAGAACCAGCGGCACGAACCGTTCCGCAACATCTTCCTGAACCAGGATGCGCTTGATCGCCGTGCAGCGCTGGCCGGAATTACCGGTCGCCCCGGCAACGGCAATCGTTGCGGCTTTTTCCAGATCGACATCCGACAGATCGTTCAGCACGATCAGCGGGTCGTTGCCGCCCAGTTCAAGCGCCGCGCGTTTATAGCCGGCCTTTTCGGCGATCATCTTGCCGACCTTTACGCCGCCGGTGAAGGTGATGATGTCGATGTTCTCGTTGGTGATCATCTCGTCACCGATATCCTGCGGCATGCCGGTCACGATCTGGAACATTTCCGGCGGCAGGCCGGCTTCGTAGAGAATGTCTGCAAGGCTGATCGCGGTCAGCGGCGTCAGTTCGGTCGGCTTGCAGACCATGCAGTTATTGGTCGCAATGGACGGTGCAATCTTGTGGGAAACCATGTTGAGCGGGTGGTTGAATGGCGTGATCGCCGATATGGCGTTCAGCGGTTCACGCTTCGTATAGATTTTCCGTTCCTTGCCCTGCGGTGTCAGGTCGCAGGAAAATATCTGCCCGTCATCGAGGATCGCCAACTGACCGGCTAATGTGAACACGTCATAGGCCCGGCCCGTTTCATACAGAGCGTGCTGGTTGCAGATACCCAGTTCAAGCGTCAGCACCTCGGCAAGGCTTTCGCGGCGCGAGCGGATCAGCTCAGCCGCGCGAAACAGAATCTGCTGCCGTTCGTAACGGCTCAGCTTTGGCTTGTATGCGGCTGCAATCTCGAAAGCGCGCGCTGCATGCGCCGACGTTCCGGCCGGCACAGTACCGATAACCTCGTTCGTATAGGGGTAGCGCACTTCCACGCGTTCGGTCGTGTCAACCTTTTCGCCGCCGATCCGCATTGTTTCATGAATGATTGGCCGTTTGGTGCTGGTGGTATCCATCAATCTCTATCCTATGCCGCCGCATCCTGTTTCAGGACGACGTTGTTACAGCCAATGAAGAATGCATCGAAATTCCGCAGGCCTTCCGGCATTGCGCTGGTCCGCCGGTTCACAAGAACCGGTACGCGCTGTTCCGAAATGCCGCCATGCGACCGCAAAGGCTCCTTGAGCCCGCTCAGGTCATGCCGTTCAGCGGTTGTTCCAAGAACCTTGGAATCACGGGAAACGACGATGATGTCACCGACCCTGTCTTCCGGCAGTTCAAAGACGCGGCAACCTTCTTCCCGCGTGTATACGACCTCGATCAGATCCTGCAGCCGCAGTCGGGCGATCAGAGCATCCGAATCGACACCGTCTTCCAGATAGACCGTGGCGAATGACCCAAGCGCCCCGTGGTGAACGACGTAGGGATCGGTAATCGGCAGGATCACACGGGTTTTCCCGGCACCATACCAGTCGTCGAGCAGTTCCTGCAGATACAGGATATCGGGTTCTTCGGCGACCGTATGTTTGGCGCTCATGCCGTGATCGGCGGTGAAGACGAAGGTCGCACCCGCCGCATCGATTTCGCCCAGATACCGGTCAATCATCGCGTAGAACGCATTCGCGCCATCGGTTCCCGGAGCAAACTTGTGCTGGATGTAGTCGGTGGTCGAAAGATACAGCAGGTCCGGCTGCATGGATTTCAACAACTTTACCCCGGCGGCAAACACAAACTCAGAAAGTTCGGCGGAATACACATCCGGCACATCCATGCCGACCATTTGCGGCACATCGGTGATACCGTTTTCTTCCATTGTGCATTTATCCGCGTGCTCGGACGAAAAGCAGACGGCCGACCCATCTCCGAAAGAGAGGCCATGCCCCAGCAGACGGCGCAGCTTGTCCTTGGCAGTCAGCACAGCAACCTTGCCGCCGGCCTTCTGGAACGCTTCGAAGATTGTCGGCACACGCAGGTATTTCGGGTCGTTCATCAGCACTTCTTCGCCGCTGTCCTTGTCGAACAGAAAGTTCCCGCAAATGCCATGCACCGAAGGCGGCTGACCGGTGACGATCGAAAGGTTGTTCGGGTTGGTGAAGCTTGGAATGACGCAGCGGCCGACATGGACCTCCCCGCGTTCCATGATTCTTTTAAGGTTGGGCATCGTGCCGTCTCGCATGGCGCGATCGGTGTATTCTGGTTCACTGCCGTCACAGCAGATCACGACGAGCGGCTGCTGCGGCCAGGCATAGGTGCGGCCATTCAGCTCGATACTGTCGGGATGGTTGGTCATTGTAGCAATTCTCCTGGAAATCTGTTCAGGCGGCGGCGGAAAGGTTAGATACACCCATCTCGCCCAGCGTCTTTTCGATCGCCGCCAATACGCCCTGCATCTGTTCGCGCCCCAGCTTGCCGATACAGCCGATGCGGAAGGTTTCCGCCACTGTAAGCTTGCCGGGATAAATCACAAACCCGCGGTCGCGCAAACGATCGTAGAATATCTGGAAATCAAAGGCCGGGTCAGCGGGCATCAGAAAGGTAACGATAATCGGCGCCTGCAGATTGTCAGGCAGAAGCGTCTCGAAACCGAGTTGCCGCATGCCATCGACCAGCGTTTTACAATTGTCGGCATAGCGGCCACCACGGCCGGCGACACCGCCTTCAGCCTCAAATTCATCGAGCGCCTGGTTGAACCCGGCGATTACCTGCACCGGCGGTGTGAAGCGCCACTGGGAAGTCTTTTCCATTGCCGTCCACTGGTCGTACAGATCGAAAGAAAGCGAAGGCGAATTGCCTTTGGTTTCCTCGAGCGCGGAGATCCGGGCGAGGCAATAGCCCATCCCCGGCGTTCCTTCGAGGCACTTGTTGGACGACGCGACAACCGCGTCGAACTGTATTTCGCGGGAATCGATCGGCAGCGCCCCGAAGGCGCTCATTGAATCGATCAGCAATCGTCGTCCCTGCGCCGCGACAACTTTCGCAACGTCCGCAATCGGATTGAGAATGCCCGTCGTGGTTTCGCAATGCACGACGACGACATGCGTGATGGTCTTGTCCGCCGCCAGCGCTTTATCCAGTTGGTCAGGGTCGACCGGCACGTTTTCAGCCGTTTCCTGAACCACATAATCACGGCCGATATAGTCGCAGATCTTGGCGATCCGCTTGCCATAGGCGCCGTTGACAAGGATCAGAAGACGACCCGCCTTCGGCGCGAAGGAGCCGATCATCGCTTCAACAACGAAAGTTCCGCTGCCCTGCAACGGGACACAGGTAAAAGCGTCACCGCCATGAATGATGTCTACCAGCCGTTCGCGAACCTTTCTGTTGATCGCAATCAGGTGGTGATCGCGCGATCCATAGTCATGCAGCATGGCCTGTTTCACTGCCGGAGAGGTGGTCAGCGGTCCGGGCGTCAGCAGCCAGGGGTCGCCGGTCGGCGACAGGGACGGCTGATCGGAAGGGGTGCTGTCGGTCGGCATTGTAAAGCTCCTGTGCGAGATGGCCTGCAATCGTTTGCGATTGGACTTGAATATAAAGGAGTTATGTTGCAATTCTCCAATTCATAATAACGACTAGTGTCATAGGTTTTATCTATGAATCATTCACAGCTTCGCGCCTTTCACGCCGTCGCCACCCAGGGCAGCTTTACCAAAGCCGCAACGGCGCTGAGATTGTCGCAGCCAACGCTGTCCAGCCATGTCAGCGCGCTGGAGGACGGCTACGGCATCCAGCTTTTTCGCCGGTCGGGCCGGACCATCGAAACGACAGATTTCGGCAAGGCGCTGCTGGACATCACGGAACAATACTTTGCAACCGAAGCTGAAGCACACCGGCTGCTGACCACGGCCAAGGGGCTGATCAAGGGTCGGCTTAAGATCAGTGCCGACGCCCCCTATTGCGTGCTGCCACTGATGGCGGCTTTCGTGCAGCGCTTTCCGACCGTGTCGCAGCAGATCAATTTCGGAAACTCCGAAACGGTCATGCGGGATCTGCATTCGGAAGCCTGCGATGTCGGCATTCTGGCCGAAATGGGTAAAAGCGCCAAACTGCATATTGTGCCCTACAAGACCGATCCGCTGGTCGTTGCGGTCAGCAGAGGACATGCCTGGGCGCGCCGCCGCAGCATCAAGCTTGAAAACCTGGCCGAGCAGACGATGCTGTTGCGCGAACAAGGGTCAACCACCCGCGCCCTTCTAGAATCCACCTTGGCGCAGCGCGGCGTAAAACTGGGCGATGTCATGGAAATCGGCAGCCGCGAGGCCATTCTGGAAGCCGTGGCGGTCGGTCTTGGCATCGGCATCGTCAGCGAAGCGGAATTCGGGCATGACGACCGCATTCACAAGCTGGTCCTGTCGGATTCTTCGCCGCAGATGGTTGAATATGCCGCCTGCCTGAAGCACAGGCTGCGCGACCCGACGATTTCAGCCTTTTTCGAACTGGTGGAAGAACGGAAAATGGCGCACTGAATCCACGAAATTCTAACGCCGCCGCCAGGCCTGGGTTCGGGTCAGCAAAACTTTTGAGCTCAAAAGATGCAACAGACGTGCGCCGGTATTGGTGTAGAAGATCATCATGCCCATCGCGGCGGCGGGCGCGATGTCGCCGGCATCGTCCATGTTCAGCACCGCAACCGAAGCCAGCGCGGTATCCGGTGAATACAGGAACACCACTGCCGATACTGTCGTCATTGCATTCACGAAAAGATAAATCGAGATATCGAGAATCGCCGGCACACAAACAGGCACGGTGACCCGGGAAAACAGCTTGTAGAACGGCTGTTTCAGCGATGCGGAAACAAATTCGAACTCCCGGTCCATCTGTTTCAGCGCGGTCAGCGCCGTCAGATGCGATACGGTGTAAAAGTGCGTTACCGAGCAGATCACCAGAATCGCCATCGTACCGTACAGGAACGACAGCGGATTGGCCGGGTTGTTGAAAAAGAAGATATAGGCAAGGCCGAGCACCATGCCGGGAATGGCCATCGGCATCATCGCCAGGAACTGGAAAAACCCGCGCCCGACATGGAAGCCGTTTGTTTTCTCGACAATGTACGCGCCGATGAAAACGATGATCGTTCCCGTTGCTGCCGTCAGAAGCCCGAGGATGATGGAATTGTAGTAGGCGTCCCAGCCGCCGCCATCCATGACATCGAAGTTGTAGTTTTTCAGACTGAGGCTCAGATCATAAGGCCAGAACTTTATGAGCGCCGCATACTGGCAGATCGCAAGAATACCGACGATGAACACGGAAACCATCGCGCAGTAGCAGAACATGGTCCGGTCGAAGGCCTTTTTCGGCTTCGGCTCAAGCGCAACTGATCGGGCAGAGAACTGCGATACCTGTTTACGCTGGATATACCGGTCGACAGCGAAGGCAATCACCGCCGGCAGCAACAGAACGACCGAAACAACGGCCCCCATTTCAAAATTCTGCTGACCGATAACCTGCTTGTAGATATCGACCGCCAGCACGTTGTACTGACCGCCGATCACCTTCGGCAGACCGAAATCCGTAATGATCAGGTTGAACACGACGAAGGCGGCAGAGATCAGCCCGTAGCGTGCGTTCGGCAGGGTGATGGTCCAGAACGCCCGCATCTTGCCGGTCCGGAGTGAATCCGCCGCCTCGTACAGGCGCGCATCCGAAATCGCCAGCGCGGTCGAGATGATGATCATCGCATGCGGGAAAGTGAAGAACACCGATCCGATGATAATGCCAATCGGCCCGTAGATGGATTCCCCAAGTAACAGCTCCTTGAAGATACCCTGATTGCCGAACAGATAGATCAGGGCGATACCCGGCAACAGCGACGGCACCAGAATGGGCGCCATCGCAACCAGCCGGAAGAACCCCTTGAACCTCATGCAGCTTCGGTTCAACGCGTAGGAAAACCCGAAAGCCAGAGTAACGGTGATGACGGTTCCCAAAACTGAAATGAACAGCGAATTGCCGATCGACTGTGACAAAGCCGGATTCGAGATATAGTCCGTAAAGTTGGAAAACCCGATACTTTGTGACGGACGAACCGTAATCCGTCGAAAATCATTGCTGGAATACTCGTGCCACTCGGAACCGGTAATCTGTTCGCTACCGAACAGAAACCGGCCATCCGGCATGGTGATGCGCAACCGGTACAGGGTCGGTGCCCGGAAGCTGAAATCCTCGAAAAACGGTGTCAGCTCCAGACGACCGTCACCGGAAGTCGCCAAATCGTCCGGTTCGTAAAGTCCTATCTGCCGGTTAAGTTCAGCCAGCGTGACCGGTTCACTCCATCCGTCTCCCTTGTCCACCTGTATCTCGAACCCGGTCAAATCGTAGGCATAGGTCGAAAATGACTTCGACAGGATCGCATAGAGGGGAAACGCCAGTGTAACCAGCAGATAAATTCCGACGATCAACATGATGCCGCGCATCGCCCAATCGTCACCGGAAAGCTTCGGTTTGACTTTGTGCAGCTGCTGTTGCGATGTCGTTTCTGCGAGACTTGCCATCTATCCGACCTTCCTAGGCCGCGCGGAAAAAGCGAAGGCGTTCACTGGGAAAGGAGACCGTAATTTCCTTATCGACAGACAGGTTCAGCCGACGGATCGCATTCACTGAGAAATCTGCCTCAATCTTGACATCCCCCAGGTCGCCGCCGCCCAACTGGGCGCGCCAGAAAGCACCATAAAACTCCATCTCCTCGACAATCACTTTCAGGCTGTTCGGGTCGCTCTCCAAACCACCGGGCACGACATCTTCAGGCCGCATCGCCAGCACGCCCTGCTGACCAACTTCCACGCTGTTCGGCGCGCAGGACAATTTCAAATCGCCAATCCGCGCGATGTTGTCCGCTTCGGCAATGGCCGGAATGTGGTTCATCGCACCGATGAAATCCGCGACAAACAAAGTTTCGGGCGACCCATAGATTTCCGTCGGTGTACCGACCTGGTCGATCACACCCTGATTCATCACCACGATGCGGTCCGCCATTGTCAGGGCTTCTTCCTGATCATGGGTGACCATTATAGTGGTGACGCCAAGCCGGCGCTGCAGTTCCTTGATCTCGTGCCGCAGATGGCCCCGCACCTTGGCATCAAGCGCCGACAGCGGTTCATCAAGAAGCAACAGACCGGGCGACATCGCCAACGCGCGCGCCAGAGCAATGCGCTGCTGCTGTCCGCCCGACAATTGCGCCGGATACTTCTTTCTCTGATCGGGCAGGCCGATCAAATCCAGCAATTCCGTCACACGTTTGTTTATTTCGCTTTTGGAACGGCCGATGTTTTCCAGACCGTACGATATGTTCTTTTCGATCGTCAGATTGGGAAACAGCGCGTAGGACTGGAATACAATCCCGAAATCGCGTTCCGATGGCGGCAGGTTCGATACATCCAGCCCGTTTTGTTCGATGGAACCGTACGTCTGAATGTCCAGTCCGGCGATCGCCCGCAGCAATGTTGTCTTGCCGCAGCCTGACGGCCCCAGAAAGCAAATGAACTCTCCTTCGTAGACATCGAGAGATATATCCTCAAGGGCGGTAAAATCACCAAATTTTTTAACCAGACCCTCGATGCGCAGATACGGGCTTCTATCATTCTGTGTCTGCATAGCGCGGCACGTCCCCCAACCTGTCGTCCAAGCCAATGGCCGACAATTCCATTCTTATCAGTAAAGCGCAAAATCAGTATGTAAACAAAGACCGGCGACTGAAAACTCAATCGCCGGTCAGATTATGAAGACTTAACTGATTTCTTTTCGCACCTGTTTTCGTCCGGATTCTGCCGGATTGACGCGTCGGTTCTACTTTTCTTCCGACTTGCCGTCATAGCGTTTGGTCCATTCTTCAAGAATGCGTTCACGATTGTTGGCGGCGAATTCAAAGTCGTTCGCAATCATTTTTTCGAGAAGATTGGGCGGGAAATGTTCAACCGGCTTGGCAACGCCCGGCATGGCGACAACAGCATAGCCGGTATTGTACATTTCATTGGCGGTTTTCGTGACTGTCCAATCGACCAGGGTCTTTGCTGCATCCAGTTTGGACGTACCGGCGATGATCGCGGTCGCTTCCATGTCCCAGCCAACGCCTTCTTCCGGTACAATGATTTCAAGCGGTGCGCCTTCAGCCTTTGATTTTGCCCCCCGGAAAGCAAAGGAGACACCAATCGCAACTTCACCAGCAGCAGCCAGCTTGCAAGGCTTGGAGCCGGAATGCGTGTACCGTGCAATGTTGTTGTGCAGGGCATCCATATATTCCCAGCCGCCTTCTTCGCCGAACATCTGCAGCCAGCTCGAAACATCAAGGAAGCCGGTGCCGGACGAAGCCGGATTCGGCATGATGACATGGCCTTCATACATCGGCTTGGTCAGGTCTTTCCAGGATTTGGGCGGCGTCAGGCCGGCCTTTTCTGCTTCGACCGTGTTGTAGCAGACCGAAGCGACCCATGCGTCCATGCCGGTCCAGGTCGGTGGATCGGAGTTGTCGACAAACTTGGGATCAAGCTTTTCCACGCCCTTCGGCGCATAAGGCTCAAGCATGCCTTCGCTTTTCAGCAACAGCAGCGAGGTCGCAGCAAGGCCCCAGACCACATCAGCCTGCGGATTGTTCTTCTCGGCCAGCAGTTTGGCGGTCACGATGCCTGTGGAATCCCGCACCCAGTTGATTGTTATATCGGGGTGTTCCTTGTTGAAAGTTTCCGCGTACCGCTTCAGGTCTTCCGCTTCCACGGCGGTGTAGACCGTCAGTTCGGTGTCCGCCTTCGCGATATTGACGCCAAGACCGAAGGCGAAGCCAAGAGCCCCCACCGCCGCCATCGCGTGCTTCAGATTATATTTTCCCATAGCTGTGTCTTACCTCCTAGGTCACCTGTTCAATCAAACGCCTGTTAAGCCTCGACTGGCTATTGCCGGGCGAGACCTTTTCATTCGCATGGGATACGCTTGGAAAGCAGCATTAAAATGACAGTTCGGTTAAGAAACCTGTCAATAAGGTGCCTCTCCGCGCTTTGACGCCCCCCAAGATACCGCGAACATTGTTATGTCCGCGTTTACGTCGTCCCAGTTCACCGTGTGTCTTAACAACACATTCGTCTTGAAGCTAACTATCCATCTGAAAGTCTTCATCTATCAAATGGATAAAACCTATAGCAACTATAGATCAGATAAATACCGAACGCCGGCGTGACCCATTTAGGCACGCAGGGTGTCCCGCCCGGTTGTTACGGCGTTCTGACCTCGAAATGCAGTTCAACCGGCACATTGTCGAGGCCGTTGACCGGAATCAGATCCTGCGGACAGGCCGACATAACAGCAATGCAATCCATTTCCGCCCGGAAATCGACATAGTCGCCGGCGGCCGAAACCGGCGGTCGCCATTCGATACCGTGATCGGGCTTTACCGGAATATTCATCCACAGGTTAAACGGCGCCGGAATTTCTGCGGCCCGACGCCCGATTGCCAGCATCGCCATGCGAAGATTGTCGGTGCAGTTATCGTGATAGGTTTCAACGCCAAGGCTTCGGTACCGGTGCAGATCGCAGGCAGCGATAATCGTGTCGTGAATACCGGGGGACGTATCGGCCAGAAAATGCAGGATCGGCCGGCGGCGGTTGGTATACAGCGCCTCACCGACTTTCGGGATGATGCTTTCCAGTTGCGCCCGCAGATGTTCCATCGACATGAATTCACGCGGGTCCTCAGATGAAAAAGCCCAGAAATCGCAAACCTGTGTCCCGTGCGTGTTGATGATACGAAGCACATCGCCGGCGTTCAGCATCACTGCTTTTCCCGTCCGTTCCGCAATCCGGTAACGTTCGCCCGGTATCGGCCGCCCATCGGCGGAAATAGGCGAAGCCAGCGTTGCGTTTTCGCCATCCGGTTGGCCCTGATCAGCCTGCATGGTCATCGAAACCTTCCTTTCTGGTCAGCGTGGTAAGCGACGCATCATAGCGAAGAATTGGTCAGGGAAAATACGCAATGCGGAGGATGGCATGCCTGCTGAGTCATTTCAGCGTATTATCCGGGCTGGATTGGCGGGATGGATTGGGCGTATGCTGACAAGTCGCCAGACTTAAGGCACAACAAGGCAACCAGACCAACGAGGCTTTATCGTGGACCTTCCAAGCTACGACAGCGGAGTCAAAATTCGCCCAACCGATATTGCCGGCCGAACGGACTTTAACGCCGAACGGCTGGATTTCGACAAGATACCGGTCATTGATATCGGCGCCATGATGGGCGACGACGAAACGGCAAAACAGCAGGCGGCGAAGCAAATTCGCGAGGCTGCGGTCAATGTCGGCTTCTTTTATGTCAGGAATCACGGTGTGCCTGAGGCCGCTATCAAGGCCGCGCATGAAACCGCCACCCGGTTTTACGATCTGCCGGAAGACATCAAATGCCAGTACGATGTATCGAAGACAAAACGCCACAAGGGCTATGTGCCGGTCGGCGGGCTCAGTGCCGACCCGACAATTGTCGATCTTCAGGAAGGCTACGAAGTCGGGCTGGAACTGCCGGAAGACGACCCGGACTACAAAGCCGGCAGCGCGCTTCTGGGGCCGAATGTCTGGCCGGCGGAAATGCCGGAATTCCAGACTGATATCTATCGCTACTTCGAAGAAGCGATGGGGTTGGGCAAACGCCTGTATCGGCTGTTCGCCATGGCGATCGACATGCCGGAAGACTATTTCGAGCCGCTGATCACCAAGCCCTGCGCGCAGCTTCGCATTCTCTATTATCCGGATACCGACCCGAAGGATGCGAAAGTCGGTATCGGCGCCCATACCGATTATGAAAGCTTCACGCTTCTCTGGCAGACACAGCCGGGCCTGCAGGTGCAGAACCGGGCCGGCAGGTGGATCGAAGCGCCGCCGATTCCGGGAACCTTCATCATCAATATCGGCGATATGATGATGCGCTGGACGAACGATCTGTTCGTTTCGACTCCGCACCGGGTGATCAACTCGTCAGGCAAGAAGCGATATTCGATGGCGCTGTTCTTCGCTGCCAACCACGACACCATCGTTGAATGCCTGCCGACCTGCCAGACCCCGGAAAACCCGGCCAAGTATCCGCCGACCCATTTCGGATACTGGATCGAAAACATGCATTCGTATTCCTATGCCTACCGCTGGGAAGAACGCGGCGTTCTGCCGGACCCGGAAGAAGCGGCGCAGGAAGTTCTGGCGGCGCGCAAGAAGACGGCGCGCTAGCGGGCAATGAAAATCGACGGCGGCTGCCACTGCGGCAATATCAGTTACACGGCGGAAATCGACCCGGAAAAGGTTTTCCTTTGTCACTGCGAAGACTGTCAGCAGCTTTCCGGCACGGCCTTCCGGACGGTCGTGCCGCTGCCGGAGGCCGACTTCGCGCTTTTGTCCGGCACGCTGAAAATCTACGAAAAAACTGCCGAAAGCGGCAACAGGCGCGAACAGGCCTTTTGCCCGGATTGCGGTTCGCCGATCTATGCGACCTCTGTCGGGGACGCCCCGCGCATGCTGGGTCTTCGCGTCGGAAGCGCCCGGCAGCGCAATGACCTGCCGCCGAAAGCGCATTTCTGGGCGCGTCATGCCCAGCCGTGGCTGTCCACGCTGGACACACTCCCCAAAACCGGCGGCCAAAAATAAAATTGGTTACAGGTGACCATTAGCGTAACTATACTGGCCTATTGGTTACATCTGCTTCGAGTTACTTGTTAATGACTTCCACAGAATACGACTATATAGTAATAGGCGCTGGATCCGCCGGTTGCACACTGGCCAATCGCCTTTCGGCTTCAGGTGAAAACCGCGTTCTGGTACTGGAGGCAGGTGGCTGGGACCGCGATCCGCTCATCCATATTCCGCTGGGCTGGGGGAAAATTCTTCAGAAACGCCTGCATGACTGGATGTATTTCGCCGAACCCGAACCGAATGTAGACGGAAGGCGGGTTGAATGCGCCCGAGGAAAGGTCGTCGGCGGCTCGTCGTCGGTCAATGCCATGGCCTATGTGCGCGGCAACCGGCGCGATTTCGACAAGTGGTCGGAGAACGGCGCGCCAAGCTGGTCGTACAGAAACCTGCTGCCCTATTTCAAGAAGCAGGAAACCTGGGCCGGCGGCAGTGACGCCTATCGTGGCGGCAAAGGGCCGATCGGAACGCAGTTCTGCGCCTATCAGGATGGCCTGGTCGACGCTTTCGCCGAAGCCGGCGCATCAGCCGGCCATGGCTGGACGGACGACTACAACGGTGAAACGCAGGACGGTTTCGCCCGACTGCAAATGAGCATCAAGGATGGCCGGCGCAGCAGCGGGTCAACAGCCTACCTGCGGCCTGTCAAATCGCGCAGCAACCTTACGATTCTTACCGCCGCGCTGGTGTCGAAGATCGATATTGCAGGTGGGCGGGCCACCGGAATTCGCTACAGGCAGAATGGCAGCGAACACACGGCGACGGCCACGAAAGAAGTCATTCTGTCCGGCGGCGTCATCAACACACCGCAACTGCTGATGCTGTCGGGCATCGGCCCTGCCGACAATCTGAAGAAACACGGTATCGACGCAGCGGTCGACCTGCCTGGCGTCGGACAGAACCTGCAGGACCATGTGTCCGTTATTCTGATGTACAAACGCCGGGAACCGGGCCCGTTCCACGCCATGATGCGGGCAGACAGGATCGCCCGGCACATGGCGCAGGCCTATCTGTTCGGGTCCGGCCCCGCCGCCGATGTTCCCGGCGGCATCACCGCTTTCCTGAAGTCGAAACCGGAACTTGAAACACCTGACATCCAGTTTCTGATGACAGCCGCTCCGCTCGGCGCGTGGCCGTATTTCGAACCGTTCAAGAAACCCTTCAATGACGGGTTTGCCTGCCGCATCGTGATGCTGCATCCGGAAAGTCGTGGCACCGTCGAACTCAAAGACGCCGACCCGTCCTCTATGGCGATCATCCGGCAGAATTTCCTGTCGACAGATGCCGACTGGAACAGTCTGCGAACCGGCGTTGAACTGGCGCGCGACGTTGCCGCCCAGCCAGCGCTTCAGAAGTATATCGAGGCCGAGATCAGTCCCGGTTCCGGTAAAACCTCGACGGAAGAAATAGATGCGCATATCCGGGCGACATCGATCACGGTTCATCATCCGCTGGGAACCTGCAGGATCGGCGAGGAATCCGACCGGATGGCCGTTGTGGACGACGTTTTGCGCGTGCACGGCGTGGATAATCTGCGGGTTATCGACGCTTCGGTGATGCCGGATCTGCCATCAGGAAACATCAACGCGCCGATTGTCGCCATCGCAGAACGGGCTTCCGATCTGATACTGGGCAGAGAACCTGAAATCGGGGATTTCTGAGCCGGTCAGCACCAGTCAGCCGGTGATCGCCTTCAAACCGTCCCGACCCATGCTGACAGGCAGGTTTTCGACGAACAGCGACGAATGGACGTCCCGCAAGTGTTCGTACATCTCGCGGGCTGCGGTATCGCCGTCGCGCTTTGCAATTGCAGCAGCGACCCGCCTGTGAAATCCGGCATGGACCGTCTGCCGTTTGAAGCATCGCCCGTTTTCCCGAAACCGGTCCATCGCCGCATCGCGCAGTGCGTTCTCAACCACGGTATAGAGCGACTGGAACAGCGTGTTGCGGCTGCATTCGGCAATAATGGCGTGAAACTGCTGGTCCGCTTCCTGATAAGCGTCTGCCGTCGTCGCGGCACTGGTCCTTTCCGCCGACTTCCGCAAGCGCTCGATATCCATCAGTGACGCCCGTGTCGCAGCGAGGCGCGCCATCGTCGGTTCAAGAACGAATTTCAGCTCAATCTGTTCAATCGGGCCGGCATCCTGCGCGAGAAAGTTAATAGTGCCCGACAGCATTTCCGGCAGAACATCGGGCAGCGTATCGTTGGCAGCGCCCTGTTGGCGAACGAAGGTCCCCCTTCCCTGTTGCCTGACCAGAACACCCTCTACTTCCAGTGTGTCCAGTGCACGGCGCAGCAACCGACGACCAACGCCTATCATCGAACAAAGTTCACGCTCGGTCGGCAAGCGTCCATCCTTTACAATCGATTCGTCCGTGACCATTCCGCGGATGACATCGACCGTATGTTCAAATCTATCCACCACAATGTCCTTACAGAAAAACTAACCTTCTCAAACCCGCAGTATATCAGTCTACCCGGCCACTACGCAAATTGACATGACTGCTGAAGCCTGAAAATTGCTGGCCCAGCATCGTTGACTCAAGATGGTATTCCGCATCATGATATGGGTACGAATACAAATGGTTCCGACAAGCGTAACCAATTTTGATCGGATTATGTAACCAATTTCGGTGTCGCCCGGACCTAACGACGGAACACTGATCGGCTCGCAGTTAAACAGGGAGATATAGATGAAAATGGCTCGTTCAACGTTTATGCGGTCGCTCGTCGCAGCCGCCATGACATTTGGCCTAGGCGCCGCAGCGCACAGCGCGGATGTAAAGAGTATCGCCGTTCTGGTGCCGGAACAGGGCACGGATTTCGGCTGGAACCAGCAGGGTGTTGATGCCGCCCGTACCGTCGCCGAAAAGTACGGCCTTGAATTCATTCCGGCTGAAGGCCTGGGATACGGCGATGTTCGCCCGACCCTGCGTGAGCTGGCGGAAGACGGCGCAAGCCTGATGATCGCACATGCCAGCGGCTACAATACGGCTGCCCCGGAAATTGCTGCTGAAACCGGCGTTCCCGTCGCCATCGTCGACCGGCCGACCGATATCAAGAAAGGTCTCGTCGCCGACTATACCCTGTATGGTCATGAAGGGGCGTATCTGGCCGGGATTATGGCGGCCCAGATGAGCCGCACCGGTACGGTCGGGATCGTGGTTTCCGGCGAACCTCCGTCATGGAACGCTCAGTCGGCCGGCTTCGCGCAGGGCGTCAAAGCACAGAATGGCGACGTCAAGATCGTCTACGCCGTTATCGGTCCGGCAGCCTATGGCGATGCCGCCGGTGGACGCCGGGTCACGGAATCGGTAATCGCAGCCGGCGCCGACATCATTTTCGGACAGGGCAACGGGTCCAGCTTCGGCATGATCCAGGCTGTCGAAACCACGAAAGCCGTCGACGGCGGACAGGCCTGGTTCATCGACGTGATCGGCGACAAGACGGAACTGGACAAGGGTTACCTGCTGTCTTCCGTTCTGTGGAACATGGTGCCGGTTTACAGCCAGATGGTTGAAGACCTGCGCAACGACACGTTCGGAACCAAAAGCTATGAAATCAAGCTGGCGGACGGCTCTGTTGAGCTTCTGAAGTCCAAGCACATCCCGGATGATGTGTGGGCGAAAGTGATGGCGGAACGTGAAAAGTTCGTCAGTGGCGCGATGTCGCTGGAACCGGTTACGGATGCACAGGAAGTTCGCGGCCTGATGACATCCGTGGACGTACCGCAGGAATAACAGACCGCCTTTCCTGTAGAGTGACAGCAGCGGGCAAGGGCGTCCCCCTTGTCCGCTGCTTTCCTTAATGATTAGAGCGGTTCACGTTCTAGATTTGGCTATCTCAGCACCATGACACCGTCTTCCGCAGTCGAACTTCGTGGCGTTACCAAGCGATTTCCGGGTGTCATCGCAAACAACAATATTTCCCTCAGCTTCCTGCCTGGTGAAGTGCACGCTTTGCTTGGTGAAAACGGCGCCGGCAAGTCGACGCTGATCAGCATGCTGGCCGGCATGCAACAGCCCGATGAGGGTGAACTGCTGGTCGATGGCACCACTGTCCGGCTGTCTTCGCCCCGGCAAGCGCTGAACATGGGCATCGGCACCGTCTATCAGCACACCCTGCTGGTCAAAAGTCTGACTGTACTTGAAAACCTGATGCTGGGGTCGAACTGGTGGCAGCGCTACGACAAGGCAGCAACCCTTTCCCGCTTTCGGGAACTGTCCGACATCCTGAACGCCAGGATCGATCCGGACGCGATGGTCGGGCGTCTGGCGCTTGGCGAACAGCAACAGGTCGAAATCATGCGCGCCCTGTGGCACGGCGAGAAGGTTCTTATTCTCGACGAGCCAACCTCGATGCTGACACCGCAAGGCGCACAGGAACTGTTTCAGATCGTCAGACGCATCCGCGATCATGGCGTCGCCATCATTTTTATCACCCACAAGCTGCGGGAAGCCCACGCGCTGGCCGACCAGGTCAGCGTCCTGCGGCTTGGCAAGGTCGTCGGGCATCTCGGCAAGGAAGATCTTGCACGTCTTTCCGAAGATGAAATTGTCGACACCATCGTCAGCATGATGTTCGGCGCACCGCCGACGGAAGAAAACCGGCAGATTGCCGGATCGGCACAAAGTCTGATCGCAGCACGAAACAAGACCACGCATGCAAATGAACAGGTTGCCCTCTGCGACGCCGTGACGGTCGGTGAGCGCGGCGAATGCCCGCTTCAGGGGGCGAGCCTGTCGATCGGTGTTGGCGAAATCCTGGGCATTGCCGGGGTCGATGGAAACGGCCAGAAGCATCTCGCAGAAGCCCTTGCCGGCCAGCGGGAGCTGGCATCGGGCACGTTCTCGATAGACGGCGCGAATGTTACCAGGGGCGATGTCGTGTCGCGCCGCATTGCCGGTGTGCGCTACATTACCGACGAGCGGCTGGGCGAAGGCACGGCCGGCACCCATTCCGTCGCAACCAACCTGTTGCTGAAGGAAATCGGAACAAAGCCTTTCTGGTCGCGGCTGGGCATTGCCCGCTGGGGAAAAATACACGATTTCGCCCGCGAGACGATCGCAGCGCACGATATCCGTACCCCGTCCGAAAAGTCGCCGATTGCGTCGCTGTCCGGCGGTAACATTCAAAAAGCGCTGCTGGCGCGTGAACTGTCGCCGGATGCCAAACTGATCGTCTTCAACAAACCGACCTACGGGCTGGATCTGCACAACACCAAGCTGGCACGGGCGCGCATTCGCGACGGCGCGGGGTCTGAAACCGCCTCCATCCTGGTAATTTCCAACGAACTGGATGAACTGATCGAAACCTGCGACCGCATCGCCGTCATGTCGAATGGCAGGATCAGGGGTGTCGTGGAAAACAAACCGGGTGCGGAAGAAGAAATCGGTCGCCTGATGATCGACGAGGCCGCCGCCGCATGAGCATCCTATGACCGACACCACCGTTTCACATCCCGGCATGCAAATCCGGCACGTTGCCTATTCGGTCGGCAAGGTTCTTCTGCCCATTGCGCTGGCACTGCTTGTCGGCGGCTTGCTGCTGTTGATCCTCGGCAAAGATCCGCTGACCTACTATTCCTACGTCATCGAACGGGGCATTTTCCGGTCCTCCGGATTACAGGCCTCGCTGACCCGCATGGCGCCTCTTCTGTTCATCGCTGCCGGCCTTATCGTGGCCTTTCGCGCCGGCCTCTGGAATCTCGGCGTTGACGGCCAGTTTCTTCTGGCCGCCGTGTGTGTTGCCGCCGCGGCCCCTGTTCTGACGGCCTTTCTGCCGGGCTGGTTGGTCATGCTGATCTGTTTCGGCCTGGCCTTCGTTATCGGCGCGATCTGGTCGCTGTTGCCGGCCTATCTGAAAGCAGTACATGGGCTGAACGAAATCATCTCGACCCTGATGATGAGCTTTCTCGGCGTCAGTTTCGCGAATGTGCTGGTCAAGATCCTGTTCAACGACCCGGATACGACCGTGCCGCAAACGGCGACGCTGGCCGTCGCCGACCGGCTCGGTAAAATCGGCGGCACAACCGTACACTGGGGCGTGGTGCTGGGTGTTGTTGCGGTTCTCGCCGTGCATTTCCTGATGACGCGCACCGCTTTCGGTCTGAAGCTGCAGATCGTCGGTGCAAACCCCCGCGCGGCAATCCATGCCGGCATGTCGTTGCGGCACCTGACCTTCGCTGCGTTCTGTATCAGCGCCGGACTGGCCGGTATCGCCGGGTCGGTCGACATCCTTGGCGTCTACGGCAATGTCAGGGCCGACTGGAATCCGGCTTACGGCATCCTGGTCTTTCCACTGGTGTTTCTGGCCCGCTTCAACGGCTATGCGGTGATCGGCTTCGTATTCTTTTTCGCCGTCCTGATGATCGGCGGTGAAAGCGCTGCCCGCCGGTTGGGCGTGCCGCATTTTTTCGTGCTGGTGCTGGTATCGCTGGTGATGCTGTTTTTCGCGCTGATCGAGTTCGTCGATCTTGCCCGGCAGAAACGAACGAAGGCGTAACGCGATGGAAGCCTTGCTCACGGAAGTCTTTATCGGGTCCCTGCTGTTCGGCGCGGTCAGCGCCGGCGTGCCGCTGTTGCTGGCAGGACTCGGCGAACAGATATCGGAAAAGGCCGGCGTGCTGAATATCGGTCTTGAGGGCATGATGCTGGTCGGCGCGTATGCCGGGTTTTCGGTCACCTATCTCAGCGGATCGTTCGAGTTGGGCTTTCTGGCCGGCGCGCTGGCGGGAATGTGTATCGGCATGCTGATGGGCGTTCTGTGCGTCTGGCTGAAGCTGAACCAGATCGTCGTCGGCATCGCGATAACCCTTGGCGCTGAAGGCGTCACCGCCCTGCTGCATCACTTCCAGTTCTCGCGCAGCTATCCCCGCCTCGGAAAGAGCGATGCTCTTGCTATCCCTTTCCTGAGCGACCTGCCCTATATCGGTGAAGCGCTGTTTACCCGCTACTGGCTGGTTTATGCGGCGGTCGTGCTGGTGCTTTTCCTGGCCTGGCTTTACCGGCACAGCATCATCGGCCTGAACCTTCAGTCAGCCGGTGACAACCCCGCCGCCCTAGACGCGGCCGGTGTCAGCGTTTCGACCACCCGCTTTGCCGCCGTATCGGCGACTGGCGCGCTTGGCGGCCTTGGCGGCGCTTACATGTCGACCATCGGCGGCGGCATCTTCCTGCCTTTCATGACCGGTGGCGCCGGTTTCATCGCGATTGTGCTGGCGATGCTGGCGCGCGGAAACCCGACCTGGGTTCTGGGTGGCGCGCTGCTGTTCGGCAGCAGCCTGTCGATGACGACGGCGCTGCAGGTCGCCGGCGTGAATGTGCCGACCGATGTCATCCAGATGCTGCCCTTCGCGCTGGTGATGGTCGTGCTGGTCGTGTTTGCACGGCACAGCTACCTTCCGCCGGCACTGGCAATACCGTACTATCGAGGCGAACGATAACAGCAGGAACGAAACCAAACTGACGGGAGACGAAAATGACCGATACAAAAGTGCATCTATTGGATGGTGGAACGCTGGTGATCGACGGGTTTCATGCGTTCTGGAACCGCGGACCGGCCGGCGATGTTCGGTTTCCCTGTTATGCCGTTCTGGTTGAACATGCAGACGGGCTGTACATTTTTGACACCGGGTATGACTACGACCACGTGATGAAAGTGTTACCGTTTGAAAAACCACTGCAAACCAAGGATCAGACGATCCCGGGCGCATTGGCGCTGATCGGCAAGAAGCCGGAAGACATCAACTACGTCATCAATTCGCACTATCATTTCGACCATTGCGGCGGAAACAAGTATCTGACCAACGCCTGCACCGTCTGTCATGCGACGGAACTGGAAGCCTGCAGCTGCCACCAGCCGTTTGAAAAGCTTGGTTATTCGGATCTGAGCTTCAATCCTGAACTGACGCAGGAAGAGCCGGAGATCGATATCTACACGCCGAAATTCGAAACCGTGACCGGGGATCAGGAAATCGCCAAGGGTCTCTGGCTGTTCGAAACGCCCGGCCATACCGCCGGCCACTATTCAATGATGGTGGAACTCGCCGGACGGCGGCCAATGTTGTTCACCGCCGATGCCTGCTACAGCCAGAAGAATATGGACATGATGTGCATTTCCAGCTTCCACCTGGACCCGACGGCGAGCGTCAATTCCATGAAGCGGCTACAGGATCTGGCCGAGAAGCACGATGCAGAGCTGTTCTACTCGCACGATCCGGACAGCTTCCCGAACTACATCAAGGCGCCTGACGGCTACTATTCGTGAGGTCGGTGCGGTGGTCGAAACCGGTTATCCGGTAACGACCGCCATCGCCGCTTCCATCCCGGCCCCGATATCGGCCTTGACGCCGCAGCCGCGCAGCGCACTGCCCAGAGCGGTCAGGGCGACAATCGCATAGATCGGTTCTGCCGTCGGCCCCATATGGCCGATCCGTAGCAGCTTGTGCCTTGTCGCATCGCGACCGATCGACAGAATGACGCCGTAGTGCTTGCGGGCATAGGCGACGAGATCGTCATCCGATACCCCTTCCGGTACCTTGACCGCCGTCGTGGTCGGCGAAGCGATACTTTCTCGGGCGGCCCAGAGCTCCGCCCCCATGGCTTTCACGCCGGCCCGGAAGGCTCGTGCCGTCAGATCGTGCCGCGCCCAGACGGCTTCCGCCCCTTCCTCGAGATAGAGATCGATCGATGCGTCCAACCCGCCGATTTCCGCCGTCGAAGGCGTAAAGGGAAACGGTTCTTTCCGGCTCCAGGCCTTGCGCCAGTCGGAATAACTGAGGATCGACGCGAAGGGTGCATCAGGATTGGTTTCAATATGGTTCCATGCCGCGTCACTGACCGCACAGAAGGTAACGCCCGGCACGCCGCCAAGGCATTTGCCTGGTCCGGTGATAAAGATATCGGCATGGCAGTCAGCCGGATGGATATCCATGCCGCCGAAAGAAGAAACAGCGTCGACGATCAGCAGCGCGCCGTTATCCTTGACGATCTTGCCGATCTCTCGAACCGGGTTGATGGTGCCCGACGGCGTGTCGTGATGCACCACGGATACGATGGAGATATCGGGGTTTTCCTTGAAAGCCTTTTCGACATCCGCCGGGTCGATCGCCTCGTTGAACGGGGTTTCGATTTCCACCATCGAACCATGATAACGGGCCGACCAGTAGCCGAAACCCTTGCCGTAGACACCTGAAGCGAGGTTGAGAACCTTGTCTTTTTTCGAGATCAGCGACGCAGCAGCAGCTTCGATCGCAACAGCGGGTTCAGCCTGCAGGATAAGCGCCGGCGCATCGACCCTCATGGCTTTTGCACACTTCCGGGCACAGGCTTCGTACATCTCCTGAAACGAGTCGTCGTAGTCGTAGCCCTGCGGTAACGCCATCGCCTGAAGAATGCGCGGATATGCCTGAACAGGCCCGGCGGTAAGTGTGATGACGGGTGGCCTGGTTGCTGTTTTCGCCATGATCGATATCCCCTGTTTTTGACGGGAAAATGGTACCGCGCTATTGCGTGAACCGCAACGACATGGGACCAATTACAGATCATAATGTGATCTTTGCTGAGGCAACGTGACCAAAGGATATGACTTCATTATCGTCGGCGGCGGCACGGCGGGATGTGTTCTGGCGTCCAGACTAAGCGAAGACACATCCTGTTCGGTTTGCCTGATTGAAGCCGGCAGTTCTGGTCTGCCTGCCCAGGCGCGCCAGCCCGGCATGTGGCCACAGCTTCAGGGCAGTGCAATCGACGGCGGAAGAAAGACCGAAGCACAGAAAAACTGCAGCAACCGGATACACGACTGGCCGCGAGGCAAGGTTCTTGGCGGCTCTACCGCGATCAATGCCATGGCCCATATGCGGGGTCATCCAGCGGATTTCGATGCCTGGGCCGATGCAGGACTGACCGGTTGGGGCTATGCCGATCTGCTGCCGTATTTCAAGAAATCGGAAACCGCACCGATCACGGATCCCGACCTGCATGGATCGGACGGCCCGGTCCATCTGATCCTGCCGACCAAACCAAACCCTGTCGCAGAGGCCTATATTCTGGCCTGCCAGGAACAGGGCCTGGCACCGACGAGCGAACACAACGGGCGTGAAATGTGCGGGCCGACGCTGAACACGCTGACCATCAAGGGCGGCGAACGTCAGACCATAGCAGACGCCTACCTGCCGGAACCCGTTTTGGCGCGTCCCAACCTGACGGTGCTGACGGAGACCGCCGTTGTCCGCCTTGTGCTGAATGGCGAAACCTGCACCGGCGTCGAAACAACCGGCAAGGCCGGCAATCAGACGCTGGAAGCGGCAACAGGCGTCGTTCTTTGTGCAGGGGCCATTGAAACGCCGTGCCTGCTGCAGCGTTCCGGCATCGGCAATCCGGCAGACCTGACAACTGCGGGCATAGAAACACGTATCGTCTCCAACCAGGTTGGCTATCACTTGCATGATCACCTTCTGGCGGCCGGTAATGTCTACCGCGCCCGCAAGGCTGTACCGCCGTCAAACTATCAGCATTCCGAATCCGCAACCTATATCCGCAGCGAGGGATTACCGGTATCCGCGCCGCCAGACATGGTGGTGCTGTTTGTCGCCGCCCCCATTGTTACAGAATGCTTTGACGCGCCTGAATACGGAGACGCCTACACCCTGATGTTCGGGGCAACGCATCCGAAAAGCCGGGGGCGGATCACTGTCCGGTCCGACGATCCCTGCGACGCACCGTTTATCGACCCTGCCTATCTGACCGATCCCTACGACCGAAAGACCGCTTTGGCCGCCCTGGACTGGGCAAGACAGATCGGTCACAGCGCAGCGCTGGACGAATGGCGGGATTGCGAAATCCTGCCGAGGACGGTCGACCTTTCCGATCAGGCGGCCCGGGAGCATTTTCTCGAACGTGCCGCCTACACCCATCATCACCCTGTCGGGACCTGCCGCATGGGAGCATCCGAAGACAGCGTGGTCGATCCGATGCTGCGGCTTCGCGGCGTCGGCAAGGCGTATGTCGTTGATGCATCCATCATCCCGGCCATTCAGACCGGCCCGATAAACGCCGCGATAATCGCCATTGCAGAAAAGTCCGCTGATCTGTTGACTGACAGGCCTGTTCTCCCTCGATCAGACTGGCGGCAAGCATCATGAACCGGGCGGCAAAAGCAGCTTTTTTACTGTATTTTCTGGTGTCTGTCGTCGCCTGTACATCGAACGCCGTCAGTGAAACGGCGGCAGTTGACGATGTCCGCATCGTGATTGAAAACAGCGCTAATGAACCAATTCGGTGCGTCGCCATTATTGCACATTTCCTGACCAAGGAGATCGGCAAGATCGATTCGGGCAGAAAAGTCGCGGTGGGTTATACCCTGCATGAAGACGGCAGTCTTTCGCAGGGGCATTACAAGGGAAAGGCCGTCTATATCGAAAACGTACGGTGCGGCATGGATACAGACTGGACGCGTACAGCCGCCGATATACCGCTCGATCTGTTGCGCAGCAAGAAGGTCACGAGCCTCAGCGCCGTCTGCAACGTTGAAGACCGCGTATCCTGCATTCTTTCAGAAGCGCCACGCTGATGCCTTTCAGCACCAGCGCAGCATTCCATCAGCAACGAACCATGCCGGCATCGACATTCAATGTCTGACCGGTAATCCAGTGCGCTTCTTCTGAAACCAGGAAGGCAATGGCCGGCACGATATCTGACGCGACACCGCGTCCCTTGATCGCCTGCAGCATTTCCACAAAGTCGAAAGCTTCCTTGTGCGGCGTCTTCTGTACGCCTTCGGTATCCGTCAAGCCGGGGCAAACGGTGTTCACGGTGATCTTGTAGGCGCCGAGCTCGGTGGCGAGCGCCCGGGAGAATGTGAGCACGCCACCTTTCGATGCAACGTAGTGCGCCATGTTCGGCGTGCCGGCGAAAATAGAATTGGAACAGACCGACACGATACGCCCATAACCGCCCTGCCGCATCAGGTCGGACGATGCCTTACACATCAGGAACAGACCGTCCAGGTTAACCCGCAGCACGCGCCGCCATTCGTCGAATGTCAGCTCGTCCCAGGGCACAAAGGGCACAATCGCCGCGCCGTTTACCGTGATATCCAGACGGCCTGTCTTGTCCATGACCGTCTTGTGCAGGGCGGCAACCGAATCCGGATCGCCGATATCGCACTGAACCGAAAAGGCGCCGTTGCCGGCCGCTGCCGCTTTTTCCGCCGCGCCATCACCGTTGATGTCAACGAAGGCGACTGTTGCCCCTTCCTCAACCAGACGCGCCGCCGCCGCCGCACCGATCCCCTGCGCTGCGCCGGTAACGATCGCCGTTCTTCCTTTAATGCCTTTCATCCTAACCTCCCGTATCTGACTAACGTGTTTTTTCAACAACCGCCTTGCGGCGCTTGTGCTCCGAAGCAACTTTCGCATCTTCGGTCAGCAGACGCTCGCTGATATCGGCGAAAGCTTTGGTCAAGTGTGTGCGGACTTCCGGCATCAGGTTGATGATTCCAGTGCTTTTCGAACCGCAATGAACTTTTTGGCCCGCTTGGCGCGAAGCGTTGCGATTTCATCCGGATTATAGCTGTACATGCCATTGCCGGACTTTAGGCCCATATCGCCGGCATCGGTCTTGGCCGTGATGAACGGGCTGATGTCATCGCGATTGCACAGATCGGCGTTCAGGTAGGAACTGACTGATTTGTAGATATCCAGACCGGCCATATCCAGCAGCGCCATCGGCCCGACCACGGCCAGCTTGTAGCCGATGCCCCATGAAACGCAGGTATCCAGATGTTCCGGCTCGATCACGCCACGCTCCACAAGATCCACCGCTTCCCGCATGATGGCGTACAGGATGCGGTTTTCGACGAAACCCGGCACATCCCTGTCCACCTTCACCGGCAGCATGTTGAGCGACTTGATGAAGGAAACCATCCAGTCGACAGTCTCAGCCGCTGTCTCCTCGCCGGGAATGACCTCGATCATCGGGATGATATGCGGCGGGTTCGACCAGTGCATGCCAATGATGCGTTTCGGAGACGGCATGTCCGCCTGCAGTTTCGTTATCGGGATGCCGGACGTGTCGGAAGCCAGAATGCAGGCATTCGAAATCACCTCCAGAATCTGTCCGAAAACCTGCCGTTTCAGGTCCAGCTTTTCCGGCACGTTTTCCAGTACGAGGTCGCAGCCCCGAACGGCGTCTTCAAGTGTGCCGGCAAAGCCGACAGCCTGAGCCGACGCGGCGACACGCATGTCGAGCGCATCTAGGATCGACCCGATGACCGTCTGGCTTTGCTGTGCCGCTTCAACCGCCTTCGGGTTGATATCCCAGGCGACAACCTCATTGCCGGCTCTTGCCATGACGGCGCAGATACCCGCCCCCATGGTTCCAAGCCCGATTACTGCTACACGTGCCACGATTACCCTCCCCGGAACCCCGGTGTTCAGCACCCCGCAATCGGGGACATCAGCCTCCGGTCGCTTTCTGGAAAGCGGGCCGCTCCGACAGGCGCTTGTGCCAGGCGGAAACATTCGGTGTGACCGGCCGGTCTACCGGAAAGCCGAGGCACCGATGCGCAATCGGACCGAGCGCGATATCGGCCAGCGAAAATGTATCGCCCGCCAGATAGTTGTTCTCGCCCAGATGCGCTTCCAGCAACTTCAGGCAGACGCCCATTTCGGCAACCGCAGCATCCGGCACAGGTTCGCCGCCTTTTGTCGCCTTGAAAATCGACACATAAGCGCCGTTCAGGGATGCCAGCAACCAGTCCATCCAGCGGTCGATCTTGCTGCGTTTGGCAAGGTCAGCCGGGTACAGGTCGGAATTGGACTTCTGGGCGATATAGCGAAGAATGGAATGCGATTCCCAGATCGCAAGGTCGCCATCGACCAGTGTCGGAACCTTTCCGGTCGGGTTCAGCGCCAGATAGTCTTCCGTTGCCGTGTTGTTGAACTGCTTGCCGTAATCTTCCCGTTCGTAGGATGCACCAAGTTCTTCCAGCAGAAAGATAACCTTCTGCACATTGCCCGACGTAGCTCTTCCCAAAAGTTTCATCAGAAACCTCCCGTGTGTGACAGTTGTTCAGTCTTGCGGTACGTAAGCCACCGCGTCCATTTCGATTTTCGTGTCGATGGCCGCACGCGCTTCAACCGTCGTGCGCGACACATTTCCTTCCGGAAAATATTCTTTGAAAACACCGTTGTAGCGACCGAAGTTGCGGGCGTCTTCCAGATAGACCGTGACCTTGCACAGGTCATCCAGATCGGCATCCGCTGCCTTGAGCACCCGCCGGATCGCTTCGATTGTCGCCCGGGTTTCTTCTTCTATCGTGCCGGCGATCATGGTGCCGTTTTCATCCTTGGCCACCTGACCGGAGATGAAAATGAAATCGCCCGCCCGAACACCGGGATGAAACGGAAGATTGGGGTTCTTCTTGCCGATTGGCGTGATCTTTCCCTTGGCCATCGCTGTCTTTCCTTAAAACGTGCTGGTTTCGATAATGTCGATGCCGTTCTGCCGGTCCAGTAGATAAATCAGGCCGCGTTCATCGAGCGTCACGTCGTTCGATGAGGCACGGTCATAGCCTTCCGGCGCGTCGGCCTTGTAGTAACCGACCTCTTTCGGTGAAAACGGATCGGCGAAATCCACCAGCCGTAATCCCTGCGCGAACCAGGCGAACGGCACCACGCTGGTGCCGGTCAACCGTTCCGATGGCTGATGGCAACCGGTCATCGGTTCCTGCGGGCTGCCGTCGACATCGACACCCTCAACCTGGAAGGTCGAGATCGGCGTCGGGTTGTATTCGTCGGTAATGTCATACACCCAGGCGAAGGCAGGCGCGGACGGATACAGCTTTGCGACATCCTCGTCAGCCACGACCATTACATCCCGGCCTTTCAGTTTTTCACGCATTTTCAACAGGGTATGGGTCGGATGCGGGAAACAGGATGACGTGTTGCGACCGGAAATCGGCACCGGCTTAGACATATCGCTGATATCGAGAATGACGAAACCATGATGCCAGTAGCTGACATACAGGCGGTTGCCGACCCGCAGCGGATGATGGCACCGGGGCGGTGTGTAGTTGTGCCACGGATACTCTTCGCCTCCGGCCTGCCATTGACCGGGAATCCACCAGCGCCCGACCTCTTCGGGTTTCGTCGGATCCTTCAGATCAAGGATCATGACAATGTTGCCGATATAGCCTTCAGCGGTTGGTGAAATATAGGCATAACGGCCGTCGAAATCGTACCGATGCACACCCTTGCCGTGGGTTTCCCATTTGTGGATCAGCTTCGGATCGGCCGGTTTCGACACATCGTAGATGCCGAGGCCGCCGCCGAACTCAGGGTGTCCTTCGCGAAACTTCTCGTGGTTCACCACCATGATGTCGTTGGCGACACGAACCTTGTGCGAATGCCACCCTTCCGGCAGGGCAATATTGTGTATCTGCTTCGGATTTTTGGGGTCTGAAATATCGTAGATCGAGGTCCCCGATGGCGGGCGCATGTGCCCGACATAGAGCGTCGTACCATCGACCCAGACCTGACCGCCGCCTGGACATTCGATATGGCCGATACGTTTGGTGTTTTTAGCTTCGGCCATTCTGCCTCCTGCAATATAGGGCCTTCGTAGGATGGAAACTCACGCAAGTCGAACCGTGTCGCCGCTGGCGTCGCGGCCCCACTGCTTCAATAGCCCGAGCTTGCTCAAGGTCGGCTCATCGCTGGCAACGAAAAGCACGATTGGCTCGTTCGTATCGTTGACATGTTCTACCCAGCATCCGCCCGGCACCGCAAATGTATCAAAGCGTGACCAATCGTGACGTTTGCCGTCAACAATCGAATATCCGGCCGGGCCTTCGAACGGCGCGATCAACTGGCTGGCTGTCTGTTTCAACGGCAGCGTCCGTTCACCGGGCCGGAGCATCTGCGCGAAGAAGGTGATGGTCTTGAACACCGGTTCGCCGTTCATCGGATCGATGTATTCGACACGCAGGCCATTATACGGGTCGCCTTCATGATCCTTATGATCCTCCAGACATTCGCGCATCATGTCGTATCGGTAGACATACATCGGCGATGCCGCGCCGGTGCCGCGATCATGCGAAACAAACCGGGGTTTAAGGCCGCCGCGACCGTAAATGCGCCGTGAATATTCAGGATCAAACCGGGCCGACTGTTCCTTCTTCTTCTCGTCGTCTTCCTTGTAGTCATGTTCGAAATAGATGGCGTTCAGCGTCTCCACCAGCGGCAGATCGAGAACCGAAAGATTGATCGCCGGTTCATCCCCCTTGTTGCCGTGGTTGTGCCAGGTATCGTGCGGTGTAAGCACCATATCGCCCGGCCCGAAAACAATGTCTTCACCTTCAACGCCGGTGAAGTTCTGAGTGCCGGTCAGACCGAAGCGGATCGCATTCGGCGAATGCCGGTGCGGCGGCATGACTTCGTTCGGATCATTCAGCCGGTAGGCTGTATACATCGTGGAAACGGTTGCGCGCTTCGGCTTCAGCGCGGGATTGATCAGGATCAGCGACCGGCGTTCGGATTCCAGCGTGCTGATCAACTCTGCAGAGCGTTTCAGCAGCGGCCCGATTGTCTTCTCGTAGCTCCAGACAAAGGGGATGGCGCTGGCTGTCGCCATAAGCTGTTTGACCTCGTCATGTTCCACTTCAGTCGTCGTCGCCCAGAACGGAAACATGTGAGAATCGTTGACGTCGTTATAGAGGTCCTTCAACGCTTTTTCAGAATTCATGGCCATCGAGTGCAACCCCAGCAAAATTTTCCAGATGCGGAACCAATTTGAATAATTGGTTTCACTTATCGCATGTTAACGGGACCATGGTATCAGTATAAAAATATCCGAGTCAAAGACAGACAGCAGTTTTTCCATTTGTCGCGTGCGCTTCATCACAGGTGCAGACGGGGCTGGCATGATAGAGGATCACCCTCTTGAGAGGTGACGCAAAAAAGAGCATCAAGCATATGTTCGATGCACCTCACACGGCAAAAGACTGTTTACTGGTATCAGGGTTCAACTATGACATTCGCATTGGTTATTCACGGTGGCGCAGGCGCCAGACCGGGCACCGACTACAGCGCCCAGACCGCACATATGGAGGTTTTGATCAATCAAGGCGGGCGTATGCTGGAAACAGGTGCCGCTGCCTTGGACGTTGTGACCCTGATGGTCGCTGACATGGAAGCGTCAGGCCTGTATGTGGCCGGCAAAGGGTCGGCGCCAAACGCCGCCGGCATTATCGAACTCGACGCCAGCATCATGGTCGGCCCGTCTCGTGAAGCCGGGGCGATTGCCGCCGTTCGGGATCTCAAACACCCGATTGAAGCCGCACGAAAGGTAATGACCGACAGCGGCCATGTCTTGCTGGCCGGCGAACCGGCGCGCAATTTCGCCATCGCACAGGGGCTTGAGGCCATCGACGATCCGGCCTCGTACTATACCGAACATCCCAAACACGGGTCGGGAATAAAGGATACCAATCACGGAACCGTCGGGGCGGTCGCACTGGACACCGCCGGAATCCTTGCTGCGGCGACATCCACCGGCGGCGTCTTCAATAAACGGGCAGGGCGAGTCGGCGACACACCGCTGATCGGCGCCGGCACCTGGGCAGACGATATGGTCGCCGTTTCAGGCACGGGCCTTGGTGAAGCCTTCATCCGCTGCAGTGCGGCTCATGATGTCGCAGCCCGCATGCGATATGGCGGGGTGCCGGTGTCAGCTGCGATCCGTGCGACGCTGGACGAGGTTGCGAAATGCGGCGGTGACGGCGGCATCATTGCGGTCGACCGCAACGGGTCCTTTGCCATGCCCTTCAATTCCGACGGAATGAAACGCGCGGCGATATCCAGCACTCAGCCAGCGATCGTGCGGGTATTCGAGCCGGAAACCGACTGATCGCTTTAACGACCAGACCCGTTGAAGAATCAGGCAACTGAAGCTGTTTCAACGCCAAGCGATTCCAGCTCTTCATTCGCGCGCAGCCATGTTTCTTCCGCGCTGGCGATGCTGGAATCGAGGGCGGATGAGCTTGCGACCAACTTTGCCAGAGCGTCAGGATCGTCGGCGTAGCGGTCGGGATCGGCCAGCGCCTTGTCCAGCCGCGCGCGTTCTCCGCCAAGCTTTTCAAGCTCCCGCTCCAGTCGGCGCGTTTCCTTTTTCAGCATCGACACCCGTTCACGCGCCGCAACGCGATCTTCCTTCGACATTTTAGGAATGTCGGGCTTCACTTCCGCCTTCGGCGTCTTTTCGCCATCGTCCTTCAGTCTGCGCTGGCCAAGCAACAGCCGCCGATAATCGGCGACATCGCCATCGAATGACGTCAGACCGCCATTCTCTACCAGCAACAGCCGGTCTGCGGTTGATTCGACAAGGTGCATGTCGTGGCTGACGACGATTACCGCGCCTTCGAACTCGGCCAGGGCCTGAATCAGCGCCTGACGGGAATCGATATCGAGATGGTTGGTCGGCTCGTCCAGCAGAATCAACTGAGGTTGACGGCGACAAATGATCGCCAGTGCCAGGCGCGCCTTCTCACCCCCGGACAGACCACCGATTTTCGTTTCCGCCTTGATGCGAGAAAACCCGAAACGGCCCAGGTGACTGCGCAGTTTATGATCGGTTGCCTTCGGCTCGAGCGATTGCAGTTCTTCTATCGCTGTCCGGTCACCTGACAGTTCTTCCATCTGATTCTGGGCGAAGTAACCGACTTCCAGTTTCGACGAACACCGCATCGTGCCCGATTGTGGTTCCAGCCTTCCGGCCAGAACGCGCAGCAGGGTGGTCTTGCCGTTCCCATTGGCGCCCAGAAGGGCGATCCTGTCATCCATATCGATCCGCATGTCCAGACCGGTCAGGATCGGCTTGCCCGGCTCATACCCGGCGCTTACGTCATCCAGCGTCAGCATTGGCGGCGCCAGCGGCTCCGGCTTCGGCAGGTCGAAACGAACTGTATAGTTGTCGATAACGCTCGCGATCGGCTCCATGCGTTCCAGCATCTTCAGGCGTGACTGCGCCTGCCGCGCTTTCGACGCCTTGTAGCGGAACCGGTCAACAAAGGACTGGATATGGGCCCGTTCCTTTTCCTGCTTGGCGGCGAGCGACGCCTGGCGCGCCTGATGTTCGGCCCGTGTCCGCTCGAACCGATCATAGCCGCCGCTGTACATCGTCAGCTTGCATGCTTCGAGATGCAGAATGGCGGTCGGGATTCTGTTCAGAAAGGCCCTGTCATGGCTGACGATGATCAGCGTGTGTGGATAGCGCGACAGATAGTTTTCCAGCCATAGCGCCGATTCCGCATCCAGATGGTTGGTCGGTTCGTCGAGCAGCAGAATGTCGGGTTCGCAGAACAGCGCGCTGCCCAGCGACACGCGCATGCGCCAGCCACCGGAAAGCGTGGAGAGCGGCGCGACCTGCTGTTCTTCACTGAATCCCAGGCCGGCGAGAATCTTGGCCGCCTTGGCTTCGGCACGGTGCCCGTCCAGATCGATCAGCCGGGCATGGATTTCACCGATATCGTCTCGGTCACTACCGTCTTCCGCCGCCGCCAGCAACTGCGCCAGCTCAGCGTGGGATTCCAGAACCGTCGCAAGCGCTGTCTTTGTGCCGTCGGGTTCCTCCTGCGCAACCGTGCCGATCGTATCGCGCTTGCCGGTTTCAAAGCTGCCGCCATCGGCCGCCAGTTCGCCCATGATCAGGCGCAGCAATGTTGTCTTGCCGGTTCCGTTCGCACCGACCAGACCAACCCGATGGCCGTCAGGAACAGTGGCCGACGCGCCGTCCAGCAGCGTGCGACCGCCAATTCGATAAGTTAAATCTGTCAGTTTCAGCATAACGAGAACCGGGAACCATCAATGAAGGTGCAGGGCAATAGCACAGGAGCCCGGGGGATGAAATGACCGACTAGCCGACCGGATGCACGATACCTTCAATATCGTCGCCCATATAGACGGCGAACCGGCCTTGCGCTGCTTCCGAGCCGTATCGTTTCAGCATGATCTTCGATGGTCCGTCGCTTAGCCGGTCGATCGTCTCTTCAGTCAGTGAATGAAAGCCCCAGCCGGCTGGCGCATCGCCGGCAACCCGACCGCGATAGTATATGGTAAGGCAGGCTTCCTTCTTGTCCTCGAAAACGGCATAGACGAAATCGATTGCCGGCTGCATGCCTGTCGATGCAAGACGCGCCTTCAGCGTATCCAGACTGGCCGACTTCCTGTCGCGCCCGACGGCAGGCAAGTAGAGCGTTCCGGTTTTGGGATCTTCCTCCAGCAGTACAGCGCCGTCCCGTTCCAGCACCGCACCGATCACCGTGTTCAGGTCCTTGCCGGCAGCATCCGCCAGCGTCTCTTCCAACCCGAGGGTGAAGAAACTGCCACGCAGGTACCCGAGCACGGGTCCATCGCGGTAGCCGAAATCTGTCACCAGTCCGATCAGGATTATATGGTCACCGGCATCGACGACCTGATGTCGCGCGCATTCCATCCAGGCCAACCCGCCATCAACAACCGGCATGCCGTTCTTGCCGGCAGTCCAGTCCGCGACATCGAACTTGTCCGGCCGCTGACTTGCGAAAAGCCCAGCCACATCCCGCTGCTGTTCAGCCAGAATAGTGACGGCAAAATCCGGCGCATTTTCGAATACCGGCAGACTGGCGGCATGTTTGCCGATACAGATCAGGATAAGCGGCGGATCGAGCGATACCGAGGTGAACGAATTCGCTGTAAAGCCACGCGGCGTGCCGTCGGCATCGCGTGTGGTGATAACCGTGACGCCGGTCGCAAACTGACCGAGAGCCCGACGAAACTCCCGTTTGTCGAAGACGTCTACCAGGCTGTCGGTCGGTTCACTCACCCCGCACGTCCTCCTGGGCCGCACCGGCAAGGAAATCCATGATCAGCGTGTCGTATATACCGGGTTGCTCGACAAATCCCATATGCCGCAAACCTGGCAGGATCGCGAGGGTTGATCCTTTGATTTCCGCCGCAATTCTTTCCGACATTGCGGGGGTCTGTCCCGGATCGTCGGTTCCGGTGACAACAAGCGCCGGACAGTCAATCGGCGGGTCCGGCGCAATCAGCTCATCGACGCCATCCAGCAAAACCTGATAATTTCCGGGATAGACCTTGCGATCATTCGCCAGAATCCATTGCCGTATCATTTCCGTCACATCCAGATTCCGTTGGCGGAAGTCGTCGGTCAGCCACCGCTTCAACGCAACTTCCACCGTTGCCTGCGGCCCTTCCCGGCGCACCAGCTCTACCCGGGCCTTCACATCGTCCGGTTCCTGGCCAAGCCGCTGATGGGCCGAATGCAGGATACCAAGCGCCCATAGCCGGTCAGGGAAATCCATCGCGAAACGCCGGACGATCATGCCGCCCAGCGAGAAACCGATAGCCGCCACCTTCCGCAGGCCAAGCGTATCGATCAGTTCACGCAACTGAATGGCAAAGCAGGTCAGCGACGGCGTTTCGCTGGGCGGCGTTGCGCCATGGCCGACCAGATCGTAGGTGATGACCCTGTACTTTTTCTCCAGTGCCGGGCGCTGCCACTGCCACATGTCGTGGTTCATGCCGAGGCCGTGGACAAGCACTACCGTAGCGCCGTCCGGGTTTCCCGTGACAGTATAAGCCGTGCCGTCCGGAGCTTTTTCGGGCATGTCAGCCGGCCTCCGGCTTGTAGGCGACAACTTCCACCTCAACCCGGATATCAACCAGCAATTCACTCACCACGGCAGAGCGCGCCGGCGGGTCGGTCGGAAAATATTCGGCGTATACCGAGTCGAAACCCGGAAAATCCGCCCGGTCCCGTAGCCAGACCATCGCCTTGACCACGTCACTCAATTCGCATCCGGCTTCGGCCAGCGTTTTTCGGATATCGCTCAGAACAGCATGGGTCTGGTCTTCAACCGTGCCGGTGGTCATCACCTGGCCATCCTTGAAGGGTACCTGACCGGTCAGATAGACAAAATCACCCGCCCGGATTGCCCGCGACAGCGAAAGCTGCCTGCCGCCAATCACCACCGGATCGCCGATGACCTGCTTTTTCCCTGCCATATCCTGTTCTCCCGCTGCTCCTTAGCGAACGCCGGTCACTTGGCGAATGCAGGAATCACTTCCTTGATGAACAGGTCAAGCGACCGCTTCTGTTCCGCCTGCCCGAGACCAAGGCTGGCGTAGTAGATGAACGCATCGACACCCAGATCTTCGTAGCGCCGCAGTTTCTCGATCACCTGGTCGGGCGTGCCGAACATCAGGTTTTCCGTGAGCATTTCCGGGTTGTATTCCTCCCGGTTTGCCAACTCGCCAAAATCCGCCGATTTCGGGAAACCGTTTTCGACATCGCCGAGATTCTTGAACAGGTTCTCGAATTGCGAAAGCTGGCGCTGCGCTGCGCGCACCGGCACCATCCAGTCTTCCTTGCGATCATACAGCGCCGTATGACGCATCATGGCAAAGGTCGGCCGGGGCTTGCCGGGATTATTCGCCATCGCTTCGTCGAGCCGCTGCTTGTACAACTCGGCTTCCGACATCGGCCGGGTCAGCGGCCAGGATGTAATGTTGATTTCGTTGGCGACCGCGAAATCATAGGTGATCGGCGCACGCGCTGCCGTCCAGAGACGCGGATAAGGCTTCTGAAGCGGTTTCGGCACCGAGGTTGCCGTCGGAAAAGACCAGAATTCGCCATCGTGCTCGTAGTCGCCCTGCCAAAGGCCTTTCAGCGCCGGCAGCATTTCATGCATGTATCGCCAGCCGTCGGACTGCTTCAGACCGGGATGCATACGGTCAAATTCCCGCTGATACGCGCCCGATCCGATACCGAAGTCCAGACGCCCGCCCGTCAGCAGGTCGGTCATTGCTGCCTCGCCGGCCAGACGGATCGGATGCCAGTAGGCAGCAACACAGACAGCCGTTCCCAGCCGGATGCGGTCGGTATGTTCGCCCCACCAGGTCAGCAGCTGAAACGGGTTCGGGGCAATGGTCATTTCAAGTGCGTGGTGTTCGGCCGCCCAGACAAGGTCAAACCCGCCTGCATCCGCCATCTGCACCATTTCAAGCGTGTGTTTCGCAACATCACGCATGTCGATGCTGTCGTCGATCCGTTCCATATTGATGGCGAGTTGGAATTGCATGTCCGGTTCTCCAGCGTCTTGGTCAATAAAACGTTACAACCGGACTCTTCGAGACAACGGTCGTTTCTATTGCAAAGTTTTCGCCGGAATCGTCGAAAATTTCGACGTCTGGGTAATTTTACCGATCAGGACTTCCGCCAAATCACCGGAAACCAGTCTTCCCGCATCCGGTCGCCGTTGTGCATGCCATGGTCTTCGTAAGGCGGCGATGTGGTCTCGCCGGGCCGGTCACAATAGCGCACGTCATCGCCCAACCAGCGCGTCGAGAATGCGCTTCTGCCTTTGCGCATGATGCCGTCGGAAGTGCCATGCAATGTGCGATAGGTGAACAGAATCGTATCGCCCGGCTCCAGCGCCCAGCTCGCGATATCGTAACGGTCGAGATTACCGCTGATATCCGGGACAGGCTCCATCGTTTCATCAACCGTGTTGAAGTCCTCGCCGTCCAGCCAGACCTTGGGGTGGAACAGCTTGCCCCACAGATGCGACCCCTTAACGTACTTTACGGACAGATCCTTATCGACCTCATCAAGCGCGACATACACCGAACAGGTCTGCTTGCCGGTAACGCAGTAATACGGCATGTCCTGATGCCAGGGCGTCGCTTTCTGTGTACCGGGTTCTTTCAGGAAGGCATGTTCGTGAAAAAACTGCGCCTGCGTCGAACGCATGGCCTGACCCGCGATGGAAGCCGCCGGCGAATGGAAAACGAAATCCCGGTATTCGGGAATCAATGGCCAGTTGCAATAGGAATCGAAAAATCGGCCGGGTTCGCCCGGCGCGGTACTTTCCGCCGGGAACCGGTAGGACTCGGGATTGGCTACATTGCGGGCCAGCCCGGCGCGCAGCGGTTCAAC
Organism: uncultured Flavobacteriaceae bacterium; assembly: GCA_964352715.1. Classification (GTDB taxonomy): domain Bacteria; phylum Pseudomonadota; class Alphaproteobacteria; order UBA8366; family Aestuariispiraceae; genus JAVKBW01. The sequence goes on along the minus strand of CAYGSU010000002.1, from coordinate 38,089 downwards.
CCAGTCAGTGAAAGCGCCTTTCAGAAACACCACGCCATCACGCTGGTAGGTCGCGATGTCCTTCGGCGATAAATCATAGTCGGGCGGTTGGAACCGCCCTGCCTTCAGTTGATCGATTTCCGCACAGTCCGGCGCTTCCCAGGGAATGGTCCATTCGTTGAAACCGGACTGGCTGGCTTGCGATTCCATTGCTGTCTCACTTCCTTGCTGATATTCCGTGGCGGCGCGTCCTATGCGTTCCAAAGCCCTTCTTTCTTCAGGTCACCCTGCACTTCCACGATACCTTCGCGCAGAACCGCAACCATATGGTCGATTTCGGCCTTGGAAAGAATTAGCGGCGGTGACAAGACATTCAGATGGGCGATCGGCCGCACCAGCACCCCGCGCTTTTCGCAGGCAGCCGCAATACGATTGCCGATGGCGACTTCGCCGGGAAACAGCTCCTTGGTTTCCTTGTTGGCGACATTTTCAACGCACATCATGAAGTGACTGCCGCGCACATCGCCGACAATCTCAAGATCAGACAAAGTCCTCAACCGTTCCTCGAGATACGGTCCGACCTTGCGGATATGCCCGCAAATATCTTCGCGTTCCATGATTTCGATATTCTTGAGCCCTGCGGCGCAGCAGACAGGATGCCCGGAATAGGTGAAGCCATGCGTGAACATCGCCCCTTCGGCCTGCGGCACGCTGATGACATCGTAGAACTCGTCCGAAACCAGCGTTCCCGACAGCGGCGCATAGGCGGATGAGAAACCCTTGGCGCAGGTAATGATATCCGGTTTGATGCCGAACACCTCTTCGGACGCAAAGAAATGCCCCAGACGCCCGAACGCCGTCACGACTTCATCCGAAATATAGATCATTTCGTATTTCTTGCAGATATCGAACATACGCTTGTGGTAGCCCTTCGGCGCCACATTCACGCCGCCGGCCCCCATGATCGGCTCGGCGATGAAAGCCGCAACATTGTCCGGTCCCATTTCGATGATCTTGTCTTCGAATTCCTTCACGAGGTGTTCAAGATAATTTTCCTCACTCATCCCGACAGGCCGGCGATACATGGTCGGCGTTGAAATTCGCGCAATCAGTTCCTCGCCAATGATATCGAACCCCTGATGATCGAACTCGACACCGGTAAGCGACATCGCCATGTAGGTGCTACCGTGATAGCCGTCCTTGCGGGTGATGATTTTCTTCTTGGTCGGTTTCCCCAACCGGTTGAAATAGAAATGGATAATCCGGATTGCGGAATCGTTCGCCATCGATCCGCCGGTACCGAACAGGACATGATTGAGATTGTCTGGGGCAAGGTCGCAGACCTTGGCGGCCAATTCTGCCGCCGGCACCGACGTGTGCGCGCCGAAAGATGAGTAATACACCATCCGCCGAGCCTGATCTGCCATCGCCTGGGCAATTTCGTCACGTCCGTAACCGACATTGACGCACCACAGACCGGCAATGCCATCGAGATAGCGATTGCCTTCGGAATCAAAGACATAGGCGCCTTCGGCTTCGGCAACCACCATCGATCCCTTTTCCTTGAAATCGGCAAAGTCCGTCCATGGGTGGACGTGATGGTCCTTGTCCTTTTGCCAGATGTCCTTGGTATCGTAGTTGAAGTTACTTTCCATGTTCTATCTCCCCGTATCCGGTCGTTCCGGTTAATTCTGCGATTCCGAAGTCTCAGCCTTCAATGCATCTGCCTGCACCTGTTCTTCCAACGCCTTGTTGCGCAGATGAGCGGAATGCCTGTTGGCGCATGAGCCGCAGTCTTTCAGCAATGCTTCGAACGCCTTCTGCTCCTTGTACTTCTCAAAGCCATATACCCCTGCACCGGCAATTATACAGAGGCCCATAACAGCGCCAAATATACCGGTCAGTTTTCTGTTCATGACAATCCGCCTTTGGTTATTTCGGCAAGAGGATTGCGGCGTCTTCCGCCCAGTGCAGCCAGACATCGTTCTGTTCGCCACCCATGCGAGACGCCGCACCGCCCAAATTCTGCATCAGGGTCAACACCGGTTCATTGCTGCCGTCTACCGAGACATAGATATGCGACCGGTCGCCCAGATAGGCGGCAGCATTGATTTTACCGCGCACCGCATTGGCCGCCGTTTTCGGTTGTTCATCAGAGACGAGAACGTTTTCCGGCCGGACCGCGACGACCACACGTGCACCGACAGTCGGCTGATGCACCGCGTTGCGTATGGTAACCGGTCCGACCTGTTTCGTTTCGACAACAGCACCGCCGCCTTCGGTGCTTTTCACCGTTCCGTCGAAAAAGTTCATCGAGCCAAGAAAATCGGCAACGAAACGCGTCTTCGGCCTCTCGTAGAGCGCTGCCGGCCCGTCGATCTCCAGCGCCTTGCCTTCCGACATCACGGCGATGCGGTCAGACATCGTCATCGCTTCTTCCTGATCGTGGGTCACGAATATGAACGTAATGCCGACGCTTTTCTGCAAGGCCCGCAATTCAAGCTGCATCTGTTCGCGCAGCTTCTTGTCCAACGCCCCCAGCGGTTCATCCAGCAACAGCACCTTCGGCTTCTTGATCAAGGCGCGCGCCAGCGCCACGCGCTGACGCTGGCCGCCGGAAAGCTGTGTTGCGCCGCGTTCGCCGTATCCGGACAGCTTGATCCTTTCCAGTGATTCATCAACCCGGGCATCAACTTCGCTTTTAGACAGCTTGTCCTTACGCAAACCGAACGCAATGTTCTGGCGCACGGTCAGATGCGGAAAGATCGCATAATTCTGAAACACCATGTTCACCGGCCTTTTATGCGGCGGTATCCGCCCCATCGGCTGCCCGTCAATGTACACCTCGCCATGGGTTGCTTCCTCGAAACCCGCGATCATCCGCATCAGGGTCGTCTTGCCGCAGCCCGACGGGCCCAGCAGCGAGAAGAACTCGCCCCGCGCGATGTCGAAAGACACATCGTCAACGGCTTTCACCGGTCCGAAATGCTTCGCTACACTCTGAATGGAGATGAAACTGGAATCGCTCATGGTCTATTGTCCCTCTTTCGGCGTCTGTACGCCCAGCCGCCTGACCAGTTCCGCCAGAACGACAATAACGGCGCTGGCCACCAGAATGCAGGAACCCAGCGCCAGAACACTGGGCAGTTTGTTGGGGAACCGAAGCTGGCTCCAGATATAGACCGGCAACGTCGCCTGATCACCAGCCAGGAAAAACGCGAGCAAAAATTCGTCGAATGAGATCGTGAAACACAACAACAGGCTGGCGACGATACCCGGCATCGCCAGAGGGAACGTCACCCGCCAGAACGTCATCCATGGCGTTTCGCCAAGATCCTGCGCGGCCTCTTCCAGGCCTTTGTCGAACCCTTCCAAACGCGACATCATCACCAGCATGGAAAACGGGACGCAGATCACCACATGGCCAAGCGCAATGGTGAACAGAGACAGATCGATCCCGATCTGATTGAGCACAACCATCAGGGAAATTCCCAGGATGATCAGCGGAATGACCAGCGGAACAGCGATGAACCCTTTGATGACGCTGTTAAAGGGCAACGTGTAACGGGTAAAGGCCTTGGCCGCCAAAGTTCCGAATACGGTGCTGATGATCGAAACCGAAATGCCTACTTTCACACTGTTCTCAAATGCCAGTAACAGCCCCTGGCTATCCGCCATCGTTTCGTACCATTCAAAGGTGAAACCCTTGAGCGGAAACGCCACATAGATACCGTCATTGAACGAAAACAGCGGCAGAAACAAAACCGGCAGATAAATAAATGCCAGATAAATGACCGTGTAGGTTCCCAGCCCGCTGATCGGCAGTTTTTTTGATCCGATCCTCATACCAGCCGCTTCTTGATCTGATAGAACAACAGCAGGAAGCCGCAGACGACACCGGTTATGGTGATCATCGATACGACGGAAATTGCAGCGCCCATCGGCCAGTTGTTACCACGGCCGAATTGCGACTGGACGATATTGCCGATCATGATGCCGGTATTGCCGCCGACCAGTTTCGGCGTCACGTAGTCTCCCACCGTCGGGATGAAGACCAGCAGCAGTGCCGCAATCACACCGGGCAGGGATAGCGGCAGTGTTACCCGAAAGAAGCTGCCGACCGGCCCTTCGCCCAGATCAGCCGCCGCTTCCAGCAGCGATCGGTCGATTTTTTCGAGCGATACATAGATCGGCAGAATCGCGAAGGCGGCCCAGGCATGGGCCAGCGTGATCACCACCGCTTCCAGATTGTGAAGCATGAATGTCAGCGGTTCATCGATGATCCCCAGGCTCATGAGGCCGGAATTGACGACGCCGTTGTAGCCAAGAATGATTTTCCAGGCGAAAACCCGCAGCAGGTAGCTCGTCCAGAACGGCAGCGTTATCAGGATAAGCCAGATGATCTTGTGCTTTTTGACCTTGAAGGCCACGAAATAGGCCGCCGGATAGGCCAGCAGGATCGTGACGAAGGAGACCAGCGCCGAAATCTGGATCGACCGCCACAGGATCAATGGATAGATCTTTTTCTCAAAGAAGGTTTCGTAGTTGATCCACGAAAAGTCCGGCGTCATTTGCATGCCGGACTGGGTCCAGAAACTGAGGCCAACAAGCGCCACAATCGGGAAACCAAGCGCGACAATCATCAGGATCAATGTCGGCGAAAGCAGGGTGAATCCCCGCCGCGTTTCGGCGTTAACGGAAATCCCGCCGCCGGAAGCCGCCGCGTTACCCGTCGTTGATGTCTCTACCGCCATATGCGTTTCGCTCTTCGGCCGACACGGCCATCAGGAAAAACTGTTCACACAGGATCGCCACCGGCGACTCATGTCACCGGTGACCACCTTGAGTTCAAGCGCAGATCAAAGACCTGCCTTCGCCTCGTCGAACATTTCCTGAAGACGCTCTTCGCCTTTCAGCTCCAACTGGAAGATGCCGGCATTCAGCGATTCCGTCGGATTGGGGCTGTGGCCGAGTTCCGCAAGCACCGCCTTGTCCATGGTCTTGTATGGCGTTTCAACGGCAGACCCGTAACCGAATTCGGTCATCTCGTATTCACGCGCATCAAGCTGCATCATGGCGTCGATCATGTCATGAGCCTTGTCCGCAAGCGGACTGTCCTTGATGATCGACATGCCGCAAACCCAGGTCATCGCCCCTTCTTTCGGGTTCATGTAGGCAACCGGCAAGCCCTGCTTTTTCAGCCGGACCAGGGATTCGTTCCAGGTCGTCGCCGCAACGACTTCGCCGGAGGCCAAAGCCTGTTCCAGTGTCGTCGGATCGTTGGAGAAGAAACGAACCTGCTGAACCAGCTTCCGTGTCCATTCGCGCGTCGCCTCGAGATCGGCATCATTCGTGTAGTCGAAAATGTTGTCGATACCGGCCATCAGACCACCGACGACGACGGCGTCGACAAGGCTGTCGAAGGCTGCGACGCGACCCTGATACTTTTCATCCCACAGGATGCCCCAGGTTTCGTTATCGACATATTCCGGTGCAAGGTCGGTCCGGAACAGAACCGATGTCTGGCCCCAGTCGATCGGCACCCACACAACGTTGCCACCCTGCTCGACGCCATCCATCTTGCGCAATGCGGGGAACACGTTTTCCCATTCGGAAAGCTTGCTGGTGTCGATTGCACCGAGACGGCCTGTTTCGTACCACTTCTTGATCTTGTAGGCGCACGGGAAAATCAGATCCGGCGAGAACCCGGAGACCAGCTTGGCCACCCCTTCTTCTTCATCGCCCCACAGACTGAAACGGGGCTCGCCACCGTGCTTCTTGATATAGGCCTGATAGAAGTTGAGGTCGTCGTAACCCGGCCATGTGAAAAACATCGGATGATCTTCTGCGGCTGCCTTTGCGCGGCTGGACGGCATGGCACCCGTTACAGCTACAGCGCCTGTCGCGGCCATTAATTGCATCGCGTGACGACGGCTTATCTTGCCGCTCATCAGATCGTCTTTAATCCTGTCGAACGCATCCATTTTCTAAATCTCCCAAATTGTGCCCAATAACGCCTGTTTGTATTTTTGTTTATTCAGCCTCCCGCAGCCCTTGAGTTTACGTCCAATTTTTCAGACTTTTCAATACAGTCGCAGAACCTGCCAAAACGAATTGAAACTGCTGAATATTTCCCGGACCTGCTGCAGTCGTGTCGCTCGACATGCCCTTGGTAAACTCACCGAACATCTTGGGTTAATCACACGAATCAGAAAAACATAAATTTCAGAAGCCTTGCTTCGGAAACAACGAATTAGCAGGCTTGGCGCTGTATGAAAGTCTATAAAAATGAATGTGTTAGCTAAAGCCATAAAGACAAAGGCTCCAGACAGTGTCGAGCTGCTTGAGCGCCTTGTCGCCTTTCCAACCGTCAGCCGCACACCGAACAGCGATCTTATCGGCTTTATCAGGACAATTCTGGAAGAGGCGGGCATCGCGACGGAAACTGTAACCGGCGGCGATGACGCGAATGCGAACCTGTTCGCGACAATCGGTCCACCTGACATTCCCGGTGTGATCCTTTCAGGCCATACCGATGTCGTTCCGACTACCGGTCAGAACTGGACGGTCGATCCCTTCAAGCTAACGAAACGCGATGGCCTTCTGTACGGACGTGGAACAACCGACATGAAGGGGTTTGTCGCCTGCGCCATTCGCGCCGCCATTCTGGCAATGCAGCGGCCCTTGAAACGACCCATCCATCTGGCATTCTCCTACGACGAGGAAATCGGCTGCGTCGGCGTTCGCCACCTTATCGACTGGCTTCAGGCATCATCCCATCGCGCTGCCTTCTGCCTGATCGGCGAACCTACCTCCCTTTCCGTTGCGACCGGCCACAAGGGAAAGATGGCACTGCGGGCGACCTTTCGCGGCAAGGAAATCCATTCCGCTCTGGCGCCGGACGGGCTGAATGCGATTCATCTGGCGAGTGAATTTGTTCTCGCCCTTCGCGATCTGCAGAATGAGCTTGCAGTGACCGGGTCGCAAGACGGCGACTACGACATTCCCTATTCAACCGTCCATGCCGGCATTATCAGCGGTGGTACGGCCTTGAACATTGTACCGAACGAGGCCGTTGTCGACTTTGAAATCCGGCACCTGAAAGCCGATGACCCGAAGGCCATTCTCTCAATCATCGAAAAAGCCGCCGCTGACATCGCTGGCCATCATCGCGACGCCTTTCCTGAAGCCGCCGCCGAGATAGAAATCGTCAACGCCTATCCCGGTCTCGACACACCGCCGGATGCAGAGATCGTCAGTTTCATCAAGTCGCTGACCGGCGCCAACGCCACAACCAAAGTCGCCTTCGGCACGGAAGGCGGCTTGTTCAGTGAAAAACTCGACGTCCCCACCGTCGTGTGCGGTCCGGGGTCGATGCAGCAGGGACACAAGCCGGACGAATTCATCACTGAAGAACAGATGATGCTATGCGACCGGATGCTTGAGAAACTGATCGACAGGTTATGCGCCGACTAGGCTAGACCGGCCCCATGCCGGGTACGTCCTTTGCCGTAATCTGTTCCCGGCAGTGATTTTCAAATGCTTCAAGAACGCCGGTCTTGCGTTCGCTCTGCATCGTCGCGAGGCCGATCGTCAGGCTTTTGTGTGTACCTTCCAGCGACAGATACCGAACCGCTCTGCCGTCGAATGTCGTGTTGCCCTTCGGCTTGAAGTTCACCAGTCCGTATCCGAACTTGTTCGCCACCAGCGAGCGGATCATCGACATGTTGTCGGTGAGATCGCCGATGACCGGTTTCAACCCGGCATCCTGATACAGTGACAGAAAATATTCCCGGCTGAGCGGCAGATCGAGCAGGATCAGCGGCTGATCGGCAATTGCTGAAAGCGCGACCGACTTTTTCTTCGCGAGCGGATCATCTGCCGCCACCATGACCCGGGGCGGCAAGGCCACCAGCGGTTCGAACGCAATATCGCGCGGCACGTCAAGATCATAGGTCAGCGCGACATCAATCTCGGCCCGACGCAGCTTGGCGAACAGATCAATCTGGTTTGCTTCCAGAATGGTGATGCGTGCTTCACGATGATCGCTTTCAAAGGTCTTTCGCAGCGGTGGCAGCAGCATCGGCGCCAGGGTCGACAGCCCGCCGACGGTCAGCGGCCCGCGCGCTGATTGAGAGATATCGCTGGCCAGGTCATACAGCGAACCGGCCTTTTCCAGAACAATCCGAGCTTCGTTGTAAAATCGCCGGCCACCCGGCGTCAGAGAAAGGCCCTGCGCATGATGCCGCACGAAGAGATCAATGCCGAATTCCCGCTCCAGATGGGAAACCGCCGCTGAAATTGACGGCGGTGAAACATTGATCCGTTCCGACGCGACGGTGATGCTGCCGGCCTCGCCGGCGGCGACAAAATATTCAAGCTGCCGAAGCGTGAACCGGCTGGTCATCTATTTATCGCCGGGCACTCCGTAACTGGGGGCAGCCGACGGGTTGATCGCCCGCGTGACATAAGCTTCCAGTTGCGGCTCGTAGATATCCCATATCTTCTTCAACTCGGCGATCGGGCAAGCTTCTGTCCAATCCACCCGAAGATCGGCGACCGGCCACGCGACATCGTTAACCAGCATCATGCCGGCGGAATGGATCGGCCCTTCTTCGCCCCCTGCATCGACGGCGGCCTGCATGGCCGACAGGATCCGCACTCCCAGCGGCCCGCTGCTGGCGGTAAAGGCATCGACAATGATCTGCGGGATTGCCGTATCCGCCAGCAGATTGCCTCCACTCGCCACATTGACACCGCATGCTTCGCCAACGGTTCCCAGCGCGTGGGAACCGGAATGGATCGCCGAACCACCCTGACCGTCGACCGCCAGCACCTGCCGGTAGTCGATAAATTCCGACGATCTCTTGAGAATGCCGATCGCCTCTTCCGCCGTCGCGCCCTGCTGCATCAGGTCCAATGCCTTCCGGCCGAGCGTGGGGTCGGTAATATTCTGGCTGGCAACCGCGCCGGTATGGGCGCGGGCGTAAGCGCATCGGGCGGCAACAGCCGGCGATGACGAGGAAACGGCCACACCGAACATGCCGGTTTCAGCGCATCGTGCAACAATGGAAAAGGTCATGCTTCACCTGCAGGAATAACGGCCGTGGCCTCGATTTCCACCAGCCATTCCGGCCGCGCCAGCGCCGGCACGACAAGCCCGGTCTGAACCGGATACACGCCTTTGGTATACTCGCCCATTACCCTGTAAACCGCCTCCCGATAGCGTATATCGGTCAGGTAGATCACCAGCCGGCAGACATGCGCCATTTCCGACCCGGCCTCTTTCAGCAGCATTTCAATATTCTGCATTGCCTGATGGGTTTGCGCTGCCGGATCGCCAATACCCACGCTTTCGCTTGTGTCGAGATTTTGGCCGATCTGCCCGCGCACGAAAACAGTTGTACCCGTGGCGACAACAGCCTGGCAGAGGTCGTTATCCAGCTTCTGTTCGGGATAGGTTTTCTTCGTGTTAAACGGGCGGATTCTCTTGTGTATCATGCAGGTTTCTTTCCAGTCAGCAGGGTTACGTCACTATATGGCAGATGCGAAGCAAGCACGGCACTTTTAACAAAGGCGGCGGCCGATCGGCAGAGTGATGATACACGACTGCTTCTGTAAATTCTTTGTTTTTGGTTCTTTGTTTTTGATTTTCTGATTCAGAGGCCAGCAAATCAGCCGATTTTCTAACCGCGAAACGTCTTTCGGAATTAAATCTGTCTAGCGCGCTGACGCTTTCAACGTGTCGATCCGCTGAACGGCCGATTCACGGTTTGCGTATACATCCGCCAATGTCGATGATGTTTCATCGCCGGTCGTATACCGCACCATTCCCAACGAGCAGGTATGGGTAAGCCGTTTGGCCCTGTGCGCATAGGCGACCCAGGATTCCGGCCAGATGCTGCAATCGGTAAAATTGATCAGGAAATACCAGCTTCGCCCCGTCGGTTCGACCATGCGCTCTATATCGTCAAAGAACGCGTTAACAATGGACGAACTCGTAAAGGCAAAGCCGCTGAAATCGAGCTCGACAATGTTCTGATCCGCAAGAAAGCCGATACGATTCCGGTATTGCTCGTTGATTTCAGGGTCCGGACCCGGCGACGGATTCTGAGCGGCCTCCTGCCCGGCTGCGTAGACGGCCTTGGACAGGTGATCGACACTTTCCTCCAGCCGCAAACATCCGCGCAGGGCAGTTTCAACAAAGCGCTGCTGTTCCGTCGCGGTGAGGTGCGGAAAATCCCGAAGAATTTCCACCGCCCCCCGCACTGAGGTCAGCGGTGCAACAAAGTCTTCCTCGACCTTTGTGCTGAGCGCAATGGTTGAATACGAAATATTCGTTTCGTCAGTCACCGGGGTATCCCCCAAACAGTAAGACGGCTAAATCGCCAGATATTGCTGACGAAGATCGGAGTTATCCAAGACTTCCTGCGACTTGCCGTCGAAAACGACCTGACCCATGTCCAGAATGATCGCCCGGTCCGCTATGTGCAAGGCGGCAATCGCGTTCTGTTCGACGATAATGGTCGTCATGCCGAGCTTCTTGATCTGTTCCAGGGTTCTTTCGATTTCCTGTACGATCACCGGCGCCAGACCTTCATAAGGTTCGTCCAGCAGCAGCAGTTTTACATCGCGCGCCAGGGTGCGCCCGATGGCCAGCATCTGCTGTTCACCACCCGAAAGGGTGGTACCTTCCTGCGACCGTCTTTCGCCAAGTCTTGGGAAAAGATCGTAGATACGCTCGATGGACCATCCGACCGGCGGCGCAATCTGTGCAAGCTGCAGGTTTTCCTCAACTGTCAGCCCCTGAATGATACGGCGATCTTCCGGCACCAGACCGATGCCGAGCCGTGAAGCCTGAAAGGCTTTCATCTCGTGCAGCGGCTGATGATCCAGCCAAACCTCGCCGTGATGCAGCGCCGGGTTATCGACCCGGGCGATTGCCCGCAGAGTCGATGTCTTTCCCGCGCCATTCCGGCCCAGGAGCGCGACAATCTCGCCCTCCCGGACATCGAAAGACACGCCCTGCACGATATAGCTTTCACCGTAGTAGGCGTGGATATCCCAGCACGAGAAAAACGCAGGCTGTCCACCTGCAGTAAATGTCGGCTTCTTGCTGGGAAAACCGGATGAGAAGGGCTTTTTCCCCGTCGATTTTTCTGTTGGTTCCGCAGTAGCCATTATTTCCTCCATTCCTATCCGGGCAATCAGAGATGCGCGCCGCCTAGATAGGCTTCCTGTACCTTGGGGTTACCTTTGATGTTTTCCGGATGATCTTCGACAATCACCGTGCCCTGCGCCAAAACTGAAATCTTGTCTGCCAGAGAAAACACCACATGCATATCGTGTTCAATGACGACCATGGTGACACCGCGATTTGCGATGCGTTTCATCAGATCGATCGTACTGTTGGTGTCGGCTCGCGACATGCCGGCGGTCGGTTCGTCGAGTAGCAGCAGCTTCGGCTCCTGAACCAGGCACATCGCCAATTCAAGCCGTCGCTTGTCGCCACGAGAAAGTTGCCCGGCGACCTCGCCGGCTTTTTCCAGAAGACCAACATCCTGCAGCATGTCCAGCGCCTTGGTCTGCAGGTCGGACTCGTCATCGACCGTGGTCCAGGCATTGATCTTGAACGAGCCGTATTTCTTGGCGAATGCCGGAATGATGACATTTTCCAGCAACGACAGATCGCCGAAGATTTCCGGTGTCTGGAACACACGGCTGACGCCAGCCTGGTTGATCTGATGCGGTTCGATACCGAGCAGCGACTTGCCGTCGAAGGTAACTGTACCGGTATCCGGTTCAAGGCGGCCGACAAAGCAGTTCAGCAGTGTCGATTTGCCGGCGCCGTTCGGCCCGATAATGGCGTGAACCTTGCCTTCCTCAACTTCCAGATTGACCTCATTCAAGGCCTTGAGGCCGCCGAAGCGCTTATTCACGTTAGCAACAGACAGAATAATGCTCATTGTAGCGCCCCCCTATTCCGCAGCCGCGGTGTCATGTTCGGTTTCTTGTTTTGCTTCCTTGCCGGTAATCCGGCGGGCGAGGGAAAGAAGCCGCTTGAACCCTTCCATCAGACCGCCAGGCAAGAAAATGACAATCAGCATAAACAATGCGCCCAGTGTCAGGTGCCAGCCTTCGCCAACAAACATAGACGATATCGCCACCATGATTTCCTGAAGCCCTTCCGGCAGGAAGCTGTAGGCGTCCATCAGTATACCTTCGTTAAAGGCAGAGAAGATGTTCTCGAAATACTTGATGGCGCCGGCGCCGATGATCGGCCCCAGCAAGGTGCCCGCCCCGCCCAGAATGGTCATCAGTACAACCTCGCCCGAAGCCGTCCACTGCATGCGCTCGGCACCTGCCAGCGGATCGGTAACGGCCAGAAGACCGCCTGCAAGACCGGCATACATGCCGGAAATGATGAACGCCGCCATGGTATAGGGACGGGTATTGAACCCGGTATACCGCATCCGGTTCTGGTTGGACTTGATGGCGCGAAGCATCATCCCGAACGGCGAGCGGAATATCCGCATTGCAATGAAGAAGCTGATGATCAGCATCACCGCGCAGAAATAGAAGCCGCTATAGCCGGTCATCTCGATCCCGAAGAAATCGGAGGTCGGCAAGACCGCGCCGTAGTCACGGCCAAATGCGACATCCAGTACACGCGGATCCGACTGGCTAAGCTGAAGCCCGGTTTCACCATTGGTGATGGGGGTTAGAACCGAATAGGCGAGATTGTAGCACATCTGCGCAAACGCCAGTGTCAGGATCGAAAAGTAGATCCCGGTCCGACGCAGCGACACGAACCCGATGGCTGCGGAAAACAGACCGGCCACGATGATCGCCAGAAGTATTGCAGGAACGGGGTTCATGCTGAACAGCTTGAACGTCCAGACCGCCGTGTAGGATCCGACACCCAGGAACGCTGCATGCCCGAAGGAAAGGTAGCCGGTCAGACCGAACAGAATGTTGAACCCGAGGGCGAAGATTCCGAAGATAGCAAACTTCTGCAACAAATCGGGATACCCCGCGCCGATCGGCGACAGAATAACCGGTCCGGCCAGAACGAAGGCGGCAAACCCCACGAAGAGAAAGGCGTCGTTTCTGGTTAATTTGAAGATTTTCATGATCTTAGGACTCCATCACGCCTTTGCGGCCAAGCAGGCCACGGGGGCGAAGCAGAAGAATGACAACCGCGATCAGGTAAATGATGATCTGGTCAATACCCGGCAGGATGTCCTTGACTTCGTTCATTGAAGCGAAGCTTTGCAGAATGCCCAGCAGGAAGCCGGCCGCAACGGCACCGCCCAGCGACCCCATACCGCCGACAACCACCACGACGAAGCTCAGGACCAGGAAGTCCATGCCCATATGATAATCGGGACTGAGAATCGGCGTGTACATAACGCCGGCAAGCCCGGCGACCACGGCGGCTATACCGAACACAATGGTGAACCTGCTGTCGATGTCGATGCCCAGCAAGCCAACGGTTTCACGGTCCGCCATGCCGGCCCGCACGACCATGCCGAAGCTGGTAAATTTCAGGAAGGCAAAAACAACACCAATCACCGCAGCCGAGAAGATAAAGTAGATTAGACGCCATGCCGGATAAACAACGTTGCCGGCATCAAAACCGATGAGAATTCCGAAATCGAGCATGCCGCTGGCCACGTCGGGCGCGGGCTGCGGAATCGGGTTTGCCCCGAAAATGCTTTTGATCAGTTCCTGCGCCACAATCGCCAGACCGAAGGTCACAAGAATCTGGTCGGCATGCGGCCGCTTGTAGAAGAACCGGATCAGGCCGCGTTCCATCGCGATTCCCAGGGCGAGCATAACCGGTATTGCCAGAAGAATGGAGATCGGTACAGCGAAGTTCAGCACTGTTGCGCCGAAATCACCGAACCATACCTCAACAAAGGGCTGCCGAATTTCCATCGGCGTTCCCCAGGCCGTCAGCTTTTCCGGGTCCAGTGTTACTTTTTCCATACTAAGTATGGCTTTAACCGTAACTGCGCAAAATGCCCCAAGCATGAACAGCGCACCATGCGCAAAGTTCACAACGCCCAAAGTGCCGAAAATCAACGTCAGTCCCAGGGCGATCAGCGCATAGGCGCCCCCTTTGTCCAGACCGTTCAACACTTGCAGTAAGATTGCGTCCATAGAATCAATCCCCCCCGAAAAAACCGGCCGCCCCCTCCAGACAATATGCAGAGGGCGGCCGAAACAGTGCTATCGAATTAGATCAGGCGCCGTTGTTGTACGGGCCCAATTCGCCGCCCAGCATATCGGCAGGATATTCGACCTGCGCGCGCGGGGTGACTTCGACAACTTCCAGAACGTCGAACTTGGAGCTCGGGTTTTCTTTACCCTTCACGACAAGTACGTCCTTGAAGCACTGGTGGTCGGCGGCACGGTATTCTGTCGGTCCGTTGCCGAGACCATCGAAGGTGAAGCCTTCCAATGCCGCACCTACGCCGGAAGGCATGAAGGTACCGGCACGCTGGCACGCATCCGCATACAGAAGCGCCTGGCAGTAGCAGGTGTGTGCAGCCTGGCTGGGCGGGAAGCCGTATTCCTGGCCGAAGGACTTGACGAAAGCTTTCGATCCTTCGTCCTGCAGCGACCAGTGCCAGTTGGTGGATCCGAAAATACCCTTAACGTTTTCACCCGCACCTTGCGCCATCAGACGGCTGTAGAGCGGAACAACAATGGCAAAATCCTTGCCGTTGACGACCTTGTCACGCAGACCGAACTGGACCGCCTGTGTCAGCGAGTTCACCATGTCGCGACCGTAGTGGTTCAGAACCAGAACGTCTGCACCGGAGTTGAGCACCGGCGTGATGTACTGCGAGAAGTCACCCGCGCCGAGTGGCGTACGGACTGCAGCCGTCGTTTCCCACCCAAGCGCTTCGGTATACTTCTTGATTGAGCCTTCCTGCGACCAGCCCCAGGTATAGTCGGCTGTCAGGTGATAGGCCTTGCGGTCGGAACCGTAGTTGTTCTTCAACACAGGCGCCAAGGCCGCGCCGGACATTTCCGTATTGAAGAAGTGACGGAAACCGTTTGCCCGCTTGTCCTTCCCGGTCGTGTCATTGGAGTGCGTCAGACCAGCCATGAAGATGACGCCGGCATCCTGGCACAGACCCTGAACCGCAATCGCAACACCGGAGGAAGAACCGCCGGTAATCATGATTGCGCCATCCTTCTCGATCATCCGCTTAGCACTGGCGCGCGCTGCGTCTGATTTGGTCTGCGTATCACCGGTAACAAAAACGACCTTCTTGCCGTTGATGCCGTTTCCGCCAAGCGCTTTCGACGAGAAGGTGTTCAGCATGCCGCCGTCGCCTTCACCGTTGATGTGCTTGACGGCCAGTTCGTACGCCCGCAATTCGTCGGCACCCTCATCGGCATATGCACCGGTTTGCGGCACGTTGAAACCAAGAGTTACCGTGCCGCCCGTTGGTTCATTGGTGTATCCCGCAGCCCAGGACTGGCTCGCAAAGATTGTCGGTGCGGCCAATCCGACACCGGCAGCGGCAGATGTTTTAAGCAAACCGCGTCGTGTAAAATCAAACTTGCTCATAATCTTCCTCCCTAGAAGAGTTTTTGTCCGGCTGACGTTTATCGCCACCCTTGGCGCAATCAATCCGAACTGAGACGATTACTAATCGCAGCGGGATATTCGTTGATCTATGTCAATCAAACAATAACTAATTGTTTTTTATGTAGAAAAATGTCAATTATTGAATAGTAATATAAGTTAACATGTAAATCATTGACAAATTAGCCGCCTGATACCCCGTAGTACAGAGGTTGAAATGGAAAATTCCATTCCCGGAACCCGGGTCCGGCAACGCCGGCGAGAGCTTGGAATCACCCAGGCAGCGCTTGCAAAGCAGGTCGGGATATCGCCGTCCTATCTGAACCTGATCGAGTGGAACAAGCGGCGTGTCGCCGGTTCGCTGCTTCGCAAGATAGCAAATGCGCTCGAACTTACCCTGGAAGATATTGACGACGTCGCCGAGCGCAGGCTGCGCGAATCCCTGCTGGAGACTGCGGAATTGCCCGCTCTGCGCGCATTGGGCATCGAAGTACCAAGAACCAGCGAGTTGATCGGCCGGTTTCCCGGGTGGGCGCGGGCCATCGGCGCGCTGGTAAGGTCGGAGCGAGAGGCAAGCACACGGGCGCAGGTTCTGTCGGCCCGTTTGTCGAACGATCCGTTCCTGGGCGAAGCGGTCCACCGCATGCTGACCCGGATCGCCTCGGTACGTTCGGCCAGTGAAATCCTGTCAGACTACAAGGACATTCCCGCTGAACAGCGCGACCGGTTCAACAGGATGATCCAGGAAGAAAGCCGCAGTCTGACGGATGTCGGCGAAGCGCTGGCGCTGTATCTTGAAAAGGCGGAGGATGTTGATCGGGTGCTGACGCCGGTCGATGAAGTCGAGGCGTTGTTTGACGCGCGCGAAAACCGTTTCGAGGAACTTGAGAACATCGCCGTGGGGCTGGCGGCCCGGCTGTCCGGCGCACGCCCGTCGGAACGACGGAAGATGGCTGCGGACCTCGCAGCAAAGCATGCCGCTGACGCCGTCCTCGACCTTATCAAAGACCAGCCCCAGATCGAATCCGAATTGGCTGTAAGCCGGGCCCGCCGGCTTTTGATGCATTATGTGACAGACGCCATTCTGGTGCCGATGAACCGCTTTGCCGAAGAAGCAAAACAAACGGGCTATGATATCGAAACCCTGGCCGACTCGTTCCTTACCGATACCGAGGTAATCTGCCATCGCTTTACGGCCCTGCCCGTGTCCACCGGCGTACCCAGATTCGGCTATTTACGGGCCAACGCCGCCGGCACGATAATCGAGAGACGTGGTCTGGAAGGTCTGCCTGCTTCCCGTTATGCCGCCGCCTGCCCGTTATGGATCCTGTATCGGGCGCAGCAGTTTCCTGAAACCGTCCTGACGCAGCGAACGCTGTTTCCCGCTGGCGAACGGTTCGTTTTCATCGCAAAGGCGCGACGCTACGGACCGGTCGGTTTCGGAAAACCGATGCATTATCTGACCGATATGCTTGCACTGCGTGAAGAAGACGCCCAGCGGACAGTCTATGGAGCCAATCGAACCGACCCGATCGAGGAAGTCGGCCCAAGCTGCCGCATGTGCCCGCGCCAGACCTGCCTTCACAGGGTTGAAGACCCGTTGATAGGGTGATTGTCATACGCCACCAGATGGGAGATTGCAGGATCGCGCTATCTGCGGTCTAATCACGACAAGCCCGAAACAAAAAGGGCGTTAGTAGGGAAGGAAATACGACCCATGCCAAAACGGGTTTTGTTGGCAGAAGACGAACCGAATATCGTCGAGTCGCTATCGTTTTTGCTGCAGCGGGCAGGTTTTGACGTCGTTGTGGAAGTCGATGGTAAAAAGGCGTTGGACAACGCATTGGCAGACACGCCCGACGTGATGATCCTTGATGTGATGCTTCCGGAAATGGACGGATACGAAGTGCTCCGCAAAATCCGGGCAGATGAACGGGCAAAATCAATCCCCGTTCTGATGCTGACCGCCAAGGGACAGCGCGAAGACCGACGGGTGGCGCTGGAGTGCGGCGCCGACCTTTTCATCACAAAACCGTTTGCAAATGCCGATCTGGTTGCAGCCGTTCAGCAATTGGCTGGCATTCAGACAACCTAGCGCGGATCGAACAGGTGCAGGCGTCCGGCGAAAAACAGATAGGCGGCACCAAATATCGCGACCGGTCGATTGCATTGCTGATTGTCGGTCTGGTTCTTCTGTTCCCTCCGCTGGCGGGACTTTCGTTGATGGATGTAAAAGTCTTCGGCATCCCGTTCCCGGTTTTCTATATCTTTGCGGTCTGGGCGTTGCTGATAACCGGCGCTTTTTTATTGGCCCGCCCGCTTCGTGAAAGCGACATCAGCGCGCCACCGCCTGACCCGCCGAAGCTTGATATCTGATGCTGTCAGTCAATGTTCTTCTGGCGGTTTGCCTCGGTTATGTGGCCCTGCTGTTTGTCATTGCCTTCATCGTCGATCGCAGAACCAGACGCAGACCGATCCGCTGGCTGCAATCACCGGTCATCTACACGCTGTCGATCTCTGTCTATTGCACGTCGTGGACCTTCTACGGCGCTGTCGGTTCTGCCGCGCGCAACGGGCTGGAATTCGTCACCATCTATCTGGGGCCGACATTGGTCTTTATCGGCTGGTGGTGGCTGCTGCGGAAGCTGGTGCGGATCGGCCGGGCCCATCGCATAACGTCAATCGCCGACCTTATCTCGTCACGCTACGGCAAAAGCCCCAGCCTTGCGGTTCTGGTCACGCTTATCGCTGTTATTGCGACAACCCCCTATATCGCCCTGCAGCTTCAATCGGTCACCAGCAGCTATCAGGTGATCGCGGGCGATGCCGATGGCGTTACCACAGCCTTCTGGGTTGCCGCCGGCATGGCGTTATTCACCATTCTGTTCGGCACCAGAAATCTGGATGCGAACGAACGCCACCACGGGGTTGTCGCTGCGATTGCGCTGGAAGCTATCGTAAAGCTGTTTGCATTGATTGCCGTCGGCGTGTTCGCGACGTTCAGCGTTGCAGACGGTTTCGGTGATATCTTTGCCAATGTGCCGGCCGAAGCCATCCGTGATGCCGGTGAAATTTTCGGTCCGCGCTGGGCAACGCTGACTTTCCTGTCGGCAACGGCAATCATCTGCCTGCCCCGTCAGTTTCAGGTAACAGTTGTCGAGAATATCGAGGAGCATCATGTCGCGACCGCGTCCTGGTTGTTTCCGCTATATCTGTTCGGCATGACCCTGTTCATCATCCCGATCGCCACGGTCGGGCTTGCTGTGATGCCGGCCGGTTCGAACCCCGATCTGTTCGTCCTGACCCTGCCGCTCGCCGAACAGCGCACTGACCTCGCCCTGCTGGCTTTTCTCGGCGGGTTTTCCTCGGCCACGTCCATGGTCATCGTTGCGGCCATCGCCGTCTCGACAATGGTATCGAACCACATTGTCATGCCGGTGGCTCTCAGAATTCTGGCGGCGGGACAGGCGGTCAGCGGCGATGTTCGCGATCTTCTTCTGATTTCGCGGCGAATCAGCATCGGTGTGATTCTCGGCCTGGGATTCCTGTATTTCTGGTTCAGCGGCGGGTCGGACGCGCTTGCAGCGATCGGCCTGATCGCGTTTGTCGGCGTGGCACAATTTCTGCCCAGTCTGCTCGGTGGGATTTTCTGGCGCGGCGCGACCCGAAGCGGCGCCCTCGCCGGGCTGGTCGTCGGGTTTTTCGCCTGGATATATACCCTGTTCCTGCCCAGTTTCGGTGGCGACATGTTCCTAAGCGTCTCGACCCTCGCCAATGGTCCCTGGGGGATCGAGCTGTTACGCCCACAAAGCCTGTTCGGCTTGCAGGATATGGACCCGCTTGTGCATGCCGTCATCTGGAGCGTCGGGGGGAATGCCCTGATCTTTGTTATCGTATCGAGCTTGACGGATTCAAACGCGCTTGAGCGCCTGCAGGCCACCCTGTTCGTCGATGCTTTCCGGTCCGCCGGCGGCGCGCCGACAACCAGCTCTAACAACGATGCCAATTCGGAAGACCTTTTCATTCTGGCGCAGCGCATTCTCGGCAACGAGCCGGCACGGCGCCTGTTCGATGATTTTTCCCGGTCGCAGGGCTTTGAAAGTGGTCTTCCCCATGCCACCGACGATGTGATCAACCGCCTGGAGCGTGAACTGGCCGGGTCTATCGGCGGCGCTTCTGCACATGCCATGGTCACCCGTATTGCCGGTCGCGAAACTGTCGGCATGAATGAATTGTTCGACATTGCCGATGAAACGCAGCAGCTCATCGAAACATCGCGCCAGCTTTCGGAAAAATCGCAAGAACTTGAAAGCACCGCGCAGGAACTGCGTATCGTCAACGAACGGCTGCGAGCGCTGGACACCCAGAAAGACGAATTTCTAAGCCAGATCAGCCACGAAATCCGTACACCAATGACGTCGATCCGTTCGTTCTCTGAAATCCTGATAGACAACGAGGATATTCCGACGGATGACCGCAACCGCTTCGTCTCCATTATTCATGACGAAAGCATTCGGCTGACACGCCTGCTGAACGAAATTCTCGATATCGGTCGGCTGGAAGCTGGCGCGGTCGAGATTGAAACCGAAATGCTGAACCTGCGCGATGCGGTCGACAGCGCCATGGTTCTTGTCTCGGGCATCGAGCAGAGTGGCAAGGTTATCATGGAAGTTTCCGGCGATGATAAGGCCGTGCAGGTCTGTGCCAATTCGGATCGGTTGCGGCAGGTTCTCATCAACATCCTGTCAAACGCCGTTAAATACAATGCATCAGAAAAACCCCGTATTGATGTCGTCATTTCCGACAAACGCAGTGCGGTCTATGTCGATATCGTCGACAACGGCGGCGGGGTCACTAAAGAAGACGCAGCAACGGTTTTCGAAAAATTCGCCCGTGGCACCCGGTCAAACAACGAACAGGGGGCGGGCCTGGGTCTGACCATCAGCCGTGCGATCATGCGGGCCATGCACGGCGACCTGACCATCGAATTCAAACCCGATGGCACGAGTTACTTCAGACTGAAACTTCCCAGGACCAGCCCGAACTAGATTGTCGCTGGGTCAGGAAAAGGAATAGTCGCTGGTTTTCAGCTTGCGGGTCCGCCGCCAGTATTCAATCGTGTGGGTATACCAGTTCGCGGTAATCTTGCCGTCACCGGTTTTGTACCAGCTATTGCAGCTTCCAGCCCAGGCAGTTTTCTGCATGGCTGATTCCAGATTCTTATAGAAGGTGTCCATTGCTTGCTGGGTGACCTCGATCGTCGTCGCCCCCCGCTTACCGGTCTGCATGATTGCATCCATGATGTAGTGCACCTGGCATTCCAGCATGAAGACAACGGAATTGTGGCCTAGCGATGTGTTCGGCCCATGGACAAAGAACAGGTTTGGATAGCCCGGCGCCGTTATGCCGAGATAGGCTTCCGGCCCGCCGGCCGCCTTCATTTCATCGTGGAAAACGCGCCCGCCCCGCCCTTTTACGGTCATGCGCGGCAGAAAATCCTGAACCTTGAAACCGGTCGCAAGCGCAATGTTGTCGGGCTTGTACCGGTTACCGGAAGCAACCACGATATGGCCGTCGTCAATCCGTTCTATCGGATCGGTAATCAAATCGACATTGTCGCGGCACAGCGACGGCAGAAAATCATCGGTCACGAGAATCCGTTTACAGCCCAGCGGGTAGGTCGGTGTAATGGCATCGGCCAGCGCTTCATTGTCGACCTGCTTTCGCATTGCCGCCTTCAACTTTTCGGCACTCTTTTTCGACTGCGGGGACTTGTCGAGAAATTCCGGCCATGACCGTTCCCACTGCCAGTAAATGGAATACCGATATATCCGCTGAACCAGCGGCACGTATTTGAACACCCATTTCTGCAACGCCGAGAATTCCCCGTCGTCGCGCGCTGCGATCCAGTTCGGAGAGCGCTGAAACACCAGAACCTTTTTTGCAACCTCGGCAAGTTTGGGAATCATCTGAACGGCGCTCGCCGCGCTGCCGATTACTGCGACAGTTTTACCGCGATGATCGACCGACGGGTCCCATTCCGCCGAATGGGCAACGCTGCCCGGAAAGTCCTTCAGGCCCTGAATGTCAGGATACGACGCCTGATTCAGAAGACCGATGGCCGACACCAGAAAGCGCGCCCGCACCACCGACCCGTTTTCAGTGGTAACCACCCATTCCGACTTTTCCTCGTTATACACCATCGTCGTTACGGTCTGATGAAACCGGATATGCGGATACATACCGTATGACAGGGTTGTGTCCTTGATATAGTCGAGAATTTCCGGTTGCGGCGCGAATTTGTGCGACCAGTCCGGCTTCGGCGCAAACGAAAAACTGTAGTGGTGGGACTGGGTATCGCAGGCAGCACCCGGGTAGATGTTGTCGCGCCAGGTACCGCCGACTTCGCCGCCCCGTTCCAGCAGAACCACGTCCAGCCCCGCCTGCTTCGCCTTGATACCCATGCACAGGCCGCCGAACCCGGCGCCGATGATGCAGACATCGTGCAGTTTGGTATCCACAACTGCCGCCATTTCCTTAACCTGTGCATCCATTCGGCACTCTCCCGCCCGCGTAAATCAGCCTCTGTCATGTCCTATAATTATTATTAAGTAACCATTCAATAAAAATTTTACGTGATCGCACATTTTATGGTATGTACCCGGATGATTGGCTTTTCCACCGGATTCACAGCCCCCTTTCATGGACGTGGATCAAGGAGTTCATACAAGATGCCAAAAATCGGGATGGAGCCGATCCGACGTCGGCAGATGATCGACGCCACGATGGAATGCATCAATGAAGACGGCATCGCCAGAGCAAGCATGCAGCGCATCGCGCGCAAGGCCGGGGTGACGTCGGGCCTGATCGTACATTATTTCGACGACAAGGAAGGGCTGCTGGAGGCCGTTTATCAGGACCTGTTCTTCCGCGTCAGGGAAGAAACGCTCAAACGGCTGAAATCGGCCGAAACACCGTATGAACGGGTTTTCGCCATCACCGAGGCGCAGGTTTGCGACGAGATGATGGAGCCACGGATGATCAAAAGCTCGTTCGCGATCTGCTCCAAACTTGCCGAATCACAATCTTTGACGAGAATCGAACGGGTCAATGCCGGCAGGTTCATCTCCAATCTCGTGCATGCGCTGCGCAAGAGCGGTCTGCCGCGCCATGAAGCCTGCCAGATCGCAGAAGAAATCCGGGCAATGACCTACGGTGTCTGGCTGGTCTTTGCCAACTCCGCCGAAATGTCGGCAGAAAAAGCCCGCAGTACGCTGATCGGCTATCTCAACGACCGTATGGACGGCGTGATGCGGAAGGTGTCAGGGCCGGCCTGGAAAACAATAGCCGGCTAGGTCTTCAAACCTGTCGAACAGAAAGTCGTGCGGCAGGTCGCTGACCGGCGTCTTGCGATACCCCCCGGAATACAGCGCGAAGGTGACACCGGCGGCCTTCGCCGTTTCGGCATCGACCTCGCTGTCACCAACATAGAAAGACTTTTCGACCGACCCGCCCAGCTCGGCGATGGCGCGGGTCAGCGGGCGCGGATCCGGCTTGCGCCAGGAAAGGGTATCGCCCCCGATAACGACATCGAAAAACGACAGAAGCCCCGTATCGTTCAGGACGAGCTTCGCCATCTTTTCCGCCTTGTTGGTGCAGACCCCCATCGTTGCCCCCTGCCCGGCCAGCGCCTTCAACGCATCGACAACGCCGGGATAAGGAACGGTAAGGTCTGCCGGCGCCGCGCCATAAGCTTCCATGAAAACCGTGACGGCCTGCTCCTGAAACTCGCTGTCTTCCGGAGCACCCGCTGCAACGAGACACTTCTTCACAAGCACCGGGATACCGTTGCCGATATAGGACGTGACATCCGGCAGCGTCGGTTCGGCAATGTTCAAAGATCTGGCCATGGAAACAGCCGCCATGTGCAGGTCCGGCGCGCTATCGACAAGCGTGCCATCCAGGTCGAAAACAATCGCGGGCATGAAAACCTCAGTGGTCTGGAAGACGGGTATCGGCGGCGTGCAACAAATCAGCCGCCGACGCGATCATTCTCAGGATCGCTGTCAAATTGCAACCGGACTCTGTTTGCCAGAAACAGCGCCACGCCGAATTCTATCGGCTTTCCGGCCTCATCCACATTCAGCGCTTTCGACACCAGAACGGGTTCTGTAACCGGCTGGCTCAACAGCCTTGCTTCTCGCGATGATGGCAGACGAGCCGACACCATGGTCGTCTTCCGAAAATAGGTTTCAATGCCGTGACGGGCCAGAGCCTCCGTCAGGCTGCCCGTTTCATAAACAGTTTTCTCGAAACCCGGCAGACGCGCCGACGGATAGAAATGCCGTCCGATGCCGATAACAACACCATCCGCCGCAACCGTTCGTTCAACCAGAATGACCTGCGAGCGTTTGCCAAGCACCAGGGCGTCTGTAACTTCCTTCGATGCGGCCCGCTTTCGCGCCTGCAGGATATGGCCTGACGGCGCCATTCCCTGTGCCAGCACAATGTCGGAAAATCGCGTCCTGGTGGAAATCGGGTAATCGACCACCCTGCGCACCAGAAAGGTGCCAGACCCCTGCCGGGATTCCGCAACGCCTTCATCCTCAAGCGCCTTCAAGGCCTGACGTATCGTATGACGATTGACGCTGAACCGGGCTGCCAGCGTGTTGGCCGAGGGAAGTTTGCCTTCGGGCCCGAGCGTGCCGCTGCGGATTTCCATTAACAACAAATTGTAAATCTGGCGCCAAACCGGCACCAGCGCATTTCGATCAAGTTCCGGAAGCATCTGTTTCATAAAAATTTAATGTGTTTAACCATCATCAGAGACATTGACTGTTTAGCATTCTTCTCATAAGTTGTCTAGACAAGTTAACCAACCCTAAGACGATTGAGGTTCCGATGCCATCGGACGTTACCAGCGACCAGAAAGTCCGAAAGGACTGGCTAACCGCGCTTGCGCTGGCGGATACATCCCGCCTGAACGAAATTGCAGAATCACTGGAAAGCAAGCCGGATTTTCGCTTTCTGCGCAGACCTGAAGTAGGGCTGGCCATGGTCCGGGGGCGCGCCGGCGGTACCGGTGCAGCATTCAATCTTGGTGAAGTCACCGTGACCCGCTGCGTGGTTTCCCTTCGCGACAGCAAAAGCGGCGCGCCAATTGATGGCGTTTCCTGCATCAGCGGTCGCGACAAACATCGAGCTGAACTTGTCGCCAAACTGGATGCGGTGTTTCAGGATACCGGCATCGGGACGGTTCTTCGCACGTCTGCACTTGCCACCCTTGCCGCCGACCGTGAGGCCGTGCTGGCGAAACGGGGATCAGATGCAGCAGCGACGAAGGTCGATTTCTTTACCATGGAGCGCGGACGGTGACGGCAACCCGGAAAGAAACACTGGCGGCTGGCCTGGCTGAACCGGTCTACGATTCCCAGGCGCTGTTCAGAACCGTTCTGAACGCTTTTTCGCGCCCGGGCCGGGTAGCGACTGTAACGACTGATATCGAACCGCCACAGCCCCTGCACACGGCCAGCGCCGCCATTGCGCTGTCGCTGTTCGATCTGTCGACACCCTACTGGATCGATCCTGCAATCGCCGAAAACGAAGCCATCGACTATATCAGTTTCCATTCCGGCGCCCGGCAGACCGAAACGCCGGTTAGGGCCGTTTTCGCGATTCTGCGTGGCACGGGCAACGCCATTGCCTGGGACGCATTCTCCATCGGCACGCCAGACTACCCGGACCGGTCGACCACCCTGATCGTTCAGGTCGACGCCCTGCAGGAAGACGGCCCGGTCAAGCTGACAGGACCCGGTATCAGGACGGAACACCGGGTCTGCGTTGACGGCATCGACGACGGTTTCTGGGCGGCACGTCAGGAAAACGCGCAACTATATCCGCTTGGGACCGACATCATACTGGTTGCCGATACGCGGCTGATCTGCCTGCCGCGCACCACCAGAGTGGAGATTTGATATGTATGTTGCGGTAAAGGGCGGCGAACGGGCAATTGAAAATGCTCATGCCCTGCTGGCCGAGGAAAGGCGCGGCGACCCCGATGTGCCGGAATTGTCGATTGACCAGATCAAGGAACAGATGACGCTGGCGGTCGACCGGGTGATGACCGAGGGTTCATTGTATGACCGCGACCTTGCGGCCCTGGCCATCAAACAGGCAAGGGGCGATCTGGTCGAGGCGATCTTTCTGCTGCGAGCCTACCGCACCACCCTGCCCCGGCTGTACGAAAGCAAGCCTGTCGAAACCGGCAAGATGACGATCCGGCGGCGGATTTCGGCAACCTACAAGGACCTGCCGGGAGGACAGGTTCTCGGACCGACCTTCGATTATACCCACCGCCTGCTGGATTTCGCGCTGGCCGCCGAAGGCGGTATTCCTGACGGACCGGACGAAACACCGCCCATGCAGGGCGTCATGCCGCGTGTAACGGATTTGCTGGCACATGAGGGTCTTGTTGAAATGGATGAGGCGTCGGCAGGCGATGAAGAGCCCGGCGATCTGACCCGCGACCCCGTGGAGTTTCCGGTTGACCGGGACCTGCGACTGCAAGCGCTGGCGCGCGGTGACGAAGGATATCTGCTGGGGCTCGCCTATTCGACCCAGCGCGGCTACGGGCGCACGCATCCATTCGCCGGTGAGATTCGCATGGGTGAGATTATCGTCGAGGTCGATATGGACGAACTGGATTTTCCGGTAACAATCGGCGAGATCACGGTTACCGAATGCCAGATGATCAACCAGTTCAAGGGGTCCAAAACCACCCCGCCGCAGTTTACCCGCGGCTATGGCCTGACCTTCGGTTTTTGCGAACGAAAGGCCATGGCGATGGCGCTTGTTGACCGGTCGCTGCGGGCCCGTGAGTTGGGCGAAGATGTCAACAACCCCGCCAGCGATGAGGAATTTGTGCTGATGCATAGCGACAATGTCGAGGCATCCGGTTTCGTTCAGCACCTGAAATTGCCGCACTATGTCGATTTCCAGTCCGAACTTGAACTGGTGCGAAAAATGCGCCGCGAAATCGAAGACGGCCGATGGCAGTCCGATACGGAGGAAACCGATGTCGCAGCCGAATAGCAGTACTGGCCAGGAAATCGTCGGCTACAATTTCGCCTTTCTCGATGAACAGACCAAACGCATGATACGGCGCGCCTTGCTGAAGGCGGTCGCCATTCCCGGCTATCAGGTGCCGTTCGCCAGCCGCGAAATGCCAATGCCCTATGGCTGGGGCACAGGTGGCATTCAGGTGACCGCCAGCGTCATCGGCCCGGACGATATTCTGAAAGTGATCGACCAGGGTTCGGACGACACCACAAACGCTATCAGCATTCGGAAATTTTTCGTCCGCACGACCGGCGTCGAGACCACAGAAAGCACGGACAAGGCCAGTCTGATCCAGACCCGGCACCGGATACCGGAACGCAAGCTGCGAGAGGATCAGATCCTGATCTATCAGGTTCCCATTCCGGAGCCCCTGCGTTTTCTCGAACCCCGGGAAACGGAAACGCGGCGCATGCATGCGCTGGAGGATTACGGCCTGATGCATGTCAAACTGTATGAGGACATCGCGCATCACGGGCATATCGCGACGACATATGCCTATCCGGTGATGGTCAACGGCAGGCATGTCATGGACCCGTCGCCGACACCGAAATTCGACAATCCCAAAATGGATGAATGCGCCGCGCTTCAACTGTTCGGCGCCGGGCGCGAGAAACGAATCTATGCCGTGCCGCCCTACACCAGGGTGACCAGTCTGGATTTCGAGGACTACCCGTTCGAACTGCCGTCGTGGGACGAAAGCTGCGCCCTGTGCGGTGCGGAAGACACGTTTCTTGACGAGGTCATTCTGGACGACAAGGGAAAACGGATGTTCGTGTGTTCCGATACCGATCACTGCACGCAACGGCGGGAGGCCGGCCACACCGGTTCGTCAGATGCTTTCGATACGGCGGCCGAATGATGATGGATACGAATAACCCGATCCTTACGGCCGATAGCGTCTCGGTCTATTATGGACATCATCGCGGCTGCGAGGATGTGAGCCTTGATCTCTATGCCGGCGAAGTCATGGGCATTGTCGGCGAATCCGGGTCCGGCAAGTCGACCCTGTTATCGGCAATCTCCGGCCGGCTGGCCCCGACGTCAGGCGCTATCACCTATACGGCGAAATCCGGCGACCATCTGAATGTCCACGAAATCAGCGAACCGCAGCGCCGCCGCCTGATGCGCACCGACTGGGCATTCGTGCACCAGAACCCGCGTGACGGGTTGCGGATGAACGTTTCCGCCGGTGCGAATGTCGGCGAACGCCTGATGGCGATTGGCCAGCGTCACTATGGAAACATTCGCGGTCAGGCCATCGACTGGCTGGAACGGGTTGAGGTGGATACCTCGCGCGTTGACGACCTGCCGGGCACCTATTCCGGCGGCATGCAGCAGCGTTTGCAGATCGCACGGAACCTTGTCACCAACCCGCGGCTTGTCTTCATGGATGAACCGACCGGCGGTCTCGATGTATCCGTGCAGGCGCGCCTGCTGGACCTGATACGGGGTCTCGTCAACAATCTGGGCCTGTCCGCCATTGTCGTTACCCACGATCTTGCCGTGGTGCGCCTGCTGGCGCACCGGCTGATGGTGATGAAGCAGGGCAAGGTCGTTGAAAGCGGGTTGACCGATCAGGTGCTGGATGACCCGCAGCACCCCTATACCCAGCTACTCGTTTCATCGATCCTGAGAACATGAGCCAAGCCATGACAGCCATGCTGAGCCTTCGCGACGTTGGAAAGTCTTTCACCCTGCATGTGCAGGGCGGTGTTACCTTGCCGGTGTTTTCAGGTCTGAACCTGGAGGTCGGCAAGGGTGAATGCGTCATCCTGTCCGGCCAGTCAGGGGTCGGCAAAAGCACCCTGATGCGGATGATCCACGCCAATTACGTCTGCCCGCACGGAGAAATCCTCGTGCAGCATGACGGTAAACTGATCGACATGGCGACAGCGCATCCGCATGTCGTGCTGGATGTGCGCCGCAGAACCATGGGCTACGTTTCGCAGTTTCTGCGCGTGGTGCCCCGTGTCGCAACGCTGGATATTGTCGCCGAACCGCTCCGCACTCTCGGCGTTAGCGAATCCGAGGCAAAAGACCGGGCAGCCGGCCTGTTGACACGATTGAACGTGCCGGAACGGTTGTGGTCATTGTCGCCCATCACGTTTTCCGGCGGTGAACAGCAACGCGTGAATATCGCGCGCGGGTTCGTCCATCCCTATCCCGTCCTGTTGCTCGACGAACCGACCGCAAGTCTGGATATCGAAAACCGCAACATCGTTCTGTCGCTGATCTGCGAAGCGCGGGATGCCGGTGCGGCGATTGTCGGGATCTTTCATGACAAGCAGGACCGGGACGCCGTTGTCACCCGTCATTTCGACATGACGGAATTCAAGGACGAGGCCGCATGACTGACTTGATCCTGACCAATGCCAGGATCGTAACCGGTGACCGCATCATCGATGGAACACTGATCATTCGCGATGGCCGCATCGACGATATCGGTGAAGGCCCTACTTCCATTTCCGGGGCATTGGATATGGAAGGCGATCTGGTAATCCCAGGCCTTGTCGAACTGCACACAGACAGTCTGGAAGGCCACATGACGCCGCGTCCGGGCACCGATTGGCCAGCGACGGCAGCCGTTATCGCGCATGACAGCCAGATCGCCGCCGCTGGCATTACCACCGTCTTCGACGCCATCGCCATCGGCGCGCTGTCACAGACAAGCGCGCGGATCCGGCGGTTGACGGAAATCGTCACTGCGCTACAAACCGCCATCGAGGCCAAGTTGCTGCGGGTCGATCACCAGCTTCATCTGCGCTGCGAAATTTCATTCCCGAACCTGCCGGACCTGCTTGAGCCGCTGATCAATCACGACCTTGTTCGTCTGGTCTCCGTCATGGACCACACGCCGGGACAGCGGCAATTTGTCAAGGAAGAGAAGTACCGGGAATACTATCAGGGCAAATTCGGCCTGTCCGATTCCGCCATGGAAGGTTTTATCTGCGAACAAAAGGCAAAGCAGGAAGCGCATGGTGCCGGCAACCGCAAATATGTCGTCAGCCGGGCCCAGGAGCGGGGTATCAGCCTCGCCAGTCATGACGATGCAACACATGACCATGTCAGAGAAGCCGTCAACGACGGGATGTCGATTGCGGAATTTCCAACCACGGTGGAAGCGGCCAAAGCGTCCCGCGCGCACGGCCTGAGTGTCATGATGGGCGGGCCGAATGTTGTGCGCGGCGGGTCTCATTCCGGCAATGTGTCGGCACTCGATCTGGCGGCGCTCGGTGTTCTCGACATCGTATCAAGCGACTATGTGCCATTCAGCCTGCTGCATGCGGCCTTCGTTTTGAGCGACAGGGTGGAAAGCATTTCGCTACCCCAGGCCATCGCCATGATCAGCAAGACACCGGCGACTTCGGTAGGCCTGTCCGATCGCGGCGAAATTGCCATCGGGAAGCGTGCCGATATTGTGCGGGTGCATGCTTCGCCACATCATCCCATCGTCCGCACGGTCTGGCGCGACGGCAACCGGATCGCCTGAACACAAGGAAACACCCATGCAGTCGATAGACCATTTACAGAAAATACTCGATGACGTCGGAAACAGGCGGTATGGAATGGAAGCCGTCAACCAGCTTCAGCATGCCCTGCAATGCGCACAGCAGGCCGAAGACAGCAGCGCGTCACCCGATCTGATAGCGGCCGCCCTGCTGCACGATATTGGCCATCTGGTGGACAACAAGCACGATGGTGCGGCTGAAGCGGGCATCGACCGCAAACATGAACAGATCGGCGCTGCCTATCTGTCCCGATATTTCGGCAAGGCCGTCACCGAACCGGTACGCCTGCATGTCGCAGCCAAACAGTATCTGTGTGCGACCGAGCCCGGATACTTTGAAACCCTGTCGCCGGCGTCCGTTCGCAGCCTGGAGCTTCAGGGCGGTGTCGACGGGTTCGATGCCGATGCCTTCATTGGTCAACCCTATGCGTCTGACGCCGTAAACCTTCGCCGCTGGGACGATGCGGCTAAGACACCCGATGCGAAAACCGGGTCGCTTGCTCACTTTCTCGCCTATGCAGAAGCTGCCCTTTCCGAAACTGCCTGACAGAATGTCATCGCGCTACGCCCTTTACTTCACACCGGAACCGGACAGCGCCTTCGAGCGCGCCGGCGCCACTTGCCTTGGTCGAAACCCGAGGACGGGCTGGTCCGGCGAACCGCTTTCTGTTCCGGGTATCGATGCCGCGCGGATGCGGACAATTACCAAAGCGCCCCGGCGATACGGCTTTCACGGCACCCTCAAGGCGCCTTTCCGGCTGGCGCCGGACTATATTGTAGCCAATCTGATGGAAGCCGTATCGCGCCTCGCCGACGGACTGAGCCCCTTCGCCATGCCACCACTTTCGGTCGCGCAACTGGGCGATTTCATCGCCCTGAAACCACAACATGACAGCGACGCGTTACGTGACCTGGCCGATGCCTGCGTTGCCGCGCTTGATCCATTGAGAGAACCGATGACCCAAGGAGACAGAGAACGCCGACAACCCGACAAGCTGACAGCGGGGCAGCGCAGCAATCTCGACCGTTGGGGCTACCCCTATGTGTTTGAAGAGTTCCGGTTCCACATGACCCTGACCGGCCCGGTCGAGCCGAAGGAAGCAGACGTTCTGATCCCCGCCTACCAGAATGTCTTTAACCCCGTGTTCGTTGAACCAGTTCCAGTCAACTTTATTACCGTATTCGAGCAAAAAGAACCCGACCAGCCGTTTATGATCAGGAAGCGGTTTCCGTTCACGGCATAGCACCTGTCCTGCCGCGTGCTACGGCGCATCCAAGCTTAAAAAAACGGACACAAATCCGTCACACAACATGTGCACCCTCGTGATTAATCCTTCCCCCCAAAAGGAGTTCTCATGCGCGTGCCTGCACTGTCGATCAATCGTGTTGTAAAGTCGTTCAAGGCGAACAAGCCGATCCTGAAGGATGTCTCCCTTACGGTTCACGAAGGGGAAATGGTCGGTCTCATCGGCGCTTCAGGGTCCGGCAAGTCAACATTGATCCGCCTGATCGCCGGGTTTGAAACGATTGATGCCTCCGGTGGCAGTATCGATCTGTTCGGCAAGCAGTGCCAGAAAAACGGCAGCAAGTCGCGCGACATGACCGAGCTTCGGACCGAGATCGGGATCATTTTCCAACAATTCAATCTGGTCGGCCGCTTGTCGCTGCTGACCAATGTTGTCGTCGGCCGTCTCGGCCGCATCAGCAAGTGGCGCGGCACGCTCGGCAGGTTCCCGCGCGCCGACAAGATCAAGGCCCTGCAAGCTCTGGAACGCGTCGGCATTGTCGACCAGGCCTATCAGCGGGCGTCAACGTTGTCGGGCGGACAGCAGCAGCGCGCCGCCATCGCTCGCGCCCTGGCGCAGGAAGCGAAACTGATTCTTGCGGACGAGCCGATTGCGTCGCTCGACCCGGCATCGGCGGAAAACGTCATGTCGACCCTACGGGAAATCAACCAGCAGGATGGCGTCACCGTCATCGTTTCGCTGCATCAGATCGACCATGCCTTCAAGCACTGCGACCGGATCGTTGCGCTGAAAGACGGAAGGATCGTCCAGGACGGCGCCGTCGGCGACATGACGAAGGAAGACCTGCAATCGCTTTACGGCGTCGAGGCCATTCCCGACGAACCGCCAGCGAATGTCACCAATCTCAGCGATTACGGACAACCGTCCGGTAACGGGCCCGATGAACAAGGGCGGGGGCACCGTCATAGCCCCAAAACGTCAGCTGTATCCGCATTGGATGCCTAACGCTTCGTACAATTCAAGGAGAGAGAAATGTTCAAAAAGCTTCTGACCGCCGCTGCGGTTTCCCTGTTCGGTCTGGGGGCCGCGCAGGCTGAGATGCCAGACCAGATCAACTTCGGCATCATTTCGACCGAATCCGCTTCCGCGCTTGAAGAATCCTTCGGCCCGTTCCTGCAGGATATGGAAAAATCGCTTGGCGTAACAGTCAAACCGTTCTTTGCATCCGACTATGCCGGCGTCATCGAAGGCATGCGCTTCAAGAAGGTTGATCTGGCCTGGTTCGGCAACAAGTCGGCCATCGTTGCGGTTGACCGCGCCGGCGGCGAGGTCTTCGCCCAGACTATCAAGGACGACGGTTCGAAAGGCTACAATTCACTGCTGATCGTGCACAAGGACTCCCCGATTGAATCGCTTGACGATGTCCTGAAATGCGACAAGACGCTGACCTTCGGCAACGGCGACCCGAATTCGACATCCGGTTTCGCCATTCCCGGCTACTATGTCTGGGCGCTGAACAACAAGACACCGGAAGATTGCTTCAAGCGCGTCACAAGCTCCAACCACGAAGGCAACGCCCTGGCAGTCGCCAACCAGAAAGTCGATATCGCAACCAACAACACCGAATCCATCTACGCGCGCCTGCAGGATAACAACATGGCCGCTTTCAAGAACATCAAGGAAATCTGGCGCTCGCCGCTGATCCCGTCCGACCCGATGGTCTGGCGTGTGGATCTGGATGATGATGTAAAGCAGAAGATCTACTATTTCTTCATGCAGTACGGACGTTTCGGCAGCCCGGAAAAAGTGAAGCACGAACGTGAAGTGCTCGCCAATCTTTCCGATGGTTGGGGACCGTTCCTGGCATCGTCGAACGCGCAGCTTCTCGATGTTCGTCAGATCGAAGCGTTCAAGGCCAGGATCAAGGCCCAGAACGACGGTGACGAGGCCGCTGTTGCAGAGGCTGATGCCGAACTTAAGAAACTGAAGGAAATGGCCGACATCGTCGGTAACGCCGGTTACTGACCCTTTCTGGCTCACGGGGCGGCGTCGATGACGTCGCCCCGTTTGTTTTTGTGTTAAAAAATTTTTCAGAGTAGCGCCCCATGACCGATACAACGCTCCACACACCTATTTCACCGGAAGTTTCCCGACAGCTTGAGCCGCGATGGTCCCAACATATCGGTACAGCGGTCGCCGCCCTTGTGATCGCGATTCTGCTGGGCGTTTCCTACTACCCGGCCGAGGTCAACAACTGGACCTACCTGATTACCGACGCCGGCAATATGGCGACCTTCATCGGTGATTTTATGTCGCCGAACTTCGAAGACGGGCTGACAATCGTCTTCAAGATGATTGAAACGATCCAGATCGCATTGTGGGGCACGTTTCTTTCAATCGTTGTCGGCATACCCTGCGCCTTGTTGTGTTCAAACAACATCGCCCCCGTATGGATCGTTCAGCCGATGCGCAGGCTGATGGATGCCGCACGCGCCATCAACGAACTGGTCTTCGCCATTCTGTTCGTCGCCGCCGTCGGGCTGGGCCCGTTTGCAGGCGTTATGGCGCTTTTCATTCATAACCTTGGTATCATCGCGAAACTGTTCTCCGAGGCGGTTGAAGCAATCGATCCACGTCCCGTGGAAGGCATTCAGGCAACCGGCGCGTCCCGGCTGCAACAGATCATTTTCGGTGTGATTCCGCAGGTCATGCCGCTATGGACCAGCTTTTCGCTATACCGTTTCGAAACCCTGGTTCGATCCGCCACCGTATTGGGCATCGTCGGGGCGGGTGGCATCGGGTTTACGTTTTACGAAAGCTTCCGTTCCTTCCAGTACGACAAGGCATCGGCGGTTATCATCGTCGTTGTCATTTCGGTCACGATCATTGATGTAATCTCCTCACAGCTCAGAAAAAGATTGATCTGAGGGGGGCACGACCCGAAAAGCAGCGCTCCGCCTGAAGCGCCTCTCATCGTCTGTCTCCCGTTCCCTGCAGTGGCGGCAACGGGGCCCGACATACCTAACCATGGACTTTTGAACATTCGACGCCATACTCATAATGGCGCAACGGCACGCCCCTCAGAAAACGGGGCCATTTGTGCTTGTTGAATCGATAAATCATAGGGATCAGATGGTTATAGACACCTTCATAAAGGCAATCACTGCGATTGGTGCCACTTTGTGATTGAACCCAAAAAAGCAATTCTGGTCATACTGGCCGTGGCCGCCGGATATGCCCTCCTCGGCAAAGCCACCTTTATTCTCTCTACCGGCGCGGGATATGCTTCTCCTGTCTGGCCTGCTGCGGGTTTCGCCCTTGGCGTGATGCTGGTCGGCGGACGCTGGATGGGTCTTGGTGTCTTTCTCGGCTCCTATCTGAACAACATCCTGATTGGCGACGTCAGCTCCCTGACCAGCCATGTCATCAGTTTTTCCGTCGGCATCGGCGCCGTCATTCAGGCCCTGGCCGCAATGTGGCTGGTCCGCCGCTTCAATGCCTTCGACCCGCCGCTTCAGGACTTCCGGACCGTGCTGCGTTTCTTTCTGTTCGGCGGCGCCTTCGCCTGCACGATCAACGCCAGTTTCGGGGCGACAGCGCTCTGGGCCACCGGCCTTATTCCTGGCAGCGGCATTCCCCAGACATGGCTGATCTGGTGGATCGGCGATACCCTTGGCGTTTTCATTTTTACGCCGATTACACTTGCCATTGCGCTGAGGCACACAAGAAGCTGGTCAGGTCGGTGGCAGAATGTCGTCGCTGTCTCGCTTGTATCTCTGATCATATCAGTCAGCCTGTTCCAGTATCTTCTGCGGCTCGACCAGAAGCAGGTTGAGCTGGAATTCAGGAACCAGGCGGAAGTTGCCGACCTTGTGATATCACGGACGCTGAGCGAATCTTTTCAGACCCTGAACCGCATAAGGGACTTTCTGTATCTTTCAGACGAAATCACAAGATTCAGGTTTGCAGCTTTCACCCTGCCCCTGTTGGAGGAAAGATCGGCCATTCACGCCCTGTCGTGGAACGAACGCATTCCGGCTGCCGATCTGAAATCGTTCGAAGAGCGAATGCAGGCGCAGCAGGACGGGTCGTTTCGGATCGTTGAACGCGATGACCAGGGCAACCTGATTCCGGTCGGCGACAGGCCGGACTATATCGTGGTTTCCTATATCGAACCGTTGGAAACGAATCGGCCTGCACTTGGCTTTGATGTCGGGTCCAACCCGGTTCGTCGAAAAGCGCTCGATGAAGCGATGACTTCGGGGCAGGCTGTCACTACGGCAAGGATCAACCTTGTACAGGACGAAGGGTCGCAATACGGCGTGCTGGTGTTTCTGCCCTATTACGGAACTGGCGGCGTTCCCGACACAGAAGCAGAACGCCGGCAGAATATCAGGGGCTATGCGACCGGCGTCTTTCGGGTCGGTAGCCTTGTCGAGAACGCCATACGCGGCCTGAACGTCAGCCAGATCGACATTGCCTTAAAGGATATATCTGCGCCGGACGGTGTCCACATCCTGTTTCCCAAGGAAAGCGACGAGGACTTCGAGGCGCGCATCGCAGAACTTTCAAACAGCACAGCGGCCGAGAAAATCGGGGTGTGGGAGAAAACCATCGCTGTGCCGGGCCGGGAATGGAAACTGGAAATCCGCCCGACCCTGCCGTTTATCTACGCACAACGATCCCAAACGTCCTGGTTCTTTCTGCTTGGCGCCCTGGTCGTCACGGCCATGGGTACAATCCTCATTCTTACGGTCACCGGCCGCCAGAAGGTCATTGAAGAACTTGTCGCTGATCGGACCTACGAACTTAGGGAACAGGCAAAGACCCTGCAGGATGCCCAGAATCAGGCAGAGGCCGCCAACAAAGCCAAATCGGAATTCCTCGCCAGCATGAGCCACGAGATCCGGACGCCAATGACAGGTGTCCTCGGCTTCGCCGACATGCTGTATGAAGATAACCTTCCAAAGGAGAGTTACGAAAAGGTCGAGAAGATCAAGGAATCAACCCAACATCTGCTTCGGATCATCAACGACATCCTCGACATTTCCAAACTGGAATCAGGGAAGC
The DNA here is from genome assembly GCA_964352715.1 of uncultured Flavobacteriaceae bacterium. Lineage (GTDB taxonomy): Bacteria > Pseudomonadota > Alphaproteobacteria > UBA8366 > Aestuariispiraceae > JAVKBW01. Next base: position 1,560 of record CAYGSU010000002.1, on the reverse strand, counting down.
TCGAAATCGAGTATCTCGACTTCCATCTGCCGTCAAAGATCAGGGATGTGATTTCACTGGTGTCAGGCAGCGGACGCGACGGGCTTGATGTAACCATGACCCTGTCCGATGACTTTCCTGACGTCGTCCGATCGGACCCGACGCGTCTGCGGCAAATTCTGTTCAACCTCGTCGGTAATGCCATAAAATTCACCAAACAGGGCCGGGTCGAGGTTAACGGCGACCTGATGCAGGATGATGAAGGAAAGCCGTTCCTGAAGTTCAAGATCATCGATACCGGCATCGGCATGTCGCAGGAAACCTTATCGAGGCTCTTCACCGATTTTACTCAGGCGGATTCTTCCATCAGCCGGTTGTTCGAAGGCACCGGGCTGGGTCTCGCCATCTGCAAGCGGCTGGTCAACATGCTGGGGGGACAAATCGGTGTCGAAAGCGAGCTCGGCAAGGGAAGCACGTTCTGGTTCACCCTTCCCTATATCGAGGCAACAACCGAAGTGCTTGCACCTGTAACGCAGGATCAGGCGGCCCAGGAGGAAGAGTCAGCAAACGCCGATCAGAGCGGGTCTTCACCAACACGCAAGCTGCATGTTCTGGTCGCGGAGGACAATGAGATCAACCAGATGATTGTTGAAAACATTCTCGGCGTCCTCGGCCACACTTGCACCATCGTTCCGAATGGCGCTGATGCGATCAAGTCGCATGAGAACGGCACTTACGATTTCATTCTGATGGACGTACGGATGCCGGGCGTATCAGGTCCTGACGCCACGCGCACGATACGGTCGATGCCGGGCAGCAAGTCGGAGATTCCAATTATCGCATTAACAGCCGACGCCATGCTGGAGAACCGGAAAAGCTACTTCGATGCCGGTATGAACGCGGTGGCGACTAAGCCGATCAGCCTTGCGGAACTGGCCAATACCATTAACTCCGTCATGGGTGAACGAATCCACCCCACCAGCTGAACGATGCGGACAATAATCCGGTTGAAATGGTTCTCACTCGATGCACCCGGTATCGTCAGGCCAACAGAGTCAACGCCTGTTCATGCACCCGTCTATCGCCGGCAGCAATGAACTTGTCGCCCGAGTGTCTCGTCAACGGGCGCCCTTCCCAATCCGATATCACTCCGCCCGCCCCCTGTATTACCGGCACGAGAGGCAGATAATCATGAATATCGAATTGAACATCCATACCGACATCAACCCGGCCGGTCGCAATCTGCGCATAGGACATGCAACTGCCGCCATAGACGGTTAGCCGTGTTGCATCCTTCATCGCCGTCAATGCGCCGACGGAGTGCTGATCGTAGTAGTCGGGGTTGCTTGTCGACATCAGTGCCGACGATAAGCCGGCGCAGGCACGAACCGACACCGGCTCTCCATTGCGATGAGTTTGCATTCCGTGCTTTCCAACCCACCTTTCCCGCGTCATCGGCATATCGATCACGCCGACCAACGGAGTATCGCCCTGGATCAGGGCGATCAGTGTGCCAAACACGGGTATTCCGGCAAGAAACGGCAGCGTTCCGTCAATCGGATCTATGATCCAGACAAATTC
>CAYGSU010000001.1:96327-135365 GCA_964352715.1 uncultured Flavobacteriaceae bacterium | reverse complement strand
CCGAAGGCAGAGGTCACAGGTTCGAATCCTGTCGGGCGCGCCAATAAAATCAATAGGTTAAGTGATATTGGTTTCACTGTTATATGAAAATGGTACCCGCATGGTACCCAGCTTCTGATAAATAACCTCATGGACAAATTAATGAAGCATCAACTGATAAAACGTCAGATCACATCTGGCTCATTTAATTCTTCTCTTCATCTAGGTGCTTAATAGAGTACCAACGGTTACCGGCCTCTTCGAATTTCACTTCTATCTCTGCTACACGATAAGGAGCGCAGTTTATAGCCTCAGCGTCAGCAACATTAAACAATCCAATATTGTAACCGTCGTCGCCAAAGTGACTCTTGTAGACAACGGCGTCGTAGCCCACATCTGAAAATAACTCGGCCAGTACCTGCGTCGGAACGTAATCAGTTGGGCCATCGGACAAGGTGACAGGACGCGAGAATGCGCTGTCGATATCAACCCAAACAGCCTTCTCCTTTGTATCTGCGTCAGGTTGTTTGCCATTAAGCAAATCATCTATGACCTCTTCTATCGAAAATTTTCCGTGCCCACGAGAAAGGTCAATGGCCTTAACATCCTTCAAAGTTTTGAATTGTGCTACAGATACGGCAGCATCGACCCAAGGTCGAATTTCCGAAATGGCGGTTTGAACTGTTGTCGCAAGATAAAGCACAGTGATACCTACGGGATTGATGCGGCCCTCAAGAGACTTATCCTTACGTGGCTTCATTCGTTCTTTGCCAAACCCAACCGGATATTCCCCAATTTCTATGCCATCCTCATCCGTTTGCGAGCGGTACTCAATGCCACGTTGAGCACGGTAGAAAATCGTGCCTTTTGGGATACGGACGTCCCTGTCTCTATTAGTTACAAGCACCGTTTCGAGAAAGGCACGAACCTCTTCCGAATAGACGTAACGTCGTCGGTGTTTTACACTCGATGCAAATTTTTGATAGCTTTCCCACGAATTGAACTCTGGCTTGGAAGCGTCATCAATCTTCATACTAATTTCCAATGTTTTCGGTTGCTGCGGCTGAATTCCCGCAAAGATAGGGGCCTACCACGTGTCGCTCATCCTGTGATTCCTGGTTCAAAGTTGCATCACTATCGCCTCATAACATCGCTATGAGAATCAAATGACGGGTTGCTCAGTTTTTCTAGCTCAGCATCCAGCCATGTGGAAACGGGCTTTATCCAATCTTCCTCGGGGCGCAAAGGGCAAACTAGAACACCAAATTGATAATCTTGTCTGTATTCTTCACTAGCATACAATTCTGTACTCGGTTTGAGACTTGGTATAATCGCAAATCCACCAGCTGGTTTCATGCCATTCCAATGCAAACCATCTCGGTAAATATGAAGCTTCGAAAGACTATCACGCACCGCACTTTTTTGAGTTCGGTATTTAGCATCAAGAACAAGCCAGGACTGTAATTCTCTCTTGCTATTAAAAAGTCCTAAAACAAAGTCTGGTGCTCGTTGTCCTGACAAAGAATAGCAACCCACTTCGCGACCGGCATTTTTCTTTGCCGAAAAATTCTGTTGGGTCCGAAGTTCCAAAATAGCATTTTTGTTTTCCAGTCTGATGATTCCAGCTTCTGCTGCCGAGGAGAAAAAACTAAGGCTTGGCGCACGAGTTACTTGCCATGTCCAGTCTTGCCCCAAATGATACGCAATAGATTCAGCTAGACGATACAGAACCAAAAACTCATAGAGTTCCCAAGTATCACGAAGGCCTGCGAAAACGTTCTGTTCCCTATCAGGGGCAAGCCCCACCTTCAGCATCTTCCGGGCAATGCGGTGCAACCGCAAAGATGCCGGGTGTCCGAAAAGTGCCTGAACGGCGCTTTCGTTTAAAGGACCATGCTCGACCCCAGCAAGCGGGTAAGATGTAAGCGCAGATCGAACCATCTGGATTGCTGGTGTGAGTTTTTCGGATAAGCCTTCGCAATACGCCCGGGTTGGAGGATTAGCTAGCCCTGCTTCTTCCCCTTGTTGAATACGTTCTAAATAACTTGCCACATTCCTTAGTTCTTTCTCTAATTTGATGAGCAAGCCAGACAAGTAACGAGTGACAGGATGATCCGTAGTAATCGCAGTGACCGACTGATCTAGCTTGATAACAGGAAGGGCAATATTGTCGGAGCCCTTAGCAGCCGACCAGGCGATTAGAGCTTGCGGTTTCTGAGCCAGTTTGCGCAAAGTTTCGACGTCAGTTTTACGCGTCATGTTGATACGCCGAACTTCTCTCTCTTGCTTGGTGCGGTATAGAGGGTCTTCGACAAATAGCCTCAGCGACCTACGCAGTTCAGGCAGTAATGACTCCAACACATAAGGCTCAGCAACAACTGCAGACCTTTTCGTGAGCGCGCCTCGAGTCCGACCAGGTGAAATACCCCAGGGTAAACCTGCGGCGATTGTCTCCAGTTCATCAAGAAGATCATAAAATGCCACCTTGCCGAGCTTATCCTTTGCTGGAGCAATGTCGAATTCAATTGTTACCGAATCATTGCCACATCGAATATGATAGTGAGCACGTCCAGCATATGTGCTTGGCTGAAATATCCACCGAGTTGTGTAGCCATCTGCAACGCGCGTGATCATAGGTGTTTCTTGCGGAATTCCCTCTACATAGGCGTCTGCAAAGTCTTTTCCGGTCACGGAGATCCAAATCAACTGACCTTCTTCACAAGCATACGCCCCATCAGGAAGCTTATGATATGGAGCACCATTGTTCCTATTGGTCGGATGAGTAACGAGAACGTTCATAGCCTATAACCAAAAACGAGTGATACCTGCGAACGCCAACTCTTCTTGCATAGATCGAATTTTTTCAGCGCATTTTGTTAAATCTCGAGCAGCACAAATTTTTTCAATTTTCTCTAGAGCCGCGGTAAAGGCTTCAGTGTCTTCACCACGAATTCTAGGTAAAACCTTCGCGTACACCGCAGCATCCAATGCTTGAGTGACATTCTCCTGATCGTGCCAAGCCACGCAGAAGTTCGTAACCTCATCAAAAACCCTATAACCAAAATGGCGTCTTACGGGCATTAGCGCATCATGCAATTCACTAAGGGTAGCATATGCCCCTTCAAGAACAGCTTCTGAAACGCTCCCCTTAACCGAAGCGTACCACCGTTCTTTATGAACCTCCCATAGCTCAAAAGTAAAAGCTCTATCCAACACTTTGTCCGAAAACGGATGTGTCGTCTCGTCCATATTTACAGTGCCAAAAATGAACAAATTCTTTGGCCAAGGAATGTAACAAGGAATGTTGTCTACTGCCTCTCCAAACCCATGCAGAACAAGTTTCTGAGAACCTTTCATGCTCTCCATTGCTGATAGAAATGGCGCAAAATAGTACTCAACACGAGCAAGATTCATCTCATCAAGACACATAAAAAATGGCTTGTCGGGATTTCGCGCAGCGGCCAACAAGAACTCAAGAGCATCAGTTCGTTGATATGTTGTGTTTTCGTGTAAAGGATTTACATACCCGAGCAGTCCCGTAGGGTCTGTCCAATCCGGCAGCACGGGTATTTCCTTATAATGTATCTTTGCATCCAGATTTAATGCTTTGCAGTATGAGACAGCATAAGCTCTAACCAAAGAGGTTTTGCCGGTACCAGACAACCCGGTTAACAGAACGAACCTTTTAGTTTGTTGAGCGTGCAGTGCGCTATGAAGACTTGGCAGCAATCCGTCCTGCAAGATCAAATTGGCTGGCATATTGCTGGAGATTTTGTCGAAGTCTACTAACGACATTTCTCGATCAGGGAAAACCTCTTTAGCATTCTCCATTTCATCTTCAGGTTCTGGGGTATCGTTCTCCAGTACGTACCAGTCTGTTAAATCTTCAGGAATCCCACTAGCCCAAAACTGACCCTCTTCAGTCGCACTAACATCTATTGTCGACCCCGCCCCTTGAGAAGATTTGAGCAGGCCTAGATTTACACCCCAGGACAAAAGAGAACTTGGCGCAAAACTTGTCGTCCAACTTGGATACCTATCCTGCATATGCCGTAACAATGTCTTCTTCTCAATTACCCAACCTCCTTTTCGGACAACATCAAGCAAGTGAGCAAAACCGAAGACACGCCGCACCATGACAGGTGTGAATATGTTGTGTAGAGGTTCATCGTCACGAAGGTCTTCACCACGTTTCGTAAGTCGGTATGTGTTATTTTCTAATTTTAGAAGACCAAGATACTTCGCCTGGTTTACGACCATCGCAGCAGATTTCGCGTTCAGATCTCCACGTTCTTCAAGTATCATTTCAACAAGCTCATTACGCGATGCGCCATCCGCCGACGACTCTACTAATGATCGAAGCAACGGAATGTTGTTTGTAACGTAAAACAAACCTTTGCGTTGAGCTGCGACAGGCAAGATTGACAAGGATGGAATTTCAGTCGCCGTATCAATGCCGTCTGATGTTACACGGCCTCCAGAGGCTTCTTCGTCCTTCTTTTGATTTTGAACAGCTAACCACCAAGCAAACTGATTGATATCTACACTTGCTTGCAGGCTCTCATCTACTTGTAACGCCTCACGCAGAAAACTTTGAATCCTAACATGGTCCTGAAGCATCTCCTGCTTCCGACTATTATCGCCAATTTCATCTTTGAGTCTCTTCAACCATGGAGAGCTTACTATGCAGAGAACATTATTAGGGCTTAGGGCTGCAAATACTCGCAGCAACCGTGCTGTAGGATTCTTTCCCAAGTTACTGTGCCGTTCCCGCGTGAGCTTCAAAACGGTTGAAAAAATCTTATGAAGATACTCGCCTCTATTAGATTTCTGTATCCTCGGCACCTCAGTTTTTAGCTGCCAAAGCAGTCGGACAATCTCAGAATCTGTATAAGCTCCATCAACTGTAACAGAACTCCCTGAGCCGATTCCGGTAACAGGGTTCTTTTCCCATAACCTTTTCTGAAATTCTGGCTTTGAAAACTCCTTATAATCAACATCATTGGTTTCACTAATGATCTGAAGATAGTCGTCTCGCCAATTTGTCCAGTTTGCATCGCGATAAGGCTGAAAATCCTCACGGTAATGTCTTTGGAGTTCTTCGGCTTCCATGAATTCCCCCTGCTCACAAAACTCAAATTCAAAATCACTTCGAAAACTGAAACGCTATTTAAAAAAATTCAACCACTAAAAATTGCTTCTAGCAACGTATGAGCTCTTGCAATTAGATAGAACGACCTGCGCTCTCAGGGATTTAATTGCCTTTAGATATCAGGTTCTGCGTCTGCATGACCTGCTGCTAGCGCGTTCATGTAGGCAAGGCACAAGTCGCGAGAGAGATAACGACCATGCGCGGCAGTCTCCTCTCGCTCGACAATTGGAAAGGTGGAGTAGATGTGCCTGACATCATCCCTGTCGGTCACGCCGTACAAATGGAAATAGACCGCATCTAGTTTGGATTTTAAACGCAGGCGTCGTATCTCGTCCCAAAAAAATGGAGGTAGCACCTCTCCCTCATCATCGACATAACCCATATCCCTAGCGAACGGAGCCATGTCGTAGGAGGTGTATGAAAGCTCCAGCACAGCCTCCATGACTATATCGCTGGCAGTCATTTCGCCAAATAAAGTGTGATCATAAGTTTCGACCGGCACAACAGGCAACTGCTCTAATATGTACTTATTGAGGTTGCGACTCTGAATCTTCTGCCGTGCAGAAAAATCGCATGGGATCGATGCAAGATTTCCTAGAAGAAGGGTTATATATCGGAGATGAAAACCTTCGTCAGGAACCAAAATTGGTAACTTATTTCCATATGCAGATCGTGGGACAAGCGAACAGATCAAGCTCCGTCGGTTATTTGTATTACATATATCGTTGAATGCCAGCACATAGTCATGGTCTAGATCTACTTCACCTTCGTTGACCCAGTATCTTGGAGTTGGATTGAACTCAGGGTTTTCAAGTTGCTCAGGAGTTGAATGGACAGGTACGCCTTGGCCGCTAACACTCGTAGCGCTAAACCTTACTCCGGCATAACGATGGTTATACAAAGACACCATTTTCCCCTCATAAAGAGGAAACCATCTACCCGCTGGGCTATCGAAAATTTTTCTTCCAGTACTAAAGCCATGCTCCTCATTCTCTATTTCATCAATGGTTCTAAACTTCCTTGAATCATTGGTCATGTGGAACATAGTACGGTATTTTACCGGCCAAGACTTGATGATCTCTCCGCCGCTGTGCTCAACCAGTATTGGTGAACCTTCGTAAATTCGTTCCAGTACCGGAATTGAAGCCGTGTTTCGGATTATTGGCACTGTTCCGGTGTTGGGATTGAACCGTCTACATGCATCAGATGACATCCTAGCCAAGGCCTCACCATAGTCGGCTGGCATCTCCCGTAATCGAACTGCATATTTGAAAGTATCGAAGTTGTAGTCTTCTCCCCCAACAACCAGAATCGTCGGTTGATCTTCCGAATGAACGGACTCGAACAGCCAGCGTCTGTGATTCTCGAAACCAATAAATGCCTTGAGTCGCTTTGCATCTACGATACTTGAAAAAAAGACAGCGCTATTCTTATCGGCCCCAATACCAATAGGTGTTACAAATCCCATCATTCCACGGTCATCAATTAACCGGAGTGCGCGTTCAACAAATAGCGAATAGATGTTAATATCACCCGAAGACAACAGAGGATATTCACCTCCGCGCCGGGCTATTCTTGCGGTCGACTCCGCAAGTTCGGATGCTACTACAAAATCATCAAAGAGCGGATCATTATTGACCCTAAGTTCTTCAATAAGTTTTTCTCTGTCTGCAGCCCTTTGTACGAAAGCAATCTCCGGCCTCCGCGCCGCAAACCACTCGACCTGCTGAAGTTTAATCAGATCCCATGGGGGATTCCCGATCACTGCATCAAAGCCGCCGACAAGATTGTTACTTTCCCATTCCCGCCAAACACCCGGAAAAGCAACTTGCCAGTTCAAGAACGGCACCTCCGACATGAGAGTTTGAATGCGCTCTAGTATCGAGGCGAATCTGGCACCTTCTGGTCGATCCCGTCGTGGTTGCTCTAACCTTTGAGCGATACGGATCGGGTCGCCAAACTGACCGTCGAAAAAGGCGCGGAGAGCCGCCTTGTCATCCCTGTCCCGAATGTTCAACCAATCTAGAGCATGGGTGAGCGACAGGAAGGCGTCCAACGGGTCTGTAGCTTCTTGAACGCTGTCGAAGATGTCGGCTGATCTGTGGGCTTCCGCAATCTCCGCGTCAGTCAACCCCTCAATGGTGGCCATGCTAGCTGCCGCGCCCAGCGCTCGGCGCATTGGGCCATTAAGCAGTAAGGGGCTGCCAAATTCTCCGGCCTTTTCCATGCCGCCACGAACCCAGGAGCCGAAAAGGCTATCACCGCAGCGCAGGTGATGGTCCAGAAAGCTGAGCGGCGCACCTACAGTAAAGGTGTGAAGCCACAGAGAGACCTTCGCCAATTCGACAGCCATTGCGTTCTTGTCGACGCCGTAGACGCACCTCTTCAGCACCATGCGGCGAACGATATGACGGTCGTCCAATTGCTCCTGATCGACCGTCCAGTTTTCCGCCTGGGCGTTGGCCAGAATTGTTGTGCGAATCCGGTCGATACGTTCGGCCAAAGGCGAAACGTAATTTGTCCAATCTACAGCGACTTCCACTTCCGCCATGGCGGCGATCACTTCATCCGCTAGGTAATCCACGAGGCTCACCAGGAAGTGCCCCGAACCCATCGCGGGATCGCAAATTTTTAACTCCAGAAGCTTCTCCGCCGGATCAAGGGGCGACAGCCGAGCTCTCCGAACATCTTCGGTCCCGCGACCATGCGCTGCTGCCTCAGCAGCTTCGATAAAGGCTATTCGCCGAGCCGATACGAGCGGCTCCAGCGTCTCTCTAAGGATAAGCCCCACAAGGTCGTCTGGCGTGTAATAGGAACCAGAGCCTTTTCGCGCAAAAGGGTTCAGGCGAACAACGACCGCCGCATTCTCTCGGATGACTTCATGCTCCAGAAGACGCTCATAAATCGACCCCAGCTGCTGAACACTTAGGTCCCGGTAGTTGATATATCGGCGACCTTCCGGGGTTAATTCAAAAGACAGCGCGTCGATTACGTCCGCCATCGTCTGATCGCCCAGACGAATTTGAGTTAGGAGCGGGGTGTTGTCTCTCTTGAAAAGACCGCCGTTATATGGCGGCAGGCCAATCGAACCATCCCCCTCATCAATGGCACGACACAGATCGTCTATCGCGGACCAGTACCGCGCCGCTGACGTAGAGAAAGTATCCCCCTCATCCTTTCTCCGACCCACATCCCCGCGCACCTTGTCACGCATACCATAATCGTCGTATCGCGCATCATGGACCGGAAGCAAGTCTCGATCCTCGGCATAGAGAATGAAGAGGAGGCGATATAGCAGGATCAGTGAAGCCTCTCGTACCTCCTGTAATCCCGTATCTGGTGCCGCTTCCGCAATGGCAGCCGCGAGTTGCGGGAAAACGGTCTGGAAGACAACACCCGACAAACTGTCTGCGACACGCTGTTCGTAGAATTTGCCCTGCTCAATTGCCCGGAAATGAAAGGGGGGTAAATCCCCTGTGCCAGGAAGAAAGGCTTCACGCCGAAAAACCGCGACAAACACTTTAAATGCGTGGGCCCTCTCATCATCGGATAGAGCGAACAAGCCATCGTTCCGGTTTGGTAGGTTCATCACCGCAGCCAGATCGATATCGAAGAACTGTTCCGAGACGGATCGCGCCCCGGCCCAGTACAATCTCCATCGCGCCCCGTTGGTCAGGATGCCCCATCGAAGCGATCCATTGGTTAGGTCATCGGCCCGACGGAGATAGCGAAGCATTTGCGTCGAGGGCGTTCCGTCCTCATCCCGACGGCCTGATCGTCGGTCCAATGGACGATCCCATCTTTTGGACTCAACCAGCGCCTTCCCGTAGCGGTACCGTCGCCACTCCTCCGGGTTCGCATTGGCCTGATCCTTAACCGCCTGATCCGCAAATAAGAGCCCATCCGGAACGTCTTCACGTCCCCGTGCGGATAGGTTTTGCTGCCGCAAATAGTGGGTCCAACCAAGCGCCTGGAGAACGCGCCAGATTAAGTCATCCTCGGTCTGTGTTTCGTTGGGATTCGTATCCGTCGGAAAGTGATCTAAGGCATCCTTGATTTGACCATATATGGCGGCGAGTTTGGCATCATCCAATTCAGCCCAATCCGGCATCCCGGCGATGCTATCCGCCAAGAAGTCGTGAGCAAAAAGGCTCCCTTGAAAAACTCCCCCGAACGCCATTCTGACGCGGCCCTCCACAAACACTATCAATGGATGCAAGATCGTGCCGATGGATTCGCCGCTCCGCAAGTAAAGGAATCCTTTTACTCTCCGCACTCTCCAGCGTGAGGAGTGTTCTCTAGGCGCTGAGCGGATCGGATAAAGCCGTCGTTGTCGAGTAGCTGAAGGCTGCCTGTGCTTGGCACCACTCGGTACTTGTCCCCACTACTGCTCCCGACGACGGTCATCACGTCGCCGCCAACCTCTTCCAGCACGCTTTCGTTTACTGAACCGTCCCGGTGGTTGACGATTGCTGCCAAGTCTCCGTTATCCTGAACCTCAATAATGATAACTGACCAGAAAGAGGGGTTGTTTGGAACCATCTTGTCACACCACCGTCCCAGAATAGTCTCAGCCGTTGCCGAGTTCGCGCATGCAATCCAGAGAACCAAACCGATTATTAGTATACCTCCGGCAAGCTTGTTTGATCGTTGGACTATGTTCATCCTTTGCACCCTGTGAATACTGCCTCAATGGCCTTTGACGACCCTCGGAGAGAAAAGGTAACTCGATACGCCTTATAATTCGTGTCCCGAGCTTCAATGATAAACTCGGTGCCTGCTTTCAACGAACTGGCCATCGTAGCAACGTCAAGTTTGTTCAAGTTAACAACCGAACTGCCGTTTAAATCCCAGCTTTGTTCTACTGCCTGCGCTCCATCAATCCGATATCTAACGTCAGACTCACCGGAGCTCCCGAGATGAGTTTTGAGAATTGTTAGTGCAGCGTAGGGTTTTCCATGTTCTTGATGGCCAGCCTTATCACATTTAATGAAAAACATCGCGACTTGCCCACCTTCGACACTAACAACGTATGCTGTGTGTGAGGACTTATCATCCAATGGATCTGTGGCATGAAGGTGAGACCAATCGCCATACTTAACTTCTTTGTCTCCGGCAATTGCAGCAGGTGATACCATATTGGTGCCGAAAGCTAGGGCAGCAGAAAGCACCATCGTTTTTAAGTTCATCGGTTTCATAGTGTTTACTCCGGATCAGAGCCTGCGACGCGTCCGTCGCAAGGTGATCTTCAACGACCTGGTGATCGGGGAGTTAGTAAACCGGTGTAACGCGGCCCCTACGGCCTTTAGTTCGGAGAACCTGGACATACGCCGCAGGCTCCCCGACCATAGGATCGAGGCGACACCGTTCGTGGTGCCATCCGGTTACACAGGGGTTACTAAGCCCCGGAACGGTTCGTCTCCGTTCCACATTAAGGTTACGCGGTGAGTCGTGCCGAGGAAAGCGCTGAGTACGCGCTTACAATTCCAGCCGATTTAGAAGTCTTTGAACCTGTGTTGCGGTCCATTTCCCACCACGCCGGGCCGGAATATTTCTGTCGTTGAGAGCTCTCGCCAGCGCCTTAGTACCAGTGATACCAGTTTCACTGAGAGCGGCGACCTGGGATTGAACTCGATTGGCAAACTTGTCCGCAGATCGCGAGAGCGATTCTGAGCCCCGCTGAGCACCTTTGGCCCTTCCGGCGTCAGTCAGATTGCCGGGCGACCCTAGCTTGACTCCACGAGCCTTTGCAGCCGCCAAAGCAGCCTTTGTACGTTCGGATATCGTCTTAGCTTCTTCTTCTGCGACCACAGCAAGGATGCCGACTGTCATTCGGTTTGCAGACGGCATATCGCAACACACAAACTCAATGCCCGCATTTTTAAGGCCAAGCAGGAAGTGGGCGTTACGTGCGAGGCGATCCAGTTTGGCCACTAGCAAAACCGCTTGGTGAACATGACAGGCTTCCAGTGCAGCCATAAGGGCTGGACGTTCGCTCCGTCTGCCTGACTCAATTTCGGTAAAATCAGCTACTACGGAACCAGTATTACCTGATAGGTACGACTCGACGGCTGCTCGCTGAGCTTCCAGCCCGAGACCTGATGTTCCTTGTCGTTTGGTAGAGACACGATAATACGCAATGTAGCGAGAGGGGTGGTTGCGTGCCTCAAACATGGTTACATCACCTTTGACCAGCGTCTAAGGTATTGTAATTGTTATAGTAACACCCTTTCAAGTAGTGTTTTGCTTTAAATCATAGCCAGCAAGATTTTCCCCGACTAACATCTATCGCGGAACTGCTCATATCAATACCTGGAGTCAGATCAGAGTGTTGGCACAATGTCCCCGGTTTCTGCTCACCTAGTTATGACAATCTCACAGCCTTACCAAAAAACAGGAATTCCTATGAAGTGAAACCAGTTTCACTGCGCACATAACGAATACGACCCCCTTCTAGTGAAATCAGTTTCACTAACTTAGTCGTCCATCATCGTGTCTTTGGACGCACATCGTACGCAGATCTATCGAGAGAAGTGTCCGCATTAGTGACAAAAGCGGGCATCATTGTATCGGACTGGCAATGCCCGCTTCTGACCCATCTCGGACTAGGCGTACCAATAATTTGATTCTCAAGTACACCAACCATCTTTATCTGTTGGTGGCCGGTGGGGTTTTTCATGTGAAAATAAAACATTCGACAATTCGCTCTATCAAACGTCCCCCAAGATCTTTCGTCCGATAAGCATTCTCAGGCACAAGTGGCTAAAACATGCCGCCATTGCGCCTTCCGGTTTCGAGACATTTAAGGCTTTCGCGCTGCGTGCGGCCCGTTCTGCGCACGCTCGGTCGGGTTGACGGTTATGCAAAACAGGTGTCAAATCCGTGACCAATTGTTCTATAATACAGAACTTCTATTCCATTATATGAGGTTCACCAAGGCCACGTCATCATGCAATCTCAACACCGTTACCGGCATAAACCTGATGAGCGGGTTACTGCCAATACGGTGGCATTTGTTCAATATGCTGGAGTCGAAGTAGAATGGCGAAAGACGTCCAAAGCTCAATTGTCAGCAAAAGTGTAAAGGTGCTCGACATCATTTCCCGACGGAAGCAACCGGCCGGCTTTTCAGATATCGTATCGGAATCCGGACTTCCAAAGAGTTCAGTACACAGGTTACTAGTGATCTTGCAGGGTGAAGGCCTTATTGAACATGATGATCGTCTGAAAGTTTTCAGATTTGGGCGAAAGCTGCAGCACTGGGCAAGGCAAGCCTGGGAGAATACGGACCTGCAACAACAATCATTTGCAGAAATGCAGGCATTGGCTGAGGTTAGTGGCCATAATGTTGCGTTAGCCGTGTTGAGTTCGACCTCTGTATTGTACCTTCGGACAATTGATTCGTACCCCGTACGATATGCTCCCAAAATGGGCGAGCATTCACCCATTCATTGTTCTGCTGTAGGTAAGGTTCTCGCCGCATACACCTCGGATGAGAAGCGTTCATTGCTTTTGCAAGAGTTACGGTTTGAGCAGCACACGCCGCATACAATTACCAATCGTTCTGACTTCGAGAAACAGTTAGATGAGGTCGTAAGGAACGGTTACGCAAGAAACGATAAAGAGACCTTTCTGCAGACGAACGGTATCGCTGCACCAATTTTTGATTATCGCGGAAACGTCGTTGCCGCCCTTAGCCTGTGGGGCCTTCTCCAGAACTTGGGATCTGAATCCATCGACACCTGGATTCCGAAACTCTGCGAAACAACGAACACGATCTCGCAGCAGCTGGGCTACCACCAAACCTGACAAAGTGCCGAGCGTTCTATTCGTAGACCGTAAGGATAAATTGCGGGCAGAAAAGTACGTCTGCCCGATTGACTCCCTGCTCAAAAATGAACAAAATACTACATAATAGAACAATTGTTCTGCAATATGGAACACTGTGAGTTGATGAAAGTGATCAGGCTGTTCTGACAAACAGCCGGGAAACAGGAGCTATGTCATGAGTGGAGATAAAAGACAGGCAGTATTGGGAAATCAGACGCGGCGCAGTTTCGTCAAAAATATTGGCGCAACCGCCGTTGCCGCCCCATTGGCATCGGCTATACCGATGGCAAATGCACGCGCGGCTACCCCAAAAAAGGGTGGGCATTTAAGGGTCGCTGTCGGTAGCGGATCAACAACGCAAAACCTGGACCCGGCATTGCTGGAAGATACGCAAGGCCAGATGTTTGCCTTTGGCTCGCTGCGTAATGCGTTGACGACAGTTGAAGCGAATGGAGACCTGGCTCCGGAGCTTTGCGAAAATTGGGAAACGACTGCCGATGCCTCGACCTGGGTTTTTAATCTGAAGAAGGGTGTTGAGTTTCATAACGGCAAGACCATGGATGCCGACGACGTTGTTGCGTCGATCCAGCACCACATGAGTGAGGAGTCCAAATCTGCCGCCAAAGGCCTGTTAACAGCGGTAACCGAAGTTAGAAAAGATGGTCCCAATCAGGTTGTCTTTACTCTCTCTGGCGGAAACGCAGATTTTCCATTCCTGATGTCGGATTATCATTTTTGCATCGTACCTGCTGTGGACGGTAAAGCCGATGTTCTTTCTGGTGTCGGTACCGGGCCCTTTGTCATGAAGGAGTTTGAAGCTGGCGTGCGCTCGACAGCGGAACGTAACCCTAACTACTTCAAGGATGGACAACCGTATTTCGACTCAATTGAAATCCTCTCAATCAGCGATGTGACAGCCAGAACCAATGCGCTGTCTACCGGTGAGGTTGACGTTATAGACCGTTGCGATCTTAAAACTGTCGATCTATTGGCCCGGCGTTCGAACATAAACGTAACAGCCGTATCAGGGACACTTCACTACACCTTCCCAATGCGGGCGGATACCGCACCTTACGACAACAATGACCTGCGGCTCGCCCTGAAATACGGCGTTAACCGGCAGGCTCTGGTCGACACAATTCTGAAGGGCTACGGATCACTCGGCAACGATCACCCGATAGGCGAGGCCAACCGCTATCATGCTGGTGACCTGCCGCAACGTGCCTATGATCCGGATAAGGCAAAGTTCCATCTGAAGAAAGCGGGTTACGATTCGATCACCGTCGATCTTCATGCATCTGACGGAGCATTTGCCGGGGCGGTCGATGCCGCCACATTGTATAAAGAGCATGCTTCACCAGCCGGTATAGATATAAATGTCGTTCGCGAACCGGCTGATGGCTATTGGTCCAATGTCTGGATGGAAAAGCCCTGGTGCGCCTGTTACTGGAGTGGCCGCCCGACAGAAGATCTTATGTTCTCTTCAGCCTATCAAAGCGGCGTTCCCTGGAATGACTCATACTGGTCCAACGACAGGTTCGACAAATTGCTCGTTCAGGCGCGCGCCGAATTGGACGACAAAACGAGAGCAGCCATTTACTATGAAATGCAGCAGATCGTTTCTGATCAGGGAAGTGTTGTCGTTCCCATGTTTGCAAACTACGTCGGCGCACATTCCGACAAACTCGCTCATGGCGAAATCGGAAAGTCTTATGACATGGATGGCGGGCGGATGACCGAGCGTTGGTGGTTTGCCTGAGCCCTACTTGTCTGACTCTTTCGGTGTAGCGTTATTTGAAAGGGAGCCAGTGTCGAATTCGACGCTGGCTCTTTTCTTTAGAGGGATTCACGTTCAATCGATAGCCTGGATAAAAATTGGCATCGGCCAGAGCGTTTGTTTGCTCCGTGTCAATAAAAAGCCAAGGGTATTGAGAAAAAGCACTCTCGGACAAGACGTATGGGGGTGTATATACCAAGCGCAAAAGAGCAACTGCGGGTCAGACTTCCTGCTCAGTGAACGCGTGATTTCTGGTAAAATTCAGCACATGGAAATCATTTCCGCAGGCATAACTATACTATTGACGAGTAATCGATTTCCTTGTCTTTATCGAGTATGTTTGAAACCGGGTCCATAGGGTATTTCAATCCGGTTGCGCAATTATAAAGCACAGCCGTTTCGTTTTCACCGATACGCCCGTCTGCCAGTGCTTTCTTGTAGGCTGCAGCTGTGGCGGCCCCTTCTGGGCACAAGAGAAAGCCTTCCTCGGATGCGATGACATCACGCGCGGCCATGATTTCTTCGTCAGATAGTGCGATGCCGAAACCGTTAGATTCACGCACGGCACGGATAATCAAGAAGTCTCCTACGGCAATTGGAACGCGTATTCCTGCCGCAACCGTATGTGCGTTATTCCAAAGCGGAGCGTGCTCTTCGCCGTTCTCCCATGCTTTAATGATCGGTGCACAACCTTCTGCCTGGACCGCCACCATGCGGGGTAGCTTACCGTCAATCCAACCCATTTTTTTCAGCTCATGGAAAGCTTTCCACATACCGATCAAACCCGTACCACCACCGGTCGGGTAAAGAATGACGTCAGGCAACTTCCAGCCGAGTTGTTCGGCCAGTTCCAGCCCCATCGTTTTCTTTCCTTCAATCCTGTATGGTTCCTTCAATGTGGAAACGTCAAACCAGCCGGCTTTCTCCTTGCCACCGCCAACAATCTTTCCACAGTCATTGATCAACCCGTTAACCATCCAGGTTTTTGCGCCTTGTTGCTGGATTTCCCGGATGTTGATATCCGGTGTATCTGACGGACAAAACACTGTTGCCCGAATGCCTGCGCGGCGGGCATATGCGGCCATTGCGGCACCGGCATTACCGTTTGTCGGAATCGCCAGATGGTCTATTCCGAACTCCTTGGCCATTGAAACGGCTAGGCAAAGACCACGCGCCTTGAAGGAACCTGTGGGCAACCTTCCTTCGTCCTTAACGATGACTTTGCCCGGAGCAGCACCCAGCCATGCAGCGGATCGTTCGAGGGTCACCAAAGGCGTTACGACTTCACCCAGCGATACTCTGTTTTCTTCCCTGGTAACCGGCAACAACGGTGCATAGCGCCAAAACCCAGCAGAATCAGACTTAGCAATGTCGTTCTTGCTAACGCTAGCGGCTAATTTTTCCAGGTCATAGCGAACCAGCAACGGTCGTCCGGCTTCCGACAATCCATGTATCTTTCCAGCTTCATATTTCTTGCCGGTGATAGAGCATTCCAAATGGGTGACAAAAGTCTGGGTCATTTTTCATTCCTGCTGATGGGCGTGAGAAAGTTTATCGGGTGCTGAGTGGGGACCGTCCGGCGTGATGACGTTTCATCCGACGTGTTTTGCGGCTTCCTCGCTAACGATTGAAGCAATCATCCGGCAGTCGTCCAGATCGAAAGTCAGCGGTACACGCATGTCGCATGTTGTAGAAAGCGCCTTGAGAGTTTGCGGCAATTCGGGGATGTCGTCGAAATAGCGCCACGTATCGTATCGGCTGGTGAACGCGACCGGTTCTTCCGGACCGAACCACTTTAACTCGACGCCCCTGGCATGACAGGCATGCAAAAATTCCGGTATGCGATCTTGCACAATGCCATCCGTATGAAATTGAAGAGAAGACCCGACATAGGCTTCATGCTGCGCCCTATCAACAATCAGGATACCGTGCTTGTTCCTTAAGCCGTCTTCAATTGTTCTGTATCGCTCATTCCACCGATGTACGTTGGTGTCCAGATGCGGCAACTGAACCCGAAGTATTGCAGCACGCAAATTGTCCAACCGTGCGGAACAGTTCGGTGTCTCATATTTTACCAACGAAAAAGCATCCTCGCCCGGTGACGCACCATGCCGGTCGTAAAGCATATAGGAACCCGAAAGAATGATGGCGCGTGCGGCAACATCCTCATCCGAGGTCGTAAGAAATCCGCCTTCCCCGGAGTTCAAATGTTTGTAGGTTTGGGTTGAAAAGCAGGCGACTTTCCCAAAGTTTCCCGATCTGACGCCTTTCCAGGATGCGCCCATTGTGTGAGCACAATCCTCGATGAGCGTAATTCCATGCTGATCACATATCGCACACACCGCTTCCATATCCGCGATATGCCCGCGCATATGAGAGAGCATAAGAAACTTCGCTCCGCTCTCTGCTGCCTTGGACCTCAGGTCATCAATGTCAATCAACCAATCTTCGCCGATCTCGACAAAAACTGGGAT
This sequence comes from uncultured Flavobacteriaceae bacterium, assembly GCA_964352715.1. Taxonomy (GTDB): domain Bacteria; phylum Pseudomonadota; class Alphaproteobacteria; order UBA8366; family Aestuariispiraceae; genus JAVKBW01. The sequence goes on along the minus strand of CAYGSU010000001.1, from coordinate 118,153 downwards.
ACCGCCTGCTGCATGAATCGCGCCCGGCACCGGGGCGAGGGTGTAGGCGTTCGCAAGAATTTTATCCCCTGCTTTGAGGCCAATCGACCGAACCGCAATCTGCAGTGCCTGACCGCCGGACGTCACGGCAAGGCAATACCGAGCGCCTTGATAGGCGGCGAACTCTGCCTCCAGCTTGGTGGCTTCGCTCTGTTCGTTCTGCTCGGTGTTGTAACGGTGTATCCGGCCTGATTGCAGAACAGCAACCGCCTGATCAATACCGGCCTGCGGAATGGGTTCTTGCTGTGTAAAAGACTTCTTGAAATGTAACAAATCGATTACTCGTATCGCGCTTGCTCGGCTACTTCGAAATCCCAACCGGTATCAGGGAAATACTTTCGCAAACGCCAGTCACATGCTCTCGCATGGCCGTCCATCCCTTCAATCCGGCTAATCCTGGAACCAGTTGCGCTGAATATTTTGTTGGCTTGTGAATCGATCTCCTGCCATGTCAGCACCTTAAGGAATTTCATCGCGTTCAGGCCGCCTGTATATCGCGCAGCCCGTTTCGTCGGCAGTATGTGATTGGTGCCGGAACATTTGTCGCCATGAGTAACCGTGGAGCCTTCTCCAAGAAACAGAGAACCGTAGTTTCTGAGATTGGCTTTCCACCAATCCAGATTCTCCGCTATCACCTGCAAGTGCTCACAAGCATATTGATCGGAGATTTCCCTCAGTTCCTCGCGAGTTTCGCAAAACACGACTTCGCCATGGTTTTCCCAGGCAGCCAAAGCAACGTCGCCACTCGGCATATCGCGGCATACTTGCGGAACGATACGAACAACCGCTTCCGCCACTCGCCGAGAGGAAGTAAACAACCAAACAGGTGAATTGGTGCCATGCTCCGCCTGACCAGCCAAATCCACAGCCACGGTCATTGGATCGGCAGTGTCATCCGCAAGGACAGCGCTTTCTGTCGGGCCGGCAAACAGATCGATGCCGACCTCCCCGAACAACTGACGTTTGGCTTCAGCGACATAGGAATTTCCGGGGCCCACCAATATGTCGGCCGGTTTCGCACCAAACAATCCATAAGCCATCGACGCAATCGCTTGGACTCCACCCATCTCCAGGATCAAATCGGCCCCTGCCAGATCCATCGCATACACGGTTGCCGGGGCGATGGACTCGCCTCGTGGCGGAGATGCGGCAACAACAAACGGTACACCGGCTACTTTTGCCGTCGTTACGCTCATAATCGCAGATGCAGCATGAGCGTAACGGCCGCCGGGAACATAGCAACCAGCGCAATCAACTGGCACAAGCTTCTGGCCTAGCCTTACTCCTGGTTCTGTCTCTATCTCGAATTCCCGGATGCTCGCGCGCTGCGCTTCGGCGAAACGCTTGACCTGTTTGTAGGCAAACCGGATATCCTTTTTTTCCTGCTCGGAAACCTGCGCAATGACTTCCTGCTTTTTAGTTTCCGACAGAACAAACTCGCCGGACCAGTTGTCGAGCTTCAATGCGATTTCCCGAACCTTTTCCTCGCCACCGGCTCGTATGTCCGTGAGCAGAGTCTCGACGACTGTTCGAACTTTCCGGTCCTCGGCTTCAGCATTGGCCTGTGCCGTTTTGAGCCATTCCATCGTCTCAACCCCTTACCCGGTCATTTTGAGGATCGTATTGGCACGATGCGCCCACTACCGCTGGGAACACTTGGCCGACAATCTCGACGCTCATCGCGCTGCCTTCCGTTGCAAGATCTGGATTGATGAAGGCCATAGCCAAGTTCTTGCCGCTGCGATATCCCCAGGCCGCAGATGTTATTGTACCCACCACAGCTCCATCTGAAATGACGGAATCACCAGGATGTGCAACGGCAGTATCTGTAGTTACTTCGAGGGTAACGAAAGTCTGTCGCGGCCCCGAATTGTGCATTTTCTGCAAAGCGGGCTTGCCGATGAATTCCTTATCCATTTTAACGAACCGCTCCAGAGAGCTTTCGTATGGATTATATTCGGTGATCAAATCCGCCTTCCAATGCCGGTAGCCCTTTTCGATCCGCATGGATTCGACCGCACGCATTCCAAACGGTTTGATTTCGAATTCCTGTCCCGCTTGCCAAATCGTATCAAAGGCGAGCTTCGACTGCTCCATCGGCACATGGATTTCCCATGCCAACTCGCCAGAAAAGGAAACAGATAACGCAACCGCTTCGACATAACCGATATGAACGATTCTGGCCGACAACCATGGAAAACCTTCTTTCGACCAGTCTGTACGCGGTGCTGCCTTTTCCAACGTGTGCCGGGAATTTGGCCCGGCAATGATCAAAATTGTATGGGCATTGGTTTTGTTTTCGACACGGATTGACCCGTCCGCAGGCAGCAATTCCTGCAGCCAATCCATGTCATGCAGTTCCGAGGCTGCCGCCGACCCGTACCAGACACGACCGTCAGGCAGATTGGCGATGGTTGCCTCTCCCTTAACGTTGCCATGTTTGTTTAGGAAATAGGACAAGCCGACCTTTCCGGTCTTCCTCGTCACCCGCGAACAAAAAATGCCGTCCAGCCAGTCATGAACATTGTCTCCTGTAATCTCGAAACGGTTGAACCCGTTTACTTCCGCAATGCCGACGCGGTTTTGAACATTTTCCACTTCCGATGCAATAACGTCGTGAACATTGTTGATACGGAAGGAAAGGTTCTCTTTGAAATCAGGGGATGGTTTGTAGAAATCCGCCCGTTCCCAGTTGTTGGCGAGTCCGAATTCGACACCCAGATCCAACCATGTTTCGTATAGAGGTGTTATCTTCAGGTTCCGACCTGCAGGACGATGTTCGTGCGGCATATGGAATCGAAATTCGTTCTGATAATCCTCAATCGCTTTAAGCGCCGTATACTCCTGATTGACGTGCTTTGTGAACCGTCGAGGGTCGATACACCACGTGTCGTAACATGCTTCGCCGTGCGCAATCATCTGCGCCAGCAACCAACCATGGCCTCCGCCTTCACCGAGACCCGCCCGCAAGCCGGTAATACAATAAGCGTTGCTTTTGCCCGGGATTTTCCCAACTAACGGAAAACCGTCCGGTGTATAGGTGATCGGGCCATTGATGACCGAGTGAATTCCCGTTTCGGTAAGGCAGGGCATGCGCGTAAAGGCGCCATCCATGACATCAACCACCCGATCAAGATCATCCGGGCACAGAGCCATCGTGAAGTTTGGGTCAATTCCGTCCATGCCCCAGGTTTTGCAGTCCTGTTCGTAAAAGCCGACCAAAAGGCCATTCTTTTCCTGCCTGCAATAGAAGTCATCCCTTGGACACCGTATGAGAGGCACACGATAATCCAGCTCGGCAATCGCCGGAATGGCTTCTGTGAGCAGGTATTGATGCTCCATGGACGCTACGGGGTGCTCAGCCCCCATCATTTTGCCAATTTCGTTGCACCGGTAGCCGCCGGCATTGACGACCGTCTCACAGTAGATATCGCCGTCCTTCGTGTGAACGATCCATGTTCCGTCGGCTTTGTGGGTAAGATCGTGTACCGGGTTGAATCGATACACTTCCGCCCCAGCCTTGCGCGCCCGGCGTGCCAGGGCCTGACATAACTGCGCCGGATCGATATCGCCGTCCAGCGGATCCCAAAGCGCACCCAGCAGGTTTTCCGTTGTGATTAACGGGTGGCGTTTTGCACATTCATCAGCATCTATAAATTCAAAATCGACCCCCATACCTTTCGCCATGGAAATGAAGTGGCGATAGCCGTCCACATGATCCTGGGTAGACGCAAACCGCAATCCGCCAGAGGCATGGTGATAGTTGATCGGATAGTCGGGGTCATCAGCCAGCTCTTTGTATAGCTTGATGGAATAGCTTTTCAGCCCAACCATCGTTTGCGTGCCGCCGAAGTTTGTTACCTGCGCAGCCGAATGCCACGTTGTACCCGAAGTCAATTCGTCTCTTTCGACCAGAACGCAATCCGTAATGCCTTCCTGCGTCAAATGGTACAGGGTGGAGCAGCCGCCAATACCGCCCCCTATAACGACGACTTGAGTGTGATTTTTCATTGCCGACTCTCGAAATTGAATATGTAAAAAATCATCGCGCTCAAAATGCACTCGACGCCAGCACAATTGATGATATTCATTAAAATCGAATAACTCATTCAAAAATTCGGAATTTAAACGCTTGTTTTCGATGCTTTCCGTTTATCATGCGAGGTCGCCATGACGGACAATGCTGTTGGATCGTAGCCAACCAGCTCCATCATCATTGGAAACATCCAGTATCTGAATTGTACTGGAGTTACGGGGGCAGGCGAGCGGAAGGTAGGGGTTTACTCTTCTACCACCGCAATAGATTCAGGCAAGTGCGGGGCAATTTTCCTAAATCTTGTAATAAGATCTTCAGCAACAAGTTTTCTGCAACTTGTCGCCAGTTCATCGGGGAGCAATCCCAGTTCATTATTCCGACATATAAGGTAAATCGTTCTTGAAGAATGGGGGAAAGGCATCTTCAGGATATCGACATCATCGATGAAGCGGTCCGCGTCCATGAGATTCAGCGGTGTTGTCAGAGCCCATCCACGTTCCTGTACAACCATCGAAAGAATTGAACGAGAGGCTTCGAATGCATATCGCTGGTGTGTTAAAAACCGCACGCGTTTCAGATGTTGGGATATAAACCGGCCTATCGGTGTCGACTGCGAATACTGCACAAATGGCATTACAGCCAATTGCTCCCTTACATTTTCCGAATTACCGACCGCGCCTTTAGCGGCTACTAATATAAAAGATTCCTTCAACAGTCCTAACGCCCGGTAGCCTTTGGTATCTCTCGGCACGATGGAGGAAACGGCTATGTCCGCCTCGCGTTCTTCCAGCCTGTCTGTTACCCAATCCGAGCGTCCTGAAAACGCATGCACGAAACAGTTGGTATACTTTTGCTGCAGATTGGCAACCAGGGTCGGTGTAAGCGTTGCATCTAAGTCGTCGATTATGGCGAGATGCAATTCCGGCAGGCTTGAAATATCCAGTTCCGCCAGTTCAGATTTTGCCAGCGACAGATTTTCAAGAAGCCTGTACGCATGTCGGCTCAAAATCTGGCCTGTCGGTGTTAACATTAGTGGACGGGAACGCCGATCAAACAGCTTGGCACCAATGGCTGTCTCAAGATTGCTTAGTTGCTGCGATACACTGGACGCACTGCTTCCCAGTTGTCGCGCTGCAGCAATTACCGATCCGGATTCCTCCACAGCAACGAAAACTTTAAGAGCATTGAAGGTAATTTCCACAGATTTCCTCCCGTTCGGCGCAAGAGATTGCAATAGTTCCTTCATAGCATGTGTCGGGAGGACAGTGTCAGGTTAACCCAGCTTCAGGCGCTCCCGAGCGAAGCTGATGGAATTGCTGTTCCAGGGAAAGACATGGCAGCCGGTGTCATTCGCATACGGCACTGAACAGACAATTTCAGCCATGCTTGGCAACGTGTGATATCAGGTGTGCAACAGGCTGAACAGACTAGAAGGTCAGGTTAGGTTTCGAAAATGGAAGCAACGTTGGATTCTCCAGTAGGTCCGGTATTGGCACAAAGCAGAAACTGCCGCTAGCAAAGGTAAATGTCCGGATTGAGTAAGTATCCTGACATCGTTTGTCCTGGAGAATGCTCAGCTTCGGCAGTGAACCTGGTTTCACTCAAGCCTCACTTTTGCGTTCCGCTCAATAGCTAAATTGGTATTGGTAAGCCGAATGAAGCTAGCGATGGTAGGTACAGTGCAACTGGTTTCACTAACAATTGGATTTGAGCTGCCCGAACCCAGTGCAACTGGTTTCACTGCTGAGTTTTCTTATAACTATCGTCCCAGCTCTATCAAATCCATTATATAGGCCTTGAGAGTTCAGACTGGCTGCTTCTGTTTTAGAATATGGTTCTTAAGGCCCATAACAAACTGGGTATCGTAGGACTCTGCGTACTGGCTCTTTGATTCCCATAGAGGAAAGCTACGAGGCCATTGTCGAATGTAGCGCCGCAGCTTCCACGCCCGCCTCTTCCTCCGCCGACGCGAAATGTTATGATTTGCCATATGCGCAAATCCCTTCTTCACTTTTCTATTAAATTTCTTAAGGTTCTTATCACTTGGCCGCATAGAGACCACACCGCTTTCAACCTGAATTCGGTGTCCAAGAAATTCAAACCCTTTCTTGGCATGAATCACGTGTGCCGGTGCCACTTGCAACGGTCCAGCAGGGCTGGTGAGTAGAGCCTCCCGCAAGGCTTCCGCCATCTGCCTCACCCCTGTCTTAGTTCCGCCGACTATCAGAAAATTATCGGCGTAGTTCACCAATTCAGCCGACGCTGGCAAATCCTCCAATGTCGATCCGATGATGCACTCTAAAATCAGTGGTGAGACAGACGACCCTTGGGGAATACCCTGCCGGACCGTTGGTAGATGCGCCTCGAGAAACATGGCTTGCGCTTCTGAATCCCAAACCACACCCTCAATGAGTGGGTACTGTTGTCTGTCTAATACTAAAGACAACACCTTTGGGGTTAGTAAATTTTCACATACCTCCTTGCTAATTGGTAGAAACTTGTGAAGCAGGGACGTATTTATTGATGGATAGCACGATGCAATATCGAGCTCACACACCCACGGCCCAACTGTCTCTATAAGAGATTTAGTGTACTTCAAGGCAGCTTTTGTCCCTCCATTGATGCCGAATTGGCACGGAACAGATTCGAAATAGAGAATTATTAGAGTTGCTAGCATGTTCTGGAGCGCACAATGCCGCATCCCAAATTTCATAACTGCCCGGCAACTTTGCGACCCATATTGTACGCCGAACTCTGGTTTTCCCTTCTTATGGATGGTCAGCACTTCGACAACATCCGGGATCGGCTTTGCAGCGTACATATCGTCGAGCATACCTATAATTTTCTCGGTGGAGATATGCCTGAACCTCGGATTTGATTCGCGAACATTCAGTAGTGCAACCAGTTTCACTGATCTAGAATGAATAAACCTGTCTGCCGTTCGCTTAATCGCTGCCTCGTTACCCAGCGGCACCGCATTCTCAAACCTTTTAAGGAGACGGCCATTCTCCCGTTCCGCCTTTCTAATTAGGCTTTTTTGCACTTGAGACATGGCCCGGTCCGCCCTCAGTACTCAGACGTTGAATGACAGAGGCGCTGTTCCAGCCATTCAGTAAGATCTGAAGCTCGATACAAAACGATACGACCAGTCTTTATGAATTGAGGGCCTTCACCGCTTAGCCGCATCTTGGCAAGTGTCGAAGGGGATAAGCATAGATATGCTGCGGCTTGTTCGGTCCTAAATAACTCTTCTGAGCTGGGTGACACGGCGTCGATACCTTCAGTTATTCGATACGCCATATAATTATTTGAAAATGACTGAACGGAATAGTTCCCACAATACTGGGCGATTCCATACCCAAATGACCAACTACTATCTGTTACACACTGACTGATCACTTCTCAGAGGCGCAATTTTTAATGATTCATTCATCAAGGAGTTTGCAATGGAAACTAAACTCATTGAATACTCTCGTAGACTGAGCAATATCACGCGCCGGAACAAAATACTTAGCCCGACCTTCTGGTTTTTTTAAAGCTGCGTTTACTCGCTTGTGGTACTTTTTAAGTGTCTCAAATTCAGCGTGACCGCTCTCTTGTTCGGCCAAAATTTCCACTGCGCGAGCAATGGCTTCATCACCTTTAAAACCTTCTGCCCTTGCATCCTCAACACATTGCCAGCAAAGCCTTTGAAACAATGTGTCACGAAGCTTTGCATGGGAATTCGCATGCTGGCCTGATTTTCCGGATTTTACACCTTGAGACACATCCATAGCCAACGCCAACTCGATAGATTCGTGCAACCAATCTGGCCCATTCGCCATAGTTCGCCATATTCTAAATGCCTCTAGAATAGCTTCGGGAGATCGCGCCTCAACCGCAGGCCTAAAGTCATCCAAGCGTATTCTAAAGCTCCTCCGCGGAAGGCTTGATTGTTTCTTAGGTTTTTGCAATTAGTCCACCCTTTCTGCGATTCTAATTCTATCATTGATGGTCATTGCTTCAGCAATCTTCAGCGATATGGTATTTGCCGCCTTTCGAAGTGGATCATCGGCCAAATGCGCATAGCGCTGCGTCGTACTCTGTTGAGTATGTCCGAGCAATTTTCCGATGATGTAGAGGCTTCCTCCACCCATTGCTCCAACCGATGCAAAACTGTGCCGGAGGTCATGAAGGCGCACATCCTCCAACCCGGCTTCGTTTTTAATTTTCTGCCAGACCTTCGGAAGCCCCTGGAATGGCTTCCCTCCACGTCCTGCAAATATGTAAGGGCAATCCTTGATCCACGGCAGGGTATCGATGACCTCAGCTACGGGGTCGGTCATTGGGATCGCTTTTCGACCAGTCTTACTGTCGGCGAATACAATGATGCGCTGCTCTTTTTGAATATCCTCCCATCGAAGGCTCAGAATTTCACCACGTCGGCATCCTGTTAAGGCTAGCAAGCGAACTGCAGCAACAGCCACTGGTGAATCGGCCTCGACCGAGTTCAGCGCATCCCCAAGCCGCATGAACTCCTCATTGCTCAGGAACCGCTCGCGCTTTTGGTCCTTGTATTTTTTCACACCCAGACACGGATTGACCTCAACAAGTTTCCGCTCCACCGCAAAGCTATAGATCGCTGACAGCAAACTTACAGCTTTCGTTGCCGTCCCCTTACCACCAGTAACCACTGCGCGCCCGCGCTTCTTCGTATCTACCCTTGCTGCTGTCTTACCATTCGCCACATCACGCATGAACTTGTCGACATCACCCTTGGTAACTCCTGATATCTGGCGGGTACCGAGAAGGGGTTTGATGTGCCTTTTGATCCGTCCTTCGTCGATTGCGACTGTTCCCGGCTTTTTGGTTTCACACCCTTCAGCCAGATAGAGATCACACAGGGCCGATATGGTGATGTCTCGTTTGTGCTCTGCCTTTTCGTCGGCAGGGTCCCGACCCGAAGCTACCAAGCCTAATAACCGCTTGGCTTCCTCACGCGCCTTGTCGGGCGTCCAGGGCGATCCATGAACGCCGATGAAATAACGCCGCTTCCGACCATTGATGCGATACTGGACAAGGTAACTCTTACGACCAGCCGTACTGACCTTGATACCGAACCCAGTCACATCGGAATCAAAAGCAAACTGCACCTTGTCCTGTGCTCGAAGCGCATCCACCGCACTTTTTGTGATCTTAATAGCCATACTGCTTTTTCCGTTCTGGTACCCACATAGTACCCACTTAAACGGAAAACTCCAAGCACATACGGAACGTACATGATAGATAAGTGTTTAATAATAATGGTATATGCCTGTAGCGGAAAGCTATGAAATCTAGTATGCTTGCCCTCCGAAGGCAGAGGTCACAGGTTCGAATCCTGTCGGGCGCGCCACACGCAAATGCCGCCATCGGGCGGCTTTTTCGTTTGGCGGTCTTTCAGGGTCGAACCGGGTTCGACAACAAGCTTAGCGAGACTTCAGGCGAACCTAGCGGTTGCCACTTTACCGAGGGGCAAGTCCCCGATGGCAAAAAATCCTGTCGGGCGCGCCAATATCCTGCAGCATTAAAATGTCTGCGGAATACCTTGCCTGTTTTGCAAGCAGGGGCATCTTGATCCATCGTCATCTCGTGCCTCTGAAGGTCCGGACAACCGCCCGAAGACGATTTTGACGATGTTTACTTTTCTGATCCGGCCTTGCGGACAGACAGGAAATGTTCAACGCGGGGCGGCGCGTCACCCCGGTGCAGCGCGGCGATGGCGTCCTGGATAAGGCGGTCTTCCCCGCTGACCCGTTCATGGTGGCGAAGATGATCCAGCCACGAGGCTTCAAACCACGTCTCGACCAACCGTTCCGGGTGTTCGCTGTCCTGCAGGACGGACCAATTGTATCCGCCGTTGCGCTTGCGGGCAAAACGAAGCTTGTGGATTTCGGTCATGAACGCCGCAAGGTCGGCCTCGTCAATCAGGTAGGTAACGCGGATCATGACAGAGCCGCCTTCATCATGCCCGGTTCCCTTTACGGTCACCTCCTGCCAGTGCATGGACGGCGCGAGATCCATCTCCATGCCCTGGTTCAGTCTTACCCGCCAGGTGAGCAGCATGAACGCGACGATACCGGCTGCGGCGATCTGCAAAGCTGTGGCAATATCCAGAACCGTCGCAATCTGGCCCCATACCAGGCTGCCGCCCGACATCGACCCGAAAAACACGGTCAGAAAAACCGACAGGCCCCGGGCGCGGGCCCAGTCCGGCAAGGCGGTCTGAACCGATACATTGAAGGATGAAAGAACGGCAATCCAGGATAGCCCACCCAACCCGGCGGCAACAGCCGCGATGGGCTGGCTGTTTGTCATGGTCAAGGCCAGCATCACGGTTGCTGTACCCATCGCGCCCGCGAACACGGTCTTGTCGGCGCCGAGCCGTTTCTTGATGACGGGCAGGAGGATGGCGCCCAGAACGGCACCCGCGCCGACGCATCCCAGCAGAATTCCGTACAGGGTCGCGCCGCCGTTCAGAACTGTCTTGGCAATCAGCGGCAGCATCGCCCAATAGGCGCTGGCAAACACGAAGAACGCTATTGCCTTGATCAACGTCGCCATGACCGGCTTGCTGTTCACGGTGTAGCGCAAGCCGGCAACGATAGCGCCGCCGACATGTTCCGGCGGCAGAGACTTGACCGGCTTGGCAACCGGCTTCCACCAGATCAGCGCCGCAATGATGCCGATGAAGCTCAGGGCGTTTATCAGAAACGGCGCATACAATCCCATGGCGACAATGAGGGAACCGGCAATGGCCGGACCGACGGCGCGGCTGATGTTGATGCCCATCGAGTTGAGGGCGATGGCCTGCGACAGTTCGGCCTTTGGCACCAGGCTCGGTACAATCGATTGCCATGCTGGCGCGGCGAACGCCGCCCCTGTGCCGAGCATGAAGGTAAAGATGAGCAACAGTGCAGGTGTAATCGCATCGATATAGGCGAGTGTCGCCATGCAGGCGGCAGAGATGCCCATGACCAGGTTGATGATCAGCAGAAGCCGCCGCCGGTCCAGAATATCGGCCAGGGCGCCGGCCAGCAGGGCGAACAGGAATATCGGCAAGGTTGTCGCAGCCTGGACAGCGGCAACCAGCATCGGTGATGCCGACAATTGCGTCATTGTCCACCCTGCGCCGACTTCATGCATCCAGGTGCCGATATTGGATACCAGCGTTGCCACCCAAAGCACCGCAAAGACGCTGTGTTTGAAAGGTGACCAGGCGCCGGCAGGCTTCTCCGATGATGTCACGCTATAGATCCAGCCCTGTCAGACGGCAAAGCACGAACACCCCAGTGCGCCCCAGAACCGGCTCTTTGCACTGTCTGAAATGGGAATCGGGTTTGTCCAGGCGATGCCGTGATCGTGGCCGTGAAGACTGCACGAATTTCCGCAACCGTCATTGCAGGCGCGATGCGTGGCAAGCTCCGGCCGGGAAGCGGGGGTCGGTTCATAATTGACCGGGCTCCAGCCGGGCGAGGCTGTCGGAACCGGTGGGGCGAGGCCGCCGAAATCGCCCTCTCCGTATACGACCTTGCCGCCCATCATCGTCATGACGCTGTTGATATGGCGAATCTCCCTGTCCGGTACCGTCATATAATCGGCAGACAGCACGGCCAGATCGGCATACTTGCCGGGCGACAACGTTCCCTTGCGCCCGTCTTCTCCCGAAAACCACGCGGACCCGGCGGTCCACAGCCTCAGTGCCGTTTCCCGATCGAGAACATTGTCATCGTTGTAAAGGGAAAGACCGCCAAGTGTTTTGCCGCTTGTCATCCAGTACAGGCCGACCCAGGGGTCATAGGATGCAACCCGCGTTGCATCGGTGCCTGCGCCGACAGGCAGACCGGCCGCCAGCATCTTGTTGATCGGCGGAGTGTTTGTTGCGGCTTCCGCCCCATACCGGTCAACGAAATACTCACCCTGGAACGCCATCCTGTGCTGGGTGGCGATGCCCCCGCCAAGCGCCGCGATCCTGTCGATATTGCGCTCATCGATGGTTTCGGCGTGATCGATGATGAATCTCGTTTCAAAGGGCTGTCGACTGTTTACGCGCTCGAAGACTGTCAGAAAGCGGTCGATGGTTTCATTGTAGGTCGCATGGATGCGGAACGGCCACTTGTTCGTCGCCAGCAACTCGACAATCGGTTCCAGTTCGCTTTCCATTACCGGTGCGGGGTCCGGCCGGGGTTCAAGAAAGTTTTCAAAATCGGCCGCCGACCATGCCAGGTTCTCTCCCGCACCGTTCATCCGCAACAGGTCATCGCCGGCGCCGGGCTCGGTCATGCCGACCCACCGCTCATAATCGGACAGTTCCGCGCCGGCCTTCTGGGCGAAAAGATTATAGGCGATGCGTACGGTCAGCAGACCGTCATCGTGCAGGCGCTGAATCACGTCATAGTCTTCAGGATAATTCTGGCCTCCACCGCCGGCGTCGATCACAGACGTGATGCCTAGCCGGTTCATTTCCCGCATGTAATGCCGGGTTGAATTGATCTGATCCTGGACCGGCAGTTTCGGACCGCTTGCCAGCGTGGAATAAAGGATCAGCGCTGATGGCTTGGCGATCAACAACCCGGTCGGGTTTCCGTTTCCGTCATGTTCGATCACCCCGCCTGGTGGATTTGGCGTGTCCTTCGTAATGCCGAGAACTGCGAGCGCTGCCCGGTTCAGCAGAGCCCGCCCGTACAGATGCAGAACGAACACCGGCGTTTCCGGTGCAGCGGCGTTAATTTCATCCAGTGTCGGCATCCGTCTTTCGGAGAACTGGAACTCGGACCATCCGCCAACCACCCGCACCCATTGGGGCGCCGGCGTCCTGTCCGCCTGGTCTTTCAGCATGCGCAAGGCATCAGCAACGGACGGCACACCTTCCCAGCGCAGTTCCATATTGAAATTCAACCCGCCCCGTATCAGATGCGTGTGGCTGTCGTTCAGGCCCGGAATAACACGTCGCCCCTTCAGGTCGATTATTACGGTATCGGCGTTTGCCAGTCTCACTACATCGGCATCACTGCCGATTGCGGCAACAAGGCCATCCTTGACCGCAATTGCCTGCACGTCAGAGGCGTCACGGTCCAGGGTAGTGATTTTCCCGTTATGCAGGATGGTATCTGGCATCGTGCTTTCTTCCGTCTGTTGTGATTGTGCTAGTCTGGGCGACAACACCGCAAGGCCGGCAGCCCCGGCGCTTTTAAGTGTCCTGCGACGGGTCCAGTCGGACGGGACGTTGCTACCGCGCTTTTTCGGTATATCGGTCATTCAGGATCTCGCTGAAACGGCAAGGCGTCAGATGAAGGTGTGCCGACGCCGCGCCGATGCCGATGCACCGGTGCAGCGAACAACAGGATTTCGCTGCGATTACTCCGCAGCGACCGTTCCTGCATCGGCGTGAACAGGATCAAGCCGGGGGCCGTGGACAACACGTTCTTCTCCCTTGTGAACCATGGTGTAGGCATAGTCGACGCCCATGCCGTAGGCGCCTGAATGTGCCTTAACAATGGCCAGGGTCGCGTCATAGGTTTCCTTGCGCGCCCAATCCCGTTGCCATTCAAGAAGCACCTGCTGCCATGTCATGGGAACCACATCGGCCTGGATCATCCGCTGCATTGCATAGTCATGCGCTTCCTTCGTGGTGCCGCCGGATGCATCGGCGACCATGTATATTTCGTATCCCCCTTCCGCCATTGCAGAAAAAGCGAAGCTATTGTTGCAGACTTCGGTCCACAGTCCGGAAACGACCACCTTTTTCCGCCCGTTCTTCGCCAAAGCATCACGCACCTTCTGGTCATCCCATGAATTCATGGAGGTTCGTTCGAGCAACGGCAGATCGGGGAAAACCTCCAGAAGTTCCGGATAAGTATGCCCGGAGAAACTCTCGGTCTCGACAGTGGTAATCGTCGTTGGAATGTTGAACACCTTTGCCGACTTCGCCAGAGCAACCGTGTTGTTCTTGAGAGTCTGCCGATCCATCGATTGAACGCCAAAGGCCATTTGAGGCTGGTGATCGATGAAGATGAGCTGGCAATTCTCCGGTGTCAGCAGATCAGGTTTCGTGGTCACTCGGGTTCTCCTTTTGCAAGAAATTGGATATCTATGTCGAATAGGCATCACCCTATCTGCATCAAGGAAAACCTCTTCCACCAGCTTGCCGGTAATTTTGTCACCGGATTGCCCTCGCTGATTATCGGTGTGTCCAAATTGTTGACGTAGCGGAGTACTGTGCAAATATCCTGGTTATGGGAAAACATTCATTCAGTTCGCCTCCAGATCACAGCAGGACCTACACTAAACTTGGCGGAAATGAGTGGCCAAAGCTGTATGGTTTCGATGAGCAGTGGGATATGCCGCTTGTCGTACACAAGATGGCGCTGGGAAACAGCGCCGATTTTCCCGGCGTGCCGCATTTTGTCCTGACGTATCATATCTCAGGCGCCACAGTGCGGCGCATCGACCGGCCGGAATTAAACACGCCTGCGCGGACAGGCGCCATATCGCTGCAGCTTCCGGGAAGCGGTGGATCATTCAGATCGGAAAGTCTGAAAGCCGTAAAATATTGCCATCTGTACTTCAACGAGTCTTTGGTAGAAACCCTCCTTGAAGAATCAGGTTTTTCGGATATAGCGCCGTTAACACATGACTTTTTCGGACTGATCGACTTATGTCTGCAACGAGATATTGTCTCGTATCTGGACCGGGCGACTGAAAAGAAGTGCCCGCCGGGAAAGGGCGAAATGAATGCCAGGGCGCGCCTGATTCTTGTGGGCCTGATGCGGATTGCTCATCACGGAACAGTCATAACCAACCAACCGCGTATCAAGGGTCTGAGCAAGCGGCAGATCGAAGGTCTCCGGGATCTGGTTGTCTCCAGATTAAGCGATCGCATTCGACTATCTGAACTCGCGGATTCTGTGAAGCTGAGCCCATATTATTTTTCGCGGCAGTTCAAGGCGTCTACAGGCGAAACCCCGGGAACATTCATCATGCGCATTCGCATCGAACAGGCCGTTAAACTGCTGACAGAAACCCAGTTGCCGATTTCAGAAGTCGCTTATCAAACAGGGTTCTCCAGTCAATCACATCTTACGCGTCGGGTTCGCACGGCACTGGGCGTTACACCAATGCAACTTCGCCACTCGTGATGTCGCAGATAGAGCGCTTTACTTCGACAGGCGTCTAAACACGGGAAAGTTCAATGTGTCGAGCCGTCAACCCAGACTGAACACTATTCAATACCACAAAAGTGTTATATTACAGTTTTGTTACAGATAGGTTTTGCTCAGCCCCGCCCTCATCCGCCGGCAGCAGTTCACGGATCAGCGGGTTGGGGAAACGCCGCTCGATCGTTACGGCATAAAACATCTCGGCGATGCCCAGCGGCGTGCTTGCTTCCACCAGAAGACCGTTTTCCAGCTCGTCCTTGACGACAATCGGCGGCAGCACCGCAAGCCCGATGCCCTCGCGCGCCAGAAGCCGCATCATCGCCATGTCGTCGGCCTCTGCCGCGATTTGCGGCCGCACGCCAAGCCGGTCGGCCAGCGCGTCGAATGCCGTGCGGATGCCGCTTTCCGGCGTCGGCAATATCAGCGGGTTTTCAGACAGAAGCACGGGAAGGGTACGGTCTGGCAGGATCCGTTGCGGCGATCCGACTAGCACGACCTGTTGTTCGGCAAGCCGATGCGACACATAAGGTTTGCCCGTCTCGCGCGACAACGGCTGGTTCAGCAGGACAAGATCGAAGTTCAGCGTTTCAAGTCCGTCGACCAGATCCGGCGTTGAGCCGGATCGCAGGATCACCTCCACATCCGCCCGGCCGAGAATGGGCCGGACAAAGGCGGTCTGGAAGTTTCTCGACAACGTCGCCAGCGCGCCGATGCGGATCGCCTGTTGCGGTCTGCTTTCCTGTTTGAGCACCTCAAGCAATTCCTCACCGGTCGAGAAAATCTGGTCGGCGTGGTCCAGCGCAATTCGTCCGGCTTCCGTCAGGTGCAATTCCCGCCCCTTTCGCTCGAACAGCGCATGGCCCAGACGCTCTTCCAGATGCCGGATCTGCGTCGACAGCGCGGATTGCGAAACGTTCAGGCGAGACGCCGTGCGCGTCAGGTTGCCGTCATGGGCAACGGCGCGGAAGTACCGAAGGTGGTGATAGTTGAAGTTCGCCATCGTTCTATTAAACAGAACATTTTAATGAGAACAATGTATTTTTCTTTCTTTAGCGAACCACGTAGTCAGCCGGCACCACCTTCACGTCTTCCTGGTCCGGAGATCGACTATGACATACCTGCTGCCGCTAGCCGCGCCTGTACTGTACGGGCTCGCCGCCCTGGCTGCATTTGCCGGCCCTTCCTTCAGGCCACGCGTCATGTTGAGGGTCGTCGAGGCAGCCGCCCTCGCCGCTTTCGCCGCCTCGGTCGCCACGGCAGTGTATCTGGCGGTCGACGGTCCGGGCGATACCGGGCTGCCGGGCGTAGCGTCATTCGGCGCAGTCAGCCGAACCGATATTGTCAGCGTCGTCATGCTGCTGCTGGTATCATCCATAGGCTGGATCGTCGTTCGGTACGCATCGACCTATCTTGATGGCGAGGCCCGGCAGGGGCCCTTTACCGGCTGGATTTCTCTCACGCTTGCCGCCGTCCTGCTGCTGGTTCAGGCCGGGTCGCTCATCGTGTTCGTGCTGGCCTGGATCGGCACCAGTGTCTTCCTGCACCGGTTGCTGCTGTTCTACCCGGACCGGGCGCAGGCGCAACGGGCGGCGCGCAAGAAGTGGATCACCGCCCGGATCAGCGACGGTGCGCTGTTGATTGCCGCCATTCTGCTTGGCGTGGCCTACGGTACCGCCGATATCGGCGCGATCCTTGCCGCGGCCGGTTCGGGCATGACCGCGCCGATTGCCGGCATCTGGGCGGCAGGGTTTCTGGCCGTTGCGGCCCTTCTGAAATCCGCACAATTCCCCACGCACGGCTGGCTGACCGAGGTCATGGAAACGCCGACGCCGGTATCGGCGTTGCTGCATGCAGGCCTGGTCAACGCCGGCGGTTTTCTGATGATCCGCTTCGCCGACGTCATGCTGCTATCCCCCGGCGTGCTGGCCGTGATCGCCATTATCGGCGGCTTCACCGCCGTTCTCGGTGGACTTGTGATGTTGACCCAACCGACGGTGAAAACCTCACTCGCGTGGTCGACGATTGCACAGATGGGTTTCATGACGCTGCAATGCGGGCTTGCCCTGTTCCCGATTGCGCTGCTGCATATCGTGGCGCATTCGCTCTACAAGGCGCATGCGTTTCTGGCCTCGGGCATGGCAGTCGATATCGTCACTGCAATCCGGCGACCGGGGCCAATCGCCGTGCCACAGCTCAGCGCCGTCGCCCGCGCCTTCGGCATGGCGCTCGTGATCTACGCTGCCGTTGCCTTTGCCTTCGGCTTTGTTGACAAATCGATACAGGCAATCGCGCTGGGCGTTATTCTGATCCTCGGCGTCGCCTATCTTCTGGCGCAAGGGCTGGCCGATACAGCACCGCGCGCCCTGACGCTGCGGACCTTCGCCTATTCGGTGGCCACCGCTATCGGTTATTTCTCTCTTCAGACCGGCGCCGAATTTCTGACTGCAGGCACGCTGCCGGCGACGCCGGCGCCCGGCGCACTGGAATGGGCGGTGATGACCCTTCTGATCGTCAGCTTCGGCGCCATCGCCTTCGTTCAGGCATGCTTCCCGCTCTGGGTCGGCCATCCGGCCGCAGGGGCGCTGCGGGTGCATCTTTCAAACGGGCTTTACGTCAACGCGATCCTCGACCGGCTTCTTGCCGGCTGGTCAACCCGCTGCGTTTTTAATACAAAGAAAGCAGAATGACCATGATGTCTGTTCTTCATCCACCGCACAGCGATGCCATCCGCGCTGCCATTGATCATGCCACAAGGGCGATCCCGCCGGTATGGCCTCTCGCCTCCAGCGTCGCGGTGAACCCTTATCTCGGGCAGACGAACGAGCGGCTTTCGACTGTCGGGCCGCGCCTTGCCAGGGTCGGCGGGATTGCGGTAACGATGCCGCGCGCCTGGTATGCCGAAAGAATTCGGTCCGGTACGATCACCGATGCGGATATCGAAGCAGCGCTGGAGACCGCGCCCGCTGCGTTACGCCCCGCATCGGTGGCAGCTGCAAAGGCCGCAGCGGAAAAACCCGGCCCCGAACCCGACCGGTTGCCGAATATCGCCGACCTTGCCGCGGAAGCAAGCGGCACCGACTGGCCAGGCCTGATCGCCGACCGGTTCGGCGCCTGGGCCGCCGCCCAGTTCGACACGGGCCAGGCGCTATGGGCCGCCCCGAAAGCAAAGTCGGTGTTCGCGGCATGGCGGGCTTTCGCCATGCACGATCTGACGCCGGAAATCCTCGGGCTGAAGGGATTCGCGCGGCATGTCGCCGATGGGCCTGACACTGCGCTGGCCGCTATCGAAAACGCGGTGCAGCGGCTTGGCCTCACCGAAGCGGCGCTGCCGACCTATTTCCATGCGCTGCTGACAAGTCTCGGCGGCTGGTCGCACTACGCGCGGTACCAGCTGTGGAAAGCCGAACTGGCCGGCGGCGGCGATGCGACGATTGTCGATCTTTTGGCAATCCGGCTGGTATGGGAACAGGCGCTGTATGAGATACACAGGGAGGCGATAGACGCGCGCTGGTCCGCTGCATGCGACGGGCACGTCGCCCCTGTCTGCCCCACACCGGACAGCGTGATTGATGAAATTCTTCAGGAATCGGTGGAACGGGCCAGCCAGCGAGACCTTGCCGAAACATTAAGCAATCCATCCGTGAAAACCGAGGGTCGCCCGGCAGTGCAGGCAGCCTTCTGCATCGATGTACGCTCGGAAGTCTTCCGCCGTTCGCTTGAAAGCCTTGACCCCGCAATCCGGACACTGGGCTTTGCCGGGTTCTTCGGGTTGGGGACGGCGCATCACGCCTTTGCGTCCGATGTCGAGGAATGCCGGCTGCCGGTCCTGCTCTCCCCCGGTTTGCAGTCCCGGTCCGGTGGCCCGGAATCGGCTGAATCGGACACGGCCCTTCGGTTCGCCCGACGCGCCAAGCGTGCCTGGGGCCGTTTCAAGTTCGCAGCAATTTCCTCGTTTGCTTTCGTTGAGGCAACGGGACCGATTTATGTCGGAAAGCTTCTTTGGGATGCGCTGGGTATCCCCAAGCTGAAGGTTCCTGCGGAACCTGCGCCCCGCCTTGATCCGGTGCTGGATATTTCCGCCCGGCTTGGCGCGGCCGAGACGATCTTGCGGGCGATGTCGCTGACCGAAAACTTCGCACCGCTTGTCCTGCTTGTCGGCCACGGCGCGACTGTGGTCAACAACCCGCATGCAAGCGCCCTGCATTGCGGGGCCTGCGGCGGCTATCCGGGGGATGTCAACGCCCGGCTTCTCGCGTCGCTTCTGAATGACACTCAGGTACGCGATGGTCTGAAGCGCAAGGGAATTGAAATTCCCGAAGACACGCTGTTTATTGCCGGCCTGCATGACACGACCGGCGACGCCGTAACCCTGTACGATGGCGATCATCCGTCCTCTGCGCATTCCGAAAAAATTGCAAAAAGCAAAGGCTGGCTCCTGGCAGCAGGCAGGCTAAGCCGGACGGAACGCGCACAACGACTTCCCCGCGCAAAAACTGAATCCGACATCGCGGCGCGACGGCATGACTGGTCAGAGACCCGCCCGGAATGGGCCCTTGCGGGCTGCAAGGCATTCATCGCCGCACCCCGGTCCCGGACATCCGGCAGGACGTTCGACGGCAGGGCCTTCCTGCATGATTACGATTGGCGAAAGGACGAAGGTTTTTCGGTGCTCGAACTGATCATGACAGCGCCGGTCGTGGTCGCCAGCTGGATCAGCCTTCAATACTATGGTTCGGCAACCGCACCGCAGGTCTTCGGTGGCGGAAACAAGCTGTTGCACAACGTCACCGGCGGCATCGGCGTTGTTGAAGGTAATGGCGGGCTTCTCCGCCCGGGCCTTCCCTGGCAATCGGTGCATGACGGAGAACGCCTGATGCACGAACCACTGCGGCTTTCCGTGTGTATTGAAGCGCCGACCAAAGCAATGAACGGCATTCTGGACCGGCATCCGGATGTTCAGGCGCTGTTCGACAATCGATGGCTTCACCTGTTCGCGCTCGATGACCAGGGCCGGATGACACAGCGCTATACCGGTGACCTTACCTGGACCCCGGTCCGCGAAACCGGACCCGCCGCCACGCCTGCGGCCGAAGCGGCTTAGCAGCGACCGGGCCGTGGCCCGGTACGGTGTCGTTCATGGACATGCATGCGGCGTTGTAAAGAAGGTTACGCCGGCTGATTTGTTCAACGGTGCAGGCAGCATTGTCCCGGACGCGAAAGGACGCTTCATGATCAAGGTATTGTCCGGAGTCTGGGCGCTTCTGATCGGTATCGTGCTGATCATGCTGGGCAACGGCATGCATTTCACCCTGATCGGCCTGCGCGGCGGGATCGAGGGGTTTTCATCTCTTGAACTCGCGATCGTCACGTCAGGCTATTTCATGGGGTTCCTGTCCGGCGCCCGGTTTTCACCGGCATTGATCCGGCGGGTCGGGCATGTGCGGGTTTTCGCCGCGTTGGGCAGTTTCATGTCGGCCGGGCTGCTTACGTTTCCGTTGCTGAACGACCCCTGGATCTGGACAGTGGTGCGGTTGATCATCGGGTTCTGCATGTCGGGTATCTATGTCACGGCGGAAAGCTGGCTGAACAACGCCGCCACCAACGAAACACGCGGCAGGGTCCTGTCGGCCTACATGATGTCGCAGACACTGGGTATCATCGGCGCGCAGGGGTTGTTGACCCTCGGCGATGCCGCGACGCCGGTTCTGTTCATCGGCGCTTCAATCCTCGTGTCGGTTTCCTTTGCGCCCATCCTTTTGTCCGTCATCCCGGTTCCGACGGCCGAAGTCATCCGCCCGATGCCTTTGCGCAAACTCTTCACAGGGTCGCCGCTTGGCACCGTGGGGATTTTCCTGCTGGGCACCGTTTATGCGACGCAATCCGGCATGGGCGCCGTTTTCGGCACCCAGATCGGCATGACCGCGTCGGAAATTGCGCTGTTTATTGCGATGCTGTTCGCCGGCGCGCTGGTGATGCAATATCCCATTGGCTGGCTGTCGGACAGAATGGACCGCCGCAAACTGATCTTCGGGGCGGCTGGTCTCGGCGCAGCATCCTGCATGCTGGGCTGGTTCACCGGGGGCGGTCTCTGGTTTCTGATGGCGGCCGCCTTCTTTGCCGGCGGTGTGACGACGCCGCTGTATGCCCTTTTTCTGGCCTATACCAATGACTATCTTTCGACCGAAGATATGCCTGCAGCTTCCGGCGGCCTTGTTTTTACTTTCGGACTGGGCGCGATTGCCGGCCCGCTGGCGACCGGCTGGGCAATGCATATCCTTGGACCGTATGCGTTCTGGCTTGCGCTGGGCGCGACCTTCGGCGCCATTGCGCTCTATGCTCTCTACCGGATGACGCAGCGGTCCAGCGTTCCGGTGGACAAGACCGAAAGCTATCTCGGCGTGCTGCCCACCACCACATCCGTCGCGGTAGAGGCCGCGGGCGCGTGGTCTGCCGGCCAGGATTCCAATCTCAAAACTGATTGAGGCCGGTTAGCGCACTCAGCGGTTATTTGGTAGCAGACGCGCCTCAGGCCGTCGTCGACGCAGGTGCAGGCCCTTTATCCGTCCGGACACCG
>CAYGSU010000001.1:87592-96227 GCA_964352715.1 uncultured Flavobacteriaceae bacterium | reverse complement strand
CGCGCCTCAGGCCGTCGTCGACGCAGGTGCAGGCCCTTTATCCGTCCGGACACCGCGCGGCGTGCGCGACGTTACCCGCATATCCTTGCGGATATGGTCGGTGTTATAGCCGTTGAATATATGCCCCAGCAGACCGCGATCCAGATCGGACGTTCCGAACATCCAGTCGGCGATCGGGAAGGTCAGGTTCATGTTCCGCTCCATCATGATCGACTGATCGTGATGCGCGGTATGGTGCCGGCGGATCGTGTTCACAAACGGCATGTTGCGAACGAAGCTGTTTTCCTCGACATGGCAGCAGAAATGCATGAACTCATAGGTCATGTACATGCCGGTCGTGGTGCACATCACCAGCCAGCCGACATTTTCCGTGAAGATCTGCGCCGCGATCCAGGCGCCCGGAATCGACATCAGGATAAACACGACAAGCGCGTAGGGCGGGAAGAATGTCACGCGCCAGTCCTTGTGGTCGGCAAACCGCATTTCGTTTTCGGTAAAGAACTGATGATGCGTCAGGGTGTGGCGCGAATAGATCGCCCGCATGCCCGGAAACCGCAGCGGCCGGTGCATGACATGCCGGTGCAGGAACCATTCGAATATGTTGCAGACCAGGAAGATCACGGGGATCGTGATCCATTCCAGCGGCTGAACGGCCGAGATGTTCGACACATAGATATACATTGCGGCAATGCCGATGACATAGATGATGGCGACATGCAGCCAGCCATTGTACCAGCCCGCGATCCTGCTTCGGTATTCTGACCTGAAATCCCGTTGTCTGTCTGACATTGGCGTTGCTTGAAGTTCCATCGTTTCAGACCCTTCCTTCATCCATCTCCTGCTGACGGCGTGCATTTTGTCCGCAGCCTGTATGATCTCAACTGATATATTACTGATAGATCAGTTGAGATTCAAGGCTTTCCTCACAACCCGTCTAAATCAGCCCTGCTGAATCGCGAAAATAGACGAATACCCGCCGCTCCAGTCCGGCGGAATCTGGTATTTGCCTTCCGTATGATGCGCCCAGGCCGCCGGTTTACCGCGAATGATTTCCTGTTCATAGGCCGACGCCAGTGCATTGTGCGTATAGGGCATGGCATCGGCGGCGGAAACAACGTTCAACAACAGCGGCCGGCCGACAGGCGATGTGTTCGGGCCGGACCCATGAACCGTCCGGTAATTATGCACCGTAACCGACCCGGCCGGGCCGCTCAGCAGTTCGGCGCTGCCGGTATCGACCCGCACCAGATCGTCGTTCTGGATACTCCCTGTCCAGCGTCCGCTACTGTCATAGTGGCTGAAAATTTCGCGCTTGTGACTGCCGGGAATAACGGCAAGCGGTCCCTGTTCCAGCCCGCAATCTTCCAGATAAAGACCCACCGTCATGACGGAATCGTTCGTGTGCGGAAAGAACGGTGCATCCTGGTGCCATTTCACCTCTGTGCCGCCACGCGCCCATTTGAAGTTCAGTTTCGACTGGTAGAATTTGACGTCCGGCCCCAGAAGATCCTCGAACAGGTCTCCAATCGGCGAGTCATTGAGAAATGACCAGAAATCCGGATCGACGTCGCAAGGGCTGGAAACCCGCCGCAATCGCGGATCATCGGCTGAATGGCCTTTTTCGAGGTCGTAGATGGCGTCGGATTCCGTATAGGTCCGGCTCTGCTCCACCAGCTTGTTCGCAGCCTCGCGCATGCGGGTCAGCCAGTCGCCGCCGATAAAACTCTCGGCAAGCAGATATCCCTTTTCGAAATACGAGGCGCGCGCATCGTCCGTCAGGGCTTTTGCGGGATGGGAGAGAATCGCTTCGGGTGTCATGGTCGGAACCTCAGGAAGTTTGATGTGACCTAGTTGAATCCAAGCAGTTGATCCGGCAGCCACAGCGCCAGTTGCGGAAACGCCATCACAATCATCAGCGCGATGATCTGAATCACCAGAAACGGCACGACGCCCTTGTACATCTGACGCAGCGTGATTTCCGGCGGCGCGATGCCGCGCAGGTAGAAAATCGCCGGCGCCATCGGCGGCGTCATGTAGCTCGACTGGATCATGATCAGCAACAGCATGCAGAACCAGACCGGATCGAAATATCCGCCGTATCCGCTCGCCGCCCAGGCTTCCCGGATGAACGGCATGAACAGCGGCACGAAAATCAGCAGGATTGAAATCCATTCCAGGAAAAACCCGGCGATGAAAATCAGAACCAGAAACAGGATCAGAAGTTCCCACGGGCCAAGTTGAACCGCATCGATAAGATCGCGCATCACGCCCATGCCACCGGCCCCGACGAAGACGCCGGTAAAGATGCTGCCGCCCAGCAGGATCAGCATGATCATCGCGGTGATGGTCAGGGTCTTGATAATCGCTTCCCTGAACATCCTGATGGAGAATTTGCCGTAAACGATGGTCAGCAGAAACGCGCCGAGCGCACCCAATGCTGCCGCTTCGGTTGGCGCAGCCCAACCCATCATGATCGATCCGAGCACGGCCATGATCATGAACAGGGGCGGCACCAGCGCTTTGGCGGTGATCTTGATCTTGGTGGCGAAGTCCGGCTCGTCGCCGGCGTCCTCCTCGGGCGGGGCGACGCTCGGCTTGATGATGCAGAGGCCGAGAATATAGACGATGTAGAGGCCGGACAGGACGAGCCCGGGGAAGATCATGCCGACCATCAGATCACCGATGGAAACGTCGGCAATCGGCCCCATCACGACGACAACAACCGACGGCGGAATAATCGTGCCCAACGACCCGCCGGCGCAGATGGTGCCCGAGATAAGCGAATTGTCGTACTTGAACTTCATCATCGCGGGAATGGCGAGCAGACCGACTACCGTTTCGGTGGCGCCGATGACACCGGTCGAGGCGGCAAAAATGATGCACATGATAATCGTGCCGATCGCCAGCCCACCGGGCAGGCGGCGGGTCCACAGATGCACCGCTTCGAACAGGCGTTCGGCAATGCCGGACCGCTCCAGCATTGACCCCATGAAGACAAACAGCGGAACGGCCGCGAGAACGAAGTTGGCGGCGATATCCTCAACCTTCTGGGTGTACTGGAAGAAACTTGCCGAGCCGAAGGTCATCAGGCCGAAAACGAAGGCGACCGACATCAGGGAAAAGGCAACCGGGAAGCCGAGAAAGATCAGCAGAAACAGCGCCGGAAACATCAGGAGAGCTTCCATGGATCAGCCCTCGCTTTCCGAAGAGATGGTTTGCCCCCGGATCACCGCGATACATTTCAGAATCTCAGCAATGACCTGCAGCGTCAGCAGAACGAAGCCCAGCGTCAGCGCCATGCGGAATGG
This sequence comes from uncultured Flavobacteriaceae bacterium, assembly GCA_964352715.1. Taxonomy (GTDB): domain Bacteria; phylum Pseudomonadota; class Alphaproteobacteria; order UBA8366; family Aestuariispiraceae; genus JAVKBW01. The sequence goes on along the minus strand of CAYGSU010000001.1, from coordinate 92,919 downwards.
CCAGATCGGCGGGCTCCAGGCGGACTGGCCTGATTGTTCACCACTCAGAAACGCACGGAATGCGTAATCCCAAAGCGAATGACTTAACAAAATCAGAAACGGCAAAAACAGCCCGCAATAGAATACAAGATCGACAATCGATTTGTTGCGCGGCGACAGATGCGTGTAGATCAGATCGATCCTGATATGGGTTTTCTTCTGCAGGGCAAGCGATGCACCGAGCAGGAAATGCGTGCCGGTCAGGATATACCCCATTTCATAAGCCCAGATCGTCGGAGCATCGAACAGGTAGCGCGAAAACACCTCGTAGCAGGTCGCCAGTATCAGCGGCACGATAATCAGCGCTGTCACTTTGCCGATACCGATAACGATCCGCTCAATCAGAGTGATGATGGTTTGCATGATTTCCCGACAACCCTTGTCCCGAAAGCATCGGCTGCTGTTTCACAGAATATAAAGAAAAAAAGGCGCTGGCCGATTTCAAATAAACCGGCCAGCGGCTGAGTTGGTGCCACAGGTAAGAGCGAGTGGCGGACAGATTCAAAATACCGCTCAGTTCCGTGTCTTGACGTTGCGGTACTTGGACGCATCGGCCCAGAGTTCGGTAAAGGCCTTCTGGCTGTCGAGGACGCGCTTGAACCACTCGTTGTCACTGGCCTTTTCATCAGCCCAGGCAAGACCGGCTTCGCGGGCGCTGAACTGGACTTCTTCGTCGAGTTCAATGATTTCGTTGCCCTGGTCACGGAAGAACTGCAGGGCGTTTGCGTCTTCCTGGCCGATCGTCAGCCACGAATTCATGGTCGTCATGAAAGCCGCGTCACGAACAATCTGCTGATCGGCTTCGTTAAGCTCGGCCCAGGCTTCCTTGTTGATCACCAGTTCGAACGGCGCCGTCGGCTGGTGCACGCCGGGGATAATCACGTACTTGGTGACGCGGTGGAAACCGGGCGAAACGTTTTCCCACAGAGTGCCCCATTCGGTCGCGTCGATCGTACCTCGTTCCAATGCGGCATAGACATCGCCGCCGGGCATCGTGACCGGTGCGGCCCCCATGCCTTGCGAAATTTCCAGCCAGGCACCGGCCGTGCGAAGCTTCAGGCCCTGAAGGTCTTCAAGCGTGCGGACCGGTTTGCGTGAATGCAGGAACACTTCGGATGTACGGATGAACAGCGGCATGGAAACGAGATTGAATTTTTCATCGCGCCATTCGGCCTGCAGATCCGCGCCGCCGGCACGATACAGCCAGTGCAGCATGCGTTCGGAATCGAAACTGCCGGCGAACCCGCCGAACAGGACCGCTGTCGGGTCAGCGCCCCAGTCGTAACCGATCCAGGTGTGACCCATTTCGGCAACGCCCTGTTCAACGGTTTCGGAAACCTTCAGACCCGGGCCGAGTGTACCGGCCGGGAAGACTTCGATTTCGATCCGGCCGTTGGAAAGTTCTGCAACTTTTTCGGCGAATGCCTTGGCGCCGATATCCATCAGGGGTCCGCCGCCCCAGCCCGTCGCCATTTTGAACGAATGCTCCTGCGCGAACGCCGCGCTGCCGGCACCCAGTCCAACCAGCAGCGCCGCAGCGCCGGCCAGTCCCTTGATGAAATTACGTTTGGTCATGTTCTGCAATGTTTCTCTCCCATTGGGTTTTGCATTGATTGCCGGATTTTCCGGCAACCTGTTCTCTTTAAACGCAGCCAATATTTTCAAGGGCGATGTCGATGTCTTCGGACGACATTTCCCACTCGTTATTGAAGTTCGAGACAATGGCCTCCATGAAGATCGGGTAGTCTTTGAGAGCTTTGTCGGTGTCGCCGTAATGGTCACACAGAATGGCGAGGGCGAGCTGCGCCGGTTCCGGCCCCGCATACCCCCATTCATATCCATTCTGGGAGACGGCTTTGACATCCGTCCGTGGATCCAGCGGCGCCGAATCCACCGTAACTTCAAGGCCATCGAGAGTCCGATTTCCCAGATAGACTTTCATGTCACGCACCCCCCGAACCCGTAAACGCTTGTTTTTGTTGCCTCGCCAATTCCATGGCGATTGTCATTTTATGAAATATGACTGATATATTTATAGTATGCTAGTTTTTTTATTTAAACAAGACAGGGCGACCCGGCGACACAGACGAAGCAGCATGCACCAGGCCGCGCATCATCATTCGGGAGGAACAGGAGGGGCGGTTAGCGCCCTGAATCCAGAGTCGCTCGGGTGAAGTTCTCGACATAATCGAGCAGGGTATCGCTGGCGGCCATGGCCTTTTCTTCGTCACCATCGCAGATCGATGACGCCAGTTGCGCATGCAGCCGGGCGCACAGGTCGAGATCACCGACATCGCGGTGATGGTGGAACCAGAACCGGCGCGACTGGCCATGCGTCAACGCCATAGCGCTGGTCAGGTGTTCGTTTTTCGATGCCTGACACATCAGAAGGTTCAACTGGCGGTCGAGCCGCATGAACCGGATTTCATCGTTTTCCTTGGCCGCCTGGTTCATGCCATTGGCGATGAAGGCAAAGGCGGCGCGTTCTTCGGCCCCTGCGCGCCGGGCGCCGAGCTTGGCCATCAGCCGTTCCAGCTCGCGCCGCAGTTCCAGAAGTTTCATCTGCCGCCGGACATCCAGCTCGCTGACCAGAATGCCACGGCGCGACAGAATGGAAACAAGGCCTTCCCGCGCCAGCCGCTGCAAGGCTTCCCGCACCGGTGTTCTGCCGATACCCAGTTGCTTTGTGAGAGTCGATTCCGACAGGACTTCACCGGGCTTCAGTTGCAGAGTGACGATCAGTTCCTCAAGCCGGCGATAGGCCTGCTGCATCAGGCTGACGTCCGCCTCGGCATTCGTCTCCAGCAACTCCAGGAGTTTTTCCGCCGGCGATTTGGTCACATTGTCGCTCCGTAAGTAAGGTCGGCGGGCCGCCGTTAAAGATCATGACAGTGAGGTCACCGTTCGATTTACAACAACATCTGGTATTAAAGACAAGTCAAGAGTGCCGAATCCGTGTCCGGACAGAAATCTATGCAATTGCGAAACCTGCATGACATGTATATTATTAATATATCAGTTTGGCAATAATCTCAGGCAATCCTTGAACAGGTGACGTGTTTTGGACGGGTTCTTGAACAGTGTCGGTCTTACGCCCGAATTCGGTCCGGTTATCCTGCTGCTCGCCCTGTCCTGCGGCATTGTCTTTGCCGGGGGCGCCGTGGTGATCAGCAACAGCCTGCCGTTCGATTTCAATACCGTCGAGGACGGCGTTACCTCTTCCCTGGCGCTCGCGATCGGCGTTGGCCTGATCGGGCTGCTCTACATTCTCACGATGCTGTTTACCGCCAGCCCGTCAGCAGCGCCGGTGATTGTTTCAGCCGGCCTCGGCCTGCTCGCCGGCCCCTTGTTCGTCCAGTTCCTTGCGCGTTGCCGAATGCCGTTTTTTATGCGGCTGCTGACCGTGGTTGCGTTCCAATGCCTTATCGTTTCCGTTGCCGTCAACGCGCTGCCGCCCGGCAACTAACACAGAGGAGACTTATCCGTGCCAACCAACATCAAACTGATCCTGTGTCTGCTGGTTATCATCGCTTCCGGAGGTGTGTATCACTTTCAGTCCGAAGCCGGGCAGCCGTATACGCCATGGGTCGCCGTTGGGCTGGGCGCGTTCATGATCTTTGCGCTGTGGATCTTTCCGGAAGAGCGGAAGAAAAAGAAATAAGCCTGACCGACCGGAATCAACCCGGGCTTAGTTACCAAATTCCGCCAGTTTCTCTCGAAGCTTCGCGAGTTCGCTTTCCGGCATTCTGCTCGCATAACCAGGCCCGGGAAACGTTCCGGCGTCGACATCGCTTTTGAAGGCCTTCAGAGCGCGCGTCTGTTCACTGCGGATTTGCTTGCGCAGGCTCAGAGTATCGCCATAGGCCTTGGCGTGCCGGGGCGGGTTTTCCAGTGCGCCGCAGATATCGTCCATAAACAGGAAGATAACATCGCCGACGCCACCGCAGCCGATGGAATACGTCACCAGCGATGTCAGCGGGTTGATTTCTGCCAGGGTTTCCGGCGGCACCAGTTCAACCTCCGCCGCATAGGCGCCGGCGTTTTCCAGATCCTTGCAGGCCTGCAGAACGCCCAGCGCTTCTTCACAGGTCTTGCCGATCGGTCGCAACCCGCCAACCCAGGTCGATTTGCGGGGAACAAGGCCGACATGCCCCTGAACCGGAATTCCTTCCCTGGCCAGCATTTCTACAATATCCAGGCTGCGCGGCGTGTAGACAGCATCGGCCCCGGCGCTGACAGCCCTGATGGCCGCACCCAGGATTTGGTCCGGGGTTTCATAGGCGTCAAAGGGAATGAGCGCAGAAATAAACGTGCCCGGTGCGGCGGCGACCGTTTCTTTCACGAAGGTGTCTTCAGGGCGCAGAACATCAATCCCGGCTTCTGCGCCGGTAATGGCGTCGTCTATGCTGAAAACCGTGGTTTCGGTGAACTGGCGCTTACCCTTGCCGGCAATGAGATCAGCGACCGTAACATTCCGCTCTACCTGTTTACCGCCAAATGTGAAAATTCTGGGCATTGATTGTCTCGCTTCTGAAATTGTCGACTACTAATATATCAGCGCTGCAGATAATAAAGCCAGCATTCATCTGCTCCTCCGCTGACGGTTCCTTTAACAAGGTCCCTCGACAGATCGCTTGATTTGGAAAGGCTGACGCGGCCTCAGATAGAGCGGTCTGAAAAGGTGCTTGCCGGGAATGTCCATCGATATTCATATTTGAGCATATATTCTGTGCCATATACTGAATTTTTGTATTAAAATCGTTTGTAGCACCCTGCGTGATCGGCATCAATCTCAGTTGATCTTGGTCAACGCAAAGGCAAAGGGCATCAGTTATATTTCGGTGTTAACGAACGATGTATAAGGGTGTAGGATCAATCAATTACAGCCAAAACAGTTTGTTTTTGGGGTGAGGCTGAGCACTTGATTGCAGGCAGAATGCGGGTTTGAGACATTCAGGTGTCGGGTCGAACTGCTGGAAACGCGGCTCGGTTTTTTGTATTTCATTTTTTGGCAGAACGATCAGAGTATCCTGCAAAAAGGTATCGATGCGAAAGACGGCGAGTAACTTCTGAAACGACGTGTGGGCCTGCGGCAGGGTATCGGTAATGACATTCAATGAAAAAAATTCGGTAGATTTTCCGCAGACCCTAAATGCGTCAGACACGGAATCAGAGACCCTGACTGTCTGTGTTGTCGATGATGAAAAATTCATGTCGACCTATGTTGCCGATCTGGTCAAGAACCTGAATTGCGATGCAATCACCGCAAACAACTTCGATGAATTCAA
>CAYGSU010000001.1:37768-87492 GCA_964352715.1 uncultured Flavobacteriaceae bacterium | reverse complement strand
AAGTGTCATCGACATGGTGATGGCCCAGTTTTCGACCTGGCAGAAAGTTGGTCTTTATCCCCGGGTGAGCATCAACTATTCGCCCAGACTGATAAACGATCTGACAATACCGGACTACCTTGAATTACTGGCGAAACGGGCCGGCATATCTCAGGATCGGCTAACGCTGGAGATCACCGAGAACGCCGTGATGTCGGACGTCAAGACCGGCATGGACATTCTGTCACGTCTTCGCCTGAAGGGCATCCACCTGGCGATCGACGATTTCGGCACCGGCTTTTCATCGCTGCTGCAACTGTATCATCTGCCTTTTACCGAACTAAAAATCGATATGTCTCTGGCTTCCGAAATCCTGCACAAAAAGGCGGCAGACATTATCGTCGAAGCCATCGTCAAGCTTTCCCATGAACTGGGGTTGGTTGTCTGCGCCGAAGGCGTCGAAACGCAAGACGTTGCCGACCGGTTGGCGGAAATGAACTGCGATATCGTCCAGGGGTATCTGTTCAGCAAACCGGTAACCGGCGACAAAATCCAGGACGCTTTCTTGAGGGCCCGGAAGGCCTAGAATCGGCGCATCTTCCGCTGCGGCGCTGTTCACGCCGGCCGACCGATCACACCGTCCGCCTTGCTGCGCGCCTCGGCGAAATTGGCAGCAAACTCATAGGAACAACCCGACAGTGCCTCGCTCATATCGCCGATCGCCTTGGCAGGCTGCGGCGGCACACCGCTGAGGATCACATGGGTTCCCATCGCTTGACACTGCTCGAAAAATTTGGCGAGCGCAGCCATGCCGGTCGCATCGATCAATGGCACATTTTTCATGTTCAGGATCAGCACTTTCGGCGACCCGCCAACCTGCTGCAGGATGCCCCCCAGCTTGGCGGCCGCACCGAAAAAGAACGGCCCGTTGATGGTGTAGACCGCCACCCCGTCCGGCAGATCGCTGAAGCCGGTATAGCGGGTCCGGGGTTCGTCGGTGATATCGTCAACATCCTCATCGATCAGACGCGTATGGGTTTCGACTTCCACCGCCTGCGCCATGCGGTGCATGAACAGGATCGCCGCGAGCACGACGCCAACCTCGATCGCCACGGTCAGATCGACCATCACGGTCAGCCCGAATGTCAGCAACAGCACCACCCGGTCGCCGACCGGCGCGTTCATCAGGCGCAGGAAATGCTTGTACTCGCTCATGTTCCAGGCGACCACGACCAGCACTGCACCAAGGGCTGCGAGCGGCACATAACCCATCAACGGCGCGAGGGTTAGCATGAACAACAGCAGAAACATCGCATGCAGCATGCCGGAGATCGGCGAGCGTGCGCCGGAGCGGATGTTGGTGACAGTGCGGGCAATCGCCCCCGTCGCAGGGATGCCGCCCATCGCGGCGGAACCGAGATTGGCGAAGCCTTGCGCCACCAGTTCGCAGTTCGACCGGTGTCGGCGGCCTGTCATGCCATCGGCGACAACAGCGGACAGCAGGGATTCGACCCCTGCAAGGAAGGCGATGGTAAAGGCGCTGGGCAGCAGTTCGACGAATCGGGCATAGGTCAGCGACCCGAAATCGGGAAGCTGCGGAACAGGCAGGCCACTGGGAATGGCGCCGAAGCGCCGGCCGATGGTTTCCGCGTCAAGATCAAGCCCCCAGACCAGAAGCGTCCCGCCGACAACGCAGATCAGGAATGCCGGCCATTTCGGCGCATATTTCCGCATCGCCACAATCGCCGCCACGGCCCCCAGACCAAGCGCGGCGGTGGCGATGTTCAGCGTTTCGAAATGGCCGATATAGGACGACCACTTTGGCAGGAATTCAGCCGGCACATCGTCGATCTGCAGGCCCAGCAGATCCTTTATCTGGCTGGAAAAGATGATTACGGCGATCCCGCCGGTAAACCCGGTGACCACCGGATAGGGGATGTACTTGATATAGGTGCCAAAGCCGACGAACCCCGCCACAAGCAGAATGATCCCGGCCATGATCGTGGCCAGAACCAGCCCTTCATACCCGAACTGGGCGACGATGTTGAACACAACGACAACGAACGCGCCTGTCGGGCCGCCGATCTGGAAGCGGCTGCCGCCCAGCGCCGAAATGATGAATCCGGCAACGACGGCGGTGAAAAGGCCGCGTTCCGGCCCGACGCCGGAGGCGATCGCCAGCGCCATAGCCAGCGGCAGGGCGACAATGGCGACCGTCAACCCGCTGACGGCATCGCTTTTGAAATCACCAAATCCGTACCCCTCGCGCAGCACGGTGTAGGATTTCGGAATGAACAGATGCCAGTATTTCGCGTTGTCACCGGGCATGTAGCAGTCTCTGGGAAGAAAATGACGTCGTTAAACGGGAGGTTGCCTTCGATGATAAATCCCTCTGGCGCGGCCAAGTCAACGGATTGCTCAGGCCGGGCTATGCGCCGGCTTGTCGCAACCGCATGCGACCCGGTGACGGAAATTCTCACTTTCTGGCGAAATTCTCGCAAACCAGCCAGCCATGGCGGTGAAGATTGCTGCAGGCATGTACTGCGGCCGCGTCGCCGCGATAGCTGGCAGATTGTTCTTGAAAGGGTTTAAACGTGTCGAATTTTGTTACCGTCGTACGGGATGGCCATGTGCTGGAAGTCACGCTGGACAAGCCGAAGGTGAATGCCATCAACGATGAGATGAGCCGGGAACTCGCCGCCGCCTTCACCCTGTTGCGGGAAGACCCCGACCTGCGCGTCGGCATCGTCACAGCCGCCGGGCAGAAGATTTTTTCGGCCGGCTGGGACCTGAAGGATGTCAACGACAGCGACACGGGCATCGACAACTGGTGGGAAACCGGTGATTTCGGCGAGGGCGGATTTGCCGGCCTGACCGAGAACTGGAAGCTGAACAAACCGGTCATCGCCGCTCTGAACGGTCTGGTCATTGGCGGCGGGTTTGAGCTGGCAATGAGCGCCGACCTGCTGATCGCCGCCGATCATGTTGAATTCGCCCTGCCGGAAATGCCGCTCGGCATTGTGCCGGATGCCGGCGCGCTGCAACGGTTGCCGCGCCGCCTGCCCTACAATATCGCCGTCGAAATGCTGTTTCTCGGCCGCCGGATGGGGGCAGAAGAAGCGGCTGGGTATGGTCTGGTCAACAAGGTTGTGCCCTATGACAAGCTGATGGAAACAGCGCGGGAATGGGCGCACCAGCTTGCGAAATCCGCGCCGCTGGCGCTTCAGACCGTGAAGGAAGTTCTGCGCAGCATTGAAGGCGCGCCGCTTGAAAAGGCGTTCGACATCATGCGCACCGGCGACCTGCCGACCTATCGGGCAATGCTGCGGTCGGAAGATTCAAGGGAAGGCATTCAGGCCTTTGTCGAAAAACGTGAACCGGTATTCAAGGGACGGTAAACCAACATGAGCAACAGACCGGAACCATCAGACGTTCGCCGCATCGCCAGCCTCGGGGCCGGGCCGATCGGCGCAGGCTGGACGGCACACTTTCTGGCGCGCGGCTATCAGACGACAGCCTATCTGCACAGCATGGACGAGAAGCCCGCTTTTACTCAGGTGCTGGAAACAGCCTGGATCAGCCTCACCGAGCTTGGTCTGGCCCCCGGCGCTTCGCTCGACAACCTGGTCGTAACGGACGATCTGGAAGCCGCCGTTGCCGATGCCGAGTTCGTGCAGGAAAGCGGCCCGGAAAACCTGGCGATCAAACAGGACCTGTATGAGAAACTGGGCCGGCTGGTAAGACCCGGCATTGTCATTTCATCCAGCACGTCGGGCCTGCCGATGACCGATATCCAGGAAAAGTGTTCGACGCCGGATCGCACCGTCATCGGGCACCCGTTCAACCCGCCCTATCTGTTGCCGCTGGTCGAGATCATCGGCGGCAAGAAAACCGATCCGGCCGCTGTCGACTGGGCGCGGCGGTTTTACGAGGTCGCCGGCAAGGCGCCGCTGGTAATGAAGAAGGAAGTCCCGGGTTTCGTTGCGACACGCCTGCAGGAGGCCCTGTGGCGTGAAGCCCTTCACATGGTGGCGAACGGTGAAGCCACACCGGAAGATATAGACATCGCCCTCATAAACGGCCCGGGCCCGCGCATGGCCGTGCTGGGCCAGTGCATGGCGTTTCATGTTGCCTGCGGCGCAGGCGGCATGGCGACCAATCTCGATCAGTTCGGGCCGGCGCTGAAACTGCCCTGGACCCGGCTGGAAGCGCCGGAACTGACGAAGGAGCTGCGCGACGCCATGGTTGACGGCTGCAATGAAATAGCTGGCGACCGGGGTTTCGAGGAGATGGCGGCGGAACGCGACCGCGCCATTGTCGGTATTCTCAAAGCGGTCAGACAGGCGAAAGGCTGATGCCGGAAACGCCTAGGCTTTTTGTGCTTTTTGCAGGCGCGCTCGGAGATTGAAGGAATAGACCGTGCCCGGCCAGGACGGTGCCGGTTCGCTGTCCGGCCATGACTGCCGGTAGGCGCTCGGCATTTTTCCAAAGGTCTTGTAAAATGCCTGCGAAAAATACGACATCGAGTTGAAGCCGCAGGCCGCCGACACTTCCCGGATCGACATATGCGTGCTTGTCAGCAGCACCCGCGCATATTGCAGCCGTAGCAGCGAATAGAACTGTACAATGGTGCAGCCGGTATCGCGCTTGAAAAGCCGCTCAAGCTGGCGCTGCGACACGTCCAGCTTCTCGCACAGATCCGGCACGCTCAATGGCTCCTCGATATTCTCCTCGATCAGCGCCATCGCAGCGCGGACTTCCGGATGAACTTCTGAATCGATGCCGCCGGTAGCGTGGCGCTGCGCGCCTTCGGCCGGACGGCGCGGATAGTGCATGATCTGGTTGGCTACTTCCGACGCAAGCTGTTCGCCCTGCTGTCTGGCAATCAGACTTAACATCAGGTCGAGGCCTGACGTGAAGCCGGCGCAACTCATCACCGTGCGGTCGGTCGTGTACAATTGTTCGCGCACGTCGATCTGCGGATAATCCTCCGCAAAGCCGGGAAGCCAGGACCAGTGCGTCGTGACCATGTGGCCGGAAAGCAGTCCGGCGCGGGCAAGCTGATACACGCCCAGCTCGACGCCGATCATTTGCGCGCCGTGACGCCCCTGATGACGCAGCCAGCTCGACAATTCCTTGTTGTGGTAATGTTCAGCGCCCCAGCTTGCACAGACAGCAACCATGCTGGATTCCGGCGCATCCGGCTGCTCCAGCGCGCCGCATTCAACCTTCAGGCCATTGCTGGCGATTACATCGCCCGGCGTCGGCGACCTGTAGTCCCAGCTGTACAGCGCTTCCGGCGACAGGTAGTTCGCAACCCGCATCGGTTCGATAAAGGTCATCAGCGCGATCATGTTGAATCGCGGCACCAGAACAAAACTGACATGGGTCGCTTCGTCGCTCATCTAGCCTCTGTCATTCGTCGGAAAAAACTGCAAATTGGCGAATAAGTTAAAATCATCGAAAGCCTTATGACAAATGATTTGGGCCATCAACCGATTCCTCCAGGAGACCTTCCATGAATTTTGAAGTGATCATTACCTGCGCCATTTCCGGCGCCGGCGACACGGTCGGAAAGAACCCGAATGTTCCGGTAACGCCGGAACAGGTAGCGAATGCCGCAATTGAGGCCGCCAAGGCCGGCGCAGCGGTTGCGCATGTTCATGTCCGCGATCCGGAAACCGGCAAGGGGTCGCGCGACCCGGCCCTGTTCCGCGAAGCTGTCGACCGGATCCGTTCCAGCGGCACGGATGTCGTCCTCAACCTGACCGCAGGCATGGGCGGCGACTGGACGCCGGACCCGAACAACCCCGCCATGCCCGGTCCCGGCACCGATATGGTCGGACCCGAAGAACGGCTGATCCATGTGAAGGAAAACCTGCCTGAAATCTGCAGCCTTGATTGCGGCACGCTGAATTTCGGCAATGGCGACGAAATCTACATTTCGACCCCGCCCACCCTGCGCAAGATGGCGGAACTGGTTCAGTCCTGGGGTGTCAAACCGGAACTGGAAGTCTTCGAACTGGGCCATATCCGGTTCGCCCGCCAGATGATCGAGGAAGGCCTGATCGACGATCCGCCGATGTTCCAGATCTGCCTCGGCATTCCCTGGGGCGCGGACCAGAGCGTCGACACAATGAAAGCAATGAAGGATCACCTGCCCGACGGCGCGGCGTGGAGCGGCTTCGGCATATCGCGCATGCAGATGCCGATGGCGGCGACCGCGGTCGCGATGGGCGGCAATTGCCGCGTCGGTCTGGAAGACAACATCTATCTGGATCGCGGTGTGCTGGCGACGAACGGTCAGTTGGTCGAACGGGTTGTCGGCATAATCGAGCGCATGGGCGCGAAGGTGCTGACCCCGGCTGAAGCCCGCAAGAAGCTCAAGCTGCGGGGCGCATAAGAATGACGGTCGAAGCCGATCATGACCTGCGCCTGCTGCAGGAGACCGTCTCCCGGTTCGTGACCGAGGAGCTGATCCCCTATGAGGAACAGGTGGACCGCGACGGCGCGGTATCGCCTGACCTCGGGCAGCAGATCGAGGACCGGTCCAAGGAAATCGGCCTGTTCGCCGCGAACCTGCCGGAAGACGTCGGCGGTGGCGGCCTGACCTATAACGGCATGCGCGTGATGGAGCGGGAATACGGCAAGGTCAGCCACGCCCTGCATTCCTGGGTCGCCCGCCCGACTGAAATTCTGCTGGCCGGCAATGAAGACCAGCGCGCCCGGTATCTAGCCCCGTGTGTTACGGGCGAAAAACGGGAACTGTTCGCCCTGACCGAGCCGGATGCCGGATCGGACATCATGTCGATGAAATCAAACGCCAGACGCGACGGCGACGACTGGATTCTGAACGGCTCGAAGCATTTCATCTCGGGTCCGGTCATGCCCGATTTCGCCATCGTGTTCGCCGCGACAGGCGAGGATCAGACGCCGCGCGGACCGCGCCGCCGGATTTCGGCCTTTCTGGTCGATGTCGGCATGAAGGGGTTCGAGATCGGCATCGGTACCAAATGTGTTTCCTATCGCGGTTATCACGTCTTCCAGCTTTCGTTCGACGATGTGCGTCTTGGCCCAGACCAGTTGCTGGGTGAAGAAGGCAAGGGGTTGGACCTGGCCGGCAAGTGGCTCGGCATGGGCCGCATCTGGGTTGGTGCGACCTGCTGCGGCAAGGCCGAACGGCTGTATCACATGGCTGCGCAATGGGCATCGGAACGCAAGCAGTTCGGCCAGCCGATCGGCCGGTTCCAGGCGACCGGCTTCAAGCTCGCCGATATGGCGATCCAGCTGAAGGCCGCCGACCTGATGGTCGAAGACGCGGTCCGCAAGGCGGATGACGGCGCGATGACCGATGCCGACGCCGCAATGGTGAAGGTCTTCTGTTCCGAAATGCTGAACAAGGTGGCCGACGATACGGTGCAGATTTACGGTGGCATGGGGCTGATGGAAGAATTGCCGGTGCAGCGCCTGTGGCGGGATTCGCGCCTTGAGCGGATCTGGGACGGCACATCGGAAATCCAGCGCCATATCATCACGAGGTCTATACTGAGGGAACGCGGCGCATGAATGACGTCCGGCGTGGCAATCTGCTCCGCCTGCTGAAGCCTCGCCATGTTGCGGTGATCGGAGGCGGCGATGCGGTTACCGTCGCCGGTGAATGCCGCCGCATCGGCTATGACGGACCGTTCTGGCCGGTCAATCCGAAACGGACGGAAATTGGCGGATTTCCCTGTTACCCGACGGTCGATGACCTGCCGGAAGCGCCGGATGCCGTGTTCATCGCGGTGCCGCGTGAAGCGGCAATTGAATCGCTTGCAAAGCTGAGCGCAATGGGGGCCGGCGGCGCGGTCTGCTATACTGCCGGCTTCGGTGAAATCGGCGATGAGGGCCGCAAGGTCGAGGGCCGCCTGGTCGAAGCCGCCGGCGACATGGCGCTGATCGGCCCGAACTGCTACGGCATGATCAACTATATTGACCGGGTCGCCCTGTGGCCGTTCGCGCATGGCGGCGATTGCCCCGGATATGGCGCGGCCATCATCACGCAAAGCGGCATGCTGTCGTCGGACCTGACGATGAGCCAGCGGTCGGTGCCGCTTTCCTACATGATCTCGGCCGGCAACCAGACCCTGCTGCATCTGGAAGATTTCATCGATGTTCTGTGTGAGCGGGAGGAGGTGCCCGCCATCGGCCTGCATATCGAAGGCCTGAAGGACGCCGGACGGTTCGAGGCCGCCGCCCTGAAGGCGCTGCGGCACGGCAAGCCGATTGTCGCCTTGAAAACCGGCTCTTCCTGCATTGGCGCGTCACTGACCGTCAGCCATACCGGCTCGCTCTCCGGCGAGGATTCGCTGTATGACGCGCTGTTTGACCGGCTTGGCATCGTGCGGGTCGAAAGCCCGGCGGAATTGCTGGAAACCCTGAAATTCTTCTGTGTCGCCGGCATCCCGAAAGGCAAGCGGGTTGGCGGGCTGACCTGTTCCGGCGGCGGCGCGACAATGCTGGCCGACATGGCGGAAAAGCGCGGGCTGGAGATGCCGCAGCCGTCAGACTCCACGCGCGCTGCCTTGCGCGAGATGCTGCCGTTTACCGCCACCGTCTCGAACCCGCTGGACTATACGACGCCGATCTGGGGATTTCGCGAGAAGACGGAGCCGGTGTTCCGCACATTCCTTGAAAGCGGATATGATTCCGCCATTCTCATTCAGGATTACCCTGCGCCGGGATTGGACGAGAGCCGCAGCACCTATTTTGCTGATGCCGAGGGATTTGTCGCCGCTGCAACCGATGCCGGTCTGCCCGCCGCCATCTGCAGCACCTTGCCAGAAAACATGGATGTGAAAACCCGGCAGGCGCTGATCGCCGCCGGCTGCGCACCGATGCAGGGCCTGGCGGAATGCCTGACGGCGGTTCGGGCCGCTGCCTGGTACGGCGAACGTCGGCTGCAGATCGACCCGGCATCGCCGTTGCTGCTGACCGCACCCGACACCGGAACAAAGCCCCCCGTCGTGCTGGATGAAAAGACGGCAAAGGACAGGCTTTCCACCGCCGGAATCCGGGTTCCCGATGGCATCGTCACCACCGAAGCAGAAGCCGATTCCGACACTCAGCGACTGGTCTTTCCGGTAGCGCTTAAAATGCTGAGCCCTCTGCTGCCGCACAAGACGGAAGCCGGGGCCGTGCGTCTGAACATCGCGTCACCGGAAGACCTGCCATCGGCCATCGCCGGCATGACGGCGGCGGTGAACGCGCATGATCCGCAAGCCAGTCGCGACCGGTTTCTTGTTGAAACCATGGCCGACAAACCGATTGCCGAATTGCTGGTGACGGTGCGGCGCGACCCGACCTTCGGTCTCGCCCTTACCGTCGGCGTCGGCGGCGTGCTGGTCGAGATTCTGAAAGATGCAACGACCATCCTGTTACCTGCCGGACGAGATGATATCATCCGGGCGCTGATGCGCCTGCGCATCGCACCTCTTTTCGCCGGCCATCGGGGCAAGCCGGCGGTCGACATGGACCGGCTGGCGGAAACCATCGAGGCGATCTGCGGCATCATGATCGACGATACAGGCGGGATTTCGGAAATCGAGATCAACCCGCTGTTCGTGCTGCCCGACGGCGCTGTCGCCGTCGATGCGTTGATGCAAGTGCGGTCGCCGGACTCTGACGTCTGATCGAGACAGTTTAAAATCTCCTGAAGACGGCACCTCTTCACCTTTCGGTGAGGTCTCCTGATATTGTCGGGATTTCGGCTTATTCTCGCCCCATAGCGCCCGTATCGTTGCCGAAGCAAGGCCGGGCCTTATATAGCGTCCAGCACCGTTACCAGAACCGAAAACAGGAAAACCGCGACCCGTGAAATTTATAAAATGGATCTGCATCGCTCTCGTTCTCATGCTGGCAGGCCCGGGCACCTATGCCACAACCAGCGATGACCGGAACGACGACTGGCGCACGGCGTCGCGCGACAGCGTCGGCATCGCGCCCGACCCTGCCGTCACCCCGGAGGCGGTTGTACAGGTATACGCCGCGCGCGCTTTCAGATGGCGCGGATACTTTGCGGTCCATAGCTGGATCGCTGTAAAGGAAAAGGACGCGCCGAACTACCGATCATACGAAGTCGTCGGCTGGGGCGTTCGTCGCGGCGGCAAGGCCGTCCGCATGAATCGCGGCCTGCCGGATCGCGCCTGGTACGGTGCACGGCCCGATCTGCTGGCCGATCTGCGCGGCCCGGCAGCGGCGAAGGCCATCGAAAAGATCGAGGCCGCCATCGCCACCTATCCCTATCCGGACAGCTACACGACGTGGCCCGGGCCGAATTCCAACACTTTTGTCGCCCATATCCTGCGCCAGGTACCGGAATTACGCACCGACCTGCCGCCGACCGCCATCGGCAAGGATTATCTGCCCGGCCCCGATTTCGCCGCCATCACGCCATCCGGCACCGGCGGGCAGCTTTCGCTGTTCGGTCTGCTCGGAATCGCGGTCGGACTGGAAGAGGGGCTGGAAGTGAATATGCTGGGTCTGAACTTCGGCATCGACCCCGGCGAGCTTGCCCTGCGCCTGCCGGGGTTCGGCATTATCGGCTTCAATACGGACGATAGAGGCGACATCGCCCCTGCCAACTGACCAAGCGAATCCGCACGGCTTCAGGTTGAGAAATACGTGTCCCTTGAAGCGCTCAGGCGAAAAGCGCACAATACGGGAACATTGATATAGAAACAGAGCAAAATGCGTCTGCTTTTGATGATTTTAACCGTTTCGGCGCTTCTGTCCGCCCCGCAGGCTGCGATGGCGGAGAAACGCATAGCGCTTGTCGTCGGCAACGGGGCTTATGAATATTCTCCGCTACCGAATCCGCCGAACGATGCCGACCTGATGGCGAAAACACTGGCCGATGTCGGTTTCGAGGTGACAAAATACAAAAATCTGGGCCGCCGTGACCTGAAACGGGCGTTTTATGAGTTCGGCCAGAAACTCGAACGCTCCGGCGAAGGAACTGTCGCGCTGATCTACTATGCCGGCCACGGCGTTCAGCTTGAAGGCGAGAACTACCTGATCCCCGTCGATACCCAGATCGAGGATGCGTTCGATGTCGAGATCGAGGCGATCCGGGCGTCGAGCCTGCTGAAAACCTTTTCCGGCTCTGAATCGAGTCTGAACATCGTTATTCTGGATGCCTGCCGCAACAACCCCTTCAAGGGCAGCTCCCGGTCTGCCGGGCGCGGACTGGCGAAAATGGATGCACCGACCGGTACCCTGCTCGCCTATTCCACATCGCCCGGCAATGTCGCGGTGGACGGCAATGGCGCAAACAGCCCTTACACAAAGGCGCTGGCCAACGCCATCAAGGAACCCGGCGTCAACGTGGAACAGGTTTTCAAGCATGTCCGCATTTCGGTAATGGACCGGACCCAGGGTAAGCAGGTGCCGTGGGAATCCTCGTCGCTGATCGGCAACTTCGCCTTCGTCGGATCGGCGGCCCCTGTCAGCACGACCCAGCCGCTGCCGGTCGAGGAACCGGTGCAGACAGCGACCGTCAGATCGGACAGCATGAACCAGGTTGTCGAGATAGAGTTCTGGAAATCGATTTCCGACAGCAACAATCCGGACCTTTTCAAATCCTATCTCGACAAGTTTCCGGACGGCATTTTCGCCGATATCGCAAAACAGCGGGTAAAGACCGCTTCCGCCGACGGCGCCACATCTGTCGCGGAATCCGAGCTGGTGTTTTTCCAGTCGATCCAGAACAGCGAGCGCGCTGCGGATTTCGAGGCGTATCTGAACCAGTTCCCGAACGGAAAGTTCGCACCGATCGCAAAGGCGCGGATCACTACAATCAAGGAGAAACAGGCCAACCAGCAGGAAATGGAGCAGCGTGCCGCCGAAAAAGCGACCTGGGACTCGGTAAAGGACAGCAATAATACAGGCCTGTTGCAGGCGTTTCTGGATGTTTATCCTAATGGCAAATATGCCAAGGCAGCCGAAGCAAGGATTGCCGCGCTGAAAGCCAGCATGCAGGTCGCTTCAACCACAACCCAGATCGATGAGGAGCAGATGTTGTGGAACTCGGTGAAGAACGCCAGCAAGGTTGCTGAAATTCAGGTCTATCTGATTTCCTATCCGAACGGCCGGTTCGCCACAGAGGCCCGAACCAGAATCGCGTCGCTGAATACCGGTGCGGCGTCGACGAGTTCCCGCTATCAGTATGACGGCGCATGGCGGCTGAAGGCCCGACATGTCGAAGGACCTTTTGGTAGAATACCGTTCTGCCGGAATGGCGAAGAGCTGGAGACAACGATCATCGTCAAGAACGGTTATTTCGATGCAAAGGCCAATTCGAACAAGTCTGCCCCGGTCACCATCCAGGGCAAGATCAGCGCCGGCGGCATTCTCGATCTTGAATTCGTGCCCTGGGGAGCGAGCGACAGCGGCGGCTGGGGCAACACCATCGAACGAGGCGATTTGGTATTGCACGGAAGCCTTGCAGGGCAGCAATCGCTGCGGCAGGTCAGCGGAAAAGACTGCAAGGTCGAACTGAGCTTAACCAGAAACAATTAATCGCCGCACCCTTGCGCAACCCCCTTGCCCTGGGGAAGCCTGCGCGAATAGCATCGCCGTCTTGAAACTCACTACAGGGGCGAATGCGATGACAATTCCGGAACAGACCGTGGTCGATACCTACCCGCACACGGTCAGGCATATCGAGAATATCTGGGTGCCGATGCCAGACGGCGCGAGGCTCGCCGCCCGTGTCTGGATGCCGGAGGATGCGGAACAGAAACCGGTTCCCGCCATTCTGGAATACCTGCCCTACCGCAAGCGTGACGGAACCCGCGTGCGCGACGATTGCCGGCATGAATACTGGGCCGGCCACGGCTATGCCTGCATCCGGCTGGATATCCGTGGCACCGGCGACAGCGACGGCCAGATCACCGACGAATATACCCTGTCGGAACAGGATGACGCGGTCGCCGCCATCGCCTGGATTGCCGAGCAGCCCTGGTGTTCCGGATCCGTCGGCATGACCGGCATTTCCTGGGGCGGGTTCAATTCGTTGCAGATCGCCGCCAGACGGCCCCCGGCCCTGAAAACCATCATCACCCATTGTTCGACCGACGACCGCTATGCCGACGACGTACATTTCATGGGCGGCTGTCTGGTCTGCGACGGTTTTTTCTGGGGGTCCGTTTTCTACCACATGATGGCGGGCGGACCGGACCCGGAAATCGTCGGCGACCGCTGGCGCGACCAGTGGCTGACCCGGATGGAAAACTGGCAGCCGCCGACATCGCATATCTGGATGAAGCACCAGCGCCGCGACGATTACTGGCGGCACGGTTCGGTCTGCGAAAACTATGACGATATCGATATT
Source organism: uncultured Flavobacteriaceae bacterium (assembly GCA_964352715.1). GTDB lineage: Bacteria > Pseudomonadota > Alphaproteobacteria > UBA8366 > Aestuariispiraceae > JAVKBW01. The sequence goes on along the minus strand of CAYGSU010000001.1, from coordinate 74,141 downwards.
CCTGTCTTCGCCGTCGGCGGCTGGGAAGACGGCTATTCCAACGCCGTTCCCCGCATGCTCGCCAACCTGAAAACCCCGACCAAAGGACTGATTGGTCCGTGGGGTCATAAATACCCTGAATCCGGCATTCCCGGCCCGGCCATTGGTTTCCTGCAGCATGCCCTGCGCTGGTGGGACAAATGGCTGAAAGGCGAGGAGACCGGTATCATGGACGAACCGGCCTATACCGTTTACATGCACGACTTCACGCCGCCCGATGCCTGCCTGCCCTACATGCCGGGCCGCTGGGTGGCGGAACCGTCCTGGCCGTCGCCGAATATCGAAAGCCGCACACTGACGCTGAATGCCGACGGACTGTCGGACAAGGCCGGCGAAGCGGTAACCCTGACGCATGTCTCGCCGCAAACCCTGGGTGCGACCGGTGGCAGCTGGTGCCCGTACGGTATGGGCGGCAGCAGCCCTGATCTTGCGCTCGACCAGAGGGAAGACGATGGCCAGTCGCTGACCTTCGACACGGCGCCATTGGAGGACACACTCGACCTGCTGGGCGCGCCGGTATTCCGGGCGCGGATCGCAGTTGATCAGGAACAGGCCTTTCTGGCCGTGCGGCTCAACGATGTCGCACCGGATGGCACATCGCGGCGCATCACGTTCGGGCTGCTTAATCTCAGCCACCGTGAAGACCGCGAACATATATCGCCGATGAAACCCGGCGAATGGACCGATATCTCCATCAAGCTGAACGATCTGGCTCATTCGGTTGCGCCCGGCCACCGACTGCGGGTCGCCATTTCGACTTGCTACTGGCCGATGATCTGGCCGTCGCCGCATCCGGTCGAACTGTCATTGATGGCCGGCGAGACCACAATCGACCTGCCAATCCGGCCCGACCGGAATGACCCGGCCATCACCTTCGACAAGCCGGTCGTGGCGCCAGTGGGCAAGACGACGGAGATCGTGCCGGCAACATCCTCGCGGTCGCTTGAGCGCGATTTCGCAAGCGGCCGATGGATCGAGCGGCTGGTGGAGGATTCCGGCACCTTCCGCATTGAGGATATCGACCTGGAAATTTCGGACGGTCTGACCTGCGACTATTCGATTGCCGAGGGCGACCCTTTGTCGGCTGAAGGGGTGTGGCGCTGGCACACGACGCGCAGCCGGGGCGACTGGGACATTGCGATCTATACGGAAACACGGCTTCGGGCGACCGAAACAGAATGGCTGATCGATACCGATATCGACGCCCAGGAAAACGGCCGGTCGATTTTCTCCAAGGCCTGGCGGGAACGCATTCCGCGCGACGGGATGTAACGCGGACGGGGAACCCGCACCGGCCTAGCGGCGATACACTGTTTCGCCGGCGCGGATGGTTTCCTCGACCGTGATATCCCTGATCGGCTTTTCCGTGGTCAGCGGGTTGTCGGAGAGGATCGCGAAATCCGCCAGCTTGCCCGGTTCCAGGCTGCCGCGCTGGTGGTCTTCGAACACCTGCCACGCCGCATCGATCGTATGCGCCCTGAGGGCTTCCATCGGTGTCAGCTTCTGGCCGTCGCCAATCGACACCCCGTTCGACGTCTTTCGTTCCGTCGCGCACCACATCAGATGCAGCGGCAGCGTCGGGGTGACCTGTGCATCGTTGTGAATGGTGAAACGGATGCCCCGGTCGGCGGCCCAGCGGGTCGGACACATGTTCTTCACCCGGTCCGGCCCAAGGCTGACATCACGGTGAAATTCACCCCAATAATACAGATGGGCGGGAAAGAAGCTGGCTGTAACGCCCAATGCGGCCATCCGGTCAAGCTGGTCTTCCCGCAAGGTCTGCGCGTGAATAAGGGTGTGCCGGTGGTCGTCGCGCGGATTCGCCTTCAGAACCGTTTCGATTGCCTCCAGCATCACATCGGCTGTGGCGTCGCCGTTGGCGTGGATATGGCACTGAAACCCCATATCGTGCAGCTTGCCGATTCGTTTCGTCATCTGTTCCACGGTCACTGACAGTTCGCAGCGATGCGACGGATTGCCGTTCAGAGGCTTGTAGTAGGGCTGGGTCAGGCAGGCGGTCTGCAGATGGAACGAACCGTCGCCAAACAGTTTCCTGGGCCCGAACAGGATCGGCCGGCGACGGTCGACATCGTAGCCCAGTTCGCCGTTGCTGAGGCGCGGTTCCAGAAACCCGGCCGGCAACACCATGACATCCAGCTTCGGCGTTTCTTCTGCGGCGTAGCGGGTGAAGTGACCCAGAAAATCCTTTGTCGCCCAGGCGTTCTGCGCCATCGTCACACCCTGCGCCAGGTATTCCTTCTCTGAATATTCAAAGGCGGTGCGGAACCTGTCGTATGTCATCTGGAACTCGGTATCGCCCAGCGCACCCATTGCCGCCATGCCTTCCAGCAACCCATCCAGCCGATTGGTCGCCTTGTCACGGCCGAACCGTCCGCCGCCCGGGTCCGGGCTGTCATCGTCGATGCCGCGAACGGCGAGCGCCGGAGTATTGGCGACCCCGGCATGACCGGAAATATGGATTACCCAGATCGGATGGTCGGTTGAAATACGGTCAAGTTCGTCGCGGGTCGGAAACCGGTTTTCGACAAGCCCGCTGGGTTCGAACATCGCCCCGATGACCCAGTCGCCTTTCGGCGTTTCCGCGGCCTTGTCGGACAGCCGCGCGAATACATCGTCCAGTGTCTTGCAGGCGCCGATGGGCGGCCCGGACAGATCTGCCCGATGCAGGGCAAGAAACCCGGAATCCGGAAAATGGCCATGCGGGTCGATAAAACCCGGAATCAGCGTCTTGCCTTTCAGGTCCCGTCGTGGCGCATCCGGCCCGACCTTCGTTTCAAGCTGGTCAAGCGAGCCGACCTCGACAATCCGACCACCTTCGGTAATCATTGCGCTTGCATATTGATCGTTATCGTTGATCGAAATGATCGGGCCACTGTGGTATAGGGTTCTGGGCATTCGGATTCCCCGAAAAAAAGTTGGACGCTGGTCCAAAAAGTTTCATAAAATCTCTTTCACGAAAACAAAAAAGATAGCACACTCCCGTCGAAACAAGCGTGGCTGGTCCAATCCGGCCTTAAGAATGAGCAGCAAAAATGCTGCGGTTAAAGAACAAGAGGATACGAAAGGAAGACGAGCACCATGACTTTTACTCAATCACGACGCCAGTTTCTGCAGACAGCGGCTTTCGCCGGTGCAGCAGGTATGGTCGGAACTTTCCCCGGAATTTCCTATTCCGCTGAAGGCGATACCCTGATTGTTCGTTTCGACCGTGATATGGACAGCCTCGACCCGGGTTACTATGTCGGCGGCCATCCGGACAACGACGTCAACTGGGCAACGCTGCCATCACTTGTCCATTTCGGTTATGAAAACGGGCAGTCGGTATGGGTCAAATCTCCACATGTGGAATCCATTAGCGTCCGGACGCCGACGGAAATTGATTTCACCCTGAGATCCGGCATGCAGTGGACCAACGGCTTCGGTGAAGTGACGACGGAAGACGTGCAGTATTCCTATGACCGGATGGCGCAGAGCGAATGGAAAGGCGATTACGTCGCGTATGATCGTGTTGATATCAAAGACAAGTATAGCGGTACGATCGTCCTGAAACAGCCGTTTTCACCCTTCATGACGCAGACCCTTTGCTCCGGCACCGGGGTTTTTCTCTCGAAAAAAGCAACGGAAAGTGTTGGCGGCAAGTTCACAACAGACGTGCCGGCAACCTGTGGTCCGTATCTGATGGAGTTCAAACCGGGCCAGTACGTCAAGTTTCGGCGGAATCCGGAATGGAATGGCGCAAAGCCTGCCTTTGACAATATCCATTGTCCGTTCGTCGCGGAAGACGAAGCAGCGGCACTCGCTTATGAAGCCGGCGAACTGCACTGTGCGAAAATCACATCGAACGCTTATGCCCGGTATCAGAAAGAACTGCCTGAGAACAGCAAGCTGACGGTGGCCGGCGCGCTTCAGTATATGTGGATGGGCATGAACATTGACCATCCGAAACTGCAGGATATCCGCGTTCGTCAGGCAATTCAGCATGCTGTTGACCAGGCTTCGGTCATCCAGGGCGCTTATTCCGGTACGGCCATTCCGTCGCATGGTGTTGTCTGCCCCGGCCTGGTCGGAAAGCGGGACGAGTCGAACTATTCCTACGATCCGGCGAAAGCCAAGGCTCTTCTGGAAGAAGCCGGTGTTTCCGGCCTGGAACTGACCCTGCGTACGCTGAATGCGCAGGAACGCATTCTTGCCGCACAGATCATTCAGGCCAATCTGGCGGCGATCGGCATCAAGGTTACCGTGCTGCCGCTCGATTCCGGACCTTTCTGGGAAATGGGACAGGAAAGCAAGGGCGATACCTGGAAGGATCTTGAACTCTGGATCATGCGGTACGGCTCCGGCGCCGATACGTATGAACCGTTCCAGTGGTTCGTGCGCGATCAGGTTGGTGTCTGGAACTGGGAACGCTGGTCGTCGGATGAGTTCGAAGAGCTGTTCGCCGAACTGATCGCCAAATCCGATCCTGCTGAGCGGAACGATATCGCTCTGCGGATGCAGGAAATCATGGAGAACACCGGTGCCTATGTCTGGCTGACACACGAACCGGAAGTTTATATCCACAGCGCTAATGTTGACCCGCTGTTCGCGCCTTCGGGTGAGATGCAGCTGTCTTACTTCAAGCCTGCGTAACAAGAACGGGCCGGGGTTTCACAATCCCGGCCCCTTTCTTTTCCCATACACCATAATTGATCTGCTATGTGGCTATACGCCCTTAAACGAATTGCGCTTTCGGTTGCCATCGTCTTTGTGGCGATCCTGGCGCTGTTTACCATGCTGCATTCCATTCCGGGCGACCCGGTTTCGATTGCGCTGGGACCACGCGCAACGCCCGAGATCCAGGCGGCGTATGCAGAGAAAATGCACCTGAATGAGCCGATCTACGTTCAGTTCATGATTTTTATCGGTAATGTTGTACAAGGCGATCTCGGCGCTGATGTTTTTTCGAACCGTCCGGTTATCGATACAATTGCCGATCAGATGCCCAATACTGTCGTTCTGGCGGTAACGGCTCTGGCCTGGGCGGCGGCGATCGGCATTCCGCTCGGCTGCCTTTCCGCAACCCACCAGAACACCATGATTGACCGCGTGACCGGAATCCTGTCCGTCGGCACCATCGCGGTGCCGTCATTTCTGGTTTCGATCTGGGCCATTCTTGTCTTTTCGATCCATTTGCGATGGTTGCCGGTGATTGGAGCCGGTGACGATGGCGATATAGTTGATCAGATCGTTCATCTTATTCTGCCGGCCTTCGCGGTCGGCCTTGGCTGGGTCGGATATATCGCACGCCTTGTCCGCGCATCGATGCTGGAAGTCATGGGCGAAAACTATATCAAATCGGCCCACGCATTCGGTCTTCGGTCGAAGACAATCGTTTATCGCTACGGTTTGAAGGTGGCGATCCTTCCAACAATCACGCTGGTCGGCATCGGGTTTGGCGGCCTGCTGTCGGGCGCCGTCTTCGCAGAGATCATTTTCTCGCGCCCCGGAATCGGCAAGGTTATCTACGACATGGTGCTGAGCCGGAACTTTCCTGTCGTTCAGGGCGCCGTGCTGGCGACAATCGCACTGTATGTCGCCGTAACCCTCGCCGCCGATATTGTTGTCTCTTATCTGGATCCGCGTGTCCGTGACTCACTCTGAGCAAGAAACAAGCGATCTGATCGCAGGGGAAGCGCCGCAGACCGCGCGCGCCGAAACGATCGACAAGATCATTATCTTTATGAAAAACGGCCAGGGCATGGTCGGCCTGCTGCTTGTGATCGCATTTTTCCTGAGCGCGATATTCGCGCCGTTCTTTTCAACCCACGACCCATTCGCCATGGATATTCCGAACCGCATGTCGGGCCCGACGGCGGAACACTGGCTGGGGACTGATCAGCTTGGCCGCGATACCTATACGCGGGTTCTGTATGGCGGCCGGGTCGCGTTGCAGGTTGCCGCGATCGGCGTTTCCGTTTCGCTGGTGATCGGGCTGTTGCTGGGTACGCTGGCCGGCTACGGGCCACGCTGGCTGGACAGTTTCCTGCTGCTGATGTTCGATGCCGTGCGCTCCTTCCCGACCATTGTTCTGGCGCTGGCGGCCGTCGCACTCCTGGGACCCAGTCTCAGTCTGGTCCTGACCATTGTCATCATAACGAGTATTCCAGGCTACGCCCGGCTGTCGCGAACGGCCACGCTGGCGCTGAAAAACAGCGAGTTTATCATTGCCGAGCGATCTCTCGGCGCAAGCATGTGGCTCGTTTTGCGGCGGCATATCATTCCGAACGTCATTGGCCCGCTTCTGATCCTGGCGGCGATGGATGTACCGGTCGTCGTTACCGTGGAAGCCGGGCTTAGTTTTCTGGGCCTTGGCGTTCTGCCGCCGACGGCAAGCTGGGGGACGGTTCTCAACGAAGGATATCTGATTATCCGGGATACGCCCTGGCCGGTTATCGCCGGCGGCATTCCGCTGGTTCTGACAACTCTGGGCTTCACGTTCCTGGGTGAAGCCTTGCGCGACACGTTCGATCCGCGTCTGAACAGAGGGCGCTAGGCGGATGGAAAATCTCGTAGAAATCAAGGATCTGTGTGTCGATTTCACAACCCCGCGCGGACGCGTTCATGCGCTTCGCAACATTGACATCAATGTAAGGAAGAATCGCATCCTCGGCGTGGTCGGCGAAAGCGGGTCGGGCAAAAGCACGGTCATCTGGTCCATGCTGCGTCTGCTGGCCAAGAACGGCATCGTCGAACAGGGCGAGGTACGCTTCGGCGATGACAACGTTCTGGATTACACGGCCGACAAGCTGCTGAAGTTCCGTAACGAGCAGGTTTCGGTTGTCTTCCAGGATCCGATGACATCGCAGATTCCGGTCATGACCTACGGTCAGCAGATGGCTGACATTCAGTACCGCACCAACAGAAGTTCGCGGGAAAAGAACAAGGTTTCCGTCGACATGCTGCGGCGCGTCGGCATCCCCGACCCGGAATCCCGGATCGCACAGTATCCGCACAATTTCAGTGGCGGGATGCGCCAGCGGGCGGGCATTGCCATGGCCCTGCTGATGCGGCCGGGCCTGCTGATCGCCGATGAACCGACCACGGCGCTGGACGTAACGATGGAAGCGCAGATCATCCATCTGTTGCGCGAGCTCAAAGACGAGATGTCCGCGACACTGATCGTCGTTTCGCACAATCTGGGGCTGGTAGCCGAATTGTGCGACGACGTGGTTGTTCTGTATGCCGGCGAAGTGCTGGAACAGGGAACCTGCGAGGATATTTTCCATAACCCGGCGCATCCCTACACGCGCGCGCTGCTGGAATGCGACCCGGCGCGGGTGGAAGAAAAGTCGCGCATCCTGCCGGTCATAGCCGGCGAGGTGCCGAACCTGCGGCAGCCGCCCGCCGGCTGCGTCTTCGCGGCCCGGTGCAGCAATGCCGGCAGCGGGTGTTCAAAAGTTCGGCCACCGGATGTGAAACTTGGCGATACCCAACATGTGCGATGCCACCTCTTTGCCGATTTGCTGCCTGACGGAGAAAAACCCAAGCAAGGCGCCTCCGGGCAAAGCGCGTCCGATGCGACAGCGCGGCAATCCATCATCGAACAGGACGCCCTGGTCTCGATCAAGAATCTTCAGGTCCGGTTCCGCACCATGGGCGCGACAAAGGCGCTGCTGACCGGCAACAAGACCCCGTATGTCGACGCCGTCCTCGATGTATCGATGGACCTGCGGAAGGGCGAGACCCTGGGGCTGGTTGGCGAAAGCGGTTCCGGCAAAACGACCTTCGGGCGAACCATCCTGGGGCTGGTGCCGGCGTATTCCGGCTCTGTCACGTTTGAAGGTCAGGAACTTATCGGCCTGCCGGAAAGCCGGTTCAAGCCGTTGCGCCGCGACATGGCGATGATGTTCCAGGATCCGATCGGGTCACTTAGCCCGCGCCAGTCTGTCCGGGCGCTGCTGGCGGAACCGCTGGAAATTCACGGCCGCGCCGGTGGCGACGGTTCGCTCGACAACGAAGCCCAGCGGTTGCTGGAAATGGTGCAATTGCCGCGAGACTTCCTGTCGCGGTATCCGCACGAACTTTCCGGCGGACAGGCGCGCCGTGTCGGCGTCGCCCGCGCCCTGGCGTTGCAGCCAAAGCTTATCATCGCCGATGAACCGACCGCCGGTCTGGACGTTTCCGTGCAGGGCGAGATCCTCAACCTGATGAACAGGTTGCAGCGTGAACACGAACTGACCTTCCTGATCATCACGCATAACCTGCCGGTCGTGCGCCATATCAGCGACCGGCTGGCGATCATGTATCTTGGACGGATCGTCGAGTTCGGCGACAGCGAACAGATTTTCAACGCCCCGGCCCACCCCTATACGGAAGCCCTTGTGCACGGCGTGCCGAAACCGGACCCGTCGAAACGCCGGCAGCTTATTTCTATCGAGGGCGAGGTCCCCAGCCTGGCCAACAGGCCATCAGGCTGCGAATTCCATGCGCGGTGCAAATACGCGACCGACCGGTGCACGTCAGAAGCGCCTGGAGACACGGTGATGGGCGATGGCAGGTCGGTTAAGTGCCACTATCCCTTGACCGCAAAAGCCATTTAGGCCGGTGACCACAGCACATGACCCACACCGCCATTCCGCCAATCGATTTTGACCGCTACCCGATAGACGGGCGGGACGACCGCGCCCGCGCCGAGATAATCGCCGACTGCAAGGCGCGTCTGGACAGAAAACAATACTGCTCGCTTCCCGGCCTGTTCACGCCGGATGCGGTATCGACTGCGGCGGCGCTCGCGACATTGTTGCTGTCGAAGGCCAATGCCGCCAATTCAAACCGCAACTGTTATCTGCAACGCAAGGGCGACGCGACCCTGCCGGCGCATCATCCGCGCAATATCATGAACCCGGCGCGATACAGGATGATTCCCGCCGATTGCCTGCCTGACGATGCGGCGCTTAAGCTTTTGTATTTCTGGCAGCCGTTTCAGAAATTCATCGCGGAAATCGTCGGCGAACCGGTGCTGTATCCCAGCGAGGACACCCTTCAGCCGGTCAACGTGATTTGCTACGGCGACGGCGATCAGTCAGCCTGGCATTATGATTCCACCAACGCCTTCACGATGACCCTGATGCTGCAGGCAGCCGATACCGGTGGCAATTTCGAAATGGCGCCGAACACGCGTAAAGGCCCCGAAGACGAAGACATTAGTTACATGACCGAGGTTCTGGACGGGAACCGCGACCGGGTCGAGGTCGTCTCGAGGTCGGCCGGCGAACTGACCATCTTCCGGGGTTGCAATTCACTGCACCGTGTATCACCTGTGAAGGGTGATCGCCTGCGCCTGATGGCCGTCTTCGTCTATGAAACGGAACCAGGCGTTGTCGGCGATCCGGAAGTTAATTTGACAGTCTATGGACGCACCGGCCTGGAAGCCGGCGTCTGAATTACACTTATTTAGGAGATAGCAGATGGTAGCGGGAGCCACATCGTCGGTTGCCAAGGCGAAGGTCGTATCCGATTTTCCTCACAAGATCCGGGAAGTGGAGAACGACTGGATTCCGTTGTCGGACGGTACGCGGCTGGCCTGCCGGTACTGGCTGCCGGAGGATGCGGAACAGAACCCGGTTCCCGCCATCATGGAATACATTCCCTACTGCAAGCGCGACGGCACCGCCGCACGCGACGAAGCGATGCATCCGTATCTTGCCGGTCACGGCTATTGCTCGATCCGCGTCGACATGCGCGGTTCCGGCGAAAGCGAAGGCCAGATGTGGGGCGAGTATCTGGAACAGGAACAGGATGACGCGGTCGAGGTGATTGCCTGGCTGGCGGCGCAGCCCTGGTGTTCCGGTCGCGTCGGCATGTTCGGAAAATCCTGGGGCGGGTTCAACGGCCTGCAGGTCGCGGCGCGCCAGCCTGACGCGCTGAAGGCGGTCATTTCCGTCTATTCCACCGATGACCGCTATGCCGACGACATCCACTATATGGGCGGCTGCCTGCTTTACGAAAATCCCAACTGGTCGTTTGCGATGTTCCCGGCAGGTGCGCGCTCGCCCGATCCCAAATTTCTGGGAAATAAATGGAGAGAAACCTGGGAAGATCGCCTTGCCTGCGCCGGTCCCTGGATAAACGAATGGCTGCATCACCAGCGCCGCGACGAATACTGGAAGCACGGTTCGGTCTGCGAGGACTACAGCAAGATCGAAATTCCGGTTTACATGATGGGCGGCTGGGCCGACGGCTACACCAACCCGGTGCCCCGCACCATCGCCAACCTGAAGGGCCCGTCGAAAGCGTTGATCGGCCCGTGGGGCCATCAGTACATGCACCAGGCCAATCCGGGGCCGATGGCCGGCTTTCTTTCGGAATCCCTGCGCTGGTGGGACTACTGGCTGAAGGATATCGATACCGGCGTATTACAGGAACCGAAGATTAGGGCCTGGATGAGCGACAGCATGCCGCCGGCCCCCTATGTCGACACCCGTGACGGCAACTGGGTTGCGGAAGAGCAATGGCCGTCGCCGAACGTCACGAACCGGGTTCTGCATGTCAATGCAGGCAGCCTGTCGGATGCGGCGGAACCCGAAACTTCGGTCGATGTCCGCGTGCCGCAGACCTATGGCAGCCGCACCCCGATGTGGAGCAACAATGGCGGCGGCGACCCGGAATCGCCGATGGACCAGCGGGAAGACGACGGTCTGGCCTTTGCCGTGGATACCGAACCGCTGGCCGAAGCCCTGCCGATCTTCGGCGCGCCGACCCTGTCGCTGTCGTTCTCGGTCGACCGGCCGGTCGCCTTCGCCAGTGCGCGTCTTTGCGATGTTTTTCCGGATGGACGGTCGGCGCTGGTTTCCTACGGATTGATGAACCTTACCCACGACGAAACCCACGAAACGGTCACCCATCTGGAGCCGGGCAAACGCTACACCGCGAAGGTTGTGCTGAACGACATTGCCTACCGGTTTCAGGCCGGCAATCGGATCCGCGTCGCCATCGCGCCATCGCTGTGGCCGGTCATCTGGCCATCGCCGGAACCTGTGACACTGACCGTGCATACCGGCGCCACCACTTTCGCCCTGCCGGTCCGGCCGGACCAGCCGGCTGATGACGACCTGCGCCCGATTGATCCGCCGGAACACAGCGCGGTGCACCCGGTAACGGTCTTGCGCAAGGCAGACCCCACCGTCGTCCGCTACGAACGCGACGTGGCGACCGGCGTCACGACGTGGATCCACGAGGACGATGCCGGCGAAACCCGGATTGACCGCGACGGCTGGACCTTCTCCGACCGCAATTGGCGGACGATCTCGATACAGGAAGACGATCCGCTAAGTGCGCACCTTACCTTCCGCAACCGTTCGAGTTATGGACGGGACGGTGAACTGGATGTCGTGATCGACGCGACCCAGGAAATGAGCAGCGACAGGGATAATTTTTTCCTGAAGGCACGTCTTACCGTAACCGAGGGCGGCTCGGTCGTCAGCGACAAGGAATGGGACGAAACCATTCCCCGTGACGGGAATTAACCGCTCTAGGCCGCATACAGGACCGGGAACCAGTCTTCGCGCAAGCGCTCGCCCTCTTTCATCTCGTGTCCGGGATAAGGGGGCGACGTGCGGCCCGGTCGTTCAACATACCGCGCGTCGTCGCCGACGAAACGAAGCGAAAAGGCCCGCCGGCGCGCATCGGTAAGATTGCCGCGCGCACCGTGCAGGCAGCGGAAGTGAAACGCCACGGCATCGCCCGGTTGCATGTCCCATTCCAGAATATTGTAAAAGTCCGGCGCCTTGTCCGGATCGGGCACGGGCATGTAAAGGTCCGGATCAGGATAGAAGCTGTCATCCGAAAGCCACCGCACCGGCATCACCTGCTTTTCCCACAGATGCGACCCGGCGACACAGCGCAGGGTCGCCTCGGAAACCGGATCGACCGGCGCCCAGAAGCTGACCGTCTGCTGACCTTCGACAAAATAGTACGGCGAATCCTGATGCCAGGGTGTCGGTTTGCTGGTGCCCGGTTCTTTGACCAGAACATGGTCATGAAACATCTGCGCGGTCTTCGACCCCATCAGCGCTGCTGCGACCGCCGCCGCCGCGGAATGCCGAACGACATCGGTGAATTCGGGGATTCGGGTCCAGTTGCAGTAATCATCGAAGAACCGGCCGTTTTCACCCGGTTTCAGGTTCTCGGCGGCATACGGACCGGGCTCGGCCATGTTGCGGTCAATGCCGTCGCGGATCGTATCGACCCAGCCGTTGAACAGGCCCTTGATCAGCACCGCGCCGTCGCGCTGGAAGTCCTCGACAAGGGACGGGTCGATAAGAGGATCAGTCGGCACAGTCGGGGTATTCCATCAAAGATGCGCCGCGAACGACCGAAGCGCCGGTGAACTACAAGAGCGGTTTCGAACTTTGGCTGACAACCCAGGCGCCGGCGGCGTTGCGGCAGGCAGTGTGGTAGGTTTCGACCCGTTCGCCCTGAACGCGCGCAACATTGGCATAATCGCGGCATAACTGGCCCTGGCCGGACATGAAGGTGCGGATCGCATGGACTTCGCCGCTGTTGCCGCTGCCCTCATTGTTCCAGGTCCGGGTTTCGCCGATCGGCGCATCGGTCAGGGTCGCATAGGTGGTTTCTTCCATCGCCCGCCGGTCCAGTCTTGTCAGGTAATCGGCCGCGTAGTAACCGCCGACCGCGCCGACCCCGGTGCCGATAGCCAGGCCGATCAACTCGCCCGATGCGCTGCCGCTGAGGGCGCTGTAGCCGATCAGCCCGCCGATAATCGCGCCGGCGACAACACCACCGGCAATGGTTTCATCGCGGTCGAATTTCGGCACATTGCCGCAGCCCGTCGTCAGAAGCGCGGCGGCGCACAATCCGGCCACGGCCAGACCGGCTTTTTTGCGGGGTTTGTTTAGGCCGGCCGGTTTCGGAAAAAAGGGGAACCTGTTCAAGAGCGTCATCATGGAATTCTTCCTGTCAGCAGCGTCCAATCAAGCGTCAAACAGCGGTATCTACCGCGCAAACCATTCTGGTTGCATCCAATTTATATGCCAAATGCAGCGATATTTCACTATTTTTCCGATTCCGGGCAAAATCGGTGAAATACGGGCGACAGGAGAATGTCAGGACAGCAAGAGCGGTCAGGCTTCCATCAGCAGATCGGTCGGCGTTTCCACATTGCGCAGGATCGCCTGTTTCAGCTTCGACAGCGCCCGGCTTTCAAGCTGACGCACCCGTTCCTTGCTGACACCGAGCTTGCGGCCAAGTTCTTCAAGCGTCGCCCCGTCATCGACAAGGCGGCGTTCCTGGATGATCACCTGTTCGCGGTCGGACAATTCGTCCAGCGCGGCGGCCAGCCATTTCGACCGGGTTTCCGAATCCCGCATGCAGGTGACCACCTGATCCGGTGTCGGGCGTTCGTCGGCCAGCATGTCCTGCCACGGGTCGTTCGACATGTCCGACATTGTCGCGTTCAGGGAGTGATCGGCGCCGGACAGACGCTGTTCCATGGTTTCAACATCACCGATGCCGACCTTCAGTTCCTTTGAAATCTTTTTCCGGCCATCATCGGTCATCCGGCCGGCCGGGCCTTCCGCGATCTTGGCACGCAGGCGACGCAGATTGAAGAACAGCGATTTCTGGGCCGATGTCGTGCCGGTGCGTACGATCGACCAGTTGCGCAGCACATAATCCTGGATCGCCGAACGGATCCACCATGTCGCATAGGTCGAAAACCGAACTTCACGTTCCGGCTCAAACCGGGCTGCAGCCTGCATCAGGCCGATATTGCCTTCCTGAACCAGATCGCCCATCGGCAGGCCGTAATTGCGGAATTTCGAGGCGGTGCTGATGACCAGCCTTGTGTAGGCGCGGACCAGTAGGTGGAGGGCTTCCTCGTCGCCGTCATGGCGCCAGCGTTTCGCCAGATCCTGTTCGTCTTCGCGGGACAGCAGGGGTTCCTTCATCGAGGCCCGGATATACGACATATTCGCACGCTGAGTCGCCGGATCGTCTATATGTGCCATACTCGAACCTTCCTTACCGTAACGGTATCCTGTTCCTGTATATAAGAAACAATACGTTCGGTTTTCAGGGCCGGATCATCGAAAAGGATAGTTTTCCTATAACTTCACAATATTGTCATCGTCTGCCGGCACATCGGGCTTCAGGCTTCGATGGTTTCCAGAACCTTGCCTTCCGCCGAGAGGCAGATCGCGATCAGGGTGCCGCCACGGCCGCTGCCGCCATCGATTGACAGGGTATAAGGGGTGCGGACCAGCCCCCTCGGTTCGACATCGACGCCGCGCACAACACGCTGAAACCCGCGATAGGGCGCATCGACGGTTTCGAAACTGCGCGCCGCCCACCAGAAGGCGTCGCTTTGCGCCGTGATCGGCTTGTTGGTGTCCAGCCCGGCGCTGACGAAAAGCACCGCGCCGTCATCCCGATAGGCCGCCTGCTTCAGGTGGGAAAAGAACGTGTCGTGGCCCTTGTGCCGGCGCAGGCTGTCACGCACGGACGATGTCCAGTAAGTCAGCGCCAGCGTGCCTTCGCGACATCGGTTCTTTGCGTCAGCGATATCTGCGCCGTAGCTTTCAAGCGTCGCCCGAAGCCCGCGTTCGAGCATCCAGGTGAACACCGTGTCCGGGTCCTTTGCGAACTGGATCTGCAGCAGCCGCTGGAACATTTCTTCCTGCGCGCCGCGCAGAAACACAAGATCTTCGACATGCACGAAAGGCGGGCGGCCAAGAAACCAGCACCTGAAGCGCAGTAGTTCATCGATCACGCCGACGGAATCCGGCCCGTAGCCGATGGTATTCCCCAGATAGACAATGCGATCGCCGTCCTGCAACTGGATGGCCAGCGCATCGTGCACAGCTTCAAGCTTTTCCAGATCGCCGTGAATCGCACCGACCGCCCAGATCCTTTCGGCCTGGCGAAGCGTTACGAGGATTTTGCTTTTGGTCATCGGGGGCGGTCCGGAACACCGAGAATTAAAGACCCCCGGACCTTACGATAGCACCGTTGACGCGAAAAGGACCAATCGACGGTAAACGCCGGTTCCGCGCCGATTCCTGCTATTCGGCATCATCACCGAAAACATAGACCGTATCGAAGCCGCTGGTCATCGCCGACAGCATCACCGCGCTGTCGCCGTCGAAAGCGGCATAGACATCGCGTTTCGCACAGTCGGCGACCAGCCGCCAGAACGACATCCGCTCGACCGGCTGGCAGTCGAAGAAAACCCTGGGGTCGACATACAGCCGCGTCAGCGCCTTTTTCTGGAACAGTTCGCCGAAAACCTCGGGCACAGCCGCCATGTCACGGATATCGGCCATCACCTTCTGGGTGACCAGACGGCTGGTTACGGCGCGCTGATTTTCAGGCGACAGGTGTTTCAGGCCCTTCGGCATTACCATCAGGTCGAACGCGGCCCAGTCGGCGTCTTCCAGCAACAGCAGTGACGCCGCGTGAATCGGTACGCACACATCGACACCCGGGTCCTTCGCGGATGCCGTTTGCGACAGCCGGTTCCGAACCACGGTTTCGATCAGCTTGCTGCCGGCGCCCTTGCCGCCTTCATGCGGGGCCAGAAGCTCGGCATAGTCACACAGGCCCAGGCGGTTTTCCGCATCGCCGCGCATCGCTGCATACCGGATCGGCGGCGGCACGGCCTTCATTTCCGCAACCGCTTCGATCGTATCGTCATAGGCTTCTGTCAGCGACAGCATGCCTTCCTTGAGGGTGAATTCCTCCATCGCGGCGGCGGCCAGAACGCCGTCGATCATCGCCATCGCTTCGCCACTGTCATCAACGCCGCCGGTCGCAAGACGGATGCTGAAGCCCGGCTTGGCCTTCGCCGCCGCCTCGCTGTTTTCGTGAACCACCGCGGCCGTGCGTTCGTTCAGATGCACAACGCCATCACCCGTTCCGCCGGCCAGCTCGCCCATCGCCCTCGGATCGATCTTGTAGATCGTCAGCACCCGCTCGTCGTCTCCCGACAGCGAGGACGCAATAGAATCGCGGAACGAATGCAGGCCTTCGGCCATCTTGTGGGAATCGACGCCGGAATCGATGTGCCGGCGTGCGCCACCGACCCTGAGGCCCAGAACTTTTTCGTTCCGGGAGATGGCGACGACATCAAGCAGGAACGGCCGTTCCGTGCCGTCGCCCCCCATCAGGGTCACGCCGATGCGGATCGGCACAGCGTTACTCAACACCATTTTCAGGGTTTCGGACATTTCTGACCGGGCTTCCGGAAGCACGTATTCCATGAAGGGGCGATTGATAAACCGGTGCACCGCACCGCCAAGCGCTTCCTTCACGTCGCCTTCCAGGCGGGTGCATGTCCCGCTCTTGTCAAGGTCCGCAATAAAATCGTACCGCACGTGTCCCCCACGAACGCCTAGAGACGCCCTATCGACATGACGCTGCCCCGCCCGTATCGAACGTGCGATTATGTCTCCAGTTTGCCGCGAAAGGAAGTGCGGCTAATCACAGTACCGACACACCGCCCGATCCCGGCGGGCTGGCGGCGCGATACAGTCGCCCTAGTTGATCAGCGACTCAAACCGCGCCGGGGCCGGTCGGATGGCGCGAACGCTCTGCCCGGTGATTTCACGAATCTCGAAACTGCGTTCGGAAACGCCGCTCGGCAGGATGCGGAATATGCCCTCGACACCGGCGAAACCCTGAACATTGGTCAGGGCCTCTTCGGAATATTGCGGCTCGTCCGTATCGCCGGCGAGAACCGCCGCCAGCGCCGTCACGTCATAGGCCAGCCAGGCGAGCCGAGGCGGTTTGCGGCCATACAGCGACTGGAAGCGGGTATCGAATTTTTCCCGGGTCTCGCTCGGCGGGGCTGCGTACCAGGCGCCGCGCAGCGAGGGTTCACGACTGAGATTGCCGAATTCGTCCCACAATTGCAGACCCAGAACGCGCACGGCCGGCTGATCGACATCATAATAGGCCAGTTGCGCCGCCAGGGTCTGCAGCATGACGGAAGAGGTCGCCGGCACCAGAATGGCCTGGAAATCGGGATCGCCGAGGGTTTCCTGATCCTGCAGCCGGCTGAGGGCGGCGCGCGAGGCTTCGTCATCCTTCTGTTTAAGATCCGCCATCAGGTTCACCAGCGCCTTGCGCCGTTGGTCATAATCCGAAATGCGTTTGATCGTATCTGAAAAGTCGGTGTCGTTCGGATTGATGAAGGCAAGCCTTGTGATCGTGGCGCGATACTGCGCCACCGTGCGCTGGAACGCGCTGACGACAACCTCGCCATAGGCATTGCGCGGGGCCAGTACCGCGAACCGCGTGATGCCTTCGGCGACAGCGAATTCGATGATCGACTGAACCTGCTGGTCGGGTGTGAAACCCATGACATAGACCCCGTCGCCGGCCACAGAAGGCGTGTTGGAAAACGCCAGAACCGGCAAATCCGCCTCGCGCGCGACCGGCCCGACCGCATTGACAGACCCGGCCAGAAGCGGACCGATAATCATGTCCGCACCCCGGGCGATGGCCTCGCGCGCCGCGTTCGCCGCGCCTTCCGGTGTTCCCTTGGTATCGATCGGCATCAGCGTCAGCGTCGGTTTGCGCATGTCGAACAGGGCAAGCTGCGCGGTTTCCACCAGCCCCTTGCCGACGGTGGCATGCTGCCCGGTAAGCGGCGCCAGCAGCGCCACCTGCGCACCGGCGCGGGCTCCGACCGCGGACTTACCGGCGCCGTCGAGCATGAACGGGTCTTCTTCCCGCAATTCCGCAAGCGCGCCATCGACCATCCCGGCCTCGCTGTCGAGATCGCCGGACGATCCGTCCGCATTCAGTGAATGCGCCGGCAGATCACCGGACGCCGCCTGATCCGTCGGTGGATTCGCAATGGTCGGTTCGTTATCACCCGATGCGGCGCAGCCGGCGAGAAACAGGGCGAACACGGCGGCAAGACCGGCAGTCTTCCAGGATGGTGACGAGCGCAGGGGCTGGAACACGCATTTCCTCCAAGCTGTTGACCCGCAAGGGGTGGACAGATCATCGCCAACAGGCGATTCAGGTATCATTCTCGCCAATGTATGGCGCGCGATTGAGGAAACCAAGGGGCGATTCCGTGGCAAGTGACAAGATAACCCCTTCCGGCGAAGCGAACGAGGGTGCTTCGGCGCTGGCGCCCGGCCTGTATCTGGTGGCGACGCCGATCGGCAATCTGCGGGATATCACCCTGCGGGCGCTCGACGTGCTGAAAGCCGCCGACCTGATCGCCTGCGAGGATACGCGGGTTACCGGCCGGTTGCTGTCACATTACGGCATCGCGACGGCGAAGACGCCGTATCACGACTTCAGCGACGATTCCACGCGCCGGCGGTTGCTGGACGTGCTGGACAGTGGCCGGACGGTAGCACTGGTCAGCGATGCCGGCAGCCCGCTGATTGCCGATCCAGGCTACAAACTGGTGCGTGACGCCGCACAGGCCGGTCATTCGGTCTATCCCGTTCCAGGCCCCTCGGCGCTGCTTGCCGGTCTTACCGCATCCGGCCTGCCGACCGACCGGGTGATGTTTCTGGGATTTCCACCGTCGAAGAAACAGGCGCGGCGCGCGTTTTTCGATGCCGTCGCCGCCTTGCCGGCAACGCTGGTCTTTTACGAAAGCCCGAAGCGGATCGAGGAAACCATCGCCGACATGGCGACAAGCCTGGGGCCGAACCGTCCTGCGTCGCTCGCCCGGGAAATCACCAAGCTGCACGAGGAACACCGGCGCGGCACATTGTCGGCGCTGCTGGCCGACCTGCCCGACATGGCGAAGAAGGGCGAACTTGTCGTGATCGTCGGCCCGCCTTCGGACGAGAAAGCGGTAACCGAACCGGACGAAATCGACCGGTTGTTGCGCGCGGCGATGCGCGAGGGCGGCGTCAAGCAGGCTGCCGCCACCGTCGCCAGGACAACGGGCATGGCGAAGCGTGATCTGTATGCCCGCGCCGTTGTCTTGCAGGATCGCTTGCAGGATCGCGCGGTGGACGGGCCCGACGATGACGGCTGACCGCCGCGAACGCGAATCGGCCGGCAGACAGGCGGAAACCATCGCCGCGCTGTGGCTGCGGCTGAAGGGCTACAGCATCGTCGCGCGCCGGCATAAGACGCCGGTCGGCGAAATCGATATCGTGGCTAAAAAGGGTCGGACCCTTGTGGCCGTGGAGGTCAAGAGCAGGCCAAGCCTGGACATCGGCCTCGGTTCGGTCAGCGAAAAACAGTGGTCGCGCATCGCCCGAACGATACAATGGACACTTTCCAGCCGTCCGGACCTTGCAGAATCTGACGCGCGGTTCGATCTTGTTGTGGTCTGCGGGCTTGTTCCGCACCATATCGTTGATGCCTGGCGGCCATGACGGATTGTCGATAAAGGTGACCTTGATGATCAAGCAAACGAAAACCAGTCTGATTTCAACGGCGGCAGCCTTTATGGTCGCGGCCCTGCCGCTGGCCGGGTGTACGCCGGTCGGCATGGCGGTCGGTGCAGGCGCGACAGCGGGCACGGCGGCAATGCAGGAACGTGGCTTTGAACAATCCGTCCGCGATTCGGTTACCGAAGCGGCGATCTCGAAAGCTTTGTTCGACCGCGACATCAATGTTTTCGCCAATCTGAATGTGGAAGTCGTCGAGGGCCGGGTGCTGCTGACAGGCTTTGTGCCGACACAGGATGACCGGCTGGCCGCCGTCAAGTCTTCGTGGGAACAGAGCGGCGTGGTCGACGTGATCAACGAAATTCAGATCGGCGATTCCGGCGCCATTACATCGCAGGCGCGCGACAAGATCATCGCCTCGGAAATTCGCGCCGAGATAACCATCGACGAGAAAATCAAGGCCATCAACTATTCCATCGAAGTGGTGAACGGGACGGTTTATCTGTTCGGCATCGCTCAAAACCAGCAGGAACTGGATCGTGTCGTTGCGCATGCCCGCAAGGTCGACTATGTCCGGCGCATCGTGACAGATCATATGGTGATGAAGGATGACCCGAGCCGAAAATCAGCCACCTGACGCCGCGCAAGGCGATCCGCGCCGGTTTCTGCGTGGCCTGACCGACCAGCCGGATGGTCGTCTGCCGCTTGCCCATGCGGCACTGGCGGCGGCAATGCTGGACCCGGTTTCGGTATCGCCCGGCGACAGCATTGCCGGTGCGCTGCAGCAGCTTGATGCTCTGGGTGCAGACCTTGCCGACCGGATGGGGGCGTCACCGCCCGATGCGGCGACCGCCGCCGATTGCCTTGCCGGCATCGTGCATCTGGAAGCCGGGTTCACCGGCGATTCCGACAGCTATGACGATCTGCGCAACGCCAACCTGTTCCGGGTGCTGGAGCGAAAACGCGGCCTGCCGGTTGCCCTCGGCATCATCTATATCCATGTCGGCCGGGCGGCCGGGCTGACGGTCGATGGCCTCGCGTTTCCCGGTCATTTTCTTGTCAGGGTCGAGGTTGCCGGAACACGGGTTGTTGTCGATCCGTTTTTCGACGGCATCCAGCGCGATGCGCCGTCGTTGCGCGAATTGCTGAAATCCATTCAGGGCATGGGGTCCGAACTGGCATCGGCGCAGTATGAAACCGTGCCAGACCGCGACGTGCTGTTCCGCTTGCAGAACAACATCAAGACGCGGCTGGTTGATGCCGAGCGCCTGGCCGATGCCGCCGGTGTGGTGGAAACCATGGTGATGATGCGGCCCGGCGAACCGACGCTGTGGCGCGATGCCGGGATTCTGCACGCCAATGCCGGAAACCTGCGCGCCGCCATCGAAGCCTTCGGCCATTTCATGGATCTCGAGCCGAGGCAGAATGCCCGGTTGCAGGTTCAGGCTCTGGTTGACGATCTGAAAAAACGGCTGAACTGAAACCGCACAAAATATTTCCCGGGGGAACAAGATGGCACTTTCCGTGGCGATCCAGATGGATCCGATTTCTACTGTCGATATCGAGGGCGACAGCTCCTTCGTGCTGGCCCTGGAAGCCCAGAACCGCGGCCATGCCTTGTGGCACTATGGCCCGGCCGATCTGACCTACGGTAACGGCGCCGTCTGGGCGCATGCCCAGCCGATGACCGTTCGCCGCAAGAAGGGCGATCACTACGACCTTGGACCGACACAGAAGATTGACCTTGCCGACGACGTCGATGTCATCCTCATGCGGCAGGACCCACCCTTCGACATGTCCTACATCACCGCAACCCATCTTCTCGAGCTTGTTCACCCGAAGACGCTGGTGGTGAACGACCCCGTCTCGGTGCGCAATGCGCCGGAAAAACTGCTGGTGACGCATTGGCCGGACCTGATGCCGCCGACGCTGATCACCAAGAACATTTCCGATATCAAGGAATTTCGGAAAGAACATCGCGACATCATCGTCAAGCCGCTGTTCGGCAATGGCGGCGCCGGCGTGTTCCACCTGCGCGAGGGCGACGGCAACCTGAATTCGCTGCTGGAAATGTTCGCCGCTGCATCGCGCGACCCGTTGATGGTGCAGGCCTATCTGCCGGCCGTGCGGCAGGGCGACAAGCGCATCATTCTGGTTGACGGACATGCCGCCGGCGCGGTGAACCGGGTTCCGGCCGAGGGGGAAACCCGGTCGAACATGCATGTCGGCGGACGGCCGGAAAAATCCGTGATGAGCAAGCGCGATCATGAAATCTGCGAGATCATCGGCCCGACACTGAAAAAGATGGGGCTGATTTTCGTCGGCATCGATGTCATCGGAGACTACCTTACCGAAATCAACGTCACATCCCCGACCGGCCTGCAGGAAATCGGCCGCTTCGATGAAGTCTCGCTGGAAGCGCAATTGTGGGACGCCATCGAATCCAGACTGTAGCGGGCATCGCGTCCGGACCGGCTTTTCTGATAGGGTCGGCCGATGGCGAAACGTGAAGCGACATGCTGCTGCGGCCAACTTCGGGTTGTCTGTGACCGGGATCCGGTCCTGGTAACGCTGTGCCACTGTTTTGAATGCCAGAAAAGAACAGGCAGCGCGTTCGGGATCGCCGCGTTTTTTGTCGATGAAGCCGTGGCCATTTCCGGCGCATCTACCGAATTCGAACGGCAATCAGACAGCGGTCATGCCGTGATGCACCACTTCTGCCCGGATTGCGGCAGCACCGTATACTGGAAGGCGCACAGAAAACCGGGGCTGACCGCTGTCGCCGTCGGGGCTTTTTCCGACCCGTCCTTTCCGTCGCCGACGCAGGCGGTTTATGCCACCGACCATCGTCACCCGTGGGTCAATCTGCCGTTCTGACGGCGCCGGTTCCGGTAGAACACCGGATGCGCGCACCGCTGGTCTATTTCCCGTTTGGCGTCTCCCGATTGAGCGGCTAGTGTCCACCGAAACCTGGACGGGTGGAAAATGGTTGCGCATGTGACGACGGTGGCGTTTCTGGGCATCGACACGAAGCTTGTCGATGTGCAGGTGCAGATGGCGGGCGGGTTGCCCGCCTTCGCCATTGTCGGGTTGGCCGACAAGGCCGTTGCGGAAAGCAAGGAACGGGTGCGCGCCGCGCTCGCCTCCGCCGGGCTGGCCCTGCCGCCGAAGCGCATCACTGTCAATCTGTCGCCTGCCGACCTGCAGAAAGAGGGCAGTCATTACGATCTGCCGATTGCACTGGGTCTGATGGTGGCGATGGATGTGCTGCCGCAGGACGCGATCGACCCCTTCGTCGTGCTCGGCGAACTCGGTCTGGATTCCCGGCTGGCGCCAGTCGCCGGGGTGCTGCCGGCGGCGATGGCCGCGGCAGCGGAAGGGCGTGGCCTGATCTGTCCCGCCGCCTGCGGACCGGAAGCGGCCTGGTCGGGCGAGACGGATATTCTCGCCCCCACCGACCTCTTGGAACTGGTCAATCACATGAAGGGGCGATTCGCGCTGCCGCAGCCGGTGCCGCCGGCCGTCGCCGAAAGCCGGGCGGGCGTGCCGGACCTTGCCGATATCAAGGGGCAGGAAAGCGCCAAACGGGCGCTTGAGATCGCCGCGGCCGGCGGTCATAACCTGTTGATGAACGGTCCGCCCGGGGCGGGCAAGAGCATGCTGGCGCATCGCCTGCCGGGTATCCTGCCGGTGCTGTCCGCCGCCGAGGCGCTGGAGCTTTCGACCATCCGCAGCGTCGCCGGCATTCTCGGCGAAACCGGCCTGACCCGGCTGCGCCCGTTCCGCGACCCGCATCATTCGACCAGCATTCCAGCCCTTGTCGGCGGCGGTACACGCGCGAAGCCGGGGGAAATCAGCCTGGCGCATAACGGCGTTCTGTTTCTCGATGAACTGCCGGAATTCCAGCGCGGCGCACTGGAGGCGCTGCGCCAGCCGCTGGAAACCGGTCGGGCCGTTGTCGCCCGCGCCAATGCGCATGTCGAGTACCCCGCCCGGGTGCAGTTGATCGCGGCGATGAATCCGTGTCGCTGCGGCCATCTGGACGATCCTGACCTCGCCTGTACGCGTGCACCGAAATGCGCGCTCGACTATCAGGCAAAGATATCCGGCCCGATGTTCGACCGGATCGACCTTCACGTCGATGTACCCGCCGTCAGCCCTGCCGATCTGGCCCTGCCGCCACCGGCGGAAACCAGCGCTGATGTTGCTGTACGTATCTCGGCTGCACGAGACATACAGACGCGTCGCTATGAAGCGCTGGGTCTGCCGATCCGCACCAATGCCGAAGCTGACGGAGAGAACCTGGAAGCTGTCGCCGCGCCGGACGAGGCCGGGCGTACGCTGCTGAACGACGCGGCGGGCCGGATGAAACTCAGTGCACGGGGTTATCACCGGGTGATGCGGGTGGCGCGTACAATCGCCGATCTGGCCGGAGAGGAAACCGTCGGCCGCATCGCTATCGCCGAGGCCTTGTCCTACCGCCGGGTTCGGCCTTCAGCCTGAATCCGGGGCCAGGCCAGCTGCCGGAAGTAAAAAAACATTTGCGTCGTCCCCTCGCCTTGACCGGGAAATTGCAGTATGCAGCGCGGTCAGGGAAGAGTGGCGCGGAACAGCTATGATCAGGAACAGCGGCGCAGGGCCCTTTGCGCTTTTCGACGACAATTTTACAAAGGATGGCCGGTCGATCCTGTTCGAGGACCCGGAACGCGTCCTTGTCGCCGCAACCGCCGACGAGGCCCGGGCGGTTTTCGCCGAGATCGACCGCGCGACGGCGGCCGGCCTGTTCGTCGCCGGCCACTTTTCCTACGAACTTGCACCGGTCATCGACCCGGCCTTCGTCACCCACCCGCACGACGAAGATATACCGCTGATTCAGGTCGGTCTGTTCCGTAGCCGCCGGGTTCTGGACGATGTCGGGGTCGACGCCTTTCTGGCCGACCGGATCGACGATGATGCTGTGGTGCTGTCCGATATCCGCCTCACCGATACGCAGCCCGGTTTCCTGCACAATTTGGACCGCATCAAGGCCTATATCGAGGCCGGCGATACCTATCAGGTAAACTACACGACCCGGGCGCGGTTCCGTCTTTCCGGCAATCCCGCTGCCTATTACCAGCGGCTGCGCAAGACCCAGCCGGTGACCTATGGCGCCTATCTGTCGTTTTCCGATCTGACCGTTCTGTCCCGCTCGCCGGAACTGTTTTTCCGAAAGGACGGCGACCGGCTGATGACCAAGCCGATGAAGGGAACCACCCCGCGCCACCACGACGGCGCGGCGGATGCAGCGGCGGCGACCTTCCTGCAGCACGATGAGAAGTCGCTGGCGGAAAACCTGATGATCGTCGACCTGTTGCGCAACGACCTGTCGCGGATCGCCGATCCCGGCACGGTTGCGGTGGACGCGCTGTTCGAGGTTGAAACCTATGAAACGGTGCATCAGATGACATCGACGATTTCCTGCCGGGTATCGCCCGAGGAATCGCTGAAATACCTGTTCGCCGGACTGTTTCCCTGTGGCTCGATTACCGGTGCGCCGAAAGTGCGCACAATGCAGATCATCCGGGAACTGGAATCCGAACCGCGCGGCATCTATACCGGCGCGATCGGCTACGTCACGCCGGATAACGACATGCGGTTCAGCGTGCCGATCCGCACCATCACCCTGCTACCCGACGGGCAGGGCGAACTGGGCATCGGCGCCGGCATCGTCTATGATTCCGTTCCCGCCGACGAATATGACGAAACGTTGCTGAAAGCGCGCTTCGCCTTCGGGCCCGCCGTCGGGTTCGATCTTCTCGAAAGCATGTATGGCGATGCCGACCAGGGCATCAGGAACCTGCAGGCGCATCTTGACCGGGTCGAGAATACGGCGCGGGTCTTCCTGTTTCCGTTCGACCGCGCCGTCGTCGAAGCTGATCTGCGTCGGACAGCGGCGGCGCTGGATGCGCCTTCAAAGGTGCGGATGACGATCGGCCCGGACGGCGAAACCAGGATTGCCGCCCAGCCGCTGGGGGCGGATACCAGCCCGAAACACGTGGTACTGTGTGATGAAGCCGTTAATTCGCATGACATAAGATATGCCTACAAAACAACCGATCGGGACTTCTATGACCGGGTTTGGGCGGCGGCGGCCGAGCGGCACGGCACCTATGACGTGCTGTTCACGAACCAGAACGGCGAGCTGACCGAGGCGTCGCGACACAACCTGTTCCTGCGATTTGGCAGCCGCTACGCCACCCCGCCGCTGGGAAGCGGCGTGCTGCCCGGCGTGGAACGGGCGGCGTTCTTGGCCAAAAACCCGGGCAGGGTCGATGAGCGCATCCTGTTTCCCGCCGATCTGGATAAAGCGGATGAAATTCTGCTGACCAATTCGGTGCGGGGAGTCGTGCCGGTTCGGCTGCTGAAACCTTTTGGTTGAATTCTGTTTCCACTGGAAATCCCGACGAAATAATCATGGATGCCTGTTAACATGGTTGTATGCCGGTTGTTATTGCAACCTGTCCGTCGATTGTATTTGACGTGAGTGCC
Source organism: uncultured Flavobacteriaceae bacterium (assembly GCA_964352715.1). Classification (GTDB taxonomy): domain Bacteria; phylum Pseudomonadota; class Alphaproteobacteria; order UBA8366; family Aestuariispiraceae; genus JAVKBW01. Next base: position 48,183 of record CAYGSU010000001.1, on the reverse strand, counting down.
GGTACCGTGAACGGGTGAAAAACCCTTTGTGGTCGAGATGGGAAGGATCTCTATTATGGTTAGGAAATTTTTAACGTCATTGGCGGGGGCGACGTTGCTTGTCGCCACTGCATTCTCCGCCCAGGCGGCAACATCGACATTTGATTTTACAGATTCGAGCCCCTTTACCTCGGATGACGGCAGCGTGATGAACGCCTACGCCTATCGGTACACGACCAGTGATATCCCCGGCGTCAGCGATTCGCTGACGGCACAAACCGTAACGCAAACATCGACGGGCCTCGGTGTCGGCGGTCTGGGCAGCAACCAGCTTTCGACGGTGGGTCTGAGCATCTTCGGATTCAACATCGGTGTAGCAGCAGAGTTTATTGTGCTGGAAATGCCGACTGAAGACTGGTCTCCGGTATCGGTTTCCTTCAACAAGTTTAATCCGTTTATCGACGATTATGTGATTTTCGGCTCGAACGGGTTTGATCTGTCGACGACGGCGGGTGTGGCCGCAGCAGCCAGTTCATTCGACTTGCTGGCGGATTCGTCCGGTGATGCACCACCGGTCGCAAACCCGTTTGAGGGCTTCGGTGCTGAGACATACAGAAACATTATCATTGCGGCCTCAGTATTTGACCCGGATCTGATCCCGGGCTTCGTGGGGAACAGCTTTACCGTTGCAAGCTTTACCGGCACCGTGGTTCCGTTGCCGGCGGCCCTGCCACTGCTGGCGACCGCGCTGGCCGGTTTCGGTCTGATCTCGCTGCGCCGCCGCCGGGCTATCACAGCCTGACGCCCTCGTAGCAATCACTGTCGAGAAAATCCCGCCTGAAACGGCGGGATTTTTCTTGGCCGAAGCCTAATAAAACCCTGTCATTGACCGAATGTCGCGCCCGATAGCGAAACCGGCGATCATGTCTGGATTGCTGCGGCGAAGTATGCTGAAAATAGCGGACTGAAAGAAAGCGGTCCGGTGGGAGAGACCGAATTCGGCTGGAAACGGCAGGATCGGCGCCGAAGGTGTAAGCACCCCATCAAGCTCTCAGGCAAAAGGACTATCGGACCGGTAATAAAATCTGGAGAGTGGCAGCCCGATCCGGGAGACCGGCTTGCGCTACCCGCCGAAGGAGACAGCCTTGTTCATCCGTTCCCGGATCAAACAGGTGACACTCTCAGGCAACAGGGACAGAAGGGGCGAAGAACCGCAGGAGGAAGCAGATGGCTTCTGGCGACCCGTCTTCGTCTGATCTTGAGCAAACCCCGCTGACCGACCTGCACCGCGAACTTGGCGCGCGCCTCGTGCCCTTTGCCGGCTATGAAATGCCGGTTCAGTTCAAGCCGGGCATCATCGCCGAACACACCCATACGCGGGAAAAGGCCGGCCTTTTCGACGTGTCCCATATGGGCGTGATCGACATCGCGGGCGGGGCCGACATCGAAGCGGCGATCGAACGCCTTTTGCCCGTCGATCTTGAGAAACTGCCGCCCGGGTCGATCCGGTATTCCTATCTGCTGAATGCCGAGGGCGGGATCATCGACGACCTGATGATTGCGCGAACCCCCGACGGTGACGGGTTCGGCATCGTCGCCAACGCCTCCAACAAGCACAGGGTTCTGGCCGACCTTAATGCGGTACTACCGAACCCGGCGGTGCTGCGGAACGATGTCGCGCTGATCGCCCTGCAGGGACCGAAAGCTGTAGAGATATTCTGCGGCCTGTCCGATATGGATCCGCAACAGCCGTTCATGTCGCTGCGGCATGGCGCCGTTGCCGGCATTCCGATACGGATCGCCCGTTCAGGCTATACCGGCGAGGACGGTGTGGAACTGACGGTTCCCGCCGATGCCGCCGTCGATCTCGCGCAGCGCCTGCTGGACCATCCCGATGTCGAACCGGTCGGTCTCGGCGCCCGTGACACCCTGCGCCTTGAATGCGGCCTGTGCCTGCACGGAAACGATATCGACGAATCGACCACGCCGGTCGAGGCCAGCCTGACCTGGGCAATCTCCAAACGCCGCCGGCAGGACGGCGGGTTTACCGGCGCATCGGTAATCCAGACGCAATTGCAGTCCCGCCCGCCGCGAAAACGCGTCGGTCTGGCAATTGAAGGCAAGGCCCCTGTCAGGGGCGGCGCGATACTGTCAGACAGCAGCGGTGCACAGACCGGCAGCGTTACCAGCGGCGGGTTTTCGCCGACTCTCGGAAAGCCGATCGCCATGGGCTATGTGAAGACCACGCATGCCGTGCTCGGTGAAAGAATTTCGGCCGAAGTGAGAGGCCGGCAGATTGACTGTCATGTCGCGGCGCTACCTTTCGTGCCGCAGCGTTATTTCAAACCATCCTGATCGAGAAGAGGAAACCAAGATGGCGGATATGAAGTACACCGAAGACCATGAATGGGTGTTGCTGGACGGCGAGGAAGCAACCATCGGCATTACCGACCATGCCCAGGAACAGCTTGGCGAAGTCGTTTTCGTGGAACTGCCAGAAATCGGCAAGAAGGTGAAAAAGGGCGACGTGGTCGCCGTTGTTGAATCCGTGAAGGCGGCCAGCGAAATCTTCGCGCCGGTCGCCGGCGAAATCTCGGAAGCCAATCCGGCGCTGGAAGACGACCCCGGTCTGGTCAACGGCGATGCCGAGGGCGAGGCCTGGTTTTTCCGCATGATCCCCGACAACCCGGAGGAAATCGATGACCTGATGGATGCATCGGAATACAGCGACCTTATCGACGAATAGCCGGCGAGAGCCGGCAGAACCCAGCCTGTCCCTTTTCCCGGCAATAGTCTTTCCGGCACGCCGGGGAAACGGGGCGGCATGACAGGAACGGGAGAAACTTTGATGGCCGACACCGCATCTCTGCTGACCGAGCTTGAAGCCGAGGACGACTTTGTCCGTCGGCATATCGGACCCGGCGAACCGCAGATCGACCACATGCTGAGCGAACTCGGCTGTAAATCGCTCGATGATCTGGTGTCGAAAACCATGCCGAAGTCGATCCTGACAGACCAACCGCTGGATATTCCTGAATCGCTCAGCGAACGCATGATGCTGTCGGAACTGCGCGACATTCGCGAACGCAACAAGGTCTTCACCTCGATGATCGGCATGGGCTACAGCGGCACGGTGACGCCGCCGGTCATCCTGCGCAATGTGATGTCGAATCCCGGCTGGTATACCGCCTATACACCGTATCAGGCTGAAGTCAGCCAGGGCCGGCTGGAAGTGCTGCTGAACTTCCAGCAAATGGTGATCGACCTGACCGGCATGGAAATGGCGAACGCGTCGCTGCTGGATGAAGCCACGGCGGCGGCGGAAGGCATCGCCATGGCAAGACGGCTCTGCAAGAAGGAAACCAGAACCGCCTTTGTCGATTCCGAATGCCACCCGCAAACCATTGCCGTGCTGCAGACCCGCGCGTGGTCGATGGGGTTCGATCTGGTAATCGGCGACCCCGAAACCGAGCTTGCCGATACCGACTGCTTCGCCGCCCTGATCCAGTATCCCGGCAGCACCGGCGCGGTACGCGATCTGGAGCCGATCATCGCAGCGGCTCACAAGCAGGATGCGCTGGCTGTCGTCGCCACCGACCTGCTGGCGCTCGCCCTTCTGAAACCCCCGGGCGAAATGGATGCCGATGTGGTTGTCGGCAGCGCCCAGCGTTTCGGTGTACCGATGGGATATGGCGGGCCGCATGCCGCCTTTTTCGCGACGCGCGAAGCCTACAAGAGATCGGTACCGGGGCGGATCATCGGCGTGTCGGTGGATTCCAACGGCCGTACGGCATTGCGCATGGCTTTGCAGACCCGCGAACAACATATCCGCCGCGAAAAGGCGATGAGCAACATTTGCACATCGCAGGTTCTGCTGGCCGTCGTCGCCGCCCTGTACGGCGTGTATCATGGGCCGGACGGCGTGAAGCGCATTTCCACCCGTGTTCATCACATGACAAAGATCACCGCTGCCGGTTTGCAAAAACTTGGGTTCGAGCTGGTGCATGACACGTTTTTCGACACCATCACGATCAAGACCCCCAGCATTGCCGCGCGGATTGTCGCCAAGGCACGGGAATGGTCGATCAACCTGCGCTTCATTGATGGCGACCATGTCGGCATCAGCCTCGACGAGACGACCAAGCGCGCCGATATCAATCATCTGTGGATGGTGTTTTCGGCCAAGGCGCAGGGTATCTGCAACATCGTGGAACTGGACGCCGAGGTGAAGGAGTGCATTCCGAAGAAGCTGCAGCGAACCTCGCCCTTCATGGAACACCGGATTTTCCAGCGCTATCACGGTGAAACCGAGATGATGCGCTACCTGCGCCGGCTGGCGGCCAAGGATATCGCGCTCGACCGATCGATGATTCCGCTCGGATCCTGCACCATGAAGCTGAACGCCGCGTCAGAGATGATCCCGATCACCTGGCGAAACTTCGCCCATCTGCATCCCTTCGCGCCACTGGACCAGACGCAAGGCTATCAGCAGCTTTTCGAGGAGCTCGAGGAATGGCTGAGCGAAATCACCGGCTATGACGCGATTTCGCTACAGCCGAATGCCGGCAGCCAGGGCGAATATACCGGCCTGCTGGTGATCCGGAAATATCATGAAATGCGCGGCGATCATCACCGCGATGTCTGCCTGATCCCGTCCTCGGCGCACGGCACCAACCCGGCCTCGGCGGTGATGGCCGGCATGCGGGTGGTGGTGGTCGCCTGCGACGATCACGGCAACATCGATCTCGACGACCTGAAAGCGAAGGCAGAAGAACATAGTGAAAATCTGTCGGCCTGCATGATCACCTATCCGTCGACCCACGGCGTGTTCGAGGAATCGGTGGAGGATGTCTGTGACCTGATCCACAGGCATGGTGGCCAGGTCTATGTCGACGGCGCCAACCTCAACGCGATGGTCGGGCTGTGCAAGCCGGGCAAGTTCGGCGCTGATGTCAGCCACCTCAACCTGCACAAGACCTTCTGCATTCCACATGGCGGCGGCGGGCCGGGCATGGGACCGATCGGCGTGCGACGGCATCTGGCGCCCTTCCTGCCGGGCCATCCGCTGGTCGACGGCGTCAACCCGGTCGGCCATGAAGGCGAGCCGATCGGGCCGGTATCGGCGGCGCCCTATGGGTCGGCCTCGATCCTGCCGATCACCTGGGCCTATATCCGCATGATGGGGCCGGCGGGGCTGAAACGGGCGACCCAGATCGCCATTCTGAACGCCAACTACATCGCCCATCGGCTGAAGGATCACTATCCGATCCTGTATACCGGGCGCGGCGGCTTCGTGGCCCATGAATGCATCATCGACTGTCGGGCCTTCAAGGAAGACACCGGCATCGGGGTCGAGGATATCGCAAAGCGGCTGGTCGATTACGGCTATCACGCACCGACCATGTCGTGGCCGGTGGCGGAGACCCTGATGATCGAGCCGACCGAGAGCGAGGCGATGCGCGAGCTGGACAAGTTCTGCGATGCGTTGATCCAGATCCGCCGGGAAATCCAGGATGTTGCCGACGGCAAATCCGACCCGAAGGATAATCCGCTGAAAAACGCGCCACATACCCAGCACCTGCTGCTGGGCGACAAGTGGGAAAAACCGTATTCCAAGGAACAGGCGTATTTTCCGTTGTCGGTGCTGCAGGGCGACAAGTACTGGCCGCCTGTCGGCCGGGTCGATAATGTTGCCGGCGACCGCAATCTGGTCTGCACCTGTCCACCCATGGAAGCCTACGCTGAAGCCGCCGAATAGATAGCGGCCTCCGGCCCTCTTGACCCCTGCCACCAAAACGGTAGAACAGCTTCAGTCGGGCAAGGAGGCGAAGACGTGCCGTCAGCGAACGGAAATGACGAGCAGGAATCGACGATACCGGAGCGGCTGAACACTGTGCTGGTCAGCCTGTACGTGCTGCTGCACGCAGTGTTCTACATCGCCGTACCTGTCCTGCTGTTGCCGCATTCCGCATGGTGGGGCTTGCTGCTGGCCGGCTTCGTGCTGCTGACGCCGTTCTGCTGGGCGCTGGCGCATGAAAGCCTTCACGGCAGCCTGTTCAACGACTACAACCGCAACAAAACTGTCGGCCGTGTGTTGTGCATCCTGTTCGGCGCGCCCTATCAGGTGCTGCGGTTCGGGCATCTGATCCATCACCGGTTTGCCCGGTCGCGCTTCGACTGTATGGAAGCCTATGACCCGCAAAAATCCTCGTTTCTGGCGGCGTCCGGCGAATATTACTTCCGGCTTTTTGGCGGTCTGTATCTTACCGAGCTGGCCGGGAACCTGGTTGCGTTCCTGCCGCGCGGACTGTTGAGCGCGGTGATCCGTTTCCTGTTTAGGCGTCGCGATAACGAGGGGCCGGATATCGCCCCGCTGGCCGTCCGCGCTTATACCGATCCGCCGAAACTGGCGATGATCCGCCGGGATTCCGCGCTGGTGCTTGTCATGCTGGTCATCGCGTTCCTGATATACGGGCCGCTCTGGTGGATGCTCGCCGCCGCCCTGTTCGGGCGCGGTCTGGTGCAGTCGATGATCGACAACGCGCCGCATTACCGCACACCGATGGGCCAGCCCGACTATGCTCTCAATCTGGCCCTGCCACGCTGGGCCGCACGCGCCATGCTGAACTTCAACTGCCACCGTGTTCACCATCATTATCCGTCGCTGTCCTGGGCCTTTCTGGCCGACCGGGCGGCCACCCAGCGTCAGGTTTTTGAGCGGTCCTGGTTGATGGCGGTATTAATTCAGTTGCGTGGACCGGTGCGGCGCGATCTTTTACCCGCACCGAAAACCGGATCCTGAATCCGAAAATCCTTTAGGAGTCTTTTACATGTATGACGTGGTGGGGATCGGCAATGCGCTGGTCGATGTTCTGGTGGCGATCGAAAACGATTCATTCCTTGAGGAAAACGGCATGGCGAAGGGCGGAATGGCGCTGGTCGATTCCGACAGGTCCGACACGCTGTATGACGCGCTGCCGCCGGGCGTCGAATGTTCCGGCGGTTCGGTCGGCAACACCATGGCAGGCTTCGCCGCTCTGGGCGGAAAAGGGGCCTATATCGGCAAGGTGAAGGATGACGGTTTCGGCAAGGTGTTCCGGCATGACATGCAGGCCATCGGCGTTGATTTCAAAACCCCGGCGGCGGCAGACGGCCCCGGCACCGGCCGCTGCCTTGTCATGGTCTCGGCTGACGCGCAGCGCACGATGGCGACTTATCTCGGTGCGGCGGTCAATCTCGCGCCCGGCGATGTCGATGAAAAAACCGTCAAGACCGCCGCCGTCACCTATCTTGAGGGCTATCTGTTCGACCCGGATGACGCCAAAAAAGCGTTCGTGAGGGCCGCCGATCTGGCCCATGCCGCCGGAAACCGGGTGGCGCTGTCGCTGTCCGATCCGTTCTGCGTCGACCGCCACCGCGATGCCTTCCTGCGGCTGGTGAACGACCATGTCGATATCCTGTTCGCCAATGAAACCGAAATCATGTCGCTGTACCGGACCGACCGTTTCGACGAGGCGGTCAACAAGGTGCGCGGCCATTGTAAAATCGCCTGCCTGACACGGTCGGAAAAAGGCTGTGTGATCCTGCGCGGCGACGAAACCCACTCCATTGATGCCGAACCGCTGGACGGCAAGCTGACCGACACGACCGGGGCCGGCGACCAGTTCGCCGCCGGGTTCCTGTGGGCGTTCACGCGCGGCGATCTGGACCTCGAGACCTGCGGGCGAATTGCCGGAATTACCGCAGCGGAAGTCATCATTCACTACGGCGCGCGGCCGGAAGCCGATGTCCGCGCCATCGTGAAAGACCGGCTGGGCGTGTGATTGCGGCGGGGTCGGTAGCACGGGCTTGAGTCGTTCCGCCATTGTGCAGTGCGGCGGAAAGGTCTATAGGGGCGCATTATTTCGAACCCCTGAACAAGGCTTAACCTTATGCAACGCCGTAACCTTGCCATCATCGCCCATGTTGACCATGGCAAAACCACCCTGGTCGACGGGTTGCTGCGGCAGTCCGGCGCCGTCCGCGCGAATTCGAATATGGACGAACGCGCGATGGATTCCGGCGATCTCGAACGCGAACGCGGCATCACCATTCTCGCGAAATGCACCTCGGTCGACTGGAACGGCATCCGCCTGAACATCGTCGACACACCCGGCCACGCCGATTTCGGCGGCGAGGTCGAACGCATCCTGTCGATGGTCGACGGGGTCGTGTTGCTGGTCGACGCCGCCGAAGGGCCGATGCCACAGACCAAGTTCGTGACGATGAAAGCACTGGAACTAGGCCTGAAGCCTATTGTGCTCATCAACAAGACTGATAAGCCCGATGCAAGACCCGATTGGGTGGTGGACCAGGTATTCGATCTGTTCGTTGCCCTGAATGCGGATGAAGAGCAACTGGATTTCCCGGTTCTGTATGCGTCGGCAAAGCAGGGCTGGGCGGCGCATGGTCTGGAAGACGAACGCACAGACCTGTCGCCGCTGTTCGACACCATTGTCAAACACATCAGCGAACCGGAAGCCGACCCGGACGGGCCGTTCCGGATGCTGGCGACGACGCTGGAATCCGACCCCTTCCTGGGCCGAATTCTGACCGGCAAGATCTTTTCCGGCAAAGTCGCGATGAACGAAACCGTCAAGGCGATTGGCCGCGACGGCAAACAGATTGAATCCGTGCGCCTGACCAAGCTGCTGGCGTTCCGAGGCCTTGACCGCGAACCGGTAAGCGAAGCCGAGGCCGGCGACATCGTCGCCATCGCCGGGCTGCAGAAAGCCACCGTCGCCGATACGATCTGCGCCGCCAGTGTCACCGAGGCCCTGCCGGCCCGCCCCGTTTCGCCGCCGACCATGGCGATGACCGTGGCCGTGAATGACGGACCGCTGGCCGGTCGCGACGGCACCAAGCTGACCGGCCGGATGATCGCCGACCGGCTGAAACGCGAAGCCGAGGGCAATGTCGCCATTCGGGTGACCGAGGCCGAAAACAAGGATGCGTATGAAGTCGCCGGGCGCGGCGAGTTGCAGCTTGGCGTGCTGATCGAAACCATGCGCCGGGAAGGCTTTGAACTCACGGTCGGCCCGCCGCGCGTGCTGTTCACCGAAGACGAGAACGGCAAGCGGCTGGAGCCGATGGAAGAAGTGCAGATCGATGTCGATGAGGACTATTCCGGCGTCGTGGTCGAGAAACTGGGCAAGCGGAAGGCCGAGCTGTCGGGCATGAACCCGTCGGGCGGCGGCAAGGTGCGCCTCAGCTTCACCATGCCATCGCGCGGCCTGATCGGCTATCAGGGCGAATTTCTGGCCGATACGCGTGGCACCGGCATCCTGTCGCGGCTGTTCGCCGGCTATGCGCCGTACAAGGGTGCAATCCCGCGCCGCCAGGAAGGCGTGCTGATTTCCGCCGAACAGGGCAAGGCCGTTCCCTACGCCCTGTGGAACCTGGAAGACCGCGGCCAGATCCTGATCGACGCCGGGGTGGATGTGTATGCCGGCATGATCATCGGCGAACACAACAAGGGCAACGACCTGGAAGTGAACCCGCTGAAGGCGAAACAGCTCACCAACATCCGCGCGTCCGGCAAGGACGAAGCGGTGAAACTGACAACGCCGCGCAAGTTCTCGCTGGAAGAAGCCATCGCCTATATTCAGGACGATGAGATGGTGGAAGTGACGCCGAACCATCTGCGCCTGCGCAAGGCGGTGCTGGACCCGCATGAACGCAAGCGCGACCAGAAACGCCGCGCCGCGATGGAAGCCGAAGCCGTCGCCGGCTAAAGTTGCCGATTCCTGGACTTGATCCGGGATATTTACCGGAATGGTGCGCGATGTTCGATCTTGCGACAGACCGCCTGCGCCTGCGTGAATGGCGTGCCGGTGATCCGGCCGATACCGATGCGCTGCTGGCCATCCTGTCCGATCCGGAAACCCTGAAACTGTGGCCATTCCTGTTCGACCGCGACGGCGTCGAGGACTGGATCGCCCGCGCCGTCGACTGCTACCGGGAACATGGTTATGGCCGCGTTGCGGTTGAACTGCGGGACACCGGCGAGGTTATCGGCGATTGCGGGTTGAACCCGAGCGCCATCGACGACTGGTCCTATGTCGATCTCGGCTGGATATTCCATGTCCGTCACCATGGCAACGGCTACGCCATCGAAGCGTCGCGCGCGATCATCGACCACGCTTTCAATGTGCTGAACCTGCCGGAACTGGTCGCCCATATGGCGGAGGAGCATCATGCCTCCCGCCGGGTCGCGGAACGGCTCGGCATGACCTACAGCCATACACAGGCATATGCGTTCAACCTGAACAAACTGCACACGTTCTATCGGCTGACCCGCCCCTGAAACGGGCCGTTCTCCGGCCCCCGAGCCGGGGACCATCCCGCATCAGGTGCGGGATTCCTGATCGAAGCCACTATTCCTCGCTGACGCCGGC
>CAYGSU010000001.1:0-37668 GCA_964352715.1 uncultured Flavobacteriaceae bacterium | reverse complement strand
CCGGTGCCCGGGCCGGCCCAGTCCGCGCCGGTGCCGCCGAACAGGGCCGCCGCCAGCGCCGCCGCGGATGTTGTGTTGCCGATGCCCATTTCGCCGAGACACAGAAGGTCGATGCCGTCTTCAACCGCCATCATGCCGTAGGCCATCGCGGTGGCGCATTCATCGCGCGTCATCGCCGGTCCTTCGGAGAAGTCGGCGGTCGGATGTTCCAGCGCCAGTTCATAAACCCGAAGATCGGCGTCGAACGCACGGCAAAGCTGGTTCACCGCGGCACCGCCGACCTGAAAATTGGCCACCATCTGGGCGGTGACTTCCACGGGAAAGGCGGAAACGCCTTTCGCCGCCGCAATGCCGTGATTGCCAGCGAAAACCGCAACGCGCGGGCGGTCAAGCTTCGGCGGGTGGCGGCCTTGCCAGGCGCAGAACCAGGCGGCGATCTCTTCCAGCCGGCCAAGCGCACCGGGCGGCTTGGTCAACTGCCCTTCCCGGTCAGTGGCTTTCGCCATCGCGTCTTCATCCGGTCCCGGCAGCGCCTTCAAAAGGCCGATAATTTCGTTCAGATCCGCTTTCGCCGCGTCGCTCATGCGTCAGCCCCCCAGCCCTCGATAATGAATTCTGTCGGGCGGGACATTACAGCGACAGGTGGTTCTGACAAGCGTCAGTCGAGCAGCGCGCGCGCTTTTTCCAGCAACACCGGGGTATCGGCGTCGGATTTCATCCTGTGCCAGTCGATCCTGCCCCAGTCCGCCGCCATCTGCCGCCGGACGATCTGCGCTGTCGCATCCGACGCATCGCCGCGCCGGTCTGTCACCCGTTGCTCGAGAACCTGCTGCGGCGCATCGAGCCACAGCCCGGTAAACGGTACGTTGGCCGCATCGGCGATGCTTTCGATACGCTGGCGGCTGCCTTCATGGGTAAACGTTGCGTCGGCTACCACCGACCCGCCTTCGGCCAGCACGGCTTCCGCCAGACGCTCCATTTCCGCGTAGGTCTTGCGGCTCATCGCCTGTTTGTAGGCTTCCTGCGGCAGCCGGGTCAGATCATCAACGCCCCATAACCGTTTGCGGATCGCATCGCTGCGCAGATGCACCGCCCCCGGCACAGGCCCGACATGCCGCGCAAGCGCTGCCGCCAGGGTCGACTTGCCGCTGCCCGACGCGCCGCCGACCGCGACAAGACGCGGCGGATACGTCTGCAGATACCGAAATGCGTCATCGGTGAAGGCCGCGCCGGCATCCTTCAGTTCCTTCGCCTTGTCTTCATCCTGCTGCGCCGCTGCGCCGAAATACGAAACCTTCGCACGCACTTGCGCCCTTATGGTGAGAAACAACGGCAGCAGTGCGACGCCCGTCGCCTCGTCCGGCCGGGCTTCCAGATACCGGTTGAGCACCAGATTCGCCGCCGCTGCTTCACCGTGATGGTCAAGGTCCATCAGCAGGAAGGCGAGATCGTACAGCGTGTCGATCTGCGCGAATTCCTCGTTGAATTCGATACAGTCGAACAGAACCGGTTTTCCGTCGATGACGCAGACATTGCCGAGATGCAGATCGCCGTGGCAGTGCCGCACGCAGCCCGCCGCTGCTCGACGATCAAGCAAGGGCGACAGTGACCGGAACTGTATATCGCACCCGTCACGCAACCGGCTCAGCAGAGCGTCGTCGATCTGTCCTTTCATGTCGGCCAGGTTGCCATCGACGATCGTTCGCATCGCTGTCACCCCGCCACCGTCGACCGGATCTTCGGCGTCATGGAAGCGGGCGATTTCAGCGGCGAGACCGATCAGCAGCGGCTGGTCCAGCTTTCCCTTGTCCGCCAATCGGTCGAGCAGGCCCGACTGGTCGAACCGTTGCATCACCACCACCCAGTCGATGGCGTCGTCCGGAATTTCATCCATTGCCCCCAGCGACAATCCGTCATCCTTCTCGCGGATGGCGCACAGGCCGAGATAGATGTCCGGGGCTGTGCGCCGGTTGAGCGCGACTTCCCGCTCGCAGGCAGCGCGGCGCTTTTCCGCCGTCGAGAAGTCCATGAACGAGAACCGCACCGCCCGTTTCAGCTTGTAGGCCCGGTCGCCTGCCAGAAAGACAAGCGCCCCATGCGTATCGATCCGCTCCACCGTTTCGCCGCCATGGGTCGCCGGGTCTGCCAGCAGGGCAATCTGGCGCGACTGGTCTTCCGCCGCCCCGGTTTCCGTTGCCCTGTCTTTCGCCATCGCTTGCCAATTCCCCGTCAGTTCCCTAGACGCTAACCATGGCTGATACCCAACGCAATGCGCTGGCGGAGCTTCGCACCGCCGTGATGTTTCTGACCCGGCTGCCGGCCGGCGGCAGCGATGCCTCGCTGGCGCACGCCGCCTGGGCGTTTCCGGTTGCCGGCGCGATTGTCGGGCTGATTGCCGGACTGGTGTTTCTTGTCGCCGGCGCAGTCGGTTTGCCGCCCCTCGCCGCCGCCTTTCTGGCGCTGATCGCCTCGGCGCTGGTTACCGGCGCGCTGCATGAAGACGGTCTGGCCGATGCGGCGGACGGATTGTTCGTTTCCGGGTCTGCCGAAAGGAAACTGGAGATCATGCGCGACAGCCGTACCGGCGGGTTCGGTGCGCTGGCGCTGGTGCTGGTGACCGGCCTGAAGGCCGCCGCCCTCGCCGCCCTGCCGATGGATGAAAGCGGGCTTGTCGCGCTGGTTGCGGTGCATGCGGTTGCGCGGGCCGGGTTGCCCGGCGTGATGGCGATGATGCCCCCCGCCAGCCGGTCTGGTCTTGCCGCCGGGGCCGGCGCGCCGACCCGGCAGGTCGCCGCGATTTCGCTGGTTCTGGGCGTGGTTGCGACAGGCTGCGGCATCGGTTTCGGCTTCGGTATCGAAACCGCGCTCACGGTTCTGCTGGCCGGTTTCAGCGCAACTGCCGCGCTGGCCCTGTATTGCCGCCGGGTAATCGGCGGCCATAACGGCGATACGCTGGGGGCGATGGAACAACTGTCGGAAACCGCCGCGCTGCTGGTTCTGGCGGCGGCGATGGAAGGATAAAGGGCGATGAGTACGGTCACGCGATGGTGGTGGGTCCGACATGCCCCGGTGACGGCGAATAAGGGCCGCATCTACGGCCAGACCGATCTGCCCTGCGATACCGGCGACACCGCCGCCTTCGCCTATCTGTCGGCCATGCTGCCGAAGGATCCGGTACTGGTTACCAGCACCCTGCAGCGCACGACCCTGACCGCCGACGCCATCGCCGCTGCCGGCGCGTCGATGCCGGCGCCGATCAGGGAGCCGGCTTTCATCGAGCAGAGCTTTGGCGACTGGCAGGGCCTGACCTATGACGAACTGGGCGGCGCGCCGGGGATCGGCGGTCGCTACTGGCTGGCCCCGGCATTCGAACGCGCGCCGAACGGCGAAAGTTTTGCCGATCTGGTCGCACGGGTGGTGCCGGCGATCACCCGCCTGACCGACGAATACCGCGACCGCGATATCGTCGCCGTCACCCATGGCGGAACGATCCGCGCCGCCATCGGCTACGCGACCGGGCAGGACCCGGAATCCTGCCTGCGCTTTTCCATCGCCAACCTGTCGGTAACCCGGCTGGATTGCATCGATACCGATGAAGGGCGAAGCTGGCGCATCGGCTTCGTCAATCTGCAGCCGCCGACTGCGGCAGGGTAATCCGGTCATGGAACACATATTCGGCAGCGGCTCGCTGACACTGGACGTTCTGACGGTCATCGTCGTTGGGCTGGCAATCTGGATGTTTATCAAGCGCCGCCGCAAGCGTCGCGCGGCGCAGAAGGCCGAACCCGAGGTCGATATCGCCTATGAATACGTCACCGATCCGGTGACAGACGCCGATATGAGGATAAATTTCAGCGCCGAGGCGCTGGACATTGCCGACCGGCATGACGGTGCAAGCCTGACGAGGCTGTCGCTGCTGAACCGGGGCAAGACGTCCGTCGACAGCACCGCCTTTCAGCGATCCATCACCGTCGAATGGCCTTCCGGCACTGAGATCCTCGATATTAACCTGTCGGAAAGCAGCGGCGCGCCGAACGGCATCGATGAACCGTCCGTCGAGGCAGGCCGGCTGGTCATTGAACCGTTCCTGTTTCGCAGCGGCGGCCGCGTTGTCGTCAATCTTGTCACTATCGGGCCGGACGGGCCGATCATTGCCGATGGCTGGTTCGACGGGCAGGGCGGGTTATACCGCCTCAGCGCCGGACGCCCGCGGGCCTGGTCGCCATGACGGAAGACCGGGTGATCACCCTTGTTCTGGGCGGCGCACGCTCCGGCAAGACACGCCACGGTCTGATGCTGGCGGAACGGCATCGTAATGCCGGGCGGCAGACCATCTATGTCGCCACCGCCGAGGCGCATGACGACGAGATGCAGGCCCGCATCGACCACCACAAGCAGGAACGGGATTCAGCCTGGAAAACCGTCGATGCGCCTCTCGACCTGGCGGCGGCCATCGCCAGGAACAGCACACCTGATACCTGCCTGCTGGTCGACTGCCTGACCCTGTGGGCAACCAACATTTTATTGGCCGACAAGGATGCAGAAAGTGAAACATCAACGCTTGTTGACGCTTTAAAAACCGTAAAGGGGCCTGTTATTCTGGTTTCTAATGAGGTTGGATTAGGCATAGTACCTGAAAATGCACTTGCACGGCGGTTTCGGGACATGGCCGGGCGTCTGAACCAGGATATCGCCGCCGTCGCCGACCGGGTGATTTTCATTGCAGCCGGCCTGCCACTCGTGTTGAAGGGTGAGGCCGAATGACGACCGGTCCCGATACCGGGGCCAGAACAGCAAGGATGTGAAGACCAATGGCGCAGAAAATTCCGGCAACCGTAATCACCGGCTTTCTCGGATCGGGCAAGACCAGCCTGATCCGGCACCTCATCGAACAGAACAGGGGCAAGAAACTGGCCTTTCTGATCAACGAGTTCGGCGATCTGGGCATCGACCGCGATGTGCTGCTGGGCTGCGGCATGGAGGATTGCACCGACGATGACATCGTCGAATTGGCGAATGGCTGCATCTGCTGCACGGTTGCCGACGATTTTCTGCCGTCGATGGAAAAATTGCTCGACCGGCCGGACCGGCCCGACCATATCCTGATCGAAACCTCGGGGCTGGCCCTGCCGAAACCGCTGGTGAAAGCCTTCAACTGGCCGGAAATCAAGGCGCAGGTCACGGTAGACGGGGTGATCACGGTGGTCGATTCCAAGGCCCTGACCGAAGGCCGGTTCGCCGATGATGAAGAGGCCGTCACCGCCCAGCGCCAGGCCGATGACAGCCTGGATCACGACAACCCGCTGGAAGAAGTGTTCGAGGACCAGCTTGCCTGCGCCGACATGATTATCCTCAACAAGACCGATCTGCTGAGCGAATCCGAACTTTCGAGCCTGCAATCCCGGCTGGATCACGGCCCGCGTCCCGGTGTGCGGTTTGTCCGGTCAGCGCATGCAAGGGTCGACCCGGCCGTGTTGCTGGGCATCGACGCCGCAGCGGAAGACGATCTCGACAGCCGCTGGTCGCACCATGACGATGCCGATGGCGAACATGACCACGACGATTTCGACAGTTTCACGGTGTCTCTCGGTGCGGTTGACGATGCCGATGCGCTGGACCGCACGCTTCTGGACCTGATCGCCCGGCACGACATTCTGCGCATCAAGGGGTTCCTGGACCGTCCCGGCAAGGCCCGGCGCGAGGTTCTGCAAGGTGTCGGCCCCCGTCTGTCGCGCTATTTCGACCGCGAATGGCGGCCCGATGAACCGCGCCGCAGCGAGCTTGTGGTGATCGGCCTGAAGGGGCTGGACCGGGCGGGGATTGAACTTTCCTTGAAGAGTTGATAAAATATAGCTTGTAGAGTGCTGAATGCGCGGAAGAACCGCGTTAAGTCACAGAATGTGAACGGAGAATAACATGCCTGCAGCAGTTGGATACGGATCATCGGTGTCGGCCCAGGCCATCACCCTTACCGCCGCACAACGCCAGTCCGTGCAGAACCTGCAAAAGGTTGAAGCGCAGACCCAGCAAGTCACCCAGACTCTGGCGACCGGGCGCAACCCGTCGGGTCTCGGCTCCTCTGTGGACCTGCTCGTCTAGCGACAATCGTTCGAATTTGAAACAGATCAGGCCGCCCGCAGGGACGGCCTGTTTCGGCGTGCGCCGGTACCCTTTCGGCGTTTACGCCGTGGTATCTATCGGGTCATGGCCTTCCGGGCGGCCCGGCTTTGCCGGTTCGCCCTTGGCGACGACGACCATGGCGGGGCGCAGCAGGCGTTCGTGCATCATGTAGCCGGCCTGTAGAACCTCGACGATGGTGCCGGGCGCTTCGCCCGTTCCTTCCCGTTCCGACATCGCCTGATGGCGGTCATACGAGAACTTTTCACCCTTCGGATCGATCCGCGTGACACCGAAACGGCTGAAGGCGTCGAGAAACTGCTTTTCCGTCATTTCCACGCCGACGATCAGGTTTTTGATCTGTTCGTTTTCCTCACGCAGATCCGGCGGCACGGCGCTGACGGCGCGGCCCAGATTGTCCAGCACCGGCAGCAGTTCCTTCGCAATGCCGCTGCCCCCGAACTTCGACGCATCCGTGCGGTCCTTTTCGGCCCGGCGGCGGGTGTTTTCGGTTTCCGCCAGCGCCCGCATCAACCGGTCTTTCAGCTCCGCATTTTCCGCCTGCAGGGCCTGCAAGACGGCAAACGGATCGGCTTCCGCGTCGCCGCCGTCATTGGCAGCGCCGGCGGCAGGTTTCTGCGCGGCGTCCTGTTCCGCAGTTTCCTGCGGTTCCGACCGTTTGATCTCCGGATTGTTCGGGTCCTGCTTGGAATCGTCATTCATGGCGTTGTCCGCTTGGCAAATACTGTAAGGAATGTGTTGGCCGGAACGTATGGTTACCGGGCCGCTATCGCAAGAGGCGACCGACCACTTTTGCCGTATAATCGACCATCGGTATGATCCGGGCGTAGTTCATGCGGGTCGGACCGACAACGCCGATGGCGCCGATAATGTCGGAATCGGCATCCTTGTAGGGGGCCACCACCATCGAACAGCCGGCCAGCGAAAACAGTTCGTTTTCCGCACCGATGAAGATTTGCACGCCTTCGGCGGTCTGAGCCGAATCCAGCATCCGCAGCAGCGATTCCTTGCGTTCCAGCGCCGAAAACAGCGCGCGGATTCTTTCCAGATCGGCCATGCCGGAAATATCGTTCAGCAGATTCGCCTGGCCGCTGATGATCAGAGCACCGCCGCCATTTGCCGTATCGGCCCAGGTCGCCAGCCCCTGTTCGACCACCTTGTGTGTCAGCGAGTCGATTTTGGCGCGTTCTTCCGCCACTTCCCGGTCAACCGTCTGGCGCGCCTCGGCAAGTGTCTTGTCGATCACGGTCGAGGTCAGGAAATTCGTCGCCTCGATCAGCGAGGCCGCCGGCAGGCCGACCGGCAGATCAATCAACCGGTTTTCAACCATGCCGCTGGTATCGACCATCACCACCAGCGCCCGGCCGGGGCCGATCGGCACGAATTCGATATGCCGCAGCTTCTTGTCGCTTTTCGGCGCGGTGACAAGGCCGGCGCAGCGGCCGAGGCCCGACATCAGCCCCGAAGCTTCTTCCAGCACCTGGGTCAGCGACCGCCCCTGCGCATCGCATTGCAGTTCAATCGCCGCGCGATCCTCTTCCGTCAGGTTGCCGATCTGCAGCAGACCGTCGACGAACAGCTTCAGGCCGGCATTGGTCGGCAACCGCCCGGCGCTGGTATGCGGCGAATACAACAGGCCGGCATCTTCCAGATCCGCCATCACATTGCGGATGGTTGCCGGCGACAGATTGATTTCCGAGCGGCGGGACAGCGTGCGGGAGCCGACAGGCTCGCCGGTTTCGACAAACCCTTCGACGATCATTCTCAGAATTTCGCGCGAACGCTCGTTCATTTCGGCAATCATGTCGAATACTTGCCCTTGAATTGTAAGATTGAACATGAATGTAGGAACCGGCCGGGCAGGCGTCAATCGACCTCGCATCGCCGGCCGCCACTTTTGAATCCTGGACCTGCCGGTTGCGGCGCGCTAGGAACGGTGCCGGTCAGATAAAACATGAGGGAGAGAGCCATGCGGCCCAGCGGCAGACAACCGGATGAATTGCGGACAATCGCGCTGGAGACGGATGTCTCGCGCTACGCGGAAGGCTCCTGCATGGCGAAGTTCGGCGAAACGCACGTGTTGTGCACCGCCAGCATCGACGAATCCGTACCGCCGTTCCTGCGCAATACCGGCAAGGGCTGGGTGACCGCCGAATACGGCATGCTGCCCCGCTCGACGCATGACCGGATGGACCGCAAGCGCGCCGCCGGCAGCGGCAGGACAATGGAAATCCAGCGGCTGATCGGCCGTTCGTTGCGCGCGGTGACCAACCTGCGCGGCTTCGGCGAACGCCAGATCCGCGTCGATTGCGATGTCATCCAGGCCGACGGCGGCACGCGGACGGCATCGATCACCGGCGGCTTCGTCGCCCTGCATCTGGCCTTCCAGCACATGGTGAAGGCCGGCGCCATCGAGGCTGTGCCGACCACCGATTTTGTCGCGGCGATTTCCTGCGGCCTGTATGAAGGCACGCCGGTGCTCGATCTCGACTATCCGGAGGATTCCACGGCCCAGGCCGACGCCAATTTCGTGCTGACCGGCAAGGGCGGCATCGTCGAAATTCAGGGCACAGCGGAAACCGATCCGTTCAGCGAAGACGAATTCATGGCCCTGCTGAAACTCGCCCGGTCCGGCTGCGACCAGCTTGTGTCAGCGCAGAAGGCCGCGCTCGGGGTCTGACCATGACGCGGCTTTTCGACGGGCGCGAGCTGGTGATCGCCAGCCACAACCCCGGCAAGATCAGGGAAATCGGCGATCTGCTGCGGCCGTTCGACGTTACCGTGATGTCGGCCGGCGACCTAGGCCTCGACGAGCCGGAAGAAACCGAAACGACCTTCATCGGCAATGCCGTTCTGAAAGCAAGGGCCAGCGCTTTAGGCGCGAACAAGCCGGCTTTGGCGGATGACAGCGGCCTTGCGGTCACCGTATTGGGTGGCGCGCCCGGCATCTATTCCGCCCGCTGGGCCGGGCCGAAAAAGGATTTTTCCGTCGCCATGCAGCGCGTTCAGGACGAGTTGGGCGACACCGCCGACCGGTCGGCGCATTTTGTTTGCGCCCTGGCGCTCTGCTGGCCCGACGGGCATGTCGAAAGCTTCGAGGGAAGGGTCGACGGCACGCTGACCTTCCCGCCGCGTGGCGAAAAAGGATTCGGTTATGATCCGATATTCGTTCCCGACGGGTTCGACATTACCTTCGCGGAGATGGACCCGGAAAAGAAACATGCGATGAGCCACCGCGCCGACGCCTTCCGGCAACTCGTCGCGGCGTGTTTCGGGTAACGCGATTGCAGATTTTACCCCTTCTCCCCCGAAACAGGGGAGAAGGCCGGGATATGGAGGCAGCACAGAATGTCTACCCTCTCCTCAATCCTCTCCCGCCAGCGGGAGAGGAATATGGTCAATCGCACTCTCCAGATTGTCTAAAATAGTCCAGCGCCCGATCACCCCGCGCTGTTCTTGCCCTTTTCGGTGCGGGCGGCCTTTTCGGCCAGACCGGACGTGCCTTCGCGCTTTTCCAACACCGCCCAGACCTCTTCCGGGTCAAGGTCGCACTCCGCCCACAGAACCAGCAGGTGATATAACAGGTCAGCGGATTCGCCGGCCATTGCCGCCTTGTCTTCCGTCAGTGCAGCGATGACGGTTTCAACCGCCTCCTCACCGACCTTCTGTGCGATCTTGCCGCGTCCTTTGGCGAACAGTCTTGCGGTATGAGAGGCCTCAGGGTCGCCACCCTTGCGGCTTTTGACTGTCTCGTAAAGGCGGGTCAGAACCGTTGCATCCGTCATCGTGTCATACCTCCACCGGCCTTACGGGCAGGCCCGCCTCAGCCATTGCCTGCTTCACCTGGGCAATCGAGAATTCACCGAAATGGAAGATCGACGCCGCCAGCACCGCCGAGGCATGGCCTTCCGTGATGCCCTCCACCATATGCTGCAACGTGCCGACACCGCCACTGGCGATCACCGGCACGGAAACGGAATCGGCAATCGCCCGGGTCAGCGGCAGGTTGAAGCCCTGCTTGGTGCCATCGCGGTCCATCGAGGTCAGCAGAATTTCACCCGCACCGAGCGCGGTCACCTGTTCGGCATAGGCGACCGCGTCGATGCCCGTCGGCTGGCGTCCGCCATGGGTGAAGACTTCCCATTTGCCGGGACCGACCTCCTTCGCGTCGACCGCCACGACAATGCACTGGTTGCCGAAACGCTGGGCTGCTTCGCGCACGAAATCGGGGTTTTTGACCGCCGCCGTCATGATCGACACCTTGTCCGCCCCGGCCAGCAACAGCTTGCGGATATCGTCGACCGTGCGCACCCCGCCGCCGACGGTCAGCGGCATGAATACCTGTTCCGCCGTCCGCGCCACCACGTCGTAGATCGTGTCGCGGTTTTCATGGCTGGCGGTAATGTCCAGGAAGGTCAGCTCATCCGCCCCGGCGGCGTCATAGATGCGCGCCTGTTCGACCGGGTCGCCGGCATCGCGCAGATCGACGAAATTGACGCCTTTCACAACCCGGCCGTCCTTCACGTCTAGGCAGGGAATGACCCGTTTCGTCAGCATGCCGCCAGCGCCTCTTCCAGGGTGAAAGCCTTGTCATACAGCGCCCGTCCGGTGATCGCCCCGGCAATTGACCCGGTGGCGCGCAGGGCTGCCAGATCATCGAGCGAGGAAACACCGCCGCTGGCGATAACCGGTATCGAGACCGCCTCGGCAAGCGCCCGTGTCTGTGCAATGTTCGGCCCGGCCATCGCGCCGTCGCGGTCGATATCGGTGTAGATGATGGCGGCGACGCCCGCGCCTTCAAAACGCTTCGCCTGGTCGATCGCCGTGACGTTGGTTTCTTCCGCCCAGCCGGACAGGGCGACCTTGCCGTCGCGCGCATCCAGCCCGACGGCGATGCGGCCGGGATGAAGTTTGCAGGCCTCGATAACAAGCTCCGGGTCCTTCACCGCCGCCGTGCCGAGAATCACCCGGCGGATACCCTTGTCGAGCCAGGCGTCGATCTGCCCCAGCGAACGGATGCCGCCGCCAAGCTGCACCGGAACGGAACCAACCGCACCGAGAATGGCGTCGACCGATGCCCCGTTGCGGGAATCGCCGGCAAACGCGCCGTCCAGATCGACCACATGCAGCCACGACGCCCCCGCCGCAACAAAAGACGCCGCCTGCGCGCCGGGGCTGTCGTTGAACACGGTCGCCTTGTCCATGTCGCCGCGCAGCAGTCGGACGCACTGGCCGTCCTTCAGGTCGATGGCGGGATACAGGTCCATGCGTAAATTCCTAAGGCTTCCAGGCGAGAAAATTGCGGATCAGCCGCAGGCCGGTGGCCTGGCTTTTTTCCGGATGGAACTGGGTGCCGATCATGTTGTCGCGGCCGACGATGGCGGTCAGCGTCCCGCCATAATCCGTCGTCGCCAGCAGATCGGACGAATTTTTACATAACAAGTGATAAGAATGAACAAAATAGGCGTAGTGCCCAGTTTCAAGCCCATCCAGCACCGGATGTTCCGCAACCGGCGTCAGCACGTTCCAGCCCATATGGGGAATTTTCAGATCCCGCCGGTCGGGTTTTATGGCGACGACCTCACCCTCGATCCAGCCGAGCCCTTCATGATCGCCGTATTCGCGACCGATACTGGCCATCAGTTGCATGCCGACGCAGACGCCCATGAACGGAACGCCGCGGTGGATAACGGCATCGGTCAGCGCCTCGACCATGCCGGTTACACGGAACAGCCCGGCGCGGCAGTCGGCAAACGCCCCGACACCCGGCAGCACGATTTGGGTTGCCTCGGCCACCGCTTTCGGATCGTTGGTGACGATGACCCGCCGCTCGCCCCCTGCAACCTCGAACGCCTTGGCGGCGGATCGAAGATTTCCCGAACCGTAGTCGATAATTGCAACGGTCATTTACGTGATCGCCTTAACGCGGGGGATGGTCAGAGAGACCCGCCGAGCACCCCTTTGGTGGACGGAACGGCATCGGCCTGACGCGGATCGATGGCGATGGCCACTTTCAGCGCCCGGGCCAGGCCCTTGTAACAGGATTCAACGATATGGTGGTTGTTGTCGCCATACAGGTTGTCGACATGCAGCGTCGCCCCGGCGGATTGCGCAAAGGCCTGGAACCATTCGCGGAACAGTTCGGTATCGAAATCGCCCAGCTTCGGCTGGCTGAAAGCGACCTTCCAGACGCAGTAGGGCCGGTTCGACAGGTCCAGCGACACCCGGGTCAGGGTTTCGTCCATCGGGATATAGGCGTGGCCGTAGCGGGTGATGCCGGCGCGATCGGCCAGCGCGCGCGAAATGGCCTCGCCGACCGCATAGCCTGTATCCTCCGTGGTGTGGTGGAAATCGATATGCAGGTCGCCCTTGGCGCGCACGGTCAGGTCGATCAGGCTGTGCCGCGACAATTGCTCCAGCATATGGTCGAGAAACCCGATCCCCGTTGACACGTCGTACTTGCCCGTGCCGTCAAGATCGACCGAGACGGATATTTCCGTCTCCTTCGTGTTCCGTTCCACCGTCGCTACACGCATGGGACCATCCTTCATTCGGTTTGCGGGCCTGTCCCGGCCCCAGGCCCCGGCTTATAAAGAGGCAGCCCGGAAATTGCCAGCCGCAACGCAACGGGCGACCCCGGATACCGGCGTCGCCCTGATGTCACGTAGATGAATCCGCTGTTAAGCGGCTGCTTTTTCAAGCATTTCTTCCAGTTTGACGGTGGCCTGTTCTTCGTCCATGGATTCGACAGCGGCGAATTCGCGCGCAAGACGGTCCAGAGCGGCCTGATACAGTTGCCGTTCGCTGTAGGACTGATCGGGCTGGCTGGCGTTGCGGAAAAGGTCGCGCACCACTTCGGCGATCGAGATCGGATCGCCTGAATTGATCTTCGCTTCGTATTCCTGCGCCCGGCGCGACCACATGGTGCGACGAACCCGGCTTTTGCCCTTCAGCGTCTTGATCGCTGATTTCATCTGGTCCGGCGAGGACAGTTTCCGCAGGCCGGAATCAGCCGCCTTGAACGTCGGAACCCGAAGGGTCATGCGATCCTTCTCGAATTCGATAACAATCAACTCCAACTTGTCGCCGGCGATTTCCTGCTCTTCGATCGCCGTTACCCGCCCGACGCCGTGCGTCGGATAAACCACGAAATCACCTTGTTCGAACTCAGACTTCTTCGACATACCAAACCTCTATTCTATAGAACCGCAAAAAACCAAGTTACGCACCACCGGTTACCATTTCGTGGCAATTCCGGTCTGCTGCGCCTTCCGGTTCGGCAGAACCCATCATTCCGCCGTCCCGATTCTTCCTTCAGTCAGGCATCGGCCTGCCTGTCCACACAAAGACTAGCGCCCATCCGCGATAACTCTCGTTTTCGCGTCAGATGCCTTCCCTGCAGTGTCTGTATGCCGTCTACCTCATCACCCGATATGGGAGACCCGACGCATGTTGCTTCAGGTCCGCAGTTTCGGATGGCGGGTACGGTACGTCCGAAAGACGTACCCGATAGCCAGGGACTTCCTAATTGTTAAAGGATCATACCACAAAATTCAGGATAAACCCAGCCCTGTATCCATTAGAAACAGGCGGTTACCGCAACGCATCATTTCCGGGGTGGACACAATGGACCGGCCGGGGTTCGGCAGGGGTCCGGCCATCCGATCAATCGCCGGCGCCGGGCTTGTCACTGAAGTGGTTGGCGAACTTGTCTTTGACATTCAGCCAGTCGTCGGCGTCTTCGGGCTCCTCGCCCTTGCGGGTGATGTTCGGCCATTTTTCCGAATATTCCCGGTTCAGCTCCAGCCATTTGTCGGCCGCCGATTCCGTATCCGGCAGAATGG
This sequence comes from uncultured Flavobacteriaceae bacterium, assembly GCA_964352715.1. Taxonomy (GTDB): domain Bacteria; phylum Pseudomonadota; class Alphaproteobacteria; order UBA8366; family Aestuariispiraceae; genus JAVKBW01. The sequence continues at coordinate 23,686 of CAYGSU010000001.1, read as the reverse complement.
CCTCGGCCGGGCATTCCGGTTCGCACACGCCGCAGTCGATACATTCGTCAGGATGGATGACCAGCATGTTGTCGCCTTCGTAGAAACAGTCTACCGGGCAGACTTCAATACAATCCTGGTACTTGCATTTGATGCAATCCTCGGTCACCACATAGGTCATTCCGAACTCCTAAAACACGGCCTGCAGACTCAACGACAGGCTCGGAACGAAAACACCGGGCTTGCCACGCGCATCACGCCGCCTGACATATATAAAAGCGGGGCGATGTGGCAATAGCCTAGCCAGGAAAAACACAATGAATTCAAAAATTACGACATAAAGAAGCTTGAAATGACCCTTGATCCCCGGCGCTATGCGCCCGCCACCGCCCGAAACCGCGACGCCATTCTGACGGTGCTGCGCGATATCCTGCCGACGGACGGCACGGTGCTTGAAATCGCCAGTGGTACAGGCGAGCACGCCGCCTGGTTTGCCGGCGCGTTTCCCGATCTGGTCTTCCAGCCCAGCGAGCGGACGGCGGAGCTGCTGTCGAGCATCGCGGCCCATGCCGGCGATTCCGGCCATCCGAATATCCGGCCCGCATTGCATCTGGACGTCACGGCGCATCCGTGGCCGATCGACACGGCCGATGCGGCCTATAACTGCAACATGATCCATATCGCGCCCTGGACCGTCGCCGAAGGGTTGATGCGGGGCGTCGGCACGGTGCTGAAACCGTCAGCGCCGTTTCTGCTGTACGGACCCTTCCGGATTGACGGCGCGCATACCGCGCCCAGCAATGCCGCCTTCGATGAAAGCCTGAAAGCGATGGATCCGTCGTTCGGGGTGCGCGATCTGGAAGCGGTTGTCGCGCTGGCGCAGGAAAACGGCCTTTCCCACATCGAAACCCGCGACATGCCCGCCAACAACAAGGCGCTGATTTTCCGGCGGGCGTGAGCCTGCTGCGTTGCGTGTCAATTCCGCAGCATGGCCTCTGCCCGGGCGAGGTCTTCCGGTGTATCGACCCCCAGCGGTACCGTATCGACCAGCACAGCATCGATCCGCATGCCGGCTTCCAGCGCGCGCAACTGTTCCAGTCTTTCGCGCTTTTCCAGAATGCCCGGAGGCAGCGAGACGAAGCGTTCCAGCGCGTTGCGGCGGTAGGCATACAGGCCGATATGATGATACAGCGGCCCGTCGCCGGTCGGCGCGGTCGCCCGGGTGAACGCCAGCGCGCGGGCCTGCCGTCGGCCCGCCGCAAAGCCGACAAAGGCTTTCACCACATTCGGATCGTCGCGTTCTTCCGCGCGGGTGATTTCGGCCACCGGGGTTGCGATATCGGCGCCGTCGGACAGCGCCTCGGCGCAGGCCCGCACGATCGCCGGGTCCAGTGTCGGCAGGTCGCCCTGCACATTGACGATGACATCGAATTCACCGTCGGGGTCGAAATCCTTCACCGCTTCCCAGATCCGGTCCGACCCGGACGGGTGATCGGGATCGGTCAGGACGGCCAGCCCCTGCGCCGCTTCGACCGCATCGACGATTTCCTGATCGCCCGCTGCGACGACCACCGGGCCGCAATCGGCCAGTTGCGCCCGTTCGAGGCAATGAACGATCATCGGTTTGCCGTTGATCGGGGCGAGCGGCTTGCCGGGAAACCGGGTTGCGGCTAACCGGGCGGGGATAACGACTAGGCTGGGCAAGGGCGTGATCTTTCAATTCGGTCAGTGGCGGCATGCAGCGGGGTGTCGCACCGCATGCTTATCGTTGATTTAGCGCATGGTAGGCGATATACCGCCTTTAGCAAATTCGAAGATCAGCGTATCCAGAAGGCTGGACGTCGTCGCTGATTCGGGCAACACTTGGTGTCAGATGGTCCAGACATCAGACAGTTTACGTGCGAGGGGAAAACATGGCTGACAACAATGCGGGCGATCCGCTTTTTGTAAACAAGGTTGCAGCAGCGGTCCTGACGGCCGGGCTGATTGCCATGACGGCAGGCTTTTTGTCGAATCTGATCTTCAGCGATCATGAAGCCGGCGAACTCGCGTTCAATATCGAAGTTCCCGATGACGGCACGGAAGCTGTCGCGGAAGCCGAACCCGCCGGGCCGGAGCCGATCCTCGACATGCTGGCATCCGCCGATGTCGCAGCCGGCGAAAAGCTGATCAAGAAATGCACCTCCTGCCACTCCTTCGACGAAGGCGGCCCCAACAAGGTCGGCCCCGGTCTCTATGATATCGTCGGACGGGCTGTCGCCTCGCATGAAGGCTTCAATTATTCCTCTGCGATGGCGGAGCATGGCGGCGACTGGTCCTACGAATCGCTGAACGAATTCCTCTACAAGCCGAAGGACTATATTTCGGGTACCAAGATGTCGTTCAACGGCCTGAGCAAGGCGTCTGATCGTGCTGATCTGGTCGCCTATCTGCGGACGCTTTCCGGCAGCCCGGTTCCGTTGCCATAAGTTAGACAGGCTTTAAGAAAACACCGGAAAGGGCGGCGCTGACCGCCCTTTTCCTTGCCGGTCCGAACACCGGATCAAACGGCAGATTCAATGCCGGATATCAGCAGACGGGGACATTGTGTTGACGACTGTTTCTGATGACCTTGTAGCCTTTGCCGAACACCTGGCCGATGCCGCGCGCGGTGTGATCCGCCCGCATTTCCGGACCCGGCTGGATATTGTCGACAAGCAAGATGAAAGCCCGGTCACCATCGCCGACCGGGGCGCGGAAGCCGCAATGCGGCAGATGATCGAAGAGACGTATCCCGATCATGGCATCTTCGGCGAAGAATACGGCGCCGTCCGCAAGGATGCGGACTATGTCTGGGTGCTGGATCCGATAGACGGCACCAAGTCCTTCGTGACCGGCCTGCCGGTTTTCGGCACGCTGATTGCGCTGGCGCATCACGGACGACCGGTTCTGGGCGTGATCGACCAGCCGATCCTGTCAGAACGGTGGATCGGGGCAGCAGGCCGGCAGACCATGCTGAACGGGCAGGACGCCAGGACATCGGGCTGCATCGACCTTTCCGCTGCGTCGCTTTACACGACCCATCCGTCGATGTTCGACACCGATGACCGGCGCACCCGCTACGATGCACTGGTCAAAAAGGTCAAGCTGGGGCGGTTTGGTGGCGACTGCTACGCCTACGGCCTGCTGGCCAGCGGCCATGTGGATCTGGTGGTGGAAGCAAGCCTGTTTCCCTATGACTATATGGCGCTTGTCGGCGTCATCGAACAGGCTGGCGGTGTCGTCACCGACTGGCGCGGCGACAGCCTGAACATGGACAGCGACGGCACCATCGTTGCCGCCGCGACGCCGGCGCTACACCGCGCGGCACTTGAAATACTGGGGTAACGGCATGAGCATGGACGATATCATCCGAGACAAGCTGACAGCGGCGTTTTCGCCAGCCTCGCTTGAGGTCATCAACGAATCCCACCTGCATGCCGGGCATGCCGGTTCGCCCGGAACCGGGTCATCGCATTTCCGCGTGCAGATTACCGCCGACGCCTTCAATGGCCTGTCGCGCGTCGACCGGCAGCGACAGATATACGCGGTTCTGAAGGATGAACTGGCAGGGCCCGTTCACGCTCTGGCGCTGACCGCCTCCGGCACGAACTAGCCGCTGCTGACTTATTCCTGATCTTCCCCGGTATAGTGATCCGGAAATTCCTTTTTCGTGACCGGGCCATCGGCGCGATGGGCATAGCAGGAATTCACCACGAATTTCGCCGAGTTGATCGGCGATCCGGTATGCACCTTGCCGGTCACCCGTTCCGATGAATAGGCCGATTGATAGGCAACGGTTGCCATTGCGCCGAGCAGTTCCAGCACATGGGTGCAGCCTTTCACACCACCGGATATTTCCCTCAGCTTGCGCCGCCAGCCCGGCCCGATCCGATGGCCGACAAGCGCCTGAAAATTCGGCGCGACGTGCGAGCAGATCGTGTAGGGCGTTTTGTCCATCACGATCTCGATCTGCCTGATCTCGAATGATCCGTCGACGGTCAGCCGCACATTCATGTCATGCAGCGGGTCGCCGGCCTCGACCAGGCCGCGATCTTCGTTCGGAAACGAATACGGTTTCGTATCGCGCAGCCGCCCCTCGATGTCCCACAACCCGTCATCGCGCACAAAGGCGTTCATTTCGATGGTGCGCGTGTGCAGGTGCTTGCGTTCGACAGCAGGGGACAGGGGCATTTCAGGTCCTTAGAGATACAAAATAGGGGGTCAGGCCGTTCCGGCCTTGATATCCGTGTCACCGGGTTCGACTTCCGGTGCAGCAGGGTCGCTTTCCGGTTCGTCCTCCCGACTGCTGTTATCCGGTGGAATGACCCTGACGGAGGTGATCTGGTTACGCAGACGGCGCAGAATCTCGAAGCGGAAACCGAAAAAGATGAAGGTCTGACCCTGATGCGGAATCATCCGCGCCTCGTGCAGGATCAGCCCGGCCAGGGTCGAGGCATCGTCATCCGGCAGCACCCAGCCGAGGTCACGGTCGAGATCTCGCAGGGTCACCGTGCCGTCGACGATATAGGATCCGTCCGGCTGCTGGCGCACGCCGGGCACGGCGACATCGTCGGTTTCATCGCTGATATCGCCGACGATTTCCTCCAGAATATCTTCCAGTGTCACGATACCCATGAAGGTGCCGTATTCGTCGATCACCAGCGCAAAATGCTCGCGTCGCTCGCGAAACGCCTGCAACTGGTCCAGCAGGCTGGTCGCATCCGGAATGAACCAGGGCGAGGCGGCAATCGCTTCCAGGTCGATGCCCTCGATCTTGCCTTTCTTGTTGCGCATTTCCCGCAACAGGGCCTTGGCGTGTACCACGCCGGTAATCTCGTCGAGATCGCCGCGATAGATCGGAAACCGCGTATACTGGCTGGCCAGCACAGCATCGACGCTCTTTTCCAGCGGCGCGTTGACATCAAGCATCGCCACATTGCGCCGATGCGTCATGATTTCACCGACCTCGACATCGTCGAGATCGAGAATCGACCGCAGCATCTGGCGTTCCTGTTCGATTTCCGGGTCCGTGCCGTTGTGCAGGTCAATAACGCCGCGCAGTTCTTCCTCGTGATGTTCAGTCGAGACATCATGCGACAGCACCACGCCGAACAGCCGCAGCGTGCCGCGCACCAGCCACTGCACAAAGGAGACGATCGGCGAAAAAACCTTCACCACGATGTCGATCGCCGGCGCAACGAATAACGCCGTCTTGTCGGAATGCACCAGTGCATAGGTTTTCGGCAGCACTTCAGCGAAGACCAGCACCAGCATCGTCATTCCCAGTGTGGCATAGACAACGCCGGCATCGCCGAACACTTTCAGCATGATGCTGGTCGCCAGGGCCGACGCCAGAATGTTCACCAGATTGTTGCCGAGCAGAATGGCGCCGATCAGTCTGTCCTTCTGCTCATGCAGCCGGTTGACGATATCGGCGCGATGGTTGCCCTGCTTCGATGCCTGGTGCATGCGCGCCCGCGACGCGGCCGTCAGCGCCGTTTCCGAGCCGGAAAAGAACCCGGACAGAATCAGGAGAACAAGAACGATTCCGCCGGTTATGAGTATTTCAGCCATCAAAGTCATTTGCTCTGTTCGGTGAGGGCCGCCTTTACTGTTTCCCGAAGGGCGTCGACCGGCACATCCTGTGTGACAAAGGCATCGCCGATGCCGCGCGCCAGAATAAATGTCAGTTTACCATTCATCACCTTCTTGTCGCTGGCCATGCGGGCGACAAGGTCGTCGACTGCCCAGTCATAGCCTTTTACCTGTCCCGGCCGCGTAGGCAAGCCAACCGTGTCGAGATGCCGGCGCACACGAACCGAATCCTGGCCGGAACACAGGCCGAGGCGAACGGAAAGATCGAACGCCATCACCATGCCGATCGCCACGCCTTCGCCATGCAGCAGGTCCGGTCCGTAGCCGCAGCGCGATTCCAGCGCGTGGCCGAAGGTATGGCCGAGATTGAGCAGCGCCCGCTGGCCGCCTTCGTATTCATCCCGCGCTACGACATCGGCCTTCATCCGGCAGCAGGTTTCGATGGCGGTCATTCTGGCTTCCGCATCGCCATCCACCATGGCCCTGCCGTTCGCCTCAAGCCAAGCGAAGAAATCGGCATCACCCAGCAACCCGTATTTGACGACTTCAGCATAGCCGGCCAGCAATTCTCGGCGCGGCAGGGTATGCAGCGTATCGGTATCGGCCAGCACTAGCCGGGGCTGATAGAACGTGCCGATCAGGTTCTTGCCGGCTTTTGCGTTGATCGCTGTCTTGCCGCCGACCGAACTGTCGACCTGCGACAGAACCGTGGTCGGAATCTGGATGAAGGGCAGGCCGCGCAATGCAATCGAGGCCGCGAAACCGACCAGATCGCCCATCACGCCGCCGCCCAGCGCAATCAGCACGGTCGACCGTTCGATGCCGCCGCCCAGAAGATCGTCGAGCAGCCGTTCCAGATGGGCGAAGCTTTTCGTCGCCTCGCCCGGCGGCATGACGATGGCGCGCGCGGAAAGTCCGGCGCCGTGCAATGACGCAAGGCAACGGTCAAGATAGTGGTCAGCGACCGTTTCGTCGGTGACGACGATGCAGGACGACGCCTTGCAGAACGGCTTGATCGCGCCGCCGCAGGTTTCGATCAGCCCGGGGCCGATGGCGATATCGTACGATCGGTCGGCCAGATCGACTCTCACCAGCCGGCTCGCCGCATCGTCGGCTCTTTGGGTCGCGCTACTCACCATGTTTTCCTTCACGTTTCTGCAATTCGCCAAGCCGGTCGCGAAGCGCTGTTATCAGCGCCTTGGCCATGGTTTCCTTCGGCACATCCCTGCTTTCGACGATCAGATCGGCCTCGGCGTAGACAGGATATCGATCTGCAATCAGATTGTTCAATGTTTCTCTCGGGTTTTCCGTCTGCAGCAAGGGGCGGGTCGACCGCCGGCTGACCCGCGACCACAACAGCGGTTCTTCGGCCCGCAGCCAGACGCTGAGCGCCCGATCGGCGATCACTGACCGGGTTTCCGGGTCCATGAACGCCCCGCCACCGGTAGCGATAATGGCAGGGTCGCCTTCCAGCAGACGGGCAATCACCCGCCGTTCGCCGTCGCGGAAATGCGCTTCCCCGAAGGTTTCGAAAATTTCAGGAATCGTCATGTCGGCCGCTTTTTCGATTTCCTTGTCGGCATCGTGGAACGGCACATTCAAAAGCACGGCGGCACGCTGGCCGATCGTGGACTTGCCGGCCCCCATCATGCCAATTAACACGACGGGCCTGTCGAGCAGAAATTCCTGGGTCGGTTGCTTTTTCATAGCGTACGGACGGTCGGGCCTTTGATCTAAACGGTTTATCTTTTATCGACGCCGCAGAATTGCCATAGTCGGGTGGTAGCGTAAAGCAATCCGGTACTGTCGTAACGGGCCGAATCTGCTAATCCCGCATGAACACTCTCTTCACCTGAGCCAATCCGAACGCAAACATACCCGAGAAAAAATGGGAAAATTGATCAAACTGCTTTTTATCGTGCTCGTTCTGGTGCTTGCCGGCGGCGCGGCCTTCCTTGCGACTTGGGATATTCCGGCCCCGGCCCGGGATGTCGAAAAGGTTCTGGACAATGACCAGTTTCCGAACTGACCGGCCGGTCGGTCTGGCGGTCTGGCTGCTGGCCGGATTGCTGACCCTGATTCCCCCGCCGGCCCTCGCGCAGAGCGTAGACCCGGCAACAGGCCTGCCGTCCGACGATGCTTCCGTAGCACCGGTTGCCGAAGACGTGGTGCCGCTGCAATTGCTGCCGACCGACCTTCCCAGCGTCGAGACACAGACGCCGCAGCCGGAAACCCAGGACGACGGATCGGGCTTCGGCATCGATGTGCAGTCGCTCGACAGGCTCGACCCCGATGCCACCGGCATTCTCGACGCCGCGACCGGCGGATTTCCGGTCGATATGTGGACCGGTACGCCGCGCGCACGGCTTGATCTTCTTCTGTCGCTGATGCCGGAACGGCTGACTGCGCCGTCGCTGCAGGATATCGCCCGCCGGATGTTGCTGTCGCGCGCCGCGGTACCGGTTTCGTTCAACGCCGACGAGTCGGAAAAATCATCGATCCTGCTGACCCGGGTCGACAAACTGACCGCCATGGGCCGGTTTGAAGACGCGGCCGCCCTGCTTGCCGCCGCACCGCAGCACAACGATCCCGCAAAGGCGGGCGCAATGGCAGAACGCCGGGGCCGGCTTGCCCTGTTGATCGGCGACATGCCCGGTGCCTGCGCCGCCATGCTGTCGATGCCGGAAGGCTCGGAACTGAAGCGCCGCGTCAACCTGACCTGTCAGGCGCTCGCCGGCAACCATACCGACGCCGGGTTCGGTGCTGAACTGATCGCCGAGGAAGGACGGCCGGAAGACGCCACCTTTCTGGCGCTGCTGGACCATTTGAACGGCGGGCCGCCGCCCGACCCGGACAGGCTGAGCCCGAAATCGGCGCTTGAATACGCAATGATCCGCGCCGCCGGGCTGCCGCTTCCCGGTGCCGATGCGCGCGACGACACGACCATGATGAACCGGTTGCAGGCCGGGTTCCCCGCCGCCTCGCCGGAACAGCGCATCGCCCGGCAATGGCGCGCCTATTCGGAAGGATCGGTCGATCTGAACACGGTAACCGCATCGCTGGCGGCTGTTGACTTCGACGACGAAACGCGTGCCAACGCCCTGACCCGCGCGGTTGAGCTTGAGCCGATGCGGATGACCGCCCTGGTGTTTCAGGCGGCACGCGCGCAGACATCGCCGGTAACCCGGGCGGAAGTAATCGGCGGCGCGATGATCCTGGCCGAGGAGGCCGACCACCGCCGCCTGCTGGAAACCGTGCTGACGCCGATGGTGGCCAATATCCCGGTTGATCGCGGGTTGATCTGGTTTGCCGAGGATGCCGCCACGATGCTGTACCGCGCGGGCCGGGCGGATCAGGCGCGGCCGTGGTTCGAACTGCTGCGCACGGAAGGCCTGCAGAATACAGTTTACGACGAAGCCGCGCTGATGCTGTGGCCCTATGCAGCGGCGGCCGGTGATTCGGCAGCGAACAGGCTGGGCCGCGACGCCGCCCTGCGCTGGGTTGCACATATGCGCAAGACCGAGCCGGACCGCGCCGAGCGCGGGGTTTCTTTCGTGCTGGCGGTGCTTGATTCACTCGGCGTCTTCATTCCGCAGACGGCGTGGGATCTGGCCCTGGCAGAGCCGTCGGTGGGTCTGGACTGGACCGCCGATCCTGCCGTCGTCAAGGCGCTGCGGACGGCCGTTACCGAAGGCCGGCTGGGCGCAACCGCAGCACTGACGGTAATTGCGCTGGGGGCTGGCGATCTGGCGCGGGTCGATGCCGGTGTGCTGACCGATACCATCGCCCTGCTGCGCGACATCGGTCAGGATGGTCTGGCGCGGGCGATTGCCGGCGACGCCATGGCGGCGCGTTACTGATGCGATTTCACCATGCCAATGCCTGAACCTGGAAAAGCAGCGGGGTCATGAACGGCAGCCGGTTTCTGGAGAGCTTTCTTGAAATGCTGGCCGCCGAGCGCGGCGCAGCGAAGAACACGATTGAAGCCTATCGCCGCGATCTTGTCGAATTTCTGCGCTTTCTGAACGCCCGGAACAAAGAGGTGGAAACCGCCGGTTCAGACGATTGCCGCGCCTATCTTCAGGCCCTGTCGGCGACCGGCACCAAGGAAACCACCGTCGCCCGGCGGCTGTCTGCCTTGCGGCAGTTCTACCGATTCCTGTTCGGCGAAGGGGTGCGCCCGGACGACCCGACGGTGTCGCTCGATACGCCGCGCCGGGGCCGTCCGCTGCCGAAGATCCTGTCGGAAGACGAGGTTGACGCCCTGCTGATTGCGGCCAGAACCGGCAAGGGCATTGATGGCGTCAGAACCGTCTGTCTGATCGAATTGTTATATGCCACCGGGCTTCGGGTGTCGGAACTGGTATCGATGCCGCTGACTGCGGTGCTGCGCGATCCGGAATTCCTGCTGATCAAGGGCAAGGGGGGCCGGGAACGGCTGGTGCCGGTTTCCGATATGGCGCGCGACGCTGTGCTGGCCTATCTGAAAATCCGCGACCGTTTCATTCCCCCTGAATCGGAAAGCCCGTATCTTTTTCCGTCCCGAGGCAAGGAAGGGCATGTATCGCGACAGCGTATGGGCCAGATTCTGAAGGAACTTGCCCTGGCTGCAAACATCGATGCGAAGAAGGTCAGCCCGCATGTTCTGCGGCATGCCTTCGCCAGCCACCTTCTGGCGCACGGGGCGGATTTGCGCGCCGTGCAGCAGATTCTGGGCCATGCCGATATTTCCACGACACAGATCTACACACATGTTCTGGACGAGCGGCTGAAAGCACTGGTCAACAAGGCACACCCTCTGGCACAGTGAAAAAATGCCGCTTCAGAAGCACCCTCATCACGCCCTCATCAGTATCGGCGTCGCTATCGCTGCCGGTGCCTGGGGCGTCTACTGGCTGCCGCAAAGGGCGTTGTTCGATGCCGGTTTAACCGGCGCCTGGGCAACCATTGCCCAATATGGTTTATGCGTCGCGCTGTTCAGCCCAATCGTCGTCTATCGCGCCATAAAGAAGCTGCCGATCGGTTTCAACGTCCCTTCTGTCGGTCTGCTGATCGGCGGCGGTATCGTGTGTTATTCCAACGCGTTTTTGCTGACCGACGTGGTGCGCGTTATGGTGTTTTTCTACCTGACGCCGATCTGGGCAACCCTGTTCGAGCTGGCTTTTCTCAGAACGCGGCCCGGCATGGCGCGGCTCGCCAGTCTGATGCTCGGTCTGGGCGGCGCCTGGGTTGTTCTGGGAGCCGACGGCGGGTTGCCGCTGCCGCAAAATCTGGGTGACTGGCTTGCCGTCGCGTCCGGTATCATGATGGCGGCGGGGGCGGCCCGCAGCCAGTTCATCCAGCCGGAAGGTCTGTTTCCGCTGCAATGGTCGTATTTCTTCTATGGCCTGCTGGTGGCGGTCGCACAGTTTCCGTTGTTGAGCGGGGTGCTGGGGCCGATCCCGGTACTTGACGCCTGGATCGCCAGTTTCCCGCTGTTACTGCTGTTATCGGTACTATTTCTCATCCCCAGCAATACGATGCTGATCCTGTCACCAAGCCGGATCGGCGCCGGGCTGTTTTCCATCCTGATCCTGTCGGAACTTGTGGTCGGCGCAATCTCGGCCGCGCTGTTCGCTGACGAACCGTTCGGGTGGCGCGAAGCGGTTGGCTGCAGCCTGATCGTTCTGGCCGGTCTGGTTGAAGTGTTCCTGTCGCGCGGTATTTTCAGCCGTTCCGAGCAAGCACAAGTCCGGCAAGATACAGCGACCCCGTAATCAGCAGACGGCCCGGCTTGTCTTTTGGCAGGGCGGCAACAGCCCGGTCTATCGAGGCCGCTGTCTCGGCTTGTATGCCAAGCCCTCTCGCAAAACCGACCAGATCGTCCGGCGGCAGGGCGGCATCGGTGCCGGGAATATCAACCGCCTGAAGCCCGGCCAGATAGGGCCGCAGATGGGCCAGAAAATCCGTTGGCTCCTTGGTGTTCAGCATCGCCGCGATGGCATAGAGCGGACGGTCCGATTCCGCCGCGCGCCAGCCCGACGCCATATCGGCCAGCACTTCGCCTGCGGCTTCATTATGACCGCCATCGAGCCAGATTTCCCAGCCCGGCCCCAGCGCATCGGTGATCGGGCCTCTGGTCAACCGTTGCAGCCGCGCCGGCCAGACGGCAGCGGAAAAGCCCTGCCGACGGGCGGCCTGATCGAACCGGAATGATCCGTCGACCTGTAACGCCGTGAGGATCGCATCGGCCGTACCGGCATTGATTCGCTGGTGACGGCCGGGCAGCGACAGAACCGTATCGTCCGGCACGGGGGCGGCCAGGGTCAGCGGTGCGCCGACGCGGGCGGCTTCACGTTCGATCACGGCCATCGCCACCGGGTCCTGCGGTGCGACGATGGAAGGCACACCCTGTTTCTGGATCGCCGCCTTTTCGCCGGCGATGGCTTCCAGCGTCGGGCCGAGATACTGCATGTGGTCCATCGAGACCGGCGTGATCGCTGTGCAGGCCGGTTTCGGCACAACGTTGGTCGCATCCATCCGCCCGCCAAGGCCGACTTCCAGCAGCAGCAGATCAGCCGGGGTTTCGGAAAAGGCCTTCATTGCCGCACAGGTGGTGATTTCGAAAAACGTGATCGGTTCGGCGGCGTTCGCGTGTTCGCATTCCTCCAGCAGCGCGCTCAACGCATCTTCCGAAATCTGCTCACCGGCCAGCCGGATGCGTTCGGCGAACCGCACCAGATGCGGCGAAGTATAGGCATGCACCTTGTAGCCTGCCGCCTCGGCGACGGCACGGGTGAAGGCAAGCGTCGACCCCTTGCCGTTGGTGCCGGCGACATGCACGACCGGCGGCAGGCGGTCTTGCGGGCGGCCGAGTTTTTCCAGCAGGTCGAGCGTACGGCCCAGGCTGAGGTCGATGACCTTGGGATGCAGATGCATCAACCGGTCGAGAATGGCATCGCTGCGCAGGCCGGAAGGTGCTGTCGTCGTCATGCCTGTGATCCTACGCGAGCGCTTTGCGCAGCCGGTCCATCGCCTCGACCAGCCTTTCCGGTTTCAGCGCGAAACACAGCCGGTACCAGTCTTCCGCACCAGGGCCGAACGCAGTGCCCGGCGCGATGCCGATCTTCGCGGTGCGCACAAGATTTTGCGCGAACGGCAGACTGTCCTTCTGCCCGTCGATGCGGAAGAAACCGTAGAAGGAGGCCGTCGGCGGCGCATAATCCACAATCTGCGGGATGTTGGCGAAAGCCTGGGTCACGATATCGCGCCCCTGCCGGCAGTAATCCACCATTTCCGTCACGAAATCCTCGCCGTCGCGCAAGGCCGTCGCGGCCGCTTCCTGAAGAAAAGGCGGTACGCAGGAATAGTTGAATTCGATCATGTTGCCCAGCACATCGCCCAGCCCGACCGGGTGAACCAGCCAGCCGATCCGCCACCCGGTCATTGCCCACGCCTTGGAAAAACTGTTGATGATCAGCACCGGGTCATCGTCACGCGCATGGGTGATGAAGGACGGCGCGGCGCGGCCGTCATACACCATCCGGTGATAGACTTCGTCGGCGATCAGCCAGATGCCTTTTTCGCGGCAGAAGGCCAGCAGGTCGACGATCTGTTCATCCGGCATCACCCAGCCCGTCGGGTTGCTGGGCGAATTGACGAACACCACTTTGGTTTTCTCGTCGCACAGATCGTAGATCCGGTTCAGGTCGAGCGACCAGACGCCTTCATCGGCGGTCAGCGATGCGAACCGCACCGACCCGCCAAGTGACCGGATCGCCGATTGCGCATTCGGCCAGACCGGGTTGACGACGACACCATTGTCGCCGGCGTCGATGATGCATTGCAGGCACAGCATGATCGCCGACATGCCCGACGAGGTGACCGAGATCCGTTCCGGATCGAGATCCACGCCATAGAGATCATCAAGATAGGTTTTCAGCGCGCCGAGCAGCGGTCTGGTGCCGCGCTTGTGGGTGTAGAACGTATCGCCCCTGGTCAGCTGCTTGCCGACGACATCGCAGATGAAGGGCGGTGTCGTCAGATCGGATTCGCCATACCACATCGGGATGACCGACGGGTCGCCGAGGCCGACTTCCGCCACAGCCAGAATCTGTTGCCGTTCGATGCTGGTGACGGAATCGCGCAGCGGCGCTTTGAGCAGGGGCGACATGAAAAGAAAACTCCGGTATCGGGGGTCAGGCGAAATCTGTTGTGGCAAGTTAGAAGCCTGTCGGCAAGACCGTCCTTCTTACAAAGCGGCGATTGCGGCGATCAGATCGTCATGGGTCTCGACAATGGCCGCAGCCCCCGCCTTGCGCAAAATATCGCCATGGCCCTCTGAAAGATGCGAGGCACCGAGAAACCCGATGGAAACGATGCCTGCCAGCCCGGCCGCCTCGATGCCGGTCGGGCTGTCTTCGATCACCACGGCATCCGCCGCCGCGACGCCGGTTTCGCTAAGGGCATGCAGATGCAGATCGGGATGCGGTTTTGCCCGCGCGACCTGATCGGCGCTGAACAGACGCGCATCGTCGAACCGCCCGATCAGATCGGTCACGGTCAGCGATCGCCTGACCCGGTCGGATGCCGAATTTGAACAGACACAGGACGCATAGGGCAGGGCAGCCAGCAGTTCCGCTGCGCCGGGCACGGGTTTGAGCTCGGACGACAGGGCGGCGCGGGCCGCATCGCGCACAAAGTCAAGCATCGCGCTGGCTGGAATGGTGCCGGTTTCCCGGGCGATGACATCGGCCATGCTGCCATCGGTCTTGCCGGCGAACCGTTCGATCAGCACGTCTGGCGGAATTAAGATGTTGTGGTCCTGCAACATTGTCGACCAGACCGTGGCCAACAACCATTCGCTGTCAACCAGCACGCCGTCGAGGTCGAAAATGACGAGAGAAGGGGTCATGGCGTGGTTGATCCTTTTGCAGCAGTCACGAAACAGTATCCTCTTCGTCGGTTTCCTTCGGCGGATTGACGACGGAATTTTCCGGCACCTCGCGGGTTGCCCGCTCGCGCGCCGAAACACCCGGCAAGGCCGCGGCGAAGGCCGACAGCAGAAACAGCGAGGAAACCCACCAGCTCTGCCACAGGCCGAAACTGATGCAGGCAATGGTCACCGCGCTGACCAGCAGCGCAAGCCGGCAGGCCCGGATGACCGGCGGGCCATTCGCGGTGGCGGCGAACACGGCCAGCACCAGAAACACAGTCATCGCCACCAAACCGCCGAGGCCGAGTTCCAATTGCACCTGCAGAAGTGCATTATGCGGATGCAACTGCAGCACCGTGGAATCAGCCATCGCCGATCGGGTTTTTTCGGTATCGAAGGAAAACCTCTGCATATCGGGATAATCGACCACAAGCTGGTCGCCGCCCGGCATCACGCGGGAACTGTCCAGCCCCCAGCCGAGCAAAGGCCGTTCGGCGATCCTGTCGCCGGCGAATCGCCACATCACCAGCCGGTGCTTTTCGCTATACGCCACCGGGCCAAGCGCCCGGTAGGCCTTTTCAAACACGGCCGGGCTGCCGGCGGCGATCGGCAGAACGATGGCGGCGGCAATGATACCGGCAGACACGACACTCCGCATGACCAACGGCATCAGCAGCGTCGGCAGGGCGATCAGCCAGCCGACGGCCAGCGCCAGCAACGATGCGCTTCCCGCTTCGCCGATCATTACCAGCGGAGTCGCAACAAACACCGCACAGGCCAGACCGCGCCGGCCACGCGACCACAGGAACGCGCCGACCGGCCAGCTCAGCAGCGCCAGCAGCACACCCGGCTGGTTGAGAATGGCATAGGCCCCGTAATCATCGACATTGCGGGTCTGATGCATCAGCCATTTGCCGGACAGCCGTTCTTCGACATACAGCGCCAGCAGAATCGCAAATCCGATCGTCAGCGCGCGGCAGACGAATGTTTTTTCACGACGCGACAGTTCGCGCGCATGGGTCAGCAACAGGGTGCCGGCGGCCAGAAACGCCAGCAGGCGGCCCGCGCGCTCAGCCGTTTCCGCACCATCCACCGCCCAAAGGCCGGACAGAAATCCGAAACACAGCAGAAAGCCCAGCGGCAGAAGATAGGGCTGGGTTTTCAGCGGCCAGAAGCCGGTGACCGGGTTCAGCACCAGGGCCAGTGTGCCGAGAACAAGCAGGGTGGCGGCGAACTGCGCCGGTGCGAACAGCGCAAGAAGAGGAAAGACCAGCCCGCCCAACGCCAGTACATAGGCCTGCGGCGGCCTTGGAAACACTTCCTTGAACCGGCGCTTCTGGTCGGTCATGACGGTGCGGTCTGCCGGTCATGGGCAAGCCGGATCACCCTTTTGGTTTCGGCCCAGTTTACAAGGGAAATTGCTTCGTCGACCGGCCACCACTGCGCATCGGCGGCATCGGTGCCGGCGCTAACGACGCCACCGGCATAGACCGCCTGAAAGTCGATCAGGGTGTAATGTTGCTGCACCGGCCCGTCCCGTTGCGAGGATATCAGATCGATCACATCAAGCAGCGCCAGATCGGCGATTTCAATACCGGTTTCCTCGCGCACTTCCCGCACCGCTGTCTGGCGCACGGTTTCGCCGAGTTCCTGCGCACCGCCGGGAAGGCTCCATTCGCCCTGCCGGGGCGGCTTGCCACGGCGGATCAGCAGCACCGCGTCGCCGTTCAGCACCACCACGCCGACGCCGATCACAGGGGTCGCAGGAAAATCTCGATTTGACATCCGAATGGCATCCAAAACGCGACCGGCCCTCAGGCCCGCCGATCCGCGCACAGGTCGCGGGGATCGGCCGGACCGGAGGACCGGGTCCGTCGCTGTTCGTATTTAAACCTGACGTTAATACATGTGCTGGCCGCCGTTGACCGACAGGGTCGACCCGGTGATGAAGCCGCCGTCATCGGACACCAGAAACAGAACCGTCCGCGCGATTTCCTCGGCCTTGCCGAGACGGCCGACCGGAATGCGGGCGATGATTTTTTCAAGCACGTTCGGCGGCACGGCGCGCACCATGTCGGTGTCGATATAGCCCGGCGCGATGGCGTTGACCGTGATGCCCTTGGCAGCACCCTCCTGCGCCAGCGCCTTGGTGAAGCCGTGAATGCCCGATTTCGCCGCCGCGTAGTTGACCTGGCCGTACTGACCGGCCTGACCGTTGACCGACCCGATATTGACGATCCGCCCGAAGCTGCGGTCGCGCATGCCCTCGATGACGGCGCGCGACATGTTGAAGCAGGACCCGAGATTGGTATCGATGACCGATTGCCACTGTTCCGAGGTCATCCGGTGCATCGTGCCGTCGCGGGTGATGCCCGCATTGTTGACCAGGATATCGACGGGGCCGAGATCGGAAACAATCTGCCCCACCGCAGTCTGGCAGGCATCGAAATCCGACACGTCGAACTTGTAGACCGCGATACCGGTTTCATCGCTGAATTTCTTCGCCGCCTCGTCATTGCCCGCATAGTTCGCGGCGACGGTATAGCCGGCATTCTTCAGGCCGGTGCTGATTGCCGCCCCGATGCCGCGTGTTCCGCCTGTTACAATTGCTACCTTACCCATTGATGTCTCCCGTTGTTTTTTTGTTGGTGAAACCTTCGATTGCCAAGTTTGGCATGGAACCCCGCTGATCGCAAAGGGGCTTCGGCGTCCTACTGGCGCTTTTGACCCAGCGCAGTCAGCACATCATTCAGCTCCTGAATTTCAAAGGTCAGGTCGTCCTTCGCCTGCTGGTCCTTGGTTGACCGCCGGGCGGTCTGCATGGTGCGCACGACCTGCGCCAGCTCGCCCGCAATGGCGGTTTGCAGCGCCGGCGTCATGCCGGTCAGCACGACTTCCTGATCCATCATCATGGTCGCGAACCCGTCCGGGTCCTTGCGGCCCAGCTCCTCGAGCCTCGCATCGATATCCAGCCAGATATCGTCCCAGGTCGTCTTGATTTCCTCCACGGCAGGATTCGGCCTTGCGGCCAGGGTTTCATCCACCTGCACCATCAACCGCACGAACTGCCAGACGCTTAATCGAAGATCATTCACGGGAAGGTGCCTTCCGGGTAAGGGTGAAAGCGGTAATGTCGTCGATTACATCGACGGCTTCAAGATCATGGAGCAGCATGTGGAACCCGTCAGGGTAGACGACCAGCCTGATGTCGTCGCTTTCGGGCAGGGAATCGAAGGCCCCCTTCCATGCCGATTCGGGCAGAATGTCCTCGTTCTCGCCGTACAGGACAAGGGTGGGGCGGTCGATGGCGGGCACCGCCGCGCGACCCGCATCCATCAGATTGACCAGCCCCCACAAAACATCGATGCGGGTGCGAAAGATCACCAGCGGATCCTGCCCCAGCTCCCGCAGCAGGGCGATGTTATCGGTCGGAATGCGGCGAAAATTCTGTCCGGTCACTTCCAGCCACGGCAGCGTATGGGCGAAAAACCACAGGCTTGCGGTCTGGTAGAACGGCATCGCCTCCCGGCCCCAGACGGCAGGTGCGACCAGAACAAGACCATCGGCATC
Organism: uncultured Flavobacteriaceae bacterium; assembly: GCA_964352715.1. Taxonomy (GTDB): domain Bacteria; phylum Pseudomonadota; class Alphaproteobacteria; order UBA8366; family Aestuariispiraceae; genus JAVKBW01. The sequence goes on along the minus strand of CAYGSU010000001.1, from coordinate 5,607 downwards.
CGGCGGATCGGGTGATGCATTCGCCGCCAGCACGACCGCGCCGCCCATGCTGTCACCCAGCAGAACCAGCGGCACATCAGGATAGCGCCGCCGCACCAGCGCAGCCGCCTCTGTCAGGTCCCGGGTCATGCGGTCGACGCCCGGCCAGATCCCCCGTTCCGGCGTATTGCCGAATCCGCGCTGATCATAGGCGAGAGTCAGGATGCCGCTTTCGGCCCACTTCTCAGCCGGCTCCTCGAAAATTCGCGAATACAGGTTGAAGCCATGCACCGCCAGAATGACCGCCCGCACCGGACCGTCCGGCCGCCAGACGCGAACCGGCAGACGCACGCCGTCATCCATAACCAAGGCAGGCTGGTCACCGCCGGTTTCAAGAGCCGGCTGTTGCGCGGAAAGGCCCGGTTGCTGCAGGCGCGGGGCGCAGGCAGCAGCAGCAAGACAGACAATCAGAGCGGCAAGGCTTGCAAGCCGGCGCATATCAGGCCGCGGGCGGCTGCCGGGTGAGCTGCAGGAAGATATCCTCCAGATCGGTTTCCTCGGTCGAGATATCGACGATGGTCCGGCCGGTCGATTGCGCAGCGGCGATGATTTCGCCGGCGGTCTGTTGCGACGGCGTATAGGTGATCGTCACCCCGGTTCCGTCGAGCGCGGCATTGTAGTCGCTGAGGCAGTTCGGCAGCTTTTCCAGCGGTTCGGTATAGGTGATCCGCAGTGTCTTGGAATCCAGCCGGCCCAACAGCCGACTGGTCTTGTCGTCGGCGACCACCTTGCCATGATTGATGATGGCGATGCGGTCGCACAATTCTTCCGCTTCTTCCAGATAATGGGTTGTCAGCAGGATCGTCGCGCCGCGCCGGTTCAGGTCCCTGACGTTTTCCCAGAGCTGCTGCCGCAGTTCGATATCGACACCCGCCGTCGGTTCATCAAGCACCAGAATGGGCGGATTGTGCACCATCGCCTTGCCGATCAGAAGACGCCGCCGCATGCCGCCAGACAGAGTGCGTGCATAGGCGTCGCGCTTGTCCAGCAGACCGATGGTCTTAAGAATCTCCTCGGTGCGTCTTTCTTTCTTCGGCACGCCGTAGAGACCCGCCTGCACGTTCAGCATTTCGCCCGGCGTGAAGAACGGATCGATGTTCAGTTCCTGCGGCACGATGCCGATGGCGGCCTTGGAATCGCGCGGTTCGCGGTCGATGTCCATGCCCCAGATCGTCACCTTTCCCGCTGTCTTCACGACCAGGCCGGCCAGAATGTTGATCAGGGTCGACTTTCCCGCGCCGTTCGGCCCCAGCAGCCCAAAGAGTGAGCCGCGCGGAATGTTCAGCGACACATCGTCAAGCGCCAGTTTAGCCGGCTGTTTTCCGGACCCGGCATATCGTTTGGTCAGGCCGGAAACTTCAATTGCATTTTCCGGCAGGTCTGATTCGGTAACGGCTGACATGGGGGCGATCTTTGTGTAAGGGTTCGATATGGGTTTCGCGGATCGTCGATCCGCACAGACGTCTGGTATCACCGCAACGCCGCAACAGGCAAGCGCGGAGCGGAAAAGGGTTGGGAGAACGACATGGCCGAATCGACGATCGATGCACCGGAAACCGTTGAAGTAGAGACCGCGCGGGTATCCTGCGACGGCGGCGGCGGCGCGCTTGGCCACCCGAAAGTCTATTTGAAGCTCAACGATGACGGCTGGGTTGAATGCGGCTATTGCGACCGCCGTTTCGTGCTGAAACCGGGCACCAAACTTCATGCGGGGCACTGATCGCGCCTCATGACAGAAGAAACGCCGCGCCATCTCTATCTCGTCGACGGGTCGGCTTATATTTTCCGGGCCTTTTTCGCACTGCCGCCGATGACCCGGTCCGACGGCACGCCGACCAATGCGGTATTCGGCGTCTCCTCGATGTTGCTGAACCTGTTCGAACAGACCGATGCGGATTTCGTTGCCGTCATCTTCGATGCCAAACGCAAGAATTTCCGCAACGACATCTATCCCGACTACAAGGGCCACCGGCCGGATGCGCCGGAAGAGCTGGTGCCGCAGTTTCCGTTGATCCATGAAGCCGTCGAGGCGCTCAGCCTGCCCTGTATCTCGATGGAGGGATTCGAGGCGGACGATCTGATCGCCACCTATGCGCGGCAGGCCCGCGCACAAGGGTCTGAAGTTACCATCGTATCGTCCGACAAGGACCTGATGCAGTTGATCGATGACGGCATTTCGATGTGGGATCCGATGAAGAACAAGACCATCGGCGAGGCGGAGGTGCTGGAAAAATTCGGTGTCGCTCCGAACCGGGTGATCGATGTGCAGGCGCTGGCCGGCGATTCCACCGATAACGTGCCGGGGGTGCCGGGCATTGGCGTCAAGACCGCCGCCCAGCTGATCAACGAATACGGCGATCTCGATTCCCTGCTGGCCGGGGCGGAAAACATCAAACAGCCGAAACGCCGGGAATCGCTGATCGAGAACGCGGATATGGCGCGGATTTCGCGCCAGCTGGTGACCCTGCGCGACGACGTGCCGGTCGAGATTCCGCTGACCAGCCTGAAACGCGATACCTTCGACCCCGAAAAGGCGCTGGTCTTCCTGCGCAAGATGGAATTCAAGCGGCTGATTTCCCGCCTCGACGGCGATGCCGGCCAGGCCAGCGGCGGCGAGGAAGACACAGGCAAGCCGGGCGATGATACCGCCGAGTACGAACTGGTCACCGATACGGATCGCCTGAAGGCCTGGATCGAGGATGCCTATACTGCAGGCGACATCGCCATCGACACCGAAACCACCGGGCTGGACCCGATGCGCGCCAAGCTGGTCGGCATCAGCATGGCGACCGCACCGGGCAAGGCCTGCTACATCCCGTTGCGGCACGGCACCGACGGCGATAGCGGCGACCTGCTGGATGCCGGCGCCGAAACGCCGGAACAGGTGTCGGTCGACGATGCCATTGCGCTGCTGAAGCCGTTATTCGAATCGCCGGGCGTGCTGAAAATCGGCCACAATCTGAAATACGATCTGACGGTGCTTGCCCGCGAAGGCATCGCCGTCGCGCCGATTGACGATACGATGGTATTGTCTTTCGTGCTGGATGCCGGGTTGCACGGCCATGGCATGGACGAGCTGGCCGAGTTGCATCTCGGCGTCCAGACCATCCATTTCGAGGATGTCGCCGGCAAAGGCAAAAGCCAGGTCACCTTCGACAAGGTGCCGCTGGACAAGGCGCTGGATTACGCCGCCGAGGATGCCGACATCACGCTTCGCCTGCACCGCCTGCTGAAGCCCCGGCTGTTGCAGGAAAAGATGGTGACCTTTTACGAGACCATCGAGCGGCCGCTGATTTCCGTTCTGTCGTCGATGGAACAGGCCGGTATTGCGGTCGACCCGCTGGTGCTGAAAAACCTGTCCGCCGATTTCGCGAAACGGCTGGCCGAGCTTGAAGAGACAATCCACAAACAGGCCGGGCGCGAATTCAATGTCGGCTCGCCGAAACAGCTTGGCGACGTGCTGTTCGGCGAAATGGGCCTGACCGGCGGCAAGAAAACCAAGTCCGGCGGCTATTCCACCGATTCATCCGTGCTGGAGCCGCTGGCGCTGGAACACCCGGTCGTGCGTGACGTGCTGGACTGGCGCATGCTGTCGAAGCTGCGCGGCACCTATACCGAAGCGCTGATCGAAAAGACCAACCCGGAAACCAAACGGGTTCACACGTCCTATTCGATGGTCGGCGCACAGACCGGCCGGCTCAGCTCAAACGACCCGAACCTGCAGAACATTCCGATCCGCACGGCAGAAGGCCGCAAGATCCGCGACGCCTTCATTTCGACTCCGGGGCACAAGCTGCTCAGCCTCGACTACAGCCAGATCGAATTGCGGCTGGTCGCCGAGATCGCCGACATCGGTGCGCTGAAACAGGCCTTCAGGGACGGTCAGGATATTCACGCCATGACAGCATCGGAAGTGTTCGGCGTGCCGCTGGACGAGATGGACCCGGAAACCCGGCGCAAGGCCAAGGCGATCAATTTCGGCATCATCTACGGTATTTCCGCCTTCGGTCTGGCGAACCAGATCGGTGTGTCGCGCAGCGATGCGAAGGATTTCATCGACGCCTATTTCGACAAGTTTCCCGGCATCAAGAAATTCATGGACGACACGATCGAGTCCTGCCGCAAGACCGGCTATGTCGAAACCCTGTTCGGCCGCAAGATCCACATGAACAGCATCAACGACAAGAACCCGATGCGGCGCGGTGGGGCCGAACGGGCCGCCATCAACGCGCCGATCCAGGGCTCGGCGGCGGACATCATCAAGCGGGCGATGAACCGGATTCCAGCCGCGCTGGAAAAGGCCGACCTGACCGACAGTCGCATGCTGTTACAGATCCACGACGAGCTGATTTTCGAATGTCCGGACGATCTGGTGGAAAAGACCCGCGATGTCGTGAAAGAGGTGATGGAAGGGGCGGCGTCACCGGCCCGCACCCTGTCGACCCCGCTGGTCGTCGATGCCGGCATCGGCACGACCTGGAACGCCGCGCATTAAGGCTTCTCGACGGCGCAGGCCCCTTCAGTCAGCCAGCACCACCGGCGGCACATACTGGATTTCCAGCACCAGTTTCTTCTTCATGGCGATGGCGAAATCCTCGAACGTGCTTGCCGCCATGACGAAGCGGCCCAGCCCGGTCGCCACATTCTTCAGATACCAGTCATCGAGATTCGGTTCATCCGTGAGGATAGCCAGGCCATTCACCGTGATCTTTTCCTCCGTCGCCGCCCGGCGCGCGAAGTCAACCATCTGGGTAAAGTTGTTGGTATCGGATTCCATGCCGTCGCCGGAAACATCAACCACGCGGCGCGCAGCGGTAATGTGATTGTTCCGAATCCGCTCGATCGCATGCAGGATGCCTGCACCGATGCCGGTGCCGCCGAATATATCGCGGGGAAACTGTTCCACCGTCTGGGCGAAGGCTTCCGCCTCCTCCGGACCCGTTATCACGAACCAGTCCGTCATCGGCTTGATACCGTCGGCATCGGCCCAGATGACCAGCGCAACGCCGATCTGTTTCAGCGGACCGGACCGGATGGCGTTCCAGACGCCCGGATCACGGAAGGCGGCGGCGATACCATCCATCTGCAGCCGGAATTCATCATTCGACACACTTGCCGAGGCATCTACCGCCAGCACCAGTTCCAGATCGACCACCTCCTGCGCCAGCGCGGTGGCCGGCGCGGCATGCAGCAGCACCACAATGAGAAGCGAGCAAAGCTTTTTCATGCCACCACGCTACCATCCTTAAGGCTCACCGTCTTTCTGAATGGCGGACAGTTAATACCGCAAACCGGAAACTGACCTTTCTCCAACCGTCATCGGTCCATTATAAAAATAAATAAAATACAGTTTAAATTTAATTTAATATTACAGGTTATTATTATTAAAAGTGACGGCCATCACAACCAACCGCCGGCACCCCGCGTACAAGAAGAACCAACACGCCGCGTGGGGCGGCATAACGAATAAAACAAACCGTTCACTTTCACTTTTTCAGGGGCATTCACGATGACCGTTTCCTTTGACACTCTTATCCCGAAATCCTTTATCCGAAGCGTCGCCATCGG